>CAJXSD010000062.1 GCA_913060475.1 uncultured Paracoccaceae bacterium | reverse complement strand
CTGGTCGTTTCGGCATGGGACATCATCGCGGGTGATGTCAAGCCGGGCCAAAACGGGCGATCGTCTGACGGCGCGGTCCGTGATTGGGTCAACCTTTTCCGGAACAATTTTGGGGGAAACCAATGTCGGACCGCGTGCCGCGATTATCCCCGAAATTTCGGGCCGGGGTTGGATCACCGGGACCCACCAACATATGCTGGACCCATATGACCCTTGGCCGCAGGGATATCGTTTGTCGGATACGTGGGGGGCCAGATAACCAGATTGGTGTGCCGAAGCGCGGTGTCGGTTTTGACATATGCGGGTTCGCGCTGAACAATCCCCACGGGCTAGGGTTTTAAAAACGGATCCGCCTGCATGGTGTCTGGGATGGGTGCCTGCATCAGCGATAATATCGTCGGTGCAAGGGACAATTGATCCAAGGTGTCAAACGGCCCACAATAGGTTGCATCGCCAAAGTAATACAAAGCAAATTCGCGCTGTAACGGATCATCCCCACCATGATGGCCCCGTCCGTCTTGGCCGTGATCGGCGGTGACGATGATGTCATATCCCATTTCACGCCATTGCCTGATCCAAGGGGCCAACATTTCATCCATCACAAAACAGGCATTATCCATTTCTGGGCAATCATGATGAAAACGATGCCCCATACTGTCCAAGGTGCAGGTATGCAAAATTCCATAGTCCAACGAAAATCGTTGGCACAGCATGGTGAGGGTCGCGAATAAATCCGCATCCGAGGGTGTCATTTGATTAATCAAGCCATAGCCTGACATGGTATGAAACCGGCCGTGGTTAATGGTGGCGCTTTCTGGTTCGTCGTATTCAATATCACGCACCGGATCAAACGGGCTGCGGTTAAAAAATTCCGACCAAAAACTATGCGTGACGGCACCCGTGACATAGTTGGCAGCACGCAGTTGTGAAAACACATCCGGCTGGTTCAGCCTAAAAACGGTATTGTTCCCCGTGGCACCATGGACTTGGGGGCTGACACCTGTGTGGATTGAGGCATAGCAACTGGCCGATGTACTGGGCAGTACCGACCGCATCACCCAGCGGCGGGCGTCGCCTGACTGTACCCATCCCTCTAAATTGCCAAATAATCTAGTCCAGTTGCGCAGTGGCACCCCGTCAAGAATGACAACCAATACCTTGCGTGCCATTTTCACAATCCATTCTGTAAATTACGCCTGCCTGATTAGACATCGGAACCAAAAATTGGTCAACACTCTGGATTGCAACGTTAATTAGGTGCCTCGAACAAGCATTAACAAGGCAGTTCCCTGTCTTGGGAGTTTTGCCGGCATTGCCAAGTTGTTTTCATTTGGCCGAAGTCGGGCTGATTGAGGATCCTTATGCAGTCATTTCGCGTATATAGTCATTCCATAGGCTGAAAGCATCAGCCCTTGCATGACGGTAGGAAAGGGCGGATAGGCGGTAACGGCGTGGTTTGAAGATGGTGTTGATTTGGTCATGAGCGATGAGGAAGCGCTGTGCCTCTCGCGAGGATTTGAACCGCCCCATGATTTTCTCTCCCCTTCGGGTCGGCCTGTGGCTGCCCTCAATCCTGTTGTTGAGGCCCTTGTGTGCGCGGTGATCCGCATCTGGGCTAAGCGCGCAATCGGTTTGGCGTTTCGTTGGGATTGGACGAGACACGTCTCCGTTCGAATCTATGGCTCGCCAGAGCCAGTATTTCACGTCTCCTATCGGTACGACACCTTCGTCCAAGTGCCATTTATCCGCCGCTCGAGGGCGGTCACGCGTGACACAACCTGCAAAATGGCCGCCAAACCGGTTGACCCAAAGACGGATCGTTTCCCGACTGAGGATCACTCTGCGCTCTGCCAGAAGGTCTTCAACATCCGCTGTACTTAGGGCCAAGTGATGGTGGGCCCAGACGGCAAATGCGATGATCTCGCGGGGAAAGCGAAAGCCCGTCAGGCGCGGCATATCGGACGGTTTTCTCATGCCAAGCACATACCCGATCATAGGGCCTCAATCAACTTGGCAATGCCGTTTCTTCTGATGTTTTAAGCATTTCACGTTTTTATTAAAATGCGGGTTTAGGTAGAACTGCTACAACAAACATCATTATGCCTTTAAGTGATACTTATAAGAACGGTGAGAATGGCATTATCTATGCCTTCAGTCTGTTGTTAGAAGGTGGG
>CAJXSD010000061.1 GCA_913060475.1 uncultured Paracoccaceae bacterium | reverse complement strand
AGGTCATTGTCACGGCTGTGTTCGCCGATGATCATGCCCTGATACACTTTGGCCTGCGGACCCACGAACATGCGGCCCCGTTCCTCTAGGTTCCAAAGCGCATAGGCCACGGCCTCGCCGTCTTCCATGGAAATCAACACACCTGCACGACGGCCAGGGATCGCGCCTTTGTAAGGGGCCCAAGAATGGAACACGCGGTTCATCACACCTGTTCCGCGGGTATCGGTCAGGAATTCACCGTGATAGCCGATCAATCCGCGTGATGGCACATGGGCGATGATGCGGGTTTTGCCGGCACCACCGGGGCGCATTTCGGCCAGATCGCCTTTGCGGGCGCCGGTGATTTTTTCGATGACCGCACCGGAATATTCGTCGTCGACGTCGATGGTGACCTCTTCGATGGGTTCCAGTTTCTGGCCATCCTCTTCGCGCAGCAACACCTGCGGGCGCGAAATTGACAACTCAAACCCTTCGCGGCGCATGTTTTCAATCAAAACACCCATTTGCAATTCGCCACGGCCCGATACCTCAAAGGCTTCGCCGCCGGGGGTGTCTTTGATTTTAATGGCAACGTTGGATTCGGCCTCTTTCATCAGGCGTTCGCGAATAACGCGGGACTGTACTTTTTTGCCTTCGCGACCGGCCAATGGGCTGTCGTTGATGCCAAAGGTCACCGAAATTGTGGGCGGATCGATGGGCTGCGCCTCAAGCGGGTCATCAACAGCCAAGGCACACAGGGTGTCAGACACGGTCGCCTTGGTCATGCCGGCCAAGGATACGATGTCGCCTGCGACTGCCTCGTCAATGTCTTGTTGACCCAAACCACGGAACGCCTGAATACGGGTCACGCGGAACTGTTCAATTTTCTGACCAACGCGCGACAGGGCCTGCAATGTTTGGCCCACCTTTAGCTTGCCGCTTTCAACACGGCCGGTTAGCAAACGGCCCACGAATGGATCGCTGCCCAAGGTTGTGGCCAGCATGCGGAAATCTTCGTCCTGACGGGCCAATTGACGCGGTGCAGGGACATGGTTGATCACCAATTGGAACAGCGCGTCCAAATTTTTGCGCGGGCCGTCCAATTCGGTATCACACCAGCCATTGCGGCCTGATGCGTAAAGATGCGGGAAATCCAGCTGATCGTCGGTGGCCTCAAGTGCGGCGAACAGATCAAAACATTCGTCCAACGCGCGGTCTGGTTCGGCATCGGGTTTGTCGACCTTGTTCAACACAACGATGGGGCGCAGGCCCAGTGCCAGCGCCTTGGATGTAACAAATTTGGTTTGTGGCATCGGACCTTCGGCGGCATCGACCAGCAAAACAACACCATCCACCATGGACAAAATACGTTCCACTTCGCCACCGAAATCGGCGTGGCCGGGTGTGTCAACGATGTTGATACGGTGACCTTTCCATTCAACGGATGTGGCCTTGGCCAGAATGGTGATCCCGCGTTCGCGTTCCAGATCGTTGCTGTCCATGGCGCGTTCTGCGACGGCCTGATTGGCGCGGAACGCACCGGATTGTTTCAAAAGTTCGTCAACCAAAGTTGTTTTGCCGTGGTCAACGTGTGCAATAATCGCAATGTTGCGAAGATCCATAGGGTATTTCCATTTCTAGCTTGTTTGCACGCGGCCTAACCGCAAACGCCACGAAATACCAGACCTAATATGGATATGTTTTGTTTTGACGGGAAAACGGGGCTAATTTGTCGCCTGCACGTCGCAGCTGGTGTTGCCATATTTCAGCGAACAGGCCTGTTGGGTGCAGGATTTGATCCGTGCATCGCGTTCGCGTTTGTTCAGATCGACATCCACCAACACGGAATAGGGGATTTCAACGTCGATATAATCGGCCTTGCACACAATCTGCCCGCTGTCACCGGTTTCACAGGTCTGCCGGCCGGTAAAGCGGCGTTCGCTGCGGTATTCGGTTTCTTGGCGCTGGACCATGTTGGGGGGCAGAATTTTGTACCATTTTTCCGCGCACAGGTTTTTTTCCGCCTCAAATTGGGGCGTCGAACAAGAGGCGATCAACAACAGTGCACCGCCCAAAGGGACAAATTTCGACAACATATAAACCTCGGCGAATGACTCGATCTGATCTTATCTGGCATTTTATGGTAAACAAAGGGTTAATTTAGCTGTCCTTGGTGTCGTCCTCATCATCTGTGGCCGTCAGAAATGCCATAGGGTCCAAATCCACGGGATCAACGGGTTTGGCATCCATCGCCAG
>CAJXSD010000060.1 GCA_913060475.1 uncultured Paracoccaceae bacterium | reverse complement strand
TGACCCTATGGACCGCAGTGGGTGTGATTGGGGCATTGGCAATTTTGTCAATCGCGGCCATTGCTATTCGCAAACTTGCCCATCGTTTACAAAGCTGGTCCAAGGGGCGTTCCACGTTACGCTGGGCACTTTCGGCAATTGGCGGCACATCCGAAGGGGCGACCGCCGTCATCTTGTCGATCGGTCTGGGGCTTTCGGTTTTGGCCTCAATTGGGCAAATTGATGGGAACCTAAGACAGGCTATTAAACAGGACCTCCCTGGCGTTGCACCGTCATATTTCTTTGTCGATATTCAGAAATCCCAAATGCCAGAATTCCGCGAGATCTTGAAAACGGATGAAAACGTTAGCGATTTTGAAGAGGCACCTATGCTGCGTGGGATTGTTTCGACGATCAATGACAAACCCGCCGCCGAGGTCGCAGGAGACCATTGGGTAATCCAAGGGGATCGTGGTCTGACATATGCCGCAGCACCTGGCGAGGATACAGAAATAACCCAAGGTAAATGGTGGCCTGAGGATTACACGGGCCCGCCCCAAATAAGCTTTGCCGCTGAAGAAGGGGCTGAAATGGGTCTGAAACTTGGCGATAAGATCACCATGAATATTCTGGGCCGTGACATCACGGGCACCATCACCAGTTTCCGGAACGTTGATTTTTCAACCGCTGGGATTGGATTTATCATGACGATGAACCCCTCTGCGCTTGCGGGCGCTCCGCACAGTTTTATTGCAACGGTCTATACCACCCCGGAGCATGAAGCCGCCCTTTTGCACACCTTGGCCGAGGCCTTTCCAAACATCACCGCGATCCGCGTAAAGGACGCCATTGATCGTGTGTCCACAGTCCTAAATTCCATCGCCTCGGCAACGGCCTATGGGGCCATGGCGACACTGCTGACCGGATTTTTGGTTTTGATCGGATCTGCCGCCTCTGCCCTACACGCGCGCCGTTATGAAGCCGCAATTTTGAAAACATTGGGCGCAACGCGACGTTCCATTTTGACCAGTTTTGCACTCCGCGCAGCGATGATGGGTGCGTCCGCGGGCATTGTGGCGATTGGGGCGGGCGCGCTTGGTGGATGGGCCGTTACATATTTTGTGATGGAGACAGATTTTTCCGTCATCTGGCCAAACGCCTTTGCGGTCGTGTTTGGGGGTGTTTTGGCGAATGTGTTGGCCAACCTTGCATTTGCGATGCGGGCGTTAAACGCACCCGCGGCACAAATCCTGCGTGCGCGCGAATAGTGTTCCGATGAAATCTGCGGTATACCTTTCATCAAACAAACAGCATCAGGGGCAGATATGACCGTCACGTCATCAACTCCATTTCTGAACAGCGCGGAACAAAGCCAAATCCGCGATCTGCTACGCAGAACTGCAAAAACAGAAATCATGCCACGATTTCAAAACCTGTCCGCACAGGACGTCAGCACCAAATCACGCGATGATGATCTGGTTACGAAGGCGGACCTTGCATCAGAAGCGATGATAACCGCAGAGTTGCAAAACCTGTTCCCTCATGCCGTTGTCGTTGGCGAAGAGGTTATTTCGAAACATCCATCCTTGCGTACCCAGATGGCAGATCATGAAATCTGTTTCGTGATTGATCCCATTGATGGCACCTGGAATTTTGCAAATGGCATTCCGCTGTTTGGTATCATTCTTTCGGTGTTGCATTTTGGGCGACCAATTTACGGTCTGCTTTATGATCCCGTCATGGATGATTTTATCGAGGCCGATTTGGGACAAAGCACCTGCGATTTCAGCGATGCACAGGATAGGCGCCGTTCGTTGCGAACCGCACAGCCCCGCGCGGCCGAGGATTTGACAGGCTACATACACTTTGGCCTGTTGCCTAAGGAAACCCAATTCACGCTAGCCCCCCATCTACCGAAATTTCGGCGCACATCTGTGTTGCGCTGTTCATGCCACGAATATCGTATTTTGGCACAGGGCCATGTGGATTTTTGCCTATCCTCCATTTTAAACCCATGGGATCACGCGGCAGGTGTGTTAACAACACAGCTGGCTGGTGGGGTCTCAAAAATGTTGGATGATCAAGAATACAATGCATGGCTAACAAATGGGTATTTGTTAAGTGCATCGTCAGAAAAAACATGGAACACCGTCGCCGATATTTTGCGACCCGTCCTTATGGAGGGATGAGGCGCAACCCTGCGCCCCATCCGAATGAGACTATGCGTGTTTTGTTGTCCGCAAATATGGAAGTTTGACGTCAATTTCACCAAACTT
>CAJXSD010000059.1 GCA_913060475.1 uncultured Paracoccaceae bacterium | reverse complement strand
GTTCCGCGCGTTCCCAAATCGCATCATTGAACCGCAGGGGATCTGACATCATGCCCGTCCCATATACAACAGCACCTGGCGTGTCATAGGGGCGTAATCGCCCTGTATCATCCGCCTGAAGTGCAAAGGCCTCAAGCTCGATTCCGACTTTTGGGCGTAATCCGTGTGCGCCCCAAGCGGTGATGGCACGCTTTAACGCGCCTCTGGGGCACAAACCCAACGGTGCACCCGCGTCGTCATAAAGATCACCCAAAACCACCTGGGTTGAACGCTCCCACCCCTCACGAATATCCGCCTCCTCCCAGCGTAGTTCCATATCGGGCAGACCCTGCATCATCATTGCGCCTGGGGCGTCCAATAGGTCCTTGTCATAATGCACCCCAAAGGTTGATCGGCAAAAACGGGAACTGTCCGTCCCAATTTTGGAATTCGGCAGATATTTTCCACGTAGGATGGAAAGGTGGTCGCAAAACATTGCGCGTAGTCGTGTGTTCATAATCTCTCCCCTTATTTTGTTGTGATGCGGACAGGCAGCGATTTGATGCCACCGACAAAGTTTGATCGCAAAAATTGATGTGGTCCTGACGCTTCGATGGATGTGATCCGTTTTGAGAGTTCTTGGAACAAAACTCTAACCTCAAGCCGTGCTAACCACATGCCCAAACAAACATGCGGTCCCTGTTGTCCAAAAGAAAGATGTTTATTTTGCATCCGTGCCAAGTTCACACGAAACGGATCGTCGAATGCGCGCTCATCACGGTTGGCGGATGCAAACCAAAATAAAACTTTGTCACCAGCCTTCATGGTTTTGCCATGTGCGTCATAGTCTTGGGTCAGTGTACGCCTGAAATAGAGTGCAGGTGTGGCCCATCGGATGATTTCATCCGCTGCGGTTTCCCACACCTTGGTGTCAGTCTGCATTTGTTCCAATAGTTCGGGTTGATGACACATCGCCTGCATACCAGCGGCAATGGAATAACGGGTGGTATCATTGCCCGCCGCAACCAAAAGGCAAAAGAAATTTCTGAACTCTTCCTCTGAAATGACATTTCCATCTTTGTCTGGCTGACGGATCATGTGCAAAATGCCGTCGGCATCGCCAGATGCCTCTTTCCGCTTTAACAAATCCTTTGCGTATAGGAACAGTTCGGCACCCGCAGGTGAATTAAAGGGCATCATGCGAAATTCATCGGTATCCATTTGATCCAAAACGTGATCTGTGAAATCGGGATCAGTATTTGCAATCAGCGCATCACCCTTTTCCACCAGCCAAGGTAGGTCTTCTTCTGGCAGTCCCAAAATGCGCCCCAACATACGCATAGGTAATTCGCGTGCGATGGTTTTGGTCGCGTCAAATTCGTTTGATTGTAAAACATCGTCCAAGATTTCTGCACATAGGGTGCGAATGTCCTCTTCGAATTTTGCGATCACAGGGCCTGAAAATGCCTTGGCGACCTTCATCCGTGTTTTCATATGTTCAGGTGCGTCTGTTTCCTGAAATGTGCGCCGCGCCAGATATTCTTCGTAGGTCTGATCCTCCATTCGGATCCCGCGTGCCGAGGAAAACACAGCGGTGTTGCGGTTCATTTCACAGATGTCTTGGTGCCGCGTGATGGACCAAAACCCAATTCCATCATCGTAATCCGTCCAATGAATTGGGTCTGTATCCCTCAAACGGCGGAATGTGTTGTGTGGAACGCCATTGGTAAACGTGTCGTGATCCGTCAGATCCGCAAATCCATCATCTGTTGGTGTCCAAGTTGTCATACGCATTCCTGTTGTGTTGTTGTTTGACCCCACACTACTGTAAGCATACCGCAAAGAGAGGGAAGTCGATGAAAATTGCCATTTTGATGACGAATACGGACGAAAGCGATTTTGCGCAGCGTCACCCCAAAGATGGTGAGAAGTTCACCGATTTTATCCAACTCGTGCGCCCAGAATGGGAAACAGTTGTCTTTTCTGTCAAGGATGGCAATTTCCCGTCTGATATTAGTGAATTTGATGGGTTTATGATTACGGGTAGCCCCGCATCGGTTGGGGATAGTGCTGATTGGATCAATAGGTTGTTGTCCTTGATCCAAGAAATCCATGTGAACAAGATTCCCATATTTGGGGCGTGCTTTGGTCATCAGGCCATCGCTGTTGCCTTGGGTGGCACCTTGTCGCGAAATCCGCAAGGATGGGGTCACGGTGTTTTGCGTACCTGGGGCATGGAACCATTTCCATGGGGGGATCAAATGGGGGAAATTGATCTTTACGCCTCGCATATTGAACAAGTAT
>CAJXSD010000058.1 GCA_913060475.1 uncultured Paracoccaceae bacterium | reverse complement strand
GCGCACCTGCCCCCCTGGATCGGGCTGTGCCTCGAATACGACAACGTCATGGCCCCGCTCGGCTGCGACACGCGCCGCCTCAAGCCCTGCGGGCCCTGCACCGACAACCACAATTTTTTTGGCGGTGGGGGCGGGTTCGATGGTGTGCGGCATGGTCAGTTCGCGACCGGTCGCGGCATTGTGAATGCACAGGGCTTCGCCCGCCTGATAAATGCGATCCAGGCAATAGGTTGCACCGACACAAGGCCGGATATCCTCTTCACGTCCCTGAATTATTTTTTGGACCACATGCGGGTCGGCCATATGGGCGCGGGTCATGCCCACCATGTCCAGCAGTCCCGCGGCGACCGCATGTCGGGCCGTGGCCACATCCGGGATTTTGGCGGCATGGAATGTGGGCATTCCGGTGGCCTGTTTCACACGACCTGCAAAATCCAGATGGGGCGCATTTTTCATGCCCTGCACGGGGATCATATCGGTCATCGCGGGATCGGTATGGATGCGCCCACGTACCACATTGAGAAAATCAACCATGCCCGAGGCGGCAAGGCGTTTTGAAATTTCAATCCCATCCGCTTCGGTGATGCCACCGGCCGCCGCTTCATCCGCGGTATAGCGCAGGCCAACGATAAAATCATTGCCCACGCGTTTGCGGATACCGCCCAGAACATCCATCAATAACCGCATCCGCGTGTCCAACGTTTGACCGCCATAGGGGCCATCCAGATCATTGGTCAAGGGCGACCAAAACTGATCCAGCAAGTGACCATAAACCTGCAATTCGATCCCGTCCATGCCGCCTGCCTTCATCCGTTCGGTGGCATCTGCAAAATCGGTGATAATACGTTCGATATCCCAATCTTCGGCACGCTTGGGAAATGCCCTATGCGCAGGTTCGCGATGTTTCGAGGACGAAACCGACGGCAGCCAGGCCCCTTTGTTCCAGGTCGTGCGGCGGCCTAGGTGGGTCAGTTGGATCATCACCGCACACCCATGTTCGTGGCAGGCATCGGTCAGGTTTTTGATCCATGGCACCACCTCATCCTTATAAGCAAGAATGTTGTTGAACACGGGCGGGCTGTCCTTGGACACCGCCGCAGACCCCGCCGTCATCGCCAAGGCCACGCCGGCCTTGGCCCGTTCTGCATGATAGGCCGCATACCGTTCCTTGGGCATCCCATCCTGGGGATAGGCGGGTTCATGGCTGGTCGTCATGATACGATTGCGCAGCGTCAAATGTTTCAGTTGATACGGCTGAAGAAGGGGATCGTTCGACATGGGCATTACCTTTGAGAAGAATGCCTGTACTATTTTCAAAATGTTCATATATGTCAATAAAAAGTTCATATACGTCGAATTTCACGACAGATGTGACGATTTTCCTTGTGGGCATGGACCCTGACGGTTAGTCTGGCGCCATGAAAGCACAGGCAAACCCGAAAATATTCGACGAAAAAACAACCGGCTGGCGCGGGTCGCGCGACATCTGGATTTCCGCAGCGCGGCAGGCCTTGATCCAATCCGGGATTGATGCGGTCAAAATCCAACCTTTGGCCAATGAACTGCAAATTTCGCGGACCAGCTTTTATTGGTTCTTTAAGGATCGCAAGGCACTGCTAGATGCGCTGTTGCAGGAGTGGGATACCAAAAATACCGGTGCCTTTGCCCAGGCCTGTGGGGCCTATGCCGAAACAATTTCCGAGGCGATCTTGAACCTGATCACCGTCTTTCACGACGAAACCCTGTTTGAACCACAACTGGACTTTGCGATCCGGGGCTGGGCGCATAAATCAGACGAAACCGCAGCACATGTCCATGCCGCGGACGATGCACGCATAGACGCAATTCGGGATATGTTCATCCGGTTCGGGTTTAACACCGAAGAGGCAGAGGTGCGCGCCCGCACGGTGTATTTAACACAGATTGGCTATATCTCGATGCAGGTCCGCGAAAGTTTGGCCACACGGATGTCACGCACGCCCGGCTATGTGAAAACCTTTTGCGGCATCGCACCCACCAAGGGCGAACTGGCCCGTTTCCACGCCCGCTTGGGCTTTGACGTGGGCCAGCGATGACTGTTCCCTGTTGAGCGGACACACCAATCACGATCCACTAAATTTTTATGCGCAGAAAAAACGCCCTTAATCCCCCATCCGTTTGGGGTAATCAACGCCGCATTCGACCCGCTGATTCTGCCTACAGCGGTTTCAAAATCGGGACAAACGGCGCCAGTCATTCACGCTGGACTACAACAACGGACGACATGTTTTAGGGGATTTTTGGTGGCGGTACAGGGACTTGAACCCCGGACACGCGGAT
>CAJXSD010000057.1 GCA_913060475.1 uncultured Paracoccaceae bacterium | reverse complement strand
GTGTTTTGACAACGGCTGGGTTTGGGGCGGCCTATGGGTTCAAACCGTCGTTGCGATATGTTCTGGGGCTGTTTTTAGGAACGAACATGGTCATGTTGGCAGTGATCACAGGATTTGCCGCGGTCATCTTATCCATGCCAACCCTGCGGATCGGTCTTTTAACCTTATCAATGGGATATCTGATCTACTTGGCAGCGCGGATCGCATTTGCCGGTGCCAAAATCACCTTTATCGAGGCGAAATCACCCCCCGGCATCATGGGGGGTGTTTTGTTACAGGCGATCAATCCCAAAGCCTATGTTGTGAACACGTCCCTAATAACTGGGTTTGGGTTTATGCCCGATAATTTGACATTAGAAATCATTCTTAAGATATTGATCACAAATGCGATTTGGATACCATTGCATCTTGGGTGGCTATATGCGGGCACCCTGCTGCATGAATTAAATCTAAGTCAGCGCACGCAACGCACCATCAACATTTTAATGGCGCTTTCAATGTTGATGGTGGTCTTTTTGGCCGCTGCATTTGCCCAAGGGCGCGCGGGATAAAGGGGCATCAGCGCCCCTTTTCCACTTCGTCCTGAATATTGATGCCATTCATCGCACCGATCATATCCACCAATGTGGGCACATAATTGCCCCCATTTCCCGTGGCAATCGCATGGGTGAAATAGTTTTTCGCCGCTGCCCCCATTGGGTTCATCATCTGCGCATCATGGGCCATATTGGCGACGTACCCGATATCTTTGGCTCCGTTTTCCAACGAAAACTTATGCGCATTTGGATCACCGCCCACCAGATACTTCATGAATGTTTCAAAGAACCCGTTTGACAAACGGCTTGATCCAATCACCTCATTCACCTTTTGCGGCGAAAGCCCTGATTTCGCGGCCAAAACTGTCGCCTCGGAATATAGGGATGCATAGCTCATCGCGATGAAATTCATGATCAATTTCATCTTATGCCCCGCGCCAACAGGACCCACATGAATGATATTGCCAGACCAGCATTCAACAATCGGCTTGATCCGTTCAAACAAATCATCACTGGCCCCGATCATCGCGTCCAAGGTGCCTTCTGCGGCCTCTTTCGGGGTGCGCCCCAAGGGGGCATCGACGAAATGCATCCCCTTTTCAGCCATGGCATCGGCAATGCGCGTGGTTGATGTTGGATCAGCCGTGGTGCAATCAATCACGATCAATCCCTCTTTTGCGTTTTCCAAAATACCGCCTGCGCCGAAAATGATGTTTTCCACTTGGGGGGAATTGGACAGGCACATGTGAATGACGTCACATTGCGCAACCAAATCTGCCAAATCCTGCGCCTCGCGCGCCCCTGAATTCACCAGATCATCAACGGGAACACGGTTTTTATTTCCCTTGATAACAAGCGGGTAGCCGCCCTTCATGATGTTGTGGGCCATCCCATGCCCCATATACCCAACACCAATAAATCCAATCACATCTTTGTCGCTCATTCTAGGTTATCTCCAAACAAATCTTTGAACAGACCGATGGATTGTCGAAATCCATCCTAAAAATTACCGTTTCCAGAGTGATACACACTTTCAAAGGAAATCACTCCGTCATAGCTATCCCGCCGCAGCGCTTTGGCAAGGGGCGCAAGTAGTGGTGCCAATTGACCCTCTCCCATCTTCTTGACCGTTAATGTGGCGCGGGGTGAGCCCACCAATACGTCCTTGATCTGAATATGCCCAAGATATCCGTCACGCACCATGGCATAGCCGTCAGGGTAAGCCAAGTCATGACACCAACAATTGTTGGCGGGGTCCCACAACACCTTTAACGTATCTTTGGCGTCCAGCTCATCAATCAGTTTACGGGCGTTGTAATTAGAATTCACCATGGTCCCATTGCCCCTTTCCACGACCAAGGTCACGCCCGCCTCACGCGCGACATCCATGGCGGGGGCGATCATGGGGGGCATTGTATCCCACGCACCCTTGGCAACATTCCATTGCTCCGCCCCATTATGGCCCCGCAGGATTTGTTCCTTTTTCTGGGTCATCATCCGCACCAATGGCGACCCCACCACATGGGCCATATCAACCACATGATTTAGCGCATTCATATGTTTTTGATGCAACGCATCACCCGGACGATTTTCGTTACTCATCCCCTGCCTTGGTTCCCACGTGGTGGATGGAATCCGAGACCGCCTCTCACACAGGATGGACGCGCGCCATGACATCATCATTGGCAGCTGCCATCATCGTCAGGGTGCCGCCCTGCGCCCCTGGAAACCAGCCTGATACGGGCGTATCGATCAAATCAATGCCACTGCCCTGCATGGCCGCGCCAATTTCAACGGCCTCAT
>CAJXSD010000056.1 GCA_913060475.1 uncultured Paracoccaceae bacterium | reverse complement strand
CGCGTTTGATGTTTTCGGCGTGCAGCACCGCCCAAATGGCGTCCTCACTCATATTACCTAATGGAACATCACGGCGCGTGATCCGCTCCATCTCTGCCACAGCGTTTTCACATGCAACCGAAGCACAGCGCATCGCCAAAATTTCATCTGGGCCTTTGATGGACCGCGATTTTTCGGTGACTTCTTCACCTTCCATAATTTCAAACCCCTGCGCCTCTAACGCGCGCAGGCCGTGCAGCATGATTTTATCAACCGCAAGCCGTTTGTTGCCGCCTGCGTGTTCTTCCATCAACACGCGCACTTCGTTTGAAAATACGTCTGCGGCCACATCCACCTTGTCGCCACGATCAAAGTAAAACAAATCCGCGCCAGAGCGTTGTTCGCGCACCAGTGGATTGAATTCCGACAGGAAGGGAGAGTTTTTGTAATCCCAAATCACCATGTACCCATCCGCACACAGTAGAACCGCACGAAACGGGTTATGTGTGTTCCACAACTGCATATTCGTGCTGTCGGTGGCATAGCGGATGTTCAGCGGATCAAACATCAACAATCCACCATATCCACGATCAACGATATGCTGTGTCAGGCGTTTCCAACGATATGCGCGCATCCGTTCCAGATTGGGCGGCTGTAACCCCGCATCCTCCCACTCGCGAAAGGCCAGTTGGGTTGGGCCAATTTCAACGCGGTTGTTATCATTGGGGGACCCATCATCCAGCGTGGCACCACGGGTTGGGTCAATTTTACGGTAGTCGCGGAAGTGATCGTTCATTTCAAAACTCCGAATAGGTCTTTTGTTATGGTGAAGCCAACAAAGTGTGCAGAACCGTCAAAAACCGACGAAATTTTTGTCGCGAATATGACTTAATTTTCATGCGCTGCACTTGATCAGTTGCAGAACGCGTTTGGTCGGGTCATGCTCAGAAGTGACCTGATAAATTCAAAGCATGTGATCATGATATTACAAAAATCCATCCCTTTTGACGCCTCATCCGAAAAACCACTTCCTGGGATATCACCATTGGACCCGGATCAATGGTTGATGATTGATGATGCTTACGCCGCGCAGATGGCGCTGCGTCAGGAATTGATCACAACCAAACGGGATCAGGTGATTGGAATTGACCCTGCGGCCCTGCCTGCCGCACGGGAGCTATTGGGGCAGGTGGTGGATTATTTTACGCGCACAGGGGCGATGCAGCATGTGGATGGCGTGGTGCAAACCCCTGATGGGCGGCGCGTTCCTTTGGATTATGATGACCCGATGGGATGCATGGGGCAGATCGCGCAAAATGATTTTGCCATCATGGAACAGCGGGGGGCGGAACATGTTCTAACGGCGGCTGTGTTGTGTTTTCCGGCCAGTTGGCTGTTGGCGGAAAAATTTATGCGGGGTTTGGTTGGCATTCATGACCCTGTTGATCCCTATGACGATCAAATCGCAAAACGCGTTCAGCGCCTGTTTGATGGCATTCAGGTGGATCGCCCACTGTGGCGGTTTAATGCATTGCACTATGCAGATCCCGCCCTGTTTCAACCGCGCAGCATGTACGCTCGCCGCCCGGGCGAGGAACGCCACACCGCACGCTACCTGCGCAGCGAACGTCAAACCTTGATCCGCCTGCCCAAAACCCGCGCGGTTGTATTCGGCATTCATACATTTGTGGTGGATACTGAGGCCTAAGTGAGAGGCGAACGCCCGCTTGGTGCAACTTTGCGGTGCATGTCCATCTGCATTTACACTATTGCACCGTGAAATCCCTGTGCGCTACGCTATCTTTTGGTGATCGGAGAGATGGGATTAAAGGATGAAGCGCATTTTATGCGGGGCAGTTGCGTTGGTGTGTTGGATGACACCCGCTGCGTCAGACACATTAAAGCAGATATTGATTGAAGCAGGCCACAATGAAACGGCGCAGGAACGGCATGCGGTGGATGTGGAGGGTTGCATCATGACGACCTATCGCTGGGTGCGGCAAAAATCAGGGGAATTCACCCTGTGGTCGTCGTTTCAATTTGATATGACAGGGGCCGAATTGCCCTATAACCGTGGTGCGCAATTTGTGGCGATGCCCGGGCCAACGGGGTCACAGGATACGGCGATTGTCTATTTCCAAATGCGCAGGCCTTTTGAAGCGCGCTTTGAAAAATCAAACCTACGCGGAAAAGAGGCAGGATCCGTCCCATCCCCACGCAATGACGGCACAACACATTCGTATGAAACATCCGTCAGTTTTTTCTATATGCATTTTGGACAGGACGTGATTGCCAAAGCAGATCGTTTTACACGTGCCTTTGAAGACTATCGCGCGGAACACTGTTTGTTGCTGGGGTAGGGGGTGGACCCTTTGCCAAAGGGCCGGTGTGATTTGGTTACTGACATACACCACGTCGTTTCCACAAAAAAAACGCCCCACGAAACGGGGCGTTTTGTATTTCGATCAGACTGCGAATTAGCAGCTGTAGTACATACCGTATTCCACTGGGTGTGG
>CAJXSD010000055.1 GCA_913060475.1 uncultured Paracoccaceae bacterium | reverse complement strand
ATCTATGGGGTTGTTTGCAAGGATCGGGATGCGATATGTCGCTGAGAGCGATGGAAAAGCGTAGGATATAGACGTGAGCGGTTTGATGCGTGATCAGGTGATTGGATTGTTTGGGGGGTCCTTTGATCCCGCACATGCAGGCCATGTTGCGTTGACCAAACATGCCTTGCGCAGATTTGGTTTAGATCAAGTGTGGTGGTTGGTGACACCCGGTAATCCGTTGAAACCGAATGGTCCCGCACCCATGGCAGAGCGCATGGCGCAGGCGCGTGCCATGATGCAGCATCCCCGGGTGCGCGTGAGCGATATCGAGGCGCAGTTGGGTACCACCTACACGGCCGAAACCATCGCCGCCCTCCAGGATCGGTTTGCGCACACACGGTTTGTGTGGCTGATGGGGGCGGATAATTTGGCGCAATTTGATCAGTGGAAAGATTGGCGTCAGATTATGGAAACAACCCCGATTGGGATCATCGCCCGCCCTGATGCGCGGCTATCGCCCCTATCGTCCCGTGCAGCGCGGATGTATCGGGGTGCGCGTGTGCCTGCCAAACAATCGCGATCTTTGGGACATCTCTCAGGCCCAGCGTGGTGTTATTTGAATATGCCGCTTATGCCCATTTCTTCTACCGCGCTTCGATCAGGGGCTTGATCTTTCATCCTCTTTTTCGCAGGCTCTGCATGAATTTTTGAGGGTGGGTTTCTTTGGTGCGGTTCATTTCGTGGACAGTTGGGGTTTTCTTGGTCTTGGGCAGTGTGCTGCAAGCGGCCGATACGTCCCCGCGCCCTGTTTTGCGCCCTGGGTCCGTGCCCCCACCTGGATATGAAGAGCTGATCAAAAATCTATCTCTGACGGGTGAAGCAGGCTTTGCGGCCATCGACATCGAAACGGGTCAGGTGCTAGAACAGCATAATGGGAACAAGGGGTTCGTGCCCGCCAGTGTGACCAAGGCGATTACTGCGCTTTATGCATTAGATACCTTGGGCCCAGACTTTCGGTTTGAAACAACGTTGCGGGCCAATGGGACCATTCAGAACGGCGTTTTGCATGGGGATCTGATCCTAGTGGGGGGCGGTGATCCGCATTTGGATACGGATGATTTGGCAAATCTGGCCACGCAGCTGACCGAAAATGGCATCGCCCAAATCACGGGTCGGTTCCTGTTTGATGGAACGGCATTGCCCACATTCAATCATATCGTCGCGGCGCAACCTGTGCATGTGGGATATAACCCCGCGATTTCAGGTTTGAACCTGAATTTCAACCGTTTCTATTTCGAATGGAAAAAACAGGGGGCAAATTATGCCATAACGCTGGATGCGCGGGGACGTCACATCAACCCAAAATCTACACGTGCGACCCTAGCTATTCAGGATCAGCAGGACCAAGTTTTCAACTATTCCCGCAGTGGCAACCAAGAAGAATGGAGCGTACTGCGCGGCGCATTGGGAAAAGAGGGCGCCAGGTGGTTACCCACCCGCAAACCCGCGCTTTACACGGCTGAGGTATTTCGTGAATTGGCGCGGATGAAAGGGATTCAACTGCCCGCACCCGTTCGGGCCCGCACCCGCGCCGAGGGCCCTGTAATTGGGGTGCAACACAGCGATCCATTGTCAGTCATCGTAAAATCAATGCTGCGATTTTCAACCAATCTATCGGCCGAGGTTTTGGGGCTTATGGCTTCTGGTGAACGTGGTTCATTGTCGGCGTCGGCTGCAAAGATGAACATGTGGGCACAGACTCGATTGGGATTGGCAAATGCCACGTTTAAAGATCACTCTGGCCTAAGTGAAGGCACACGTATTCCACCGGTGTATTTTGCACGCGCTATGGCGAGGGCAGAGCAAACATTTCCAGGATTTGCACCACTGCTGAAACCCATCAAATCACGACAATTTAATGGAAATTTGGACAAAACAGGACGTGCGCAGATCGCCGCAAAAACAGGAACATTGAATTTCGTAAGCGCACTAGGCGGGTATCAGACAAGCGAAGGGCGCAAAATCGCCTTTGCTATATTTGTTCAGGATTTTGATAGACGCGCCGAAGTGGATCACTCCAAGATTGATCGCCCGCGTGGCGCGTCCGATTGGGCCAAACGCGCCCGCCGATTACATCATGGCCTGCTGTATCGCTGGGCGCGGATGGAGTATTAAATCGTCATGTGCCGCGCTCGCGCACCGCGTTCAATCGCCGCCGCATGCAGACGATCAATGTTCAGTTCGTACCGCATTTCTTCAAGCAGGCGCAGTTCTGTTTCAAAGATCATGCCATCAGCCGCCGCAACATCACAACATAGCGCGTAGGCCGTTTCATGCAGGCGTTCGGATAGGATATCGCGCACCAACCCGAACAAGGCGTCCAGCCCATCTTCGTTTTCGAACAGGTCGAAAACAATTTGGGATACTAAGTTCAAACGCCCGATGTCGTAGGTGCCAAAAATCGGTAAATTGTTGACCGCAGATTGGATTTTGACCAATTCAGCTGTGCGTACATTCCCATCCG
>CAJXSD010000054.1 GCA_913060475.1 uncultured Paracoccaceae bacterium | reverse complement strand
ACGCCGCAAATGCCATCGGAACATTTCAAATCAATGGCATAGCCTGCATCAACCAAAACATCTGCCGCACTTTTGTCTGCGGGAACGTCAAATTCGCGGCCAGATTTTGTAAGCCTGATTTTGAAATCGTGGTTCACATAATCGGGCTGTTCAGGAACCGAGAAATATTCAAGGTGCCGTGCCTCATCTGGAAAACCACCCGCCTCCGCTGCGGCAATGACGCTATCCATGTAACGTTCAGGGCCGCAGGTATAAACATGCCAACCGTTTTGATATCCCGACAGGATATTGGCCAAATCCGCGCGCGTGCCCTGATCACTGAAATGATACTGCACCTTATCGGCCCACGGAACAGTGGCCAGGTCATTTAAATACCCCGCCCCCTCTTTCCGACTGGCCGAATAATGCATTTCAAAATCACGCCCCAAGGCGTGCAAACGATGTGCAAAGGCGATCATCGGCGTAATGCCAATCCCCCCACCCATCAGAAAGGTTTTGGTCGCATCCTCAACCAAATCAAAATGATTGATGGGCTTGGAAATAAAGACCTTGCGCCCTTCGACAAAAATACGATGCATCATTTTTGATCCACCGCGTCCCGCATCCTCGCGCAGAACACCAATTTGATATTTACTGCGATCGGCTGGGTCGCCTGACATGGAATATTGACGCAAAAATTCAGGTGCCACGACGATATCCAAATGCGCTCCCGCGCTCCATTCTGGCAATGGGGATCCATCCAGCGTTTGGAATTCATATTTTGTGACATCTGGGGTCATTTTTTCGACCTTGCTGACCTGAACACGCACAACAGGCGCGTCCCCATCGCTGGAATAGACGTGCAAATGATCGGTTTCACCACGCTCGAGTTTTAGTTTGTATTCCTCTGCCGTAATCATGGCCTGATAGGCCTCAATCCCAGCTTCGCGATCCATGTGGAACGGATAGGGATAGGGATGGGGCGCAAGGTTTGCGGGATAAACGGCCATTGTTTGATCTTCGTATTTCAGATCAAGGTCCTTTTGCAAACCACGTGCATTCACGGGTTTTCGCGCAGGTTTATATCCGCCGTCTTCGTAAAGTTCGATGTCCCACCACCATTTTTTGATGGGGTTTAATTCACCATTTCCAACCATGTCATCCAATTTTGCCAAAGGTTTGGCAAGCGATGGAAGATTGCTGGCCGCCCATCGAAACGGGGCCTCGGCAAACAGGCCTTCTAGGTTCCAAGGACAGGTTTTCATACAGCGCCCGCACATGGCGCCGCCTTCGGTTGAAATGCGGTAACTGGCGCATTTTTGGCTATCTGATTTCCAAATCTCATAGCCATTAAACATCAACTTGGGCCCCGCAGTAATCGCGCCCGATGGGCATTCACGGGCACATTTATTGCAGTTTTCGCAGAAATTCTGCAGGCCAAAATCAATCGGTTTGTCATGTTCAAACGGCATATCCGTTGTCACAACACCGGATTTCAGGCGCGGGCCAAGGTAGGGGTTTAAAATAACTTCGCCAATGCGGCTGACCTCACCCAACCCCGACAGCAAAAGCAATGGGGGCTGCAACACTTCACCATCCAATACGGTGTGTGATTTCGCCTTGTACCCCAAGTTGCGGATTTGTTGGGCAATCACGCCCCCCAAGAGGGAAAAGCGCAAATAGGCACGCATGGATTGGGCGACAGATATCCAATCATCACCCGATGCACCCTCCATCGTTTCGTACCCCTGATCGATGATCATTGACACCGCGTTATTGTGTGGGGGATCCAAAACAGCGCCCGTTGCATCATGACTGTACCACGTCCAATCGGGACAGCGTGATAGCCCGACGGCATCCACCCCCAAAAAATAACTGGCCGCCTTAATATTGGCCGCATTCTGCGCCAAATCATCGGGGCGCGCGCCGTTTTCATTCGCCTCTCCATCCTGCAACAGGACAAAGGCGCCTAAT
Source organism: uncultured Paracoccaceae bacterium (assembly GCA_913060475.1). Classification (GTDB taxonomy): domain Bacteria; phylum Pseudomonadota; class Alphaproteobacteria; order Rhodobacterales; family Rhodobacteraceae; genus CAJXSD01. The sequence continues at coordinate 644 of CAJXSD010000054.1, read as the reverse complement.
GCACGCCGCTGCGCACAGGATGGCGCGGCCTTGCGCGCGTAATAGCCACCCTTGGCCCCCTCTTGCAGGTTTTTGCCCATGTCCCCAAACTGCGCACGTGCAAACATATCCGTGCGTTTTGGAACGCGTGCCACACGTGCCTCATCAATATAGGTTGTCGGTGTTTCGACGCGTTTCAGGTTTTCAAAGGGATGCGGCCCATCAACAAATTTACGCTTGGAAAACGGATCACGATTAAACGCATTTTTGGAAAACCCTTTGCCCAACCACCATGCGGGACCTTGGGTTTTGAACCAGGGTTGTTCTGCGCGCGGCGCCAATGGGCGATCGGTGGCCAGATCAAGCGTGGTTGTAATGACCCCTAATCCAAAATTCTTTCCGATATAGGGCGCAATTAACTCCCCCTGATCCGCCCAAACCAGACCAGAGGTCAGCGCAAGTTTGTTCAAATCCACATCACTGGCCGCCCCAGAATGGGATTTAGCATCATAACCAAGCAGGCGAATGTAATTGGCAATCACCGCAGCAGTTTCATTTGCCCGCAAACAGGCGCGGTGTGCATGCGCATCCTCAAGCCAATCACACCCCACTTCATTCGGCATTAGATCGCGGGGGTTTTCGTATAAAAACACAATGGCATGTGT
>CAJXSD010000053.1 GCA_913060475.1 uncultured Paracoccaceae bacterium | reverse complement strand
AAGAGCACTGATATATGCAACCTGACATCACCTGGCGAAATTGGTTAATGGTTGCGGCACTTGGGCTTATTTGGGGCTCAAGCTTTATGGTGGTTGAAGTCGCGCTGACAGGCATTTCGCCTTTTTGGCTTGCGGCATCTCGGGTCACCTTTGGAACAATCCTGACAGTCTTGGTTTGGATGATATCAGGCAGGCGTTTTTTTCTGACGGACAAAACCGCATGGCCCAGCATCGTTGTCATTGGTGTGCTTAGCTCGGCCCTCCCCTTTTCATTGCTTAGCTGGGGACAAACACATGTAACGTCGGGTTTTGCGGGTGTTTCAATGGCGTCAATCGCGCTGCTTGTTCTGCCTCTTTCGCATTTCTTTGTACCTGGCGAACAAATGACACTGCGCCGCACGATTGGATTTTTGATCGGCTTTGCCGGTGTCGCGCTGTTGATCGGGCCAGAGGCGCTTGCCCCCAGTGGCAGTGACATGGAACTCTGGGGGCGGGTGTTTTGCGTGTTGGCAGCATCCTGTTATGCCGTTTCATCGGTTATTATTCGTCGCCTCCCACCGATTGACCCACTGGGCCTTGCGGCGATCCCCCTTATCATTGGGGCGATCACGTCGCTGTGCTTTGCTCTGTGGATCGAGGGGCCGCCGCCTGCGATTTCGACAGATACACTTTGGATTATTTTGTACTTGGGCTTGGTCCCAACAGCGGGTGCAAATTTGTTGCGCATCTTAACGATCCGCTCGGCAGGGCCCGTATTCATGAGCCTAACAAATTATCAGGTGCCGCTGTGGTCTGTTATTTTGGGGATCGTGATTTTGGGCGAAGCACCGCGCCAAAATCTATTCCTGGCGATGACACTGATCCTGATTGGCCTGTGCCTGAGCCAATATGGCGCGTTGAAACGCCTATTTCGCCACGAATAAACATACATACCCCAGGGCAATCGTGCAGCGATTTAGCGCGTCGCCTCTTCGACAGATGCAACAACTGTATCCACCGTTTCTTCCAACAATGCGGGGTCTTCACATTCTGCCATCACACGGATCAGGGGTTCGGTCCCTGATTTACGGATCAAAAGGCGCCCTTTTCCATCCAGTTGCGCCTCGGCACTGGCGATTGAGGCCTGTACTGCGGGTATCTCAAGCGGGGTTTGACCTGCCTGATAGCGCACGTTTTTCAACAACTGTGGAACGGGGGTAAAGGTGTTTGCAAGCTCACTTGCCTTTTTCCCTGAACGCACCATTTCGGCCAAGAACTGTAGCCCCGCCATCAGACCATCACCCGTTGTAGAATAATCCGTCATCACAATGTGACCCGATTGTTCCCCGCCGAGGTTAAAACCACCCTGACGCATCCGTTCAACCACATACCGATCACCCACCGCCGTGCGCTCCAGCGTAATGCCAAGACTGTTCAGAAACCGCTCCAGCCCAAGGTTTGACATAACTGTGGCCACCAGGGCATTGCCCGCCAGACGCCCTTCGGCGGCCCAACCTGCGGCCATCAATCCCATCAGTTGATCGCCATCGGCAACCTGACCCTTTTCATCAACCAAAATGATCCGATCCGCGTCCCCATCCAAACAAATCGCCAAATCCGCCCCATGCGCGACAACGGTTTCTGCCGCGGTTTGGGGATGTGTTGATCCACAGTTGTCATTGATATTGCGCCCATTCGGGGACACACCAACGGGAATGACATCCGCCCCCAATTCCCACAACACCTCGGGCGCCGCGCGATAGGCCGCGCCATTGGCGCAATCCACAACCACTTTCATACCATTAAGTCGCATCCCCGACGGGAAAGAGGATTTTGCCCGCTCCACATAGCGATACATGCCATCGTCAATCCGCTGTGCCCGCCCAATACTGTCCGCATCATTTAGCGCAACACCTTCGTCGATCAGGCGTTCGATTTCTTCTTCGGCCTCATCGGATAATTTAAATCCGTCGGGACCAAAAAACTTGATCCCATTGTCATGGTAGGCATTGTGGCTTGCCGAAATCATGATGCCAAAATCCGCACGCATGGAGGGGGTTAACAAACCAACCGCAGGTGTTGGCACAGGCCCCAGCAACAATACCTCCATCCCTGTCGAGGTCAAACCAGCCGTCAGCGCATTTTCAAACATATAGCCCGAACGACGGGTATCTTTACCGATCACCACACGGTGCGTGCGATCCGAAAAGCGCCGAAAATAATGCCCCGCAGCAGCGCCAATTTTCAATGCCATCTCAGCCGTCATTGGATGTTGATTGGCACGTCCCCTGACACCGTCGGTTCCAAAATATTTACGTCCCATCAAAATGCCCCTGCTCTACTGCTTCAAATAAATCAAATGCCTGTTTCGTTTCAGCCACGTCGTGGACGCGGAAAATCTGAACACCTTGGGCGCGTGCGGCCAAGGCAACGGCGATGGACCCCGGTGCACGATCTGCTGCCTGCTGTGCACCCGATATGGTTTTAATCATGCCCTTGCGCGATACACCCAACAAAATCGGAACCCCCAAACTGTGAAACACACCAATGTGTTTTAGCAGTTCTAAATTGTGTGACAGTGTTTTGCCAAACCCAATCCCCGGGTCCGCAATAATTTGCCGACGTTCAAGGCCCA
>CAJXSD010000052.1 GCA_913060475.1 uncultured Paracoccaceae bacterium | reverse complement strand
CGCCGCATCCTGATACCCAGCTCGATGTTTGCGAATAACGATTTTGCCCTGCGCGGTTTCTGCGCAATAAATTGTGTTTTCACGTGCAGCCAGTAATTGGAAACTGTCCGGATCAAAGTCCCAGTATTGCGTCAGTTCTGGACCAAGGTTGTCCATTACAATGTGCTTTCAACTTGGGTGAGGACATGATCAAAAACTTCGATCATGAGATCAGCGTTTTCCATGGAAAAGGGCATGGGCGGGCGCATTTTTGTGGTGTTGTAATGGATGCCCAATTTATTCATCAAAATCCCATTTTGGCGCATTAGATTTGCAACCTGATTTGCGATGTCTGTCGCGGGTGTCTTGTTGGATTTATCCAGCACCAATTCGGTTCCAAAAAACAAACCTTTGCCGCGCACATTGCCGATGATTGGATGGGTTTCGGATAACCGCGAAAGCTCTGCCTTGGCATAGGCGCCAACTCGGTCTGCATTATCCATCAGGTTTTCAGTTTCAATAACATCCAATACTGCGTTCGCTGCGGCCACGGATACAGGGTTGCCACCAAATGTATTGAAGTATCGGAAGGATGTGCGAAACGCCGAAATGATATCATCCGTTGTGATAACTGCCGCAACAGGATGGCCGTTACCCATGGGTTTTCCCAATGTAACGACGTCGGGGGTAAATCCCTGATATTGATGACCCCACATATGCGAACCAATCCGCCCGAACCCTGGTTGAACCTCATCCGCTATCAATAGGCCACCTGCATTTTTTACCGCCTTAACGGTTGGGGCCAACCAATTTTCAGGTAAATCTGGAAACCCCTCATTTGCAAAGAATGGACAGATCAGCAGCCCTGCAAACCCGATCCCAGAGCGTTCCAGATCATCAATAGCATTTTCCACATGACGTGCAAAATCCGCGGCATGTTGTTCAGGCGTCATATCATGTGGTGGGCGATAACTGTCAGGGGCAGGAACAAAGCGAATATGGTCCGTTTGCGACGTGCTGGCCCGATTGGTCGATGAAAGGGCCGCAACCGCAGTTGTGTTACCGTGATAGGTGTGATCCGTCACAATAATTCCGCGTTTGCCCGTAACCGCCTCGGCCATGCGCAAGGCGATATCATTGGCCTCTGATCCCGTGCAAACCATAATCATACTGGACAGTGGGTCATCAAACTTTGCGGTTAAACGTTCCGCATATGACAGGATGCCATCGTGTAGATAACGCGTGTGGGTGTTAAGCGTGGCGGCCTGTTTGGCAATCGCCTCAACCACATGTGGATGACAATGCCCAACGTGGGGGACGTTGTTATAGCAATCAAGGTATTTGCGCCCATCTGCATCAAATACCCAAACACCTTGGCCGCGCACCAAATGGACTGGATCATCATAAAATAGGGACATATTCGGCCCCAACAGGCGTCTGCGTTTATCGATCAGATTATTTGTCACGGCGTGAATACCTTAGATGAGAGCGTCGAACAGATTTTGATCGTGTGTTCATGATGCGGGTTTGGCGGTTTTTTAAGTAGAAACCAAAATTCGTTGATGCGTGTTTGTTTGCGAATTTTTCAGCCTTTATTTCCCGACGCTCTGCCAAAACACGTCGGACATGCAGGATCAGAACCCCAACAATCATCAGAAACAGGATAAATGCGATTGGACGATCGATGAAATCAAGGGGTTCTTTCACACGCGCCATTCCCGCACGCAGCTTTACTTCCATAATACCACCCAACACCATTCCAAGGATAATGGGGACGACAGGCAGGCTAAGGCGTTTTAAGGCAAAACCAATCACCCCAAAAAGTGCCGCGATGATGCAATCCGTCATTGAATTGCGAAGCGAATACACCCCAACAAAGCTAAGCGTCAGGATGATTGCGCCCAAAAAGCGGTTGGGAATTTTCACCACGTTTATGATGCTGTTCGTCGCAAAAATCAGAAAGACCAAGACCAATACATTCAGGATCAAAAGCGCGATGTAGAGCGCCACTACGAAATCCATTTGATTGGCGAACAGTTGCGGACCAGGTACCACGTTGTGCACATAGAACACCGATAGCATCATGGCCGTTAACGCCTCACCAGGGATACCAAGCGCAAGCAGAGGCACCATGGCAGCAGCGGGCACAGCGTTATTTGCGGTTTCGGACGCGATTAATCCTTCGCTTGATCCACGGCCAAAATCCTCTGGCCGCTTTGAACTGCGCTGGGCATAGGAATAACTTAGGAACTGTGCGGTGAATTCCCCGACACCTGGGATCATGCCCATTGTGACACCAAAACTGCCCGAAACGGCAGCAATGCGGGGGTGCTTGGCCAATTCGCGTAATCCCTGCAACATGCCACCGCGCAGTTTTGTGAGGCGGATTTTTTCATCATCCCCGTTCAAAAGATAAAATGCCTGAGAAAGCGCAAAAAGCCCCAAGACCACAACAATCAGATCAATGCCACCTGATAAAAATGACTGATCGAACGTGTACCGTTTTGTGTATTTCACGGGTTCAAGACCCACTGTGTTCAGGAATATCCCAAAACAAACAAGCGCGGCCGCGATTAAGGTTTGTCCACGGTGTACAACAATCACCAAAATCAATCCCAGCAGTGCGGCCAAGAATATTTCACGCGATCCAAATAGCGGCGCAATTTTTGCCAAAGTCGGCGCAAACAAAATCAGACAGATCACCGAAAACACGCCCCCAAAAAATGACGCAGAATAGGCAAGCGATAACGCGCGCCGCGCCTCTCCTCGGGTGGTCATGGGGAACCCGTCATAGGTGGTTAATGCATTAACGGCGGTTCCAGGTGTATTGATCAGAATTGCTGGTATCGCGCCGCCGTACATTGACGATCCGTAAATGCCCAACAGTGTGGTTAAACCCACAATTGGATCCATGGAAAATGTCGCGGGCAATAGGATTGCAATTGCAACAGCAGGGCC
>CAJXSD010000051.1 GCA_913060475.1 uncultured Paracoccaceae bacterium | reverse complement strand
AATCCAGGAATTCGACCGGATCGTCACAGATTACGAAATTGCACGAGGCTTTGAAAAAGCATGACACAGTTAAAATGTATTTCCCCGATTGACGGGACCGTGCTGGCCGAACGCACGGGCGCCAGTTTACCCCAAGCGCAGACGCGCATTGCCGCGATGCGCGCGGCGCAGGCAGACTGGGCCGCGCGCCCCCTGCAGGAACGGATTGATCTGGTCATGGCAGGGGTTGCCGCAGTGGGCGCGATGAATGATGAAATCGTCCCCGAATTGGCGCGCATGATAGGGCGCCCAATCCGCTATGGCGGCGAATTTGGCGGATTTAACGAACGGGCCAGTCACATGGCCCAGATCGCCGAAACGGCGCTTGCGCCCATTGTGACAGGCGATGATGCGACGTTCAAACGTTATATCAAACGGGTCCCGCATGGTGTTGTGTTTGTGGTTGCGCCATGGAATTATCCCTATATGACCGCAATTAACACGGTTGCGCCTGCGTTGATTGCAGGTAACGTGGTGCTGTTAAAACATGCCACCCAAACCCTGTTGGTGGGCGAACGCATGGCGCAGGCCTTTCACAGTGCAGGCGTGCCATCTGATGTGTTTGACAACATTTTCCTGGATCACGATACATCCCAACAGTTGATCGCCGATCGTGCGTTTGATTTCATTAATTTCACCGGATCGGTCGGGGCCGGTGCCAAACTGGAACGCGCGGCTGCGGGCACATTTGTTGGGGTTGGCACAGAACTGGGCGGCAAAGATCCCGGTTATGTGATGGAGGATGCGGATCTGGATGCAGCCGTCGAAACCTTGATCGATGGGGCCATGTTCAATTCGGGGCAATGTTGTTGCGGGATCGAACGCATATATGTGCACGAAACACTGTTTGATGCGTTTCTGGCCAAGGCGATTGACATTGTACAAGGCTATAAACTGGGCAATCCATTGGACAGCAACACTACCCTTGGTCCGATGGCACATAAACGTTTCGCCGACGAGGTCCGCGCACAGATCGCCGAGGCGGTCGAAATGGGGGCTGTCGCGCATATCCCGACCTTTGCCCAAGATGATGGGGGCACCTATCTGACCCCGCAGATTTTGACCAATGTGACGCATGACATGCGCGTGATGCGCGACGAAAGTTTTGGCCCCGTTGTGGGCATTATGCCGGTTAAAGATGACGCCGAGGCGATCGCGCTGATGAACGACAGCGAATTTGGCCTGACGGCCAGCCTATGGACCCGCGACATTGCCCGCGCAGAACGGATTGGGGATCGTTTGGAAACGGGAACGGTGTTTTTGAACCGCGCGGATTATCTGGATCCTAGCCTGTGTTGGACGGGCTGCAAAAACACAGGGCGCGGCGGGGGATTATCCGTCATCGGATATCACAACCTAACGCGTCCCAAATCTTATCACTTGAAAAAGGTAACATCATGACACCCACTGCCAACTGGTCCTATCCCACTGCAATTCGATTTGGGGCGGGTCGCATTTCTGAATTGCCGCAGGCCTGTCAGGTGGCGGGCGTGAAACGGCCGCTGGTCGTGACAGATCGTGGTTTGGCGCAGATGCCGATCACCCAAAAAACGCTGGATATCCTAGAGGCCGCCGGCCTGGGGCGGTCCCTGTTTGCGGATGTGGACCCAAACCCGAACGAAAAAAATCTGGTCGCGGGTGTGGCGGCGTTCAAGGCCGGCAATCATGATGGCGTGATCGCCTTTGGCGGTGGATCTGGATTGGACTTGGGCAAAATCGTTGCCTTTATGGCCGGCCAATCGCGCCCTGTTTGGGATTTCGAAGATATCGGCGATTGGTGGACCCGCGCGGATGCTGACGCGATTTTCCCCAATATCGCGGTGCCCACCACGGCCGGCACCGGATCCGAGGTCGGACGCGCAGGCGTTTTGACCAATTCCGAAACCCAAGAGAAGAAAATCATTTTCCATCCTAAAATCCTGCCATCGGTTGTGATTGCGGATCCAGAATTAACGGTTGGGATGCCGTCCTTTATCACTGCGGGCACTGGGCTGGATGCCTTTGCCCATTGTGTCGAGGCATTTTCCAGCCCGCATTATCACCCCATGAGCCAAGGCATCGCAATCGAAGGGATGAAGCTGGTGATTGATAACCTGCCCGTGGCCTATGACACGCCCGCTGATTTGACTGCACGTGCCAATATGATGTCGGCGGCGATGATGGGGGCCACCGCATTCCAAAAAGGTCTGGGCGCCATCCATGCCCTAAGCCATCCGATCGGCGCGATGTATCACACCCACCACGGAACAACGAACGCGGTCTGTATGCCTGCGGTGCTGCAGCTGAACGCAGACAAAATTCGCGACCGGTTCGATCAGGTCAGCGGGTATCTGGGGATCACCGGTGGCTTTGGCGGATTTTGTCAGTTTGTCGATGACTTTAATGCGCGGTTCCAAATTCCGAAACGCCTGGCTGGCCTGGGCATCGAAAACCCGGATATCGACCGCTTGGTCGCCGGCGCATTGGCGGACCCCAGCTGCGGGGGCAATCCCGTTGAATTAACCCGAGAAAATCTACGCCATCTGTTCGAGGCAGTTTTATAAAACAAACCCATCGCCACAGATCATCAGGCGCAGGGGCCATCACGCACATGTTACAAAAATGAGGCAGGGCAAAACTATCAACTTGTTCCAACAAGCGAGGAAAAACAATGAAGTCTGCATTTTTAAAACTGACGCTTTCGGCACTTGCCCTTGGCGTGGCAACGGTCCAAGGGGCCTCTGCCGATACCTTGCGTCTGTTGACGTGGGGTGGCTACGCACCCGATGATGTCGTTGAAATGTTTGAGGCCGAAACAGGGCACACTGTCGAAGTCACTAAGTCAAACAACGAAGAAATGATCGCCAAACTGCGCGCCACCGGCGGCGGCGGGTTTGATCTGGCGCAACTCAGCCAAGACCGTATTTTGGGTCCACA
>CAJXSD010000050.1 GCA_913060475.1 uncultured Paracoccaceae bacterium | reverse complement strand
AATAGCGCACCAAATCGCCCATGAACGCCTGTTCATAGGAAAACACAAACCGCGATACCACGATCAACAGTTCAGCAACCACGATCAGCAGGGCCAGCCAGACAAATCCCAAGGTGCGGGTAAACATACCGATGATAAAGCCGGCAGCAATTAACGGCACATGCACATATGGCCCGACAAAGGCGGATCGGCCAAAGTTGCGCGCCATGTCTTTGCCTAAGGTCGCGGTCAGAATATCCTCGACCCGCATGAACGCGATGGCCGCATCTGCCAAACCCACCAACAGCACCGACCAAAACAGCGACCGCACAATATAGGCGTTGAATTGGTGGATGTGGTGCGCATCCCAGCGCAGGGCCTGGTTCGGGGTGGCGCGCACAAATACGAACGCAGCCACAATTAAAACAGCGTAAACCGCCAGAACAATGGCGGCACCAACGGAAAATCCGTCTTTCATGATGTCTGATAAAGAGGGTGTTCCATAGCCTAGGTTCAGCACATTGTTTATTAAAAAACCTGCCAGAACCGCAAGCATGGTCCATCCGAACAACCGTGTGCCAAAGGCGGGTGGTCCATGGCGTTCAACAGCATAAGGTATGCTTGTTTGTGTCATTCTTCCTCTCCCAGATGGAAAAATATTTTATGATTTTTGTAAAAATCGGGACCCGCGATGGCAGGTCCCGATCTGTGTCATTGTGCGCCTAAATTACAGGCCCAAAATGCGGTTACGCTGGTTGATAAATGTGCCTTCCAACGCGGCGATGGTGCCACCGATTTCGCGCAGTTTTGATTGGAATGCGTCATCAATTTTTGCAGCCATTGCCGAATGGTCGCGTGTTTCTTCGAACACTTCTTCGGCGGCTTCGCCAAATGCGTCCCAGATGTCGTCGTTAAACGCGCGAACCTGAACACCCTGTTCGTTGACCAATTTCTGCAGGTATTCACCGTTTTTGGCCATCGCTTCGTCATGCGAATTCGAATGCTCTTCATAGGCGGCCGCTGTGATTACGGCGCGTTCCCAATCGGTCAGGCTGCCCCACCAATCGGCGTTGATACCCAAGGACAAACCGCCGCCTGGCTCGTGCATACCGCCAGTGTAATAATATTCGGCGGCTTCATAGAACTTCATGAAGTAGTCGTTGTATGGACCAACCCATTCTGTTGCCTCAATCGCGCCAGAGACCAGGTTTTCATAGATTTGACCGCCTGGCAGCGACACGGCAGAGGCGCCCATTTTTGTCAGAACTTGACCGCCCAGACCGGGCATACGCATTTTCAGACCTTTGAAATCTTCTGGGTCTTCCATTTCTTTGTTGAACCAGCCGCCCGCTTGGGTGCCTGTTGAACCTACAGGCAATTTAACCTGGTTAAATTCGCCGGACAATTCGTTCCACAGCTCTTGGCCGCCTGCGAATTTGATCCATGCGGTCCATTCCTGGGTGGACATGCCGAATGGAACGGATGTGAAATATGCAAAGCCGGGGTGTTTCCCGGTCCAGTAATAATCCGCACCGATATAGGCGTTTGAGTTGCCCGAGGACACTTCGTCAAAGGCGTCAAACGCACCAACACGTTCGCCGGCTGCGAAATATTCGGTCTGAATTGCACCGTTTGACAATTCGACAACGCGTTGTGCGAAACGCTGGGCGGATGTCCCCAAACCGGGGAAGTCACGCGGCCATGTCGACACGATTGTCATTGTGCGCGTGCCTTGTGCGACTGCGGGTGCGGCCAATGCCACAGCACCTGCGCCTAGGGCGGCTCCCGTTAAAAACTTACGACGTTCCATGCAATTCATCTCCTCGCTGTTTGCATTTCGGCAGGATTTACACCTGCTATATTTGGTAAGGTTATATTACCAGTTTTGGTGGCGCAACATTTATTTTGGGGTCGTTATAGGACAGTCCTATCATATTCTGTGGACTTGCCCCGATACCCGCCACGTGACTGCGCAAGCACAGTGAACCCCTCAGGCCGCAATGAGTCAAGTTTTTTAGACATCTGACGCAAAACCAATTTTTGCCCCACATCACCAACCGGTGATCTAGGCGACACTGGCAGAAATTCCAGATCTATCCCTAGGTTGCGGTGTAAAATTGTTGTGATCCGTTGACCGCACTAGCCCCTGCGGTAAAGTGCCACGGCGTTTACAAACAAACGGTCAAATTGCAAGGCGGCGTGAAACTGGCCAAGCTGCGCAGGTAGGTCGATCGAAACGTCGTTCTGTGTGTGATAGGCACTGGCCCCCAGCGCAGCGGTGTAAAACGCCCATACCAAACCACTGGCCGTCGCCGCGTCCAGCGCCAAGGCGTTTGAAAATTGGTCTGCTTGGTTTTCCAGTGTGTGCTTTAGATGCGCAAGCGTTTCATGATAGGTATCGTTTGGCAGTTCTGTTCCAAAATGGCGCGCCGCAATACCAAGCAGGTCGATCAAAACGGGATCCGATTTGATGCATTCAAGATAGGCCATGCAGAATTGGTCAAAGTCCATGTTCGCCGACAGTGCGGCATCCAAGCGGTTGGCCCAGGTCCCCAGTTTTTGCACAAACAGGGCGGCCAGAATTTCCGTGCGGGTTTTGAAATACAGGTACAATGTGCCCTTGCCCACGTCACAGGCCGCGCACAGTTTGTTCATTGACAGACCTTGAATCCCATCGCGGACGATCATATCGTGCGCGGCTGTTAGGATGAATTCCCCCTTGGCGATTTTTTGATCTGCCGTTTCGGCGCGTTTAATGACGGATTTATTTTCGGACATTGCACTACTCTTTTCATCAAAACTAACACAGTCCTGACCGCAGGTCATTTGTTTTTTAATTCCGGTTACTCGGTGAATTGTGGCTTGTCATTTATTTGATTTTGCCCAAAGCTTTGCGAAACATCGGGGGCAGAATGTTATCAGGTATCACAATCGTCGAATTTGAGGCACTGGGCCCTGCGCCCTTTGCTGGTGGGTTTTTGGCTGACCTTGGGGCCGAGGTGATCGTGATCCACCGTGCCGATGATGCCCGATCCCCTGCCGCGGCGGCGCAATCCC
>CAJXSD010000049.1 GCA_913060475.1 uncultured Paracoccaceae bacterium | reverse complement strand
ACCGACCAATTGTAAAGGACGTGCGCGGTGCATAGACATAGGGAGTTTTTTCGTCTGGTACGGGGCGCGCACGCATCCGCAAAAGGCCAAACACAACCAACCCAAGGTGCCCAACCGCAATCATCCCAAAGAGTGCGGCAGGCCCGTAAAGGTCGATCAAAAGGGACGCAAATGCAGGGGCGGCAATCGCGCCCGTTGCATACCAAAACATCAATGCCGCGGATAATTCAACGCGCTGATCGCTGTCGGCGAAATCGTGTGCGTGTGCGGCGGCCACCGAATAGATTGGAAAGGTTGTGAACCCAAACAAACCCGCAAGGCCAAAGATAACGACAATGTCGCTGCTGGTGATCGCGGCGCTTAAGCCGCAGCTGACGATGGCCGCGGCCGACAACCAAATCATGACCCAGCGGCGGTCAAATTTATCGGCCAACCACCCTGCGGGAACCTGCGCCAAGGCACCGCCCAAAACGAATGCTGCCAGGAAATAGGCGATTTCCTCGGCCACCAATCCTGTGCGTTGGCCATAGACGGGGCCAACCATGCGGAACGCGGCACTGGTCAGTGCTGCCACAATCACGCCCGCTGTCGCCAATGGCGATTTTTCAATCGCCAACATGGGGCGCAGGCGCGGGGCGGATTTGGTTTCAGGCTGGGGAACACGCGTCAGGGTTAGGGGGATCAGCGTGGCGCAACAAATCAATGCAAGCAGGTTATAGGACACATAACTGGCTGGTGCCAAAACCCCAATCATCAATTGCGCCATCATGGATGCGCCCATATCGACCACACGGTACACGCCCATAACGCGACCACGGTTTTCATTGACAACTTTGGCCTGTAGCCAACTTTCGACAACTGTGTAACACCCTGCAACACACATGCCTGATGCGATGCGCATCATGGACCATGCCAGTGGATCAATCACCAACATATGGGCCAATAATCCAATCGCCCCCATCGCGGTAAAGGCCGCGAAGGTGCGCGAATGTCCCACGCTGCCCATCAAACGGGGCGCCCACCAACATCCAATGAAAAACCCAACGAAATGGGCCGAGCCCAAGAAACCGATTTGTTGCGTTGTAAAGTTCAATTCGGTTGCGGATAACACATCCAACGGCCCAACACCGCCGCTGGAGAGCTGCATCAAAATAACGGACAGGAAGAGGGCAGTAAAAGAAATCAACAAACGCATATCGATGACCATAGCCGCTTGCGAAATAGGCGGAGGAGGATTTTCGACACAAAGGTCGCATTTCGCATCTTTCGCCATAAATTTCTTTGCACTAGCTTGGGGACAACTTACGGAGGATAGAATGCGCAAAAAACAAATGGGGCGTACTGATGTAATGGTGTCTGAACTGTGTTTGGGCACGATGACCTTTGGCACACAAACGCCAGAGCCCGAGGCGCATGTGCAAATTGATCTGTCGCTAGAGCGGGGAATAAATTTTCTGGATACGGCGGAAATGTATCCTGTGAATCCAGTGTCCAAGGACACGATTGGCCGCACCGAGGAAATCATCGGGAATTGGATTGCTGCTAATCCTGCGCGGCGGGGTGATTTTATTTTGGCAACCAAACATTCTGGTGAAGGAATGGCGCATGTGCGCGACGGCGCGCCCATCAGCGCGGCCACCATTGCCCAAACGATTGAGGGAAATTTGCGCCGTCTGAAAACCGATTACATCGACCTTTATCAGTTTCATTGGCCAAACCGCGGGTCCTATATGTTCCGTAAAAATTGGGCCTATGAACCAGGTGGCAGTAGCCGACAAGACGTGGTTGAAAATATGTACGAATGCCTTGAGGCACTGCAGGAGCAAGTAGATAAGGGCAACATTCGCCACTTCGGCCTGTCGAATGAAAGCGCATGGGGCACGTCTCAATGGCTGCGCCTTTCGGACACATATGGGCTGCCGCGCGTTCAAACCATGCAAAACGAATATTCGTTGCTATGTCGTCTGTATGATACGGATATGGCTGAATTGTCGGTTTATGAGGATGTGGGCTTGATCACCTTTTCCCCGCTCGCCGCAGGGTTGCTTAGTGGGAAATATCAGGGGGATCAGGTGCCTGATGCATCACGCAGATCATTTGTGAACAATCTGGGTGGGCGCGTGACGCCGCGCGTTTTCGATGCGGTTGAGGCCTATTTGGCGGTTGCGCAGAAACATGGTGTTGATCCGATTCACATGGCACTGGCATGGTGTCACACGCGCCCCTTTATGTGTTCCGCGATTTTTGGGGCGACCACCATGGAACAGTTGGAGCATATCCTTGACGGTGCAGATGTCGTTTTGAGCCAAGAGTGTTTGGACGATCTAAACGCGGCCCACAAAGCGTATCCAATGCCTTATTAAGTCGGCAAAAATTTCGTCAAAACTGCACCCATTTCGCGCGATGTAATCCGTGCCTGGCGCACGACGCGATCAAAGTGGCTTGAAAACCCCTCGATCCGCTGGCTATCGCGGAAGGCCATATAGTTTTGGCCCAAGTACAGCACCGCAAGTTGCGGACCAAAAACCGTCATCGGGGATGAATAGATCATCCGCGCATCATAAAGATAAACCCGCATCCGTGGATAGAGTTGATCGACCAATTCAATCATGCGTTCGATTTGTGCAATCCTGACACTGCCGGGCAGGGTGCGATAATACCCTTCGGCGCGGCACATGGATTCCAATTCGTGCTGCGCGATGACGATTTCAAAATCAGAGCTGGACCCACGCATCCAATCCAACCTATCCCGCGCGGCGTTTATGGCATCTTCTGTCGTGCGGCCCAGATGTTCTGTATATTCCCATTCCAACATGTCGTCTGTTTTCAGCATGTCGGGCAGGGTCGCGGGCACATGACGAATTTTATATCCTTGTGCCTGTCGGTGCCATTCAAAGATTTGATCGTCAATCAACGCACGTTCAGCCGTTGTTAGTTCTAAGGACGTTTCCAGCAGCGTTGTCGCGCTTTCTGGGCGTTCGGACAACCCCAGTAACCAATCAGCGGATACATGCAACGCATGGGCACATTCTGCCACCACTTGCGCATTTGGCAGGCGCGCACCTGTATTTGTTAACAGCTGCGAAATGGTGGAACGGTCCACGCCAATTTTGCGCGCCAGCCCACTTTGTGAGTCACCGCGTTCGCCCATGGCGTGTAATAGGCGATCTTGAAACACCTGTGACCGGATGCGTTTGTCGATAATATTGCTCATTTGATGATAAATATCACATAATGTGAATT
>CAJXSD010000048.1 GCA_913060475.1 uncultured Paracoccaceae bacterium | reverse complement strand
CCCTACCGCCGGAGCCATTTTCCAAAAAATGGTAACGACATTAAAAAACACTGGCATAAAAGACTTTGCCTAAGTGTTTCAAAGTTTTATGTTTTACTGAATCCGAAAACATAACACCACCGCAAGTGCGTTTCGCATCATGTGAAACTGTCGGTACGGGTTAGCATCCCATGCCCCCTGACAGTCAAAAGCCATTCTATGCCGTCTTGCAGTAGTTGGGATTTGCAGGTTACCCTAGGTCCGACAAAGACGGGGGAAAAATGCGCAGATTTATAATGGTACTGGCGTGTCTGATATCGGCCACCGCGGTCACGGCAGAGGAACCATCTGATAAAACGCGCGCCTGTACCCAGCAGGCGCAATCCCTGACGCGGGGGGCGGTGGCGTGGAAATCATCCTTTGACGCGACGGGGATGGCGGCAGACAGCAGCTATATTTCGGAACTGTTGATGGCCTTTGATGTCAATACCGCCTATTCGTCAGCCTTGCAGGCGCTCTATATCGGGCAAATCGATAAGGATACGATCTTTGATCAGCTGGATGGGGAATTAACACGATTGCAACGCAAACGCGCGCGCATCATCGCCATGCTGGACGAAGCATTCGGCAATTCGGGGGATACGACGCGACAACAGGAGTTTATCATATCCTGCGTCGCACAGTTTGCGCCATAACTCTGGGCTATAACTCTTGGCCATAACTCTTGGCCCTCGCTCTGCCTGCACTAGGATTTGGCCTGACGGATGACCCCCGCAGGCGGCACTGTCATGCCATTCCATGTTATCTGGTGCGGCAGATGGTTAAACCAGAACCGTTCGGTTTCAGTCACCCGCGTGCGCAGACCCATGGGCAAATCCAACGTCACAATCCCTGCACGGTCGCATTCATTCTCAACCACACGCCGCCAGCCGGCATCATCCAGAATGCCGCAGACATAGGCAACAGACCCCTGTTCGACCATTGCGGCCGCACCTTCGGTCGTTGTTAAAATCGCCTCCGCCTGCGTTTCCAGATGTTCGCGATAGGACCGCATGGCCCCCCCACCCGCAAGGGGGATCTGCACGCTGGGTCGCAAGCTTTCGACATAACTGACCGTTGCGTCCAGGTTTGCAATCTTGGGCGGCAGGCCATCGGGAATGTTAAACGATGCATCCCGCGCGCCGGACCGCGGCCCGTGGATCACCCGCGCCTGTGTTGCCGCCATGGCCTGTTCCAATGCCGCAGGGATATGCATCAGCCCGGGCGCAAAAACGACACCATAGGCATCCAGATCCTGCGTATCGGGCGCCAAGATATCCACCGACAGTCCCAAACTGCGCATCGCACGATAGACATCAAACACAATATCAAAATAGGACAGCCCCTGACAATGCGGCTGAATTTCCCATGCCCATTGCGATTGGTAATCAAATATCAGCGCCACATCACCCTTGGGGCATGTCACTGCCGGCGCATCGGCCAATTCAGCCATGACTTGGGCCGCCTCATGATAGGCGGCGGCGGGCACGCTGTCGGGGCGCAACATGCCGGCATGCATCTGCTCTTGGGCCATGGGGGCCTGACGCCAGCGGAAATAACAGACCGCCTCGGCCCCGTGGGCGAACGCTTCCCATGTCCACAGGCGCACCATTCCGGGCAAAGGTGCAGGGTTATAGGGCGCCCAGTTTACCGGGCCCGGTTGTTGTTCCATAATCCACCAACGCTCCCGCCCAACAGCGCGGTATAGGTCATGGTGAAAGGCCTGAAAATCAGGATCGCCCTGACGATAAAACAGGGCGCGGTGGTCTTCACTTGCGGTGACGCGATCCTCAAGAAAGCCCAAGGGATAACTGTCCCAACTGGCGATATCCAGATCACGGCCCACGTCATAATGATCAAAATCAGTGATCCGCCCCATATAGTTATGTGCAATGGGCGCATCCGTATATTGGCGCAAAATATCGACCTGCAGACGATTATACCGGACCACCTGATCCGACGAAAACCGCCTGAAATCCAACACATGGGCGGGATTTGGTTCGGTCACGGTCAAATTTGGCAAATCGATCTGGTCGAAATCGGAATACTCCATCGACCAGAACACATTTCCCCAGGCGGCATTTAGCGCATCAATATCGCCGTCATTTCCCGCGCCCGCATATCGCGCACGCAGCCAGCCGCGAAATTCATTCCGCGCGGCGTCACTATAGGACAGGATCGTATCATGGCACCCGTATTCATTGTCGGTTTGCCACGCAGCGACATAGGGATTTTTACCATAGCGTTTGGCCAGTATCGTCACGATCCGCGCGGTTTCATCGCGGTAGCCTGCGTGGCTGAAACAATAATGCCGGCGTGACCCGAATTTGCGCGGGCGCCCCTGCGCGTCAACGGCAATCATATCGGGATGTTTGTCCACAACCCACCGCGGCGGGGTGGCGGTGGGCGTTCCCAGAACAACCCGCAGGCCGGCACGCCCCAAAATATCAATCGCCTGATCCAGCCATTCAAAATCAAATTGGCCGGGCGATGGTTCCAAACGCGACCACGCAAATTCGCCAATCCGGACCCATGTCAGCCCCAAATCTGCCATCTGTTGCGCATCGCGTTCCCAAATGTCACGCGACCAATGTTCGGGATAATAACAGGTGCCTAGGGTGCGTTTCATTTCACATATACCTTGTCATAGGCCTCAACGATGGCTTGGGCGCGCTGGGCCACTTGGCCCGGGCTAAACCCCGGTTGATACAGACCCGTGCCAATGCCAAATCCGTCAACCCCCACGGCCGCCCAATCGGCAAAGTTATCGGGCCCCACACCGCCCACCGCATAGCTGACAGTGCCGGCGGGCAGGATGGCGGACATGGCATGATACCCCTTGGGCCCCATCAAAAACGCAGGGAACAGTTTAATCCTGTCTGCGCCATGGCGCAGGGCGCAAAGGGCTTCGGTCGGGGTGGCCACACCGGGATAGGACGCCATGTGGGCCGCCTTGGTTGCGGCAATCACATCAGGGTTACAATCGGGTGATACGATCATTGTGCCGCCCGCCTGGGCCACATCGGCCACATCCGCGGGGGTCAAAACGGTCCCTGCCCCAATCTGGGCAATCGCGCCAAAATCACGCGCCAGATGTTCAATCGATTTCAACGGCTGGGGTGAATTCAAAGGCACCTCGATCCGGGTGATGCCCGCGTCAAAAATGGCCTGTGCGATGTCGCAGACCTGATGCGGTTCGACACCGCGCAAAATGGCAATGATGTTTCGTGTCATGATTTCGCGTCCTTAAACATCTG
>CAJXSD010000047.1 GCA_913060475.1 uncultured Paracoccaceae bacterium | reverse complement strand
ATGCAGCTTTCAAAACGTATTCAGCAAATCACAACAGATGGATCCGATGGGTGGGGGATCCTGTATAAATCCCGCGCGATGATCGCCAAGGGGCGGGATGTGTTGGAACTGACCATTGGGGAACACGATATTCGCACCGACCCCAAGATTTTGGCAGCGATGCATCAATCGGCCCTTGGTGGGCACACAGGATACGCCAGCGTACCGGGCACACCCGACTTGCGACGTGCCGTTGCGGCGCGTGTTCAGAGACGCACGGGTGTTCCGACAAGTCATAAAAATGTGGTGATCACTCCTGGGGGGCAGTCAGGTTTGTTTGCCGCGATCCTATGCGCCACGGATCCGGGGGATGGCGTTATGCATCTGGACCCCTATTATGCAACCTATCCCACCTCAATTCGCGCGGCCAGTTGTGTGCCAATGCCAATTAAAACGGGTCCTGAAAATGATTTTCAACCCAGTGCTGCTGATTTGGCCACCTGCCGCGATGGTGCGCGTGCATTCCTGATGAATTCGCCCAATAACCCAACGGGCACCGTCTATTCCGACGCAACGATGCAGGCGATCGCGGAATATGTTCAGCGCAATGAACTGACGCTGATTTCGGATGAGGTGTATGACACTCAAATTTGGTCAGGCGCCCATGTTTCTCCGCGTGCCTTACCCAACATGGCCGAACGTACGATTGTGATCGGTTCCATGTCCAAAAGCCATGCAATGACAGGCAGTCGCATTGGTTGGGCCATCGCCCCAGAAGAGGCGATTGAAAACATGATCGATCTGGCGACCAACACCACCTATGGCGTTGCGGGGTTTGTTCAGGATGCGGCCCTCTTCGCCTTGTCCCAAGGAGAGGTCTTTGAAGATGAAATCGCCTCCCCATTTAAACGACGGCGCGAAATTGCCCTGAATATTTTACAAGGGTTTCCAAATATTCCGATAATTGCGCCGCGTGGGGGAATGTATCTGATGTTGGATATCCGCAAAACTGGGTTAAGCGGGATTGAATTTGCAAATCGGTTGCTGGATGAACGATCCATTGCCGTGATGCCTGGGGAAAGTTTCGGTGACTCTGCGGCAGGTCATATTCGTGTGGCAATGACAATTGCAGATGATCGTTTTGGCGATGCCCTGCGCGGTCTATGCGAATTTGGCGAAAGTTTGATGCATGGCTGACCCCATATCCTCGATCCGCAATTTGGGTCCTGCGGTTGAAGAAAGCTTTGCCCGCGCTGGGATTACGAGTGCTGAGGAATTGCGTGAAATGGGCGCGGATGCTGGGTATCTACGTCTGTTGCAATCAGGGTCGCGGCCCCATTTCATTGCCTATTATGCCTTGGTCATGGGGTTGCAGGGGCGATCATGGAATGATTTGGATGACACTGAAAAGGCTGCCTTGCGTGGGCGATTTGACGCGCTAAAGGTGCAAGTCACCACGCCCTCGGCCCCGGCAGGGATCGAGGCGGTTTTGGATAAAATTGGCGTTGGAACACGTCGCGAGAAATAGGTTTAGGCGCGGCGTTTCTGCATGGCGAGCCATATCAAAGCCCCGCCCGCAAGTGTTAAAAACGGAATCATCGCAATATTCACGGCGGTCCATCCTTCCACAGGGGAGCCACCAGAACAATTCATCAATCCGCCAGATGACAGCGACGCAACCGTCACACCGCCAAAGACGAAAAAGTCATTCATGCCCTGAACAATGCCTTTTTCTTCGGGATTATGGGCCGATGCCAGCATCGTTGTGGCTCCAATAAAGCCAAAGTTCCAACCCACACCCAATAGGATCAAGGCAAGGAAAAAGTTTTCAACATTGACCCCTTGCAGCGCCACAGCGCCCGCGCAGCCCAATATAAACAAGCCCGCTGCAACAATCTTGGCGGTACCAAAGCGCGCGATCAGGTGGCCTGTGAAAAACGATGGAACAAACATTGCCAATACGTGCGCGGACACAACATCAGCGGCCGTGTTTTGTTCAAACCCACATCCGACAACGGCCAGTGGTGTTGAGGTCATGACAAGGTTCATCAAAGCGTAAGAAACCATCGCACAGATCATTGCGACTGCTACAGTGGGTGTTTTCATAATTTCCCAACGGCTGCGACCAACAGGTGCATCTGCGCGGCGAGGTTCAGGCTTTGGGATGTCTAGGGCCAAAAACAGGAGTGACCCAAACACGTTGATGGCAATCATCGCCAGATACGTGCCCATAAACGGTACAACCATCGATTGAGCGGTCACTTTAACCAATTGCGGCCCGATCAATGCGGATGCAAGTCCCCCTGCCATGACATAAGATATCGCTTTAGGGCGGAACGCTTCGCTTGCAGTGTCAGCTGCTGCAAAACGATAAAATCCTTGTGCAGACATGTATATTCCCGTCAAAAACGACCCCAACAAGAATACCTCAAACGAATGCAGGTACAGCCCATATGCACCAACCGCACCACCCATCGCGCCGCCAAAGGCACCTACGAAAAATCCAACACGTCGACCATAGCGCTGCATAATCATCGATAGTGGATTTGCCGCCAACATCGATCCCAAAACAATCAATGAAATCGGCAGGGTGGCATAACAGGGGTTGGGCGCCAACGTCTGTCCCGCCAGTCCCCCAATTGTAAAGATCATAGGCATCTGTGATCCAAGGATCGCCTGCGCCAAAACCAAAACTGTTACGTTAAATTTCGCGCGTTTATGTGCGCCAGCATCCGTGCTAAAATCAGTATGTGTCATACGCATCCCATAGGAGCCCGACCGCATCCCTGCAAGCAAAAAGTGCGAAACCTTCGTCACGTCACATGTAACATTGCGCATTCACCCAAAATGCGTAGTCTGAGCTTATGCAAAGTGCCACAAAAATTTTGGTTCTATCTGGTACCCGAGAAGGGGTGGAAGTGATCCAACGTTTACAGGAAAAACAAGTGGACGTAATCGCCTCTGTCGCGGTTGATGCACGCACGCACGTTACGTTCACAGCCCCCGTTCATTTTGGTGGGTTTGCCACACAGACAGATTTCGCGGACTTCCTTAGCAAAAATGAAATCACGCATGTGTTGGATGCAAGTCATCCAAACGATACAAAGATATCAGTTCAAACCCAAAAGTGGTGCCGCGCAGTTGAAGTGAAATTTTTGAACATCACACGATCTGGATGGCATGCGAAGGCAGGGGATAGGTGGCACACTGTGGCCCGTGAAGCGGATGTGGTACATGTAATCACAGACCCCTCGCGGGTGTTTTTGGCGACAGGGCGCATGCGATTGTCCGAATTTTCGAACTTGGA
>CAJXSD010000046.1 GCA_913060475.1 uncultured Paracoccaceae bacterium | reverse complement strand
GTCCGTGTCATAGACGCCAGCCAGCATGCCGTTTACATAAAGCGGATCAGAGGAGTCATCGCGGATCATCATGTCGATCCGGTCCGTTCCAAAATCCACCTGTGCAATCAACACATCCGTGCTAAGTGGATCAAATGCAACAAATTCTGAATTGCCAACATAATACCATTGGTTTTGGTCTGCGTTATAAATCACGGACACAAACGATCCCGCCTGGTCACTGCGGATGTCAAAGCGGCTGCGCACGTCGATGTCGGAATACATGATATATCCCTGACCTGTAAGCCAATCCATCCCAACAATACCTTTGCCCAGATCGTCTCGGGTCAGGTCAACCCGTTCGGTGGCGAAATCGATGGTCATATGCGTGCCGGTGACCATAAATTCACCTGCATTGGCGCTGCCCATCCACATATTGGGCAGAATTTGGATATCACTTTCGATCAGGCCTGCCGAAACGCCCGCGATGGGGTCTTGGGCCCCGTCTAACATGGTGATTGTGTCTGCCGCAAAATCGACCGAGGCAATTAGATGATCGTAGGGTTCAGGTGTAAACGCGACCAAGGCCGAGTTTGCCAAATAATACCATTGATCCTCAGTGGCATCATATGTCACGGAAACAAAGGCGCTGGTCTGATCTGAACGAATATTAGACCGCTCGCGCACGTCAGTTTGCGAATACATGATAAACCCCGTTCCCTGATATGCGTCTAGGCCAACAATGCCAACGCCCAGGTCCGAGGACACTAAGTCAATGTTAAAAATAGTCATGTCATCCCCTTAGGTTTTAAACCTATGGGTATCTCAGCATTGTTATATTCGTTCGCGCAATATTTAGTTACGATCTGACACAATTTAGCGCAATAAAATTACCTTTGTGTCATTTTTCGTTTGAAAATAGGTATTTGCGGGGGGCAAGCGGTGGCCCAATTTTGGAGTGCATCCCAAAAAAACGGCGGGGCTGGTTCCCGTGGCCTTGCCGCAAATGCGCGGGCGTTCCCCGTTTGGCGGAATCATGCGTCTGGTTTTTCCACAAATGCAGGTGGCGCGCTCAGCTCCGGGCGCGGCCACAGCGGTTCTGATCTGACCTAAGGTCAACTTTTGTCGGCTAATCGCTTAATTTTGTTGAGATTTTCGGAAAGAACAAAAACGAACATAAATTCATTGCAAAAACGAACATTAAAGTGCATAAAAGAAACATTAACGCACTTTGGGAGGATTTGCGTGACACACTCTGACGAGTCCAAGATTTTTGATTTGTTCATTATCGGCGGCGGTATCAACGGCTGTGGGATTGCACGCGATGCATCGGGGCGCGGTCTGTCTGTTGCCTTGGCGGAAATGAATGATCTGGCTTCGGCCACATCTTCGGCCTCGACCAAATTGTTTCATGGTGGGTTGCGGTATCTGGAATATTTCGAATTCCGTCTGGTCCGCGAGGCCTTGGTTGAACGCGAAGTGTTGCTAAAGGCGATGCCACATATCAGTTGGCCTATGCGCTTTGTCCTGCCTTATCACGCGGATATGCGGTTTGAATCCGACACGCCAACATCGCGGCTTTTGTCGATGATCATGCCATGGATGAAGGGACGCCGCCCCGCGTGGTTGATCCGGCTGGGGCTGTTTTTGTACGATACCCTGGGCGGCCGCAAAATCTTGCCCGGCACCAAAACGCTGGATCTGACCATATCCGCCGAAGGTGCGCCGCTGCAATCACGCTTTTCCAAGGCCTATGAATATTCGGATTGCTGGATCGAAGATTCCCGTCTGGTGGTTCTAAATGCCCGCGACGCCGAGGCGCGCGGCGCGCAGATTATGACGCGCACCCGTGTGGTGTCGGCCCAGGTTGAAAATGGCCTGTGGCAGATCGTGACCCAAGACACCGAAACGGGCGACACCGCAACACATCAGGCGCGGATGCTGGTCAATGCGGGCGGCCCCTGGGTGGGCGACATTATTCAAACGAAAATGCGTCTGAATTCCCGCGAAGGGGTGCGTTTGGTCCGTGGCAGCCATATCGTGACGCGCAAATTATATGATCACGACAAATGCTATTTTTTCCAGGGCACCGATGGGCGCATTATCTTTGCCATTCCATATGAAACCGATTTTACGCTGATCGGGACCACGGATGCCGAACATACGGATCCTTCACAAAAACCGGTCTGCACGCCGCAGGAACAATCCTATCTGTTGGATTTTGCCAATCAGTATTTCGATCAGCAGCTTGGCGATGATGATGTGGTTTGGTCCTATTCCGGTGTGCGCCCCCTTTATGATGACGGGGCCAGCAGTGCGACGGCGGCCACGCGCGATTATACGCTTAAGGTCGATACAACCACGGGCGCACCTGTGTTGAATATCTTTGGCGGGAAAATCACCACATATCGCCGTTTGGCTGAATCAGCCTTGGACAAAATTGCCGAACATTTGCCTTTGGCCAAGGGGCCATGGACCGCAGGGGCCACATTGCCAGGCGGGGATTTCGCGGTGGATGGTTTCGACGCTTTGGTCGCTAAATTGCGGGCAGATTTTGCGTTCTTGGATGATTTTTGGGCGCGTCGTTTGGTTCGGGCCTATGGGACGCAGGCAGCAGACGTTTTGGGCCGCGCAAAAACCCAAGCGGATTTGGGCCAAGATTTCGGCGCCACATTGTGCGAGGCCGAAGTGCGCTGGTTGATGACACATGAATATGCGCGCACCGCCACCGATGTGGTGTGGCGGCGCACGAAATTGGGATTACGGCTGACACCTGAACAGGTGTCGCATCTAGACGCGTGGATGGCTCAGCACCACCACGCCACGGCCAAAGCCGCCGAATAAGCAGGAGGACAACATGACGCTAGAACTGCGGGGCGTTTCAAAAATCGTCGAGGGGCAAACCCATATTTACCCCACGGATTTGACGCTAGAAAAAGGTACGATGAATGTCCTGCTGGGTCCAACATTGTCGGGCAAAACATCCCTGATGCGCCTGATGGCGGGGCTGGATGTGCCGGCTGCGGGGCAGGTGGTCTGGAACGGTCAGGACGTGACGGGTATGCGCGTTCAGGATCGCCAGGTGGCCATGGTGTATCAACAGTTTATCAACTATCCCTCGATGAGCGTCTATGACAATATCGCGTCGCCACTGCGTTTGTTGGGTGTGGGACGCACAGAAATAGATCGCCGCGTGACCGAGGCGGCCGATTTGATGAAATTAACGCCGATGCTGTCGCGCAAACCGTTGGAATTGTCGGGTGGTCAGCAGCAACGCTGCGCCTTGGCGCGGGCCTTGGTGAAAAATGCGGGGCTGGTGTTGTTGGATGAACCCCTTGCGAACCTTGACTATAAACTGCGCGAAGAATTGCGTGTGGAAATCCCCAAAATTTTCGAAGCCTCTGGTGCGATTTTCGTTTATGCGACCACCGAACCAGAAGAGGCGTTGTTGCTGGGGGGCAATGTTGCAACCCTTTGGCAAGGGCAGGTGACCCAGTTTGGTCCAACGCCGCAGGTCTATCGCCAGCCCGTTGATGCCACAACGGCACGGGTGTTCAGCGATCCGCCCATGAATTTCCTGCAAATTTCGAAAACCGGCAATCGCATCATGTTTGGCGATGGCC
>CAJXSD010000045.1 GCA_913060475.1 uncultured Paracoccaceae bacterium | reverse complement strand
GTTTGCGCAATCATTGATCGCTTTTAGGTAGGACGCAACTGGTTTTTGGCCAAACGCTGGGCGGCCGTCACAATTTGCGCAGTTGAGATGCCAAAGTGTTCATAAAGGATTTCGGCGCGTGCCGATTCACCAAACCCCTGCATACCGATAAAGTGATCAGTGGGGCGCAGATATTTTTGCCACCCAAATTCAACACCTGCTTCAATCGCAATTCTGGGCGCATCCCCAAGGACATGCTTTTGGTAGCTTTGGATTTGTTGATCGAACAATTCCCAACAGGGAAGCGATACCACCGCAACCGATAGGCCCGCATCGTTTAATTCCTGCTGTGCTGCCACGGCAAGGGCGACTTCGCTCCCTTTTGCGATCAATGTGATATCGCGGTTCTCGATCTCTTCCAACAGATAGCCACCTTTGGCCGTTTTATTTTCAGCACGATAGGTCGAGATTTGCACGCAATCCTGCCTTGCCAGCGCCAGCAATGTGGGTGTCTGCGTGGATGTCAGCGCGATATCCCACGCTTCTGTTGTTTCCACGGCATCGGCGGGGCGGATCACATGGAAATTGGGCATCGCACGAAAACTGGCCAGCACCTCGACAGGTTGGTGTGTGGGGCCATTGCTGCCAACGCCGATGCTGTCGTGACTAAAGACATAGACAGTGGGCAGTTTCATCAGCGCCGCCATACGCATCGCTGCGCGTTCGTAATCGGCAAATGCCAGATAGGTGACATTCACAGGGCGCAGCCCGCCATGGGCCGCAATGCCATCTGCCATCGCGCCCATCAAATGTTCGCGTACCCCACAATGCACATAGCTGCCGTGTGGCGTGTTTGGCAAAAAACTTGTGCGACTGCGTTTGTGGTTTGTTGGCGCCTCAAGATCGGCGCAAAGGATTTGCAGCTCAGGCAAAATATCGTTCAGCAAATCACAAACATCACCTGACGAAGTGATCGTTGCGCGATCCGCGCGATTATTTGATAATTCGGTTTTGATAGTGTGCATGTGTTTTTCATAGGAGGCGGGCAAGTCCGCGCTGTGCCAGCGATCAAACTCTGCTTTCCAGTCTGCGTTTTGATGGCGTACGCACCATGCATCAAACTGGTCCTGACCCTGCGCCATTGCGCTGTCCCAGGTGTCATAAATTTCCTGTGGAATAACAAAGGGGGCGTGGGGCCAATCCAACCTGTCACGCATGGCGTCGATGTCCTGTTGGGTCAGGGGCGCAGAATGCCCACCGCGCTGCCCCTCAAGCCGCGCGATCCCTTTTGCAATCGTGGTTTTGCAGGCAATCAGCGAAGGACGCGGATCAGATTTCGCCGCGCTCAGGGCCGCATCAATTTGCGCCACGTCATGGCCGTCAACTTCGACAACGTGCCAGTGGGCCGCGCGAAAACGTGCGCAGACATCCTCGCTTATCGACAGGTGGGTTGCCCCATCATCCGTGATGCTGTTGTCGTCCCATAGAAAGGTCAGCTTGGAAAGACGTAAATGTCCTGCAAGTGATATCGCCTCTTGCCCCATGCCCTCTTGGAGGCAGCCATCCCCAACAAAGGCCCAGGTTCTGTGCTCCACCAAATCAGGCCCAAATTGCGCCTGAAGGCGTTGTTCGGCAACGGCCATTCCCACCGCATTTGCAATGCCTTGACCCAACAAACCTGTGGTGATTTCAATTCCTGCCTCTTGATTGATTTCAGGGTGGCCTGCGCAGACAGAATGCAGTTTACGGAACGATTTTATGGCGTCGATCCCAACCTTTTCGTACCCCGAAAGATGCAAAAGCGCATAAAGCAACATCGACCCGTGACCATTTGATAACACAACACGGTCACGGTCCGTCCATAACGGATTTTTGGGCGCAATTTTCAGATGCTTTAAATACAAGGTTGCGGCAATTTCTGCCATTCCTAAGGGGACGCCTTGGTGGCCTTCACCTGCGTTAAAAATGGCATCGACCGCAAGAAAACGTATGGCCTTCGCTGCCTGAGAAATTGCGTGCATCCTGCGCTCCTATCGGGGTTCTGGTTCGGACAATAGCCAATTGTTTGGATCAATTTCTATCAAGGAATGGACAATATTAGTTAAGCTGAGCTTCAGAATGATTTAAGATTAAATTCTTTATCTTGCGCGATCTCCGCCCGAAAAAGAGGGCGTGGATTTCAATTGGTTGATGAAATGAACAGCGCGACAAAATCAAATGTATCACTTGAACAACGGGCTTGGGCCATTCGGCGAAATTCGGTTTTGATGGGCGAAGTCCAAGGTCAGGGATATATCGGTCAGGCGCTTGGCGTGGCTGATGTTTTGGCCGTGTCTTATTTTCACGCAATGACCTATCGCGCTGATGATCCAGAATGGGAAGGACGTGATCGGTTTTATCTGTCCATTGGCCATTACGCCATCGCACTTTATGCCGCGATGATCGAGGCGGGTATTTTACCCGAGGATGAAATTCCAACCTATGGAATGGACGATTCACGTATGCCCATGTCTGGAATGGCCAGTTACACACCGGGGATGGAAATCACAGGCGGATCGCTGGGCCAGGGCTTGGGCATTGCGGTTGGGGCCGCATTGGGATTGAAACGCAAAAACAGCGATCGCTTTGTCTATAACCTGTTGTCGGACGGGGAGCTGGGCGAGGGATCAACATGGGAGGCGGTGATGTCCGCCACCCAGTGGAAGTTGGATAATTTGATCGCATTGGTGGATTTCAACAATCAACAGGCGGATGGACCATCGCGGGATGCACTGGCAAATGGGGCAGAGGCACCTAAATGGGCGGCCTTTGGGTGGTATGCCCAAGAGGTGGATGGAAATGATTTAGCGGCGCTTGTCCGGGCATTTGACAATGCCAAATCACATCCCGAGCCTGTCCCACGTGTGATCATTTGCAACACAAAAATGTGCAAAGGCGTTCCATTTTTGGAAACGCGCGAGTCGACGCATTTTATCCGTGTTGAGGCGGATGAATGGGCCAAGGCGCTTGCGCATCTGGATGAGGTGAAGCCAAATGCATAAACCCAAGTTTTCACGTCGCACAGACAAATACACACCGCGCCATGTCCCTGTGGTCAAAGAGGGAGAAGCACTGACCACCTCGGCGATGATCGCCTCTTTGGATGCAGAGGGGCGCGCGGCGGTTGCTGCCCCCTTTGGACATGCCCTAAATGATTTGGTGGCGCAGGGGCACGATATTGTTGGCCTGTCTGCGGATTTGTCGAAATACACTGATATGCATATTTTCGCCAACGCACACCCAGATCGGTTTTATCAAATGGGTATGGCCGAGGCTTTGTTGATGTCTGCGGCCGCTGGATTGGCGCGCGAAGGGTTCATTCCCTTTGCCACCACCTATGCCGTTTTTGCGTCGCGTCGCGCCTATGATTTTATCGCGATGGCGATTGCCGAAGAAAACCTGCCTGTCAAAATTTGCTGCGCTTTGCCTGGGTTAACAACGGGCTATGGTCCCAGCCATCAGGCGACCGAAGACATGGCAATCATGCGCGGTTTGCCAAATATGACCGTGATTGACCCCTGCGATGCTATCGACATTGACCAAGCAACACGTGTGATCGCGAAAACGGATGGACCCGTTTACATGCGGCTCCTGCGGGGGAATGTGCCCAATGTTTTGGGTGAGTACGACTATGAATTCGAATTGGGCAAGGCGAAATTACTACAAGACGGCGCAGATGTTTTGTTTATTTCCAGCGGTTTCATGACCATGCGCACATTAGATGCGGCCAAAGAACTGGCCAAAGACAACATCAGTTGCGCGATCCTGCATAGTCCAACAA
Source organism: uncultured Paracoccaceae bacterium (assembly GCA_913060475.1). Lineage (GTDB taxonomy): Bacteria > Pseudomonadota > Alphaproteobacteria > Rhodobacterales > Rhodobacteraceae > CAJXSD01. The sequence goes on along the minus strand of CAJXSD010000045.1, from coordinate 341 downwards.
TCAAACCACTGGATGAGGCAACAATTCTGAAAGAGGCGCAAAAATCGGGTCGAATGGTGGTTACAGCAGAAAATCATTCGATCATCGGCGGATTGGGCGAGGCCGTTGCAGGATGTTTGATGCGCAATGGTGTGCATGTGCCGTTTCAACAAATCGCGCTACCGGATGAGTTTTTGGACGCCGGTGCCTTGCCAACGTTACACGATCAATATGGGATTTCCGTCGCCGCGATTGTCGCGCGCGTGAAATCTTGGGTTTAAAAAGGAAGAGAAGATGCAGTTATTAAAGGGAAAAATCGCTGTCATAACAGGAGCCGCATCCGCCCGCGGTTTGGGCAAAGC
>CAJXSD010000044.1 GCA_913060475.1 uncultured Paracoccaceae bacterium | reverse complement strand
CAGCTTGAGCATAGTTTTTGGTATTTCTTTGGGGGTGGGTTTTCGCTTTATATTGTTTGGATTATGGTCACAGCAATTGGAGCGATTTTAGGCGGCCAAATTCCAAACCCAGCAGCATTTGGATTAGATTTTGCAATTATTGCCGTATTTATTGCCGCCATACCGGGGCTCTGGCGTGGTATGACTGATTTTTTGCCTTGGACAGTTTCCGGCACTATTGTTGCACTTATTGCTTTGCTCGCTCCTGAATATACAAGTTGGGGGCTCATGCTAGGCGCTGTATCTGGGGCTGCATTTGCGGGGGTTCGCAATGGAAGCTGAAATTTGGGTCACAGTTGTTGGCTTGGCGGTCGCAAGCTTTGGGTTGCGCCTCGCGGGCGTAATATTCGTATCACGTTTGCCGCAAAGCGGCCCTCTTGCGCGTGCGCTAGATGCTTTGCCTGGGTGTTTAATGGTTTCACTCATTATGGTGATGATGATGAAAGGTGGTTCAATTGAGTGGTTTGTTGGGATTTGTGTTCTTTTCAGTGCAGGCATAACGCGAAACGCGACCGTTTCTATGTTTCTTGGTGTCGGCTTGATCGCCGTGCTTCGAAATTTTATAGGCGAATTTTAGTTGAAGACTGAAGTGGATGAGCCTACGCCTGCTGAGCATTAAATCATCGAGCCTCAAATTAATGGGGATAATATATATGGGTCCGACACTAGCTTATTATTTAGTGATGATTATCTGTTGGAGACACATTGTCTGATCTAAAGTGCTCAAGATGCAAAAAACACACTTTTACGCACACCAAAAAATGTACCACATAAGCCACTGTAATTAAACAATAGTACACTGCCATCTTCATTGAAAATCCCTGTGTCGGTGGTTCGAATCCGCCCCTGGGCACCATTTTTCAAGACACTGTAAAAGCCATCTGTTTGTAATATCCTTAAGCGTTTGCGTGTCAAACACACACAGAACAAAAATCCTATTCCAACGCATAGGCCAAACCCGGTGCCGCAGGTTGCGATGATATATCAAGGATTGGTGCGTCACGGGCCGTGTTCTCTGACTGTTAAGGCATTTAATACAATCCCTTGCATCACATTGCCAAAGGATCGTTACGGTCTTTTATGAATCTCGCCAACCGCATACAGTATATTTTGAACCGAAATATGGTGAATTTAGTCCATCCAATAAATGAATTTTCGCGTCTTATTTGATATTCATATCGGATTGCGCGCAAGTACCCTAAGTCACACAGATCTTTTAGAATGTCGTCGACTGGCGTTGATTGAAATGATTTCAAGTATCTGTGGGCAATAATAACAATCATCAACGTATATTTATAGTGGCGTGCATTAATGAACTCGTCCGCTATGGTTTTACATATAACCGCGCGATCAATGGCAAGCGCGATCACCGCTAAATACGCCAGTACAAGAAGCTCCATCATCAGCTCTGTGTCGGCGAATATTTCGACGTATAATCTTTCCATCTCTTCAGTGTCATCGATAGCATGCTCAAGTGCTTGCTGCATTTTCGCAACAGCGTTATCTTTATCCATTATATTTAAATCTCAAACTTTGCGTCATTTTGTGCAATCGTCATTTTTTTCCTATTTTGTTCAATCTCTTCTTCTCTCTTTCTAATTTGTTCTACCATTTTCACGTGCGCGCGTGAAGCTTTGGCTTGATGTTCACTCATATCGCCTCTGGAACTGTTCGGGAATTGTACCGCTCCCTTTGGCGGCATATTATGTACTAAGGGGGAATACAGACGGGCGAAAAACCAACAATAGAGTTTAGGCAGGAAGGCATACGCGTAGCACCAACAAACAGGCTTAGCCGAAAACAAGTAGCCAAAGATTTTCGAATTGGGGTTTCAACGTTACGCCGCTGGATCAAGGAAAACCGCGACAACATCTTGCGTTCTGAACCTGCGATCGATTCACTTCAATACAACGAACGTTCGCGCAAAGAAGTTGGCATACTGCTTGAGTGGGCGAGATTATTAAACTGAACAGAGTTAGGAAAGGCGCCAATGGGGTCTTTCCCCGACGCGAAATTTGGCGATTAGAGCGTTAGACATTGCAGCTGTGTTGCCCCGAAAATGAAACTGCGCCCCAGATGCGGTGTCTTGGGCGCAGAATTCGGATATAGTCGATATTTGGGTGTTTTACCCTTGGGGGCGTTTAGAACCGCACACTTAGGCCAATGTTTATTGCATTGGTGATGACGTTGGTTTTTAACCTCGCCTGATCGCCCAAATCGACGTCGTTTTGTGAATAGGTTCCGTTGTATTCCGCAACCACGGACATGCGGTCCGAAATGGGATAGCTGATCCCGCCAATCAATCGCACGGCCCCCCCTGTCATTTGATACCCGTATTCGCGCAGTCCATTCCCTTTGATATCGACATGCGGCAAAGCGATGCCCAAACCAACGCCTGAATGCATGCGGATTGGGGATCCGGCGAATTGTTTTTGCCACATCAGGTTTGCAGTTATGATGTTCAAACCGTCGGTGAATTCCAGACGCTCGAACCCAGACTTGGTCCGTGTATCTTGGTCGGCATAGACCTTGGCATGGGTCAATTCTGCGCCGAAACCCCAGTTGCCGTTCCATTTGGTCGCACGCACCCCGTAATAGGGTGGGGGGGCCATGCTTTTGCCTTTCCAGCCGGCGGTAAATTCATTTACCGTGCCTTGTGCATCTGTGAATGTAACGGGGCTGTGGGGGGCTGTCTGGACCCCGCTGTAAATCGTGATTTCATACCCTTGGGCTGCGACGGGTGCGGCCAAGAACAACATCAGAGAACTCATGATTGCAAATGCGATACGGTGCATGGTGGTTTTCCTTTTCTATCGCGCACAGGTTAGATTTTTATTCACCCGTATGCAAACCGAATTTAGGCGCGGGCCTGTGGGTCAGTCCGGCTGCATAACTTGACAGCTTGGGCGCGGCAGCTTAGGTGGGCACAGGTTTCACAACGGGCCAGTGACCAGCGGGGTGTTTCATTATGGATATTATTGCATTGATCAAATGGGGCGCGGGATACCCAACGGATGAATTCAACATGACCTATCGCGCGCTGCGCGATCATGCCCCGGCCGATGTTGAAATCTGTTGTATCACGGACAATCCGCAGGGTTTGGACACTGGGATAAAAATCATTGACCTGCCGGACATCCCAATGGATCCCGCCCGTTGGGCCGATGGGATGTGGCCTAAATTGGCGATGTTCAAAGCGGATATTTTTCCGGCTGGTGCGCGGGTCTTGTTTATGGATGTCGATGTGGCCGTTGTTGCCCCCGTGGCAGAGTTATTTGATGTGATCACGGATGACACAATCCATATCATCAAAGATTGGCCAACCTATCACGAAAAATGGTTTCCCAAGCTGTTTCGTGTCGTGCGCGGCGGGAATTCATCGGTGGTTGGTTTTGTGGCAGGCCGGCACACCGAATTGTGGGATCGGTTCAACACCGATACACAAACATCGCTGGCAACCTATCGCAATGACCAAGACTATATCACAGGCGAAGCCCGCGACCTGCGGTATTTCCCTGAACATTGGATTGGATCGTTCAAAAAATCGGTCGCCCCACTGCCCCCAATCGCGTGGTTCAGTACATGTCGCCCACACCCCGATTGTAAAATCGTGGCCTTTCACGGCAAACCCGATATTTCCGATTTATCAGCCCGCAACAAATCATATCTGGCCCGCCTGATCGAAGGTTTTGGCCATGTCCAATGGGTCGAAGACTATCTGGACAAATACGCCCCGCAAAACCGTTAGGCCGCCGCGTTTGGCGCATTTGCAACCCAGTTTGCTAGAACTGTTTTAACAGGCGCGTTGTTTCAGGGTCCATGAACCCGGCGATTGTGGCTTCGGTTTCTAGGTGTAACGCCTGATGTAATCCGCCAGTTGTTGCGTGGTTTAGCACACGTTTCATGGCACGGGTCGATAGGGTGGGCAGGCTGGCCAATTGTGCGGCCACCTGATTTGCCTGCGCCATTAGCGCGTCATCGGGTACGACGCGCCACGCAACCCCCAGATCCAACAGATCGGCCGCGCTGTAGCGGTCGCCAAAATACAACATTTCGCGCGCTTTGATGGGGCCGACCAAGCTGGGCAAAATATGTGTGACTGCCCCCGTGACAAACAGGTTCAACGATACCTCGGGGAAAAAGGCGCGGGCACTGTCGGCCCAGATGGGAAAATCGCAGTTGATTGCCCATTCAAATCCCCCGCCAACGGCCCAGCCATTTATCGCACCCACCACGGGTTTTGCCCCATAAACAATGGCGACAGTGGCGCGTTGGATGGCATCCACCAAATCGCGGGCCTGTGCCTCAGTTTCGGGGTGAACATGTTCATGGCGATCATCACCGGCGCAAAAGGCGCGGCCTTGGCCTGTGAAAATAATGGCGCGTGTGTTGGGGTCGGCATTTGCATCATCGAATGCGCGGGCCACATCATCGATCAACTGGCGATTCATGGCGTTCATGGATTTCGGACGATTCAGTGAAATTGTGCGCACGCCGTCCGCTGTTTGTGTCGATAGAACGGTGTCATATTGAAAATCTGTCATTGAAATGTCCTGATTACGCGTTTTGTTTTGCCTTCGGTACGGGGAAACGTACCGTGTGGCACCAATGTGACCCGCACGGTGGCGCCCAGTGATTTTTTGAACATCGCCTCGATCTGATGGGCCAGATCGGGTGGGGGTGTGGCGATGCCGCGCGCCAATTCTGCCTGAACGGGCAGCACATCATAGGGGGGCGGTTGATCCAGTGTAATGCGGTAATCCCCTGACAGCGGATCAAAACTGGCAATCACTGCCGCGACCATTGTGGGAAACATGTTTAACCCGCGCACGACCACCATGTCATCTGATCGGCCAATGACCCGAAACCGAAACCCGGCACAGCCACAGGTACAGATGTCTGTATCGGTAATTTCGATAATATCGCCAGTGCGAAACCGGACCAAAGGTTGGCAATCGCGTTCCAGATGCGTCAGGACTAATTCACCACGCTGACCTGCGGTCATGGGTATTGGAGTGCTCGTATCAGGATCAATCAGTTCTGCATACAGCACATCATGGGCCACAAAATGCAACGACAGATCATGGGGGCATTCGGATGCAAAGTTGCAAAACACATCGGATACCCCATAGTTTGCATTGCGGGGTTGCAGGCCCCAAACCTGTTCCAACCTGTTGCGAAACGCGGGGTCATCAATTCCAGGTTCGCCCCCAAACAGCCCCAGTTGCAATCCCAAATCGCGGGGGCTGAGGTGGGGGAATTTGTCGGCAATCACCTGTTCCAAGACGGCTGGATAGGATGGCGTACAGGAAATGGCGGTGATTTTTGTTTCAAGGATTGTGGATATCAGCAACTCGGTCCCGCCGACGCCAAAGGGCACGACCGTGGCCCCTGTCCGTTCCAGGGTCATGTGGTCGGTCAAACCGCCCATCCACATTTGATAGTTCAGACAATGAACCACCATCATGCCAGCGCCAAGACCGGCCAAGGACTGCGCCCGCGCGCCGACAATTTCTGTGATCTGGCAATCGCGCGCGCTCATCGCTAGGTTCATCGCCTGACCCGTTGTGCCCGATGTCCGATGCAGTCGCGCCACCCGATCCGGCGGTGCCGCCAGATAATCACCAAAGGGCGGCGTTTGTGGTTGGGACAGGCGCAGTTGCGATTTGTCGGATAGGGGCAACTGGGCCAAGTCGTTCAAATCGGCCGGCAGGGTGTGACCTGCCCACAGGCGTTGGTAAAACGCCGAATTCTGCGCCACATACTGCAATTGTTTGGTCCAGGCATTTTGACGATGTTTGGCCAGTTCGCCAAGCGGGATGGTGTGGCCTTGATCAATTAGGGTCATGGCGGCGGGCCTTGTGCTGTGACATTCGTGTGCGCCACGTCGGGTCCGGGGGGACCGGTACGCACGTTCGTGTGATCATTATGATAAAACGATACCTGTCAATCTCTTTTGTGGTGCTCTGTCGGGATTGATCATATCGCAACAGGGTTTCGGAATTTCGACACGTATATGTCGCGAATGCCACAGACGTACGGTGCTGGCCCATAGATGGTGGACCTATTGCGATACAGTTGGGCGGACTATGACAAAATTTACGATCGGCGAAATTTTCATGGCGTTGACTGTGCCCTTGGTTTGGGGAATGGGATTTGTGTTCGCCAAGGGGGCGATTGACCATTTCCCACCCATTTTACTGATGGCCTTTCGGTTTATGCTGACCGCCATGGTGCTGGTGTGGTTTGTGCCCATTCCGCGTGGCAATTTGGTCAAATTATTCGGTGTGGCCATCGTCGCAGCGGCCATTCAGTACAGTTTGACCTTTACCGGTTTGCAAGGCCTTGAGGCGGGTTTGGCCGCATTGGTTGTCCAGCTTGAGGTTCCGTTTTTGGTTTTGCTGGGCGCGGTGTTTTTGGGGGAACGACCGGCTGCGCAAAAATGGTTCGGGATTGCGCTGTCATTTCTGGGGGTTGGGTTGATGACCCAGCAGGATGCCCTAGCCGGCAGCCTTGTGTCCGTGGTCCTAGTGGTTGCGGGGTGTTTTGCCTGGGCGCTGGGGCAGGTCATGGTGCGCAAACTGCGCGATATTACCGGATTGCAGGTGACGGCCTGGATCGCCGTTTTCGCAACGCCTCAGTTGTTTTTGATGTCGTATTTATTTGAAAACGATCAACTGACTGCAATTCAGCAGGCAAATGTGACCGTCTGGGCAACAGTGATCTATCTGGGCCTGATTATGACCTGCTTGGGGTATTATTTGTGGAATTCGCTGATCCGCAAACATGACGTCGGCCGCGTGGCGCCGTTTTTGTTATTGCTGCCTGTGTTTTCATTATTGGGCGGGATGTTGTTTTTGGGCGAACAGCCCAGTGTGGAAAAATTTATGGGCGGGTTTGTTATTTTACTGGGTGTCGCGATTATTACGCTGCGGCCGCGCCGTTGTGCTGTGTCATAATATACTGCAGACTTGCACCCGCAAAATCCTATTGTGGCAGTTTACTTAAATCACTGGACGCTCCGTCTGTTCGGGGTAATCATACCCGAAACATGGCATAAATACTGCGGGCTACATGGCCCGCACGATTTGACAAAGGGGCATGAAATGACATTTGACG
>CAJXSD010000043.1 GCA_913060475.1 uncultured Paracoccaceae bacterium | reverse complement strand
TATGGCGGAGGAGGTGGGATTCGAACCCACGGTAGACTTTCACCTACGTCGGTTTTCAAGACCGGTGCATTCAACCACTCTGCCACTCCTCCGACACGGGACGCTATAGTGTAGTAAAATTGATTCTAAAACCCCCAAATTTAGGAAAGATTTCGCCAGCGCCTTGGTTCTTTCTTTTCAGAACAGAAATTTAGCGTTAGAATACCGTGAAATCACATATGCGCATCAAACGACGCAGTGTCAGAGCAGTTTCTAGGGGTAAGATATGACGGTGTATGAATACGGTTTTTCAAGGGCGGCGCAGTATGTCGTGTTGGCGGGTGTTGGATTAGGATTGATGGGCTGTGAATTACAGCAGTCGGCGGCTACACCGCAGTCGCAACCTGCCGGGCTGGAATTTGTCGAGAAAGACGTTGAATCGCCCGACGTATTTGAAGCGAACGAAACCGCGCTGTGGGACGGTCGTCCGTCACTGGGCGGCATTTGGATCGCCGCCCCCGAGGTGACCGACCCCGAACGTGTTATCATCCGCAACCCCAAAAATGGTAAATTTGTGATCGGTGCATTATTCCGTCGGGCGCGCGAATATGCGGGGCCGCGGTTGCAATTGTCGTCTGATGCCGCGGATGCACTAGGCATTCTAGCAGGTCAACCTACCATGGTATCAGTGGTCGCATTGCGTCGCGAAACCGTGTCCGTCACCCCCGAACCAGTTGCAGAAACGGCAGAGGCGGTTCCCCAACCTGATATGATCGAAGAAGAAGCGCTGGCCGCAGCAGCGGTTGCCGTGGCCACCCAAGCCCCTGCAACACCAGCAACGCAGGCCCGACCCAAGGCGCGCCCAGACACATCGCCAGAAACGGCGGCTGCCAAACCAAAACCTAGCAAATCGGGCGGGGTGAACAAACCCTATGTCCAACTGGGTATTTTCGGGGTCGAGGACAATGCCAAAAACACCGCGCAGTCGATGCGCCAACGCGGTATCATCCCAACGATCAAGAAATTGGAAATGAACGGCAAACCGTTCTGGCGCGTCATTGTGGGCCCTGCAACATCCCAAGACGAATTGAAAACCATTTTGGACAAAGTTAAGAAAGCGGGATTTGCTGATGCCTATGCCGTTTCTGGATAAACTGCGGTCCAAGACTGTCTTAGCTGGCGTTGCCACCCTTATGCTTTCTGTGGCGCCCTTTGGGGCAGCCGCGTTTGATACACAGGCGCGGTCGGCCTATGTCTATGACATGGGCACATCCACGGTGTTGCTGCAAAAAAATGCAGAAATTCCATTGCCGCCGGCATCAATGTCGAAATTGATGACGCTGTATGTGGCGTTTGAATTTATCAAATCAGGTTTGTTGAACCTAGACGACACATTGCCGGTGTCCGAACATGCGGCCAGCTATACCGGATCAACCATGTTTTTGAACACCACCGATCGGGTCAAGGTGCGTGATTTGATTTTGGGGATAATTGTGCTGTCAGGCAACGATGCCTGCGCCGTTCTGGCCGAGGCCCTGTCGCCGGATGGAACCGAGGCTGGATTTGCCGATTTGATGACGCAAAAGGCCAAAGATATTGGCCTGACATCGTCCACCTTTGTCAATTCAAACGGATGGCCTGCCCCCGGACAAAGGATGAGCATGCGCGATCTGGGCGTTCTGGCTGACCGATTGATCGTGGATCATCCTGAATTTTATCCCCTGTTTGCGGAACGGGTTTTCGAATTCGATGGCCGTGCGCCGGCGAATACGCGCAATCGCAACCCGCTGCTGGGGTTAGATATCGGCGCAGACGGGTTGAAAACGGGCCACACCCAAGAGGCTGGCTATGGCTTGGTCGGATCAGCCAAGCAAGGGGACCGGCGGGTTATTTTTGTCGTCTCTGGCCTGGACAGCGCAGCACAACGCGCCGAAGAAAGCGAGGCAATTGTAAACTGGGCCTTTCGCCAGTTTACGTTGAAAACATTTGCGAAATCCGGTGACGTGATCGCGCGTGCGCGGGTGTGGAACGGCGACCAAGACAGCGTTGGATTGCAAATTGCCAGCGATCTGGATCAATTGGTGCCGGTTCTGCAATCCGATGACGTGGCCTTTTCCGTGGAACTGAACACACCGTTGCCCGCACCGATCACCCAAGGGCAACAGATCGGCGAATTGGTGATTGATGTCCCAACGCTGGGCGAACGGCGCGTTGCCTTGGTGGCCGCGTCTGACGTGAATATGGGCGGATTTTTCACGCGGTTGTCGACTGCGGCGCAAACCCTGATGCGCACCATCACCCAAGAACCCGAGGACGTGTTTTGAACCAAGGGTATTTTATCAGTTTCGAGGGGATTGATGGATCTGGAAAATCAACCCAAGCCAAACGCTTGGCCCAGTATCTGACGGATCAGGGGCATCAGGTGGTTTTGACCCGCGAACCCGGCGGATCGATCGGTGCCGAAGAAATTCGCGCCCTGGTCCTGCAAGGTGATCCGGATCGGTGGTCTGCGGAAACCGAAATCTTGTTGTTTACGGCCGCGCGGCGCGATCATATGGAGCGTACGATTTTACCTGCCCTTGCTGCGGGCAAAATCGTCATAACGGACCGGTTTGCCGATTCAACGCGCATGTATCAGGGGCTGAGCCGTGGGGATCTGCGCGGTCTGGTGGATCGGCTGCATGACATGATGATCCCGCGTGATCCAGACTGCACCATTTTGATTGATATGGATCCGGACGTCGGCCTGACCCGCGCCAAATCACGCCATGGGACAGAAGAACGTTTCGAAGATTTCGGCGTCGATCTGCAACGTCAGATGCGCCAAGGGTTTCTGGCCTTGGCCCGCGAATTTTCCGACCGGTTTCATGTGATCGACGGCATGCAGGATGAAACCGCCGTCCATGATGATGTCCTGCGCAAAATGACTGCGTTGATCCAATGACAGATGACATCGATTTACCAGTCTCTGATCAGTTGGACGGTGCGCCCCACCCCGCCGAAACCGATCAGCTGTTGGGGCAATCGGGGGCCGAAACGGAATTTCTGGCCGCATATTCATCCGCGCGATTTCATCATGCTTGGTTGATGACGGGCCCGCGCGGCGTGGGCAAGGCAACATTGGCCTGGAAAATCGCCAAGTTTTTGTTAACCCAACCCAGTGGGGACACAGGCGGACTGTTTGCCGATGCCGCCCCTGCCCCAACCGATTTGACCACGGATCCCAACCACCCCGTTATTCGGCGTATGATGGCTGGGGCCGAGGCGCGGTTGTGCGTTATTCGCCGCGCCTATGATCCCAAACGCAAACAGTTCAAATCGCAAATCACCGTGGATGAGGTCCGCAAGCTGCGCAATTTCTTTGCCCTCAGCGCAGCAGATGGCGGACGGCGGGTTGTGATTGTGGACGCCGCTGACGACATGAACGTCAATGCCGCCAACGCATTACTGAAAGTGTTAGAGGAACCTCCCGCAAACACAACGTTGCTGTTGATCTGCCACCAGCCTTCGCGCATTTTGCCCACCATTCGGTCACGCTGCCGGACCTTGCGTTTGTCGGAACTGTCCGCAGATTTGGTACAACAGGCCTTGGGACATGCGGGCGTTGAATTGGACCCCGCGCAAACGCGGGCGACGACCGCGTTATCTGCCGGATCGGTTGGCGATGCCATTCGCATGTCATCCACCCATGGGGCCCAAGTGTACATGACCTTGCTGGCGCTGATTGGCCAAGCCCCACGCATGGACCGTGACAAAATATTATCCTTTGCCAATGCTTATGCGGGCAAATCAGCGTCAGACGAATTCGAAACCGTGATCGCAATGGTCGAAACCTTGATCGCGCGTTTGGCCCGCAGCGGGGCCACAGGCCAGCCGCCTGCGCATACGGTCAGTGATCAGGAATTCGGAATTTTTCAAAAACTATGTCCCACGCCAGCCTTGGCCCGCACATGGGCCGATCTAAATCAGGAAATATCGGCGCGATTGCGTCATGGGCGGGCCGTAAACCTTGACCCTGTGTCCATGATCCTCGATACCCTGTTCAAAATCGACGACTGCGCCGCACGCGCCTAACATTCAGAAAATAGAGGTCACATGCCCCACATAACAGATAGCCACTGCCATCTGGATTTCCCCGATTTCGACACGGAACGCGATGCGGTGATCCAACGGGCCCTGGATGCAGGTGTCCACCGCATGGTGACCATCTGCACGCGGCTGAAAAATGAACCACAGGTGCGCCAGATTGCCGAAACCTATGCGCCCGTATTCTATGCCGCCGGCACCCACCCGATGAGTGCCGCCGAAGAACCGCTGACCAGCGTTGATGAATTGGTCCGCTTGTCCCAGCACCCCAAATTCGTAGGGATCGGCGAAACAGGGTTGGATTACCATTACACCGCCGACAGCAAGGACATTCAAAAACAAAGCCTGATCATCCATATTCAGGCCGCCCAGCGCACGGGATTGCCTTTAATCATCCATGCGCGGGACGCAGATCAGGATATGGCGGATATTTTGACCAGCGAATATCGCAATGCGCCCTATTCCTGTGTGATGCACTGTTTTTCATCCTCGGCCGAATTGGCGCGCGCGGCGTTGGATTTGGGGTTTTATCTGTCGATGTCGGGCATTGCCGCATTTCCCAAAAGCCAGGATTTGCGCGATATTTTCGCGGCCGCGCCGATTGATCGCATCCTAGTGGAAACAGACAGCCCCTATTTGGCACCACCACCCTATCGCGGCAAACGTAATGAACCGGCCTATTCCATGCATACCGCCGCCAAGGGCGCCGAGGTTTTCGGACTGGACATTGACGCATTTGCACGTCAGCTTGAGGAAAACTTTGATCGCCTGTTCACCAAGGCGCGATTAGCATAGGAGCGGACATGTCGTCTGAGTTACGGTTCACGATTTTAGGATGCGGATCCTCGGGTGGGGTGCCACGTCTGGGGGGGCATTGGGGCGATTGCGACCCTACCAACCCCAAAAATCGCCGCCGCCGCTGTTCTATGCTGGTCGAACGTATTGGCCCAGACGGGATCACGCGGGTGTTGATTGATACATCCCCCGATATGCGCGAACAGCTGTTATCGACAGACGTAGGCGCATTGGATGGCGTAGTCTATACCCATGCCCATGCCGATCATGTGCACGGACTGGATGATCTGCGCATGATCGTGTTTAATATGAAATCGCGCCTTCCCGTCTATGCGGACCAGGACACCTGTAATGCGCTGATGGACCGATTTGGCTATGCCTTTGTCCAACCCAAAGGATCATCCTATCCGCCGATCTTGGATTTACACCTGATCGATGGGCCGCTGACCATTCAGGGGGCTGGTGGTGATGTGACCCTGCAGCCGTTCCACGTCGAACATGGCACCATTGATGCGCTGGGGTTCCGGATTGGGGATTTGGTGTATTTGCCGGATGTGTCCGCCATGTCCCAGGCCGGATGGGACCTGTTGCAAGGCGCTGATTGCTGGGTCGTTGACGCATTGCGCCGCGCGCCCCATCCCACGCATTCGCATTTGGATCAAACCCTGGAATGGATCGGTCGCGCGGGCGTGGCGCGGGGGGTTTTAACAAATATGCACATTGACCTGGATTACCAGCAGGTCGATCGCGAAACGGCAGATCACATCACACCTGCCTATGATGGTATGACCATCCGGTATCTGCTGGGATAACACAATGCAGGCCTTGGTTGACGTTATTTTGCCTGTCTTTATCGTGATCGGGTTTGGCTATGTCGCAGTCTGGCGGGGGTTATTTTCGACCACACATATCGAAGGATTGACAAAGTTCACCCAAAACTTTGCCATTCCCTGTTTGTTATTCAAGGCGATTTCGGAACTGGACCTGCAACAAAGTTTCGACTGGCGATTGCTGACCAGTTTTTATGCCGGTGCCTTTATCTGTTTTATGATCGGTATGTGCGGCGCGCGTTTCGGGTTTAAACGCGATTGGGAAAACAGTGTCGCCATCGGATTTTGTTGCCTGTTTTCAAATTCGGTTTTGTTGGGCCTGGCCATTACAGAACGCGCCTATGGGCCCGAGGCGCTGGTATCAAATTTCGCCATCATCGCGATGCATTCCCCGTTTTGTTATGCCGTGGGTATTACCGCGATGGAAATTGCGCGCAATCCCGGTCCACTGGGATTGCCTGTGGTCAAACGGATCCTGCGGTCGATGTTTTCGAACGCCTTGGTCATTGGTCTGGCGCTGGGATTGGTGGTCAATCTGACCGATGCCACCCTGCCCAACGCATTCCAAGACGCGTTAAACATGATGGCACGTGTGGCATTGCCAACAGCGCTGTTTGCCATGGGCGGTGTGTTGTATCAATACCGCCCCGAAGGTGACGTTGGCCCCATCATCATGGTCACCCTAACATCCCTAATTGTGCATCCCAGTTTGGTCTGGACCTTTGCCCATTGGTTAGATTTATCCACCGCCGCATTGCGATCGGCCATATTAACCAGCGCGATGGCTCCGGGTATTAATTCTTATGTCTTTGCCAATATGTATGGCCGTGCGCGACGGGTCGCAGCCAGCAGCGTTTTGGTCAGTACCGGTTTTGCGATTGTAACTGCCTGGGTGTGGTTGCAAATCCTGCCATAGCATCAGCGCGGTTGTTTGCCGATCAACCGAAATACAACCATCAACCCCAACATCAGAGCGAATTGACCGAACACATCACCAATCATGTAGCCCGCCACCAAATACCACGACGAAAAACTGCTGTTCAAAATGGCCTGTCCCAGGGCATTCAGGGCAGACCCGGCCAGTCCAGCCAATAGCAAGATCTGCCATTCTTTAAATAGGGCAGGTTGCTTTGAAAATTTCACAACCGCATTGACCGAAATCAACCCTAGATAGCATCCCACCGCACTGACCACAGACCCGTAAACATGCAGGTCCAGCCCATTCTCACGGGTATCAAAAACCCACATAAGATATGACGCCGGGATCAGATAGAGCAATCCGGACAAGCCGAAATAATACACCGACAGCATACGCACCCCATGCGGCAGAAACAGCAGACAAAACAAATCTACATGTTCAGGCAAGGCCAATTTCTGCACAGGCAGGATAAATCCGCTGGTCATCGTATAGCTGGCAACATAGGCGACAGACACGACCAGCAGAGGATTGAGATGTTTCCGCATCCCCTAACCTAAACGAAACAGAACATTGCGCTTTGCGTCGACGCGCACCAGCTTGCCTTCGGTTTCCAAATTTTTCAACGCACGATAAAACGTCGGACGCGCGATATCTTGGGACAATGCGTGTTCCAGCAATTGCCGCGTTTCGACAATTTTATCACTTTGACTGCAATCAGCCGCAGCCAAATATATCTTCTTTTCGCTTTCTTTTAGATCACTCAGACCTAGGTCAGCTTCCATCTCGGCCACTAGGGTACGCAGACGGGTCAAATATGCCAGTTTATTTTTTTCCATGGTTTTCCCCAAAAACGGAACCTCTTTATCCTCTTTTTCCGCGAAAGTAAACGATAGCTATTAATCTAGGGATTGGAAAAGAAAAACAAATACACGGCACAGAAAAACGATGCCAGTCCTGCAAAAGTGCCAT
>CAJXSD010000042.1 GCA_913060475.1 uncultured Paracoccaceae bacterium | reverse complement strand
GACTTGAACCCCGGACACGCGGATTATGATTCCGCTGCTCTAACCAACTGAGCTATACCGCCAACGGAGGACCGTTTATGCTGATTGCGCATGTACGTCAAGTGCGAGACGTGCAAAAATTGAAAAAATCATCGCAGCGCTGATAAACGCCGATGGGCGATAACAGGACCATCGCCCTGCTCCTCAATTCGGGAAATGGCGGCGGTACGATTTTCGATCGTGACAGACATACTGGCCGCATTTGCGTGCAAAATGTTATCCCGATCCAGAACCCAGGCAACATGCCCGCGCCAAAACAATAAATCCCCCCTCTGCGGTGGATCCGTCGCATCACAGCCCAGGCGTTGTTGTTGATCGCTATCCGCGGGGGCCGTCAGGCCACATAGTTTCATCGACACCTGGACCAGACCAGAACAATCAATACCCTGCACCGAATTGCCCCCCCAAAGGTACGGCACACCCCGCAGGCACATCGCCACGGCCACGGGATCTGTGGGCCGTTCTGTTCGCACAGACAGATGTTGCACAGGAACCCACCCCGTATTGCAGCGCAAAAATTTCCCCGCCTGTCCATCACACCGAACCTGTGCACCCATAGGCAACCACCCAATATCGCGCGATTTAAAATCGGGGGATTCGTAAACATGTGTTTTCTGGGTGGTCACAATATGGCTGTATTCAAATTCCTGACCCAAAGACGCGGTAGGCACATAGCCAACATAAGAATCATAGTGCGATTGAACAAAGGCCCAGTTATCCCGTGCCTCAATCAAATTCACACGATCCCCAAACAACAACTGGCGGTCCCGATTGCCGTTCGGGACGTCACATAAATCGACCACGGCCACACAGATGGCGCGTTGCACAGGATCAACAAAATTATCATGCGCGATGCGCCCCGCCAAGGATCGGCAGGCCGCAGTTGCATTGGCAGGATGCGTGCGCCGATCCATCACGCCTGCGCCAGGGTATCCATGGCATCAAACAGGGCACGCGCAGCTTGCAATGCGCCGCCCTTGGGGCGGGCGGGCAGGGCCACGGGCGTCCAGGCATAGATATCGAAATGCATGTATTTATTCGGATCCCGCACAAACCGACGCAAAAACAACGCCGCCGTGATGGATCCTGCGAACCCACCCGCGGGCGCATTGTCCAAATCGGCCACGATTGGTTCGATCATCGCATCATAGGGATCATGAAACGGCATTTGCCAAACGGGATCGGCCATTTTTGCAGCACTGTTGCGCAATATCGTAGCCTGTTCATCGTGTCCGGCATAAAACGGGGCCAAATCGGGGCCAACCGCGACGCGTGCGGCCCCTGTCAGGGTTGCCATGGACACGATCAAATCGGGGTCACCTTCGCTGGCATATGCCAATGCATCGGCCAGAACCAACCGGCCTTCGGCATCGGTGTTGTTGATTTCGACGGTTAACCCCGCACGCGATGTCAACACATCCTGTGGGCGGAACGCATTTCCCGAAACTGCGTTTTCGACCGCTGGGATCAAAACGCGCAGCTGCACGGCCATGCCAGACGCCATGATCATATGCGCCAGTGCCAGCACATTGGCGGATCCGCCCATGTCTTTCTTCATCAATCCCATGCCAGACGCGGGTTTCAAATCCAAACCGCCTGTGTCGAAACAGACACCTTTGCCGACCAAGGTGATTTTGGGCCCGGTCGCACCCCATGACATATCAATCAATCGGGGCGCACGGGGCGATGCACGCCCAACCGCGTGGATCATGGGGAAATTCTGATCCAACAGATCGTCCCCTGCAATCACATCAATCGTGGCCGCGTGTTGCGCCGCCAAATCACGTGCGGCCTGTTCCAATTCGTCAGGCCCCATATCGCTGGCAGGTGTATTGACCAAATCACGGCACAAATATTCGGCCTGCGCCATAATCAAAACCCGTTGGGCATCAATACCCGCCGGGGCCACCAGTTTACGGTTGGCGCCCGCATTCGGTTTATACCGATCAAAGGTATATTCAGACAGCAACCAACCCAAAACTTCGATTTCGCAATGGGTGTCAGGCAGACCGTCGGCCAGGGCATAGATGCCCTTGGGCAATTTCGCAGCACCCGCCGCCAAATGGTACCTGCCGCGTGCGCGGGTTTTATGCGTGCCATAGCCCACAATCGCCCGATATCCACCGTCGCCGTCCGGTGCAAAAACCCCTTGCCCCAGCGCACCGGTAAATCCCATATGCTTGCAATAATCCTGAACCGCAGGGGGCTGGTCGGACAGACGTTCGGCACAATGATCCTGATCAATCACATAAACGGGGACGGCTTTTTCCCCTTGGTCTGCAAAACTTGGACGCATAATCGTTCCTTTTTGGGTTGCTATGTTTCCCTAACATTTCAGGCACGCGCGCGCTATTCAACAGATTTTCGCGGTAAATCCCAAATTGCATAAAGGGATTGTTCCCCAACGCGCAATAAACGGCATAAAACCGCCCCAAGCGCCACAAAATCATTCTGCCGCAGTGTGATCAACACGTCACGGGCAACGGCATCCAGCGAATAAAACCCATATTTGCGGGACAATTGCGTTAACCGATCCGCGCTGTTGCGCAGGGCAGGCATATCATGGGCCTGAAACCGCGTTTCCATTTCCCCCAAGGTTTCGGCAATCGCCTCAACCACGCAGAAAATTTGGCTATCCTGATCAGAATGTGCCGTTTCACCGAGCATTGCGGTGATCAAATCAGCGTTGATATGGACCCGTTCTTGGCGGTCTTGCATTGTTAGTATTGTCATGGTCTTTCCCTAATTCCACTGTAACCCGCATTGGTTTTCCCACAACAAAAATGCCAAAAGGTTGACGCACCAGAGATTTTTATGTCGAAATCTAATTTAATTCGCTTTAATGGTGACACAGTCGTATGACGGACCAAGGAAAGATCATGGAATATTTCAAACCGCTGCCTGCCTATTTGTTGAAACGCTATCAGGGATGGTATGCGACACAGTACGCCGAAAATCGTGCTTGGTACCGTCGTCTTGCAGACGAAGGTCAGCGGCCCCGGGCCATGGTTATTTCGTGTTGCGATTCCCGCGTGCATGTCACATCGATTTTCGGGGCAGATCAGGGCGAATTTTTCATTCATCGCAATATCGCAAATCTGGTCCCCGCCTACAGCCCGGACGGCGAACAACACGGCACCAGTGCGGCCGTGGAATATGCCGTGACTGCATTAAAGGTCACGCATCTGATTGTGCTGGGCCATTCCAGCTGCGGCGGCGTTCAGGGGTGTTTGGACATGTGTCAGGGGCATGCCCCCGCGCTTGAGGAAAAAACCAGCTTTGTCGGGCGGTGGATGGATATCCTGAAACCAGGCTATGACGCCATCAAAGACAGCGTTGCCCCCGATCAAATGGCCGGCGCCCTGGAAAAAGAGGCGGTCAAAGTGTCGCTGAATAACTTGTTGACCTTTCCCTTTGTCAAAGAGGCGGTGGAACAAGAAACCCTAAGCCTGCATGGCCTGTGGACAGACATTGGCGAAGGTAGCTTGGAATTTTATGACGCCAAACAACAGGTGTTTACGCCTGTTTAATACAGGCTGATAAATGGTCGCGTTACCCGCGCCCGCCCATGTAAAACACATTATGTGTGGGCCGTGGGGTGGACACGCGGAATCGTGCGAATGTCAGGGCAATAATCCGGTTATGGCGTGCTTTTACGGCTAGGGACATAATTTATACCGCCGCATCGTAATGGACAGGCCCATGCTGGGCCACGTCTAGTGGAATGATTTTCGCTGATTTGAAACGGTCGCTGCGGCCGTATACCTTTAACTTGGACACATCTGCACTGGCAACGCGTAATTCATAGGCAAACAGATTTTGCAGTTCTTCGCGGGTTACGCTGATTTGTGCTGTTTCTGATATCCCCTGATCGGACAGGCGATCGGACCGGAATTGACGTAATTTTTTTACTAAACCAAACATTGTGTGTTCCATGTCAGACCAGCCCAGCGCCCTAGGTAAGGGATGCGGTGTCGAAGGCACTGGGCCGATCTAACCTTTCACGCTTTCGCGCGGCTGCGGTTACCCGCAAGCATTTCGAAAACCTGCGATCAGTCTAGCAAACAAATAAACCCCACCGCATTGTAGCGATGGGGTAACAAACGGGGATTTCGTTAGGGGTATATAGACTATAGCATTATCATTATGACTATAGTTAAGCTCTTTGTGTCCTTATCCCTTTTGCAAAACGCGCTGACCTAGCACTTCAGCGATTTGAACCGCGTTCAATGCGGCCCCTTTGCGCAGGTTATCGGACACACACCACAGATTGATTCCATTTTCCACTGTGCTGTCCTGACGGATGCGGCTGATATAGGTGGCAAAATCGCCCACGCATTCGATCGGGGTGGCATATCCACCGTCCTCGCGTTTGTCGACCACCAGTAAACCGGGGCTTTCGCGCAGGATGTCGCGGGCCTCATCTTCGTCCAGGAAATCTTCGAATTCGATGTTGATCGCCTCGGAATGGCCCACAAATACAGGAACACGCACACAGGTCGCGGTTACCTTGATTTTCGGATCCATGATTTTTTTGGTTTCCGCCACCATTTTCCATTCTTCTTTGGTGGTGCCATCCTCCATAAATACGTCGATCTGTGGGATCACGTTAAATGCAATCTGTTTTTGGAACGTATTGGGCGGCACATCGGTGACAGGGTTATAGATGGATTTTGTCTGATCCCATAATTCATCCATGCCCTCTTTGCCGGCGCCAGACACGGATTGATAGGTCGATACCACGACCCGTTTGATCCGCGCGCGATCATGCAAGGGTTTTAACGCAACAACCATTTGCGCGGTGGAACAGTTGGGGTTCGCGATGATGTTTTTCTTGGAATACCCCATGATGGCATCTGCGTTTACCTCGGGGACGATCAGGGGCACATCGGGATCATACCGATAGAGCGAACTGTTATCGATGACAACGCAGCCCGCAGCGGCCGCCTTGGGTGCGAATTCTTTGGTCGCCTTGGATCCGATCGCAAACAAAGCAATATCCCAGCCCGTAAAATCAAAGGTCGCCAAATCAAGCGTAATCAGGGTTTTTTCGCCAAAGCTGACTTCGCTGCCCAAGGATTTGCGGCTGGCCAGGGCTGCGATTTCATCAATCGGAAACGCGCGTTCGTCCAAGATGTTCAACATTTCGCGGCCAACGTTTCCTGTCGCACCGACGACAACAACTTTGTATCCCATTCTGTGGCTCCTTTTGGGTGGATGGATTAGCGCCGTGATTTAGCAGAAACGGGCGTGATAGGGAATGTTAATCCAACCGATCCCGCGCAAATAAATAAATGCCCAAGGCCGCGGCCAAGGTCACAGCGTAAAACAGAAATAAATCGTCATAGATGTCGGCCCCCTGCGCGCCCAAGTCGACCGATGATTTTTGCAATTTACCGGTGATGAACTGGAACACCCCAACGCCGCCCATGCCAAACATATTCATCAAGGTCACGCCCCGCCCTGTTAAATGCGGTGGGGCAAAACTGCGCCCATGGGCGACCATAACCGGATAGGCCATGCCGAAAAACCCGATCACAGCCAAAGCGGCGACAGCAAGTCCATAGTCATGATGACCCGCGCGCCACAAAACAACGATCGCAATCAACGACACCGCGGTGCCCGCAACGACAACCCATTTGCGTGTGCCCAACCAGCGATCCATCGGCCCATAGGCAAAGGTGCCAATGATCATCGCCACGCTCATGATCATGCTGGCGGTGGCTATCTGATCCTGACTGGCCTGAAATGTATCCCGCAGATAGGGGCCAATCCACAGCCCCCGCAACCCGGATACCGGCGCATAATGCACCAACATCAGCGGCAATATCAGCCACAGCGCGGGCATGCGCAGCAATTCAACAAACCCACCTTGTGGCTGCGACGGCACCGTTTCGGGGTTTTTGACCAGTATCAATATACCGCAGGACACCAGCGCCGATAAAATCGCCAACCCCATCAAGGCACCGCGCCACCCTAATACGTCCACCGCCCAGGCCAAGGGTACAGACCCCGCCAAATTTCCAAGCGTTCCAACCCCGATCATCACTGCCGCCAGGCTGGCAAACACTTGGGCGGAATAGACGCGGGCAAAAATGTAGTAGGATGCCATCAACACAGGCGAACAGCCGATGCCAATCAGCACCATCGCCCCCTGCAAATGCCACGCCGTTGTCGCCAGACCAAAGGCCAGCGCACCACCAGCACCGCCCACAAAAAACAGGCCCGCCGCCAATCCGCGCGGGCCCAATTTATCCAACCCCGCGCCTACGGGAATTTGCATCAAGGAAAACGACAAAAACCACAGGCCCGACGCCAAGGCCAAATCATCCGGCGTAACACCCAGATCCGCCGATAAAACACCCGTTAATACGGCCAGAAAACTGCGGAAAAATTGGCTAAGCACATAGGCCAAGCACAGTAAAACGATCCCCGCAGCCATGGCCCTGCCCTAGCGCGACCTGCGGTTACGACCGCAAATTTTTGGCCGAATTTTTGATCGCAGCATACTGACCCGATGGGCGATAGCACCACAAATAATCAGGCAAGACCGATTTCAAACGAACGGGTTCAATCCCCAAATCAGCAAATGTTTTGGCCCCCTCAGACACGACATTGTCGCGGCCTAGGTTTTTCAGCTGATCCCGTGTCAGCAAGGAATTGGTAAACAACCCCGCCGTCAGGGTTTGCGCCAGATCGAACCCCCAGGCCATCAGCCCCGCAACAAATGTTGGCATCGCAACAATCAACCGACGACGCTGCACCACGGTTAACATGGTTTGCATCAATTCGCGGAATGTTGCTACCTCGGGTCCGCCCAATTCATATGTCCCTTGGACACAATCGGTGGTCAGGGCCAATTCGGCCGCACGGGCGATGTCATCGACATACACCGGTTGGAATTTTGTCTGCGCGCCTGCGATGGGAACAATCGGGGACCGTGCCGCCATTGTGGCAAAACGGTTGAAAAATTCATCCTCAGGTCCAAACACGACCGAGGGGCGCAAAATCACAGCATCGGGCATATGACGCAGAACGCCAGCCTCGCCGGCCGCTTTGGTTTGGGAATACAGGCTGTCCGACTGCGCATCCGCACCAATCGCGGAAATATGAACCATTTTCGCAACGCCCTGCGCGGCGGCCATCTTTGCGATTCGCTCTGCACCTTCGGCCTGGACGGCGGCAAATTTGTTTTTGCCCGCTTCGTTCAGAATACCAACACAGTTGACCACAGCGTCCGATCCCGTCATCACAGCTGCAACCGAGGCATCATCTCGGATGTTGCAGAATACCGGTTCAACCTGACCAACCGCGCCATAGGGCTTGACGAACATTGCCTCATTCGGGCGACGCACCGCGACGCGCACACGCCATCCGGCCTGCGCCATGCGACGGGCGATATAACGCCCGACAAATCCGGATCCGCCAAAAATTGTGACCAGCTGTGTCATGTGTTTCCCTCGGCTTGCTTAATTTCATACGTCATTACCGCGCATTTCCCTGCGAAACAAGATATATGCGCATGACCTAAAACACATTCACCGCAGCGCATGTATATCACACGGGCCGCCCCACCCGAAAAAAATGCGAAATCCGGCAATAAACTAGATTGACTCTGCCCCAAGCTAGGCATAGACACGCCTCCATCGACACCTGCCCAGGTGGCGGAATGGTAGACGCGCTAGCTTCAGGTGCTAGTGCCTGTATGGGCGTGGAGGTTCAAGTCCTCTCCTGGGCACCAA
>CAJXSD010000041.1 GCA_913060475.1 uncultured Paracoccaceae bacterium | reverse complement strand
CTGCAGGGCACGATGGTTCCTGTGTCGGGGTAACGGGCCGCTAGCGGTCGACATAGCCGCCAAATTTTAGGATCTGGTTTTCAAAGGATCGGATGTTATCGCGTGCGCTGGCCGACCCTGTTGCCAAGGTGGTCAGCAACAAATCCGCCACAATAAAGGCGGCGTGCAGCGATGGCATATATTGTGGCCCGCTCATCGGCAATTCGATGACATGGGCGGCGGATTGGGCCAATGGCGATGAAAAACTGTCTGTTAGCGCGATAATCTGCATCCCCTTGGTTTTGGCGATTTCGCAGGCGCGGATAACTTCGGTCGAATAATAGGAAAATGAAATCGCGACCAGAACATCACGCGACGTGGCGCGCGACAGCTGATCCATAATCGCCCCCGGCTCTGACGGGGCGCGGTGAAATGACGGAAAGGCCATAGATCCGACATAGGACAAATAATGCGCCACGGAATAACAGCTGCGCACGCCAACGGTATAGACCTGTTCGGCCTGTGCCAGTGATTGCGCACTGGCCTGGATGATGTCCAATGCGGCCGGTTCAAACAGTTGGGATGAATTTTTCTGATAGCTTTCCAAAAATTCGGCAAAAATATCCTGACTGGGTCGCATCCGCAATGCGCCGGCCCGATCGCTATAGGATACAGGGTCGATCTGGCGCAGGGTGTTTTGCACATCTTGGCGCAAATCATCATAGCCCGCATATCCCAGTGATTTTGCCAACCGAATAACTGTGTTGGAATTGACACCGGCCAATTGGGCCAATCCGCGCACAGAATGGAATGCAATTTCGGAATAATTGTCCAATGACCACTGGGCAAAATGGGCCAGCGCCTTGGGTCCATTTGCAGCGATTTCACCCATGGCCTGTTTGATTGTGGTCTGTGTTTTCATGAAATTATCCCTGTTTGCGACAGTTTAGCAGTTAGGATGCGTAAAACAAACGTTTTCTGACTTTGATAAAAATAAAACATATGTATTATAACGGAATCATCTAAAGGGAGATTAGAATGAAAAAACTTATGACTCTGGTCGCAGCAGTGGGTTTCGCCGCGGCGACGGCACCTGCGTTTGCACAACAACAATTCATTTCAATCGGCACCGGTGGTGTGACCGGCGTGTATTATCCAACGGGTGGCGCAATTTGCCGTTTGGTGAACAAAGATCGCAAAGAACACGGCATCCGCTGTTCCGCAGAATCCACAGGCGGTTCGGTCTATAACATCAACACCGTCCGCGCGGGCGAATTGGAATTCGGCGTTGCGCAGTCTGATTGGCAATACCACGCCTACAACGGCACATCCAAATTCCAAGATGCCGGCGCATTCGAAGGTCTACGCGCTGTATTTTCCGTTCACCCCGAACCATTCACCTTGATCGCCCGCCAAGGGTCAGGCATCGCCAAATTCGAAGACCTGAAAGGTCAGAAAGTCAACGTGGGCAACCCCGGTTCCGGCCAACGCGCCACTATGGAAGTTGTCATGGATGCCTTTGGCATGAAAATGGACGATTTCGCATTGGCCGCCGAACTGAAAGGTTCGGAAATGGCGCAGGCGCTGTGTGATGGCAAAATTGATGCGATGATTTACACCATCGGTCACCCAGCCGCTGCCGTAACCGAGGCGGCGACAACATGTGATGTTGAATTGGTGTCCGTGCAGGGCGCGCCGATTGATGCGCTGATCGCTGATAATCCTTACTATCGCTCAGCAACCATCCCAGGTGGTATGTACAAAGGGACCGATGCAGACGTGACAACATTCGGCGTTGGGGCAACCTTTGTGACATCGACGGATGTGCCTGAAAACGTGGTCTACACTGTTGTAAAAGCAGTCTTTGACAACTTTGACGATTTCAAAAAACTGCACCCCGCCTTTGCCAACCTGCAAGAGGCGCAAATGATCAGCGATGGTCTGTCTGCACCTTTGCATGATGGCGCGGCCAAATATTACAAAGAGCGCGGTTGGATGAACTAATCTAACGCGCAGTCGATTGATCCCCCCGCGATTTTGCGGGGGGATTTTTAGGGGGGAACACCATATGGCACAGACACCACAAACCGCAGAGGAAATTGTTGCATCCGTTGAATCGGGCGGGCGGCAATTATCAGGATGGCCCATGAAATTGGTGCTGGCGCTTGCGTTCAGCTGGTCGGTGTTTCAGCTCTATATTGCGTCCGCCATTCCGTTTTTTCTCTCTGAACATTTGGGGCTGAAACTGGTCTTTAACAACCAAGAGGCGCGCCAGATTCATTTGGCCTTTGCGCTTGTCTTGGCGATGCTGTCGTTTCCGTTGTTCAAAGGGTCATCAAAAACCTCTGTTCCAATATACGATTACGTCCTTGCGTCTATTGGTGCGGTGGTTTGTCTGTATTTGTTTTTCAACAAACAGGCGATTGCGGATCGGGCGGGGCTGCCCACCACGATGGATTTAATCATATCCGCCAGTGGGTTGATCCTGTTGGCCGTTGCGGTGTTTCGATCCCTTGGGTTGCCCCTGGTGATTGTGGCGTCCGTCTTTGTGGCCTATGTGTTTTTTGGCCATTCCGATGTCCTGCCCGAGGTGGTCCAATGGAAAGGCGCATCGCTGGGCAAGGCGTTGTGGCATTACTGGATGCAGACCGAAGGCGTGTTCGGCGTGGCGCTGGGCGTTGCGGCGTCAATGATTTTTCTGTTCGTTCTGTTTGGCGCTCTGCTGGAAAAGGCAGGGGCCGGCAATTATTTCATCCAACTGGCCTTTGCTGCGCTGGGGCATTTGCGCGGCGGTCCGGCTAAGGCGGCGGTTGTTGCCTCGGCTGCATCGGGTCTGTATTCGGGCAGTTCGATTGCCAATGTGGTCACCACCGGCACATTCACCATTCCGTTGATGAAACGCACCGGGTTTTCGCCCGAACGCGCCGGCGCGGTCGAAGTGGCATCATCCACCAATGGCCAACTGACGCCGCCCGTTATGGGGGCGGCCGCGTTTTTGATTTCGGAATTTACCGGCGTGTCCTATCCTGAATTGGTCAAACACGCACTGCTGCCCGCTTTGGTGTCCTATATCGCGCTGGTCTATATCGTCCATCTTGAGGCATTGAAGCTGGACCTGAAAGGCCTGACCAAGGCCCCCAATGACAAACCGATCCTGCGTCAAATGTTGGGATTTTTGACAGGATTTTTGGGCATGGCTGCCTTGGCAATGGGTGTTTATTACGGGTTGGGCTGGATTAATAACTATCTGCCCAATGCAGGCGGCATTGCGCGCCCTGCATTGATTTTGGCGGCCTATCTGGTTTTGATCCGCATTGCGGCGCGGGCAGATGATTTGCCGAATGATTTCTTGGTTGATGAAAACACACCGCTGCCCCGCCCTAGGGATGTTGCAGTCACGGGGTTGTATTTCCTGTTGCCCATCGTCGTGTTGATTTGGAACATTTTGGTCGAACGCCTGTCGCCATCGCTGTCGGCCTATTGGGCGACGGTCACCATGATATTTATTGTCGTCACCCAACACAGTCTGAAACGCGCCCTGCGGGGGCAGGGGCAGATGATGGCCGGTCTGAAACAGGGCGTGCGCGATTTCTTTGACGGGATGATCGCGGGGGCGCAAAATATGATCGGTATTGGCGTGGCAACGGGGGCGGCTGGTATCATTATCGGCACGGTATCGCTGACCGGCGCGCATCAGGTGATTGGCGAATTTGTCGAATTTCTGTCCGGCGGCAACCTGATGCTGATGTTGTTTCTGGTCGCGGTGATGAGTTTGATTTTAGGCATGGGCCTGCCCACAACCGCGAATTATATCGTTGTGTCATCCCTGATGGCACCCGTTATCGTGTCAGTGGGGGCACAATCGGGATTGATCGTGCCCTTGGTCGCCGTGCATCTGTTCGTATTTTATTTCGGCATTTTGGCCGATGATACACCGCCCGTCGGATTGGCCGCCTTTGCCGCCGCCGCTATTTCCCAGGGCGATCCCATTCGCACCGGTATTCAGGGCTTTACCTATGATATCCGCACCGCGTTGCTGCCGTTTTTGTTCATTTTCAACACGGAATTGTTGTTGATTGATGTGTCCTTTGGCAAGGCCGTGTTTGTATTCATAGTGGCAACAATCGCCATGATGCTGTTTGCCGCCGCAACGCAGGGGTATTTCCTAGCCAAAAGCAAACTGTGGGAAACGCTGGCCCTGTTGTTGATTGCGCTGACGCTGTTTCGTCCGGGGTATTGGCTGGACCAGGTATCTCCGCCTACCCAAGATTTCGCGGGCGCGCAGGTTTTGCAGGCCTTGGACGAATTCCCCAATGTCACAACCGCCTATGCGCAGGTGACGGGGCCTGATTTTGATAACCCCGATCAAATGGCATCGCTGACCGTTTTACTGAATTTACCCGCCGATGGTGACGCCGAAACGCGGCTGGATGGGGCGGGGCTGACCATTGATGACCAAGATGTTGTCAGTGTTTTGGAACCCTTTGTCGGAACGCCGTTTTTTGAACAATTCCAACAATTTGATTTCTATGGCGATCAGCCCGTTGTCATCGAACGGATCAGTGTTCCGGTGGATCGGATGCCCAAAGAAATCTTTTACCTGCCTGCCTTGGTGCTGTTGCTGCTGGTTGTGATGTCACAGCGGCGGCGCCAAACCAAACCTGCTTTCTGATGGATTGAAAACACATGACCAGTCACATTTTCCCCCGCCACACCAAGGCAAATTTGCCCGTCGCATCACATGGGCAGGGGTGTTACCTGTTTGATACGGACGGGAATAAATATTTGGATGCATCCGGCGGGGCGGCCGTGTCCTGTTTGGGGCACGCGCATCCGACGGTCATTGCGGCGCTGCATGCGCAATTGGATGCGTTGACCTATGCGCATACATCGTTTTTCACATCTGAACCGGCCGAACGTCTGGCGCAGCGGTTGATTGATCACGCGCCCGCGGGTTTGGATCGGGTTTATCTGGTGTCCGGCGGATCCGAGGCGGTCGAGGCGGCATTGAAACTGGCGCGCCAATATTTTACCGAAATCGGCCAGCCTGAACGCCGCAAAATCATCGCCCGCAGGCAAAGTTACCATGGAAACACCTTGGGCGCCTTGGCCGCGGGGGGCAACCAATGGCGGCGTGCGCAGTTTGATCCGCTGTTGATTGATACGCATCATATTGCGCCCTGCTATGCCTATCGCGGTCAACATGCGGATGAAACCGAATGGGATTACGGCCAGCGCATGGCCAATGAATTGGAACAGAAAATCATCGAATTGGGTGCCGAAAACGTCATGGCGTTTATTGCCGAACCTGTGGTGGGGGCCACGGCCGGTGCCGTGCCACCCGTTGACGGGTATTTCAAACGCATTCGCGAGATTTGCGACCATTACGGTGTGTTACTGATTTTGGATGAGGTGATGTGCGGCATGGGGCGCACCGGTACCCTCTTTGCCTGTGACCAAGACGGGATTGCGCCCGATATTTTGTGTATCGCCAAGGGGCTGGGCGCAGGGTACCAACCGATTGGCGCGGCGCTGTGTTCTGCAGAAATTTATGGCGCAATCGAACAGGGGTCGGGTTTTTTCCAGCATGGCCACACCTATCTGGGCCATCCGATGGCGGCGGCGGCGGCCAACGCGGTGCTGGACGTGTTTCTGGACCAAGGCGTGTTGGATCAGGTCACCCCGCTGGGCCAAGACCTGCAATCGCGATTGGAACGCGCTTTGGGTCAGCACCCCCATGTTGGTGACATCCGGGGCCGTGGACTGTTTCGCGGTATCGAATTTGTGTCGGACCGCAACGCAAAAACCCCCTTTGATCCCGGGTTGGGATTGGCCGGGAAGCTGAAAAAAACGGCGCAGGCCAATGGTTTGTTGTGCTACCCAATGGCGGGCACGATTGATGGGCGTCTGGGCGATCATATTTTGCTGGCCCCCCCGTTTATTATGCAAGACGCGGACATGGATGATTTGGTGACCAAGCTGGTCAAAACTGTGGATGACGTCCTGCAATGATGCCCCTGCCAAAAATTATGGTGGCCCCGAACGGTGCCTATAAAACCAAGGCAGATCACCCCAATATTCCCGTGACGCGGGCGGAAACGGTTGATGCGGTTGTACAGGCGCATGCCGCAGGGGCGACTGGGGCGCATGTGCATTTGCGTAATGACGATCAATCCCATCTGTTGGATGCTGCGCAATATCGCGCATTGGTCGATGACATTACGGCGCGCTGTCCTGAATTTTACGTTCAAATCACGACCGAGGCTGCGGGCAAATACACATCGCAATTTCAACGCGATTTGATTTTGGACCTAGCGCATCCCTATGTATCCGCCGCGATTGTTGAATTGGTGCGCGATTGCAGTCGCGATGACCTGGCCGCATTCTACGCCGATTGCGCCGCGCAGGGTATTGTTATTCAGCATATTTTTTACGACCCCGACGATATGCGGTTGTTCTACGATTTGGTGCGCGATGGTCTTATTCCTGCGCAGCAAAATGCATTTTTGTTTGTGTTAGGGCGCTACACAACGGGCCAGCAGTCAAACCCACAGGATCTGGACCCGTTTTTGGTGTGCTTGGATGAAACTGTGGTTGCGAATGCAGATTGGGCCGTTTGCGCCTTTGGTGCGCGCGAAACGGCCTGTTTGGTCTATGCAATTGAACGCGGGGGCAAGGCACGGATCGGGTTTGAAAATAACCTTTTGATGGAAAACGGCGATATTGCGCAGTCGAATGCAGACCGCGTGGCTGAGCTGTGCAATTGGTTAAATGCTTTGGCATAAATGATTTACGCCTTTGCTGTGGTGCAGAAAATACTTTGCCCTGCTGGTCTTGCACTGCATCCCGTATTTGCGTAGTAAGTGCGAACAAACATAATCACCGATGTTGATTCTTGGCGGGTTGGCGGAGTGGTGACGCAGCGGATTGCAAATCCGTGTACACCGGTTCGATTCCGGTACCCGCCTCCAAAATCCTGATATACAGTCTGGTTTATTCTGGTGTCTTTGGCCATGGCGGCGATTGTCTGTGGACTGTTGTCGATTTGCGGACTATAGGGTCGCTATGTCTGATACAGTGCCCCCATGCCCCGAATGTTCATCAACCTACACATACCAAGTTGATGCAATTGTCACCTGCCCTGAATGCGGGCACGAATGGAACCCGGCATCGGCTGCGGATGCGCCCGCGGACGTGCGCGACAGTGTGGGCAATATATTGCAAGACGGCGATACCGTGACCGTGATCAAGGACCTGAAGGTCAAAGGATCATCGCTGGTCGTGAAAGTCGGGACCAAAGTGCGCAACATTCGTCTGGTCGCGGGCGACCATGACATTGATTGCAAAATCCCCAAAATCGGTCAGATGGGATTGAAATCGCAGTTCGTGAAAAAGGCCGTCGATTAAAGGCGTTGCACCGGCGCTGGGTCCAATCGCTCAATTTTGAACAAATTGTCCTGATTGGGTTTGCCTGTTTTTCATCTTGTTCTTTTCAAATAAGGGTATTTTTTATATCCCTATGGAATATTTCTATAAATGAGAACATTTTAAAATATTGAAATTAAACTATTAATTTTTCACAAACGGAAGACTCAATCCTTGGCTGTTTGCCCATTTTCACACTGCTATGGGTTGAATTCACCACAGAATTGCAATACTGACCAAACCTGAGCGTTATGATTAACTGCGACCTTACATTCCAGATGCATATAACGGATGGCGATTGGGCCAGTTCCGGTGCGGTAGCAGTGGATCAACCGAAACATGGCTAGTAGGCGGCAAGAGCAACAGGCCGAGATCCGACTGCAGGTCATGCGTTTGATTGCACAAAATCCGGAAATGTCGTCCCGTCAGGGGGCCGATGCGGTTGGAGTTTCAAACGGATCTGCCTATTATGTGTTGACCGCATTGGTTGAAAAAGGCTTTGTCAAACTTGGCAATTTCAAAAATAACCCGCGCAAGGAGCAATACGCCTATTTATTAACACCCAAAGGTATTCGAGAAAAATCTATACTGACCCACAGTTTTATCGACCGCAAACGCCAAGAGTTCGAGGATCTGCGTGCTGAAATTCAAGCGCTTGAGGCAGAGGCGGGATTAGCAGGTGGCAAGGTATCATTTGACCAAGGAAAATTGAAGTGACCAAAGAGCTGACCTGTTTCAAGGCCTATGATATTCGCGGCGAAATCGGCGTGAATATCGACGAAGGCATTGCCTATCGCATTGGTCGCGCCGTGGCGCAGCATTTCGGTGCACAATCTGTTGTGATCGGGTTTGATGCCCGCGAAACCAGCCCCGCCTTTGCCGAGGCGGCGGCGCGGGGCGCGATGGACGCCGGCGCGGATGTGTTGGACATCGGCATGGCCGGGACCGAGGAAATGTATTGGGCCGTCACCGAATTTGGGGCCTGCGCCGGGATTG
>CAJXSD010000040.1 GCA_913060475.1 uncultured Paracoccaceae bacterium | reverse complement strand
GCGATTTCGCCGCGATCCTGCGCGCCGAATTTGCCTGATCCATAGACCGCCGTGGTGCGCATCAGGTATCCAACCTGATCCAGTTCCTGTGCATCCGGCTGCCGCCCCTGCGCCAAGGCCGTGACCACATGATCAAACAGC
Organism: uncultured Paracoccaceae bacterium; assembly: GCA_913060475.1. Taxonomy (GTDB): domain Bacteria; phylum Pseudomonadota; class Alphaproteobacteria; order Rhodobacterales; family Rhodobacteraceae; genus CAJXSD01. The sequence continues at coordinate 12,899 of CAJXSD010000040.1, read as the reverse complement.
CTGACAGATCTGTTGGCACGACTTAGGGTCAGTTCCTGTGCGCTGACACGGCCTGCCTCTTGCAGGGGGACATTTTGCGATAGACGGTTGATGTCATCGTCGGACGGCACCCCATCAAACAGGGCAAAGGTCGCGTCCCAAGCCGTCGCAATCACACGATCCGATCGCATATCATCGGGCAAATCATGCGAAAATGCGACCAGACTGTAACTGCGCGCTGGTCCGTGCAGGGTATAGACGGCATGGCCCACGCCCTGCGCGTCTAGGTCGAAACACATCCGTTCAAACCGCCAATTCTGCTGCTGCATCCGGCGCAACATGATCCGCAAAAATGACAGGCGCGTCGGGTGGGCCGACCCCATACGGGCCAATCGCATGACATCACCTGCCCCGCGGCAGGCCGGTTCAGGTGTCAACAAGTGCGGCTGTTTGGCCATGTTCTGTTTCCTGTGGCTATTGCGACTATTGTGGATCAAATGACAGGTCGAAAAAGCGTTTCCAATTGTTCCCCATCACACCATCAATCGTCGTTTGATCAAGCCCAGCTGCGACCAATCCGGCGCGAATATTGCCAAAATCACGGTTATCGGCGAAAAAATCAGGCATGGGCGGGAACCCCGGGGCGCTGGCGCTGCCTTCGCCGTAATCGATGGATTTGGTCCAACGGCCGACGCGCATCCATTCCACGATACTGTCAGGCTGGTCCTGACATAGGTCGCTGCCCAATCCCACCTGTTCTGGCCCCATGCAATCCACGGTGCGCGCAACCATGTCGCAAAAACTTTGAACGCTGCAATCGCTTTTGCCCTTTAGGTGGTGGGGGTACAGGGACAGACCCAAAAAACCACCGCTTTCCGACAGGGCCTGCAGCACGGTGTCGGATTTGTTGCGCAGCGCAGGGTGCCAGAATGCGGGGTTTGCGTGGGTAATGGCAATCGGGCGGGTGGAATGGTCAATCGCCTCAAGCGTGGATCGCTCTGCCGAATGGGACATATCCACAACCAAACCCACGCGGTTCATTTCACGCACCACTTCGCGCCCCATACGGGTCAGGCCCATGTCGTCTGACTCATAACATCCCGTCGCCAGAAGGGATTGGTTGTTATAGGTCAGCTGCATAAACCGCAGCCCAAGGCGGTGCAGCACCTCGACCAGACCGATATCATCTTCGATACAGGATGGGTTTTGGGACCCAAAGAATATGGCCGTGCGCCCTGTTTCGCGGGCCAAATCAATATCGGCCGCACGAAAGCCCTGAAAAATCAAATCAGGATAGGTTTCAAACCACCGGTTCCATTTTTCGATCACATGTACCGTTTCACGGAAATTTTCGTGATAGGTGATGGTGACATGTACAGCATCCACGCCCCCCTGCCGCATTTGGCGAAATATTTTTTCCGACCAATTGGCATATTGTAATCCATCGATCAAAAACCCTGCGGAATTGGACATGCTGCACCACCTTTGTAATTTGGGCCAAGGTGGCGCGGCACACCCGTCATGTCAATTTTTAATTTTTGTCGCGCGATGGCGGTTGCGCCATGGCGGGCTTTGGCCCATTTTGGGACAAAACATAGGGGATAGACATGCCACAGGTTAACATCAGCGAAATTCACGACATGGCCCGCGCCGCATTGGAACATCACGGGGCAGGACACTGGCAGGCCGACCATGTGGCGCGCGCCACAGCATCGGCGGAATCCTATGGCAATGTGATTTGCGGTTTGCAGTATCTGGAAAGCTATTGCACGCAACTGGCGTCCGGTCGGGTGGATGGCACCGTGACACCCGAAATTCATCACCCCAAACCGGGCGCCGTGTTGGCCGATGCAAAATGCGGGTTTGCGCAGCCCGCCTTTGCCGCGGGGTTGGACACCGCATTGGATACCGCCAAAACCCAAGGCATCGCGCTGTTTTCCGTTGCAAACAGCCACACCTGCACATCGCTGGGATATTTTACCGAACAAATCGCACAGGCCGGATTGATCGGCATCGGATTTACCAACGCATCCCCAGTCGTCGCCGCCCCGGGTGGCAAAGATCGCGTGATCGGCACCAACCCCATTGCGTTTTCCGCGCCGGATGGCGATGGCGGGTTGGGCGTGCATTTTGATTTTTCAACCTCCGCCGTGGCCTTGGGTAAAATCACAATGGCGAAATATGCCGGTGAATCGATTCCCTTGGGCTGGGCCGTGGACGAAAACGGTGCCCCCACCACCGACCCGAATGCCGCCCTGCGCGGATCGCTGTGCAGCGCGGGCGGATACAAAGGATGGGGGTTCGGCATTATGGCCGAATTGATGGCGGCGGCCCTGACGGGATCGGTCAATTCACTGGATGTCGGCGGGTTGAAATTGCCCGACGGTCCGCCCCACCGTTTGGGGCAAACCTATGTCATTATTGATCAGACAACATTTACCGATCAATTCGGCGCACGCCTGACCCGTTTGGCCGATGCTGTGGCCCAAGATGATGGGGGCCGTATCCCTGGCCAAAACCGCGCACCGCGCGAAACAGTCGATGTACCAGATACCCTGTGGGCCAATTGCGCGGCATTGGCGGGCCGTTAGATCACAGGGACATATAGGCCCAGCGCCTCTTGCAGTTCGGTTTCCTCGTATCCGAAATGCGACCGGACCACGGCGAACAGCTGTTTATACAATGCGCGCGCGGTTTCGAAATGATCCGCCGTTTGGTCGTTTGCCAAATTCTGCGCGGCCTCATCCAGGCGGATCAGCAATTCATGCACCACCAAGTGCTCGGTTTTCAACCGCTCGACCACTTGGGTCAAGGCGGGAATTTGTTGGGCATTGAGCTGTGGGAAAATCATGTCCTCTTCGGCGTTGTGGTGGAATGTTAACACCTGACATTCACGACCGCACAATGTGCCAAACAGCTGCATATTGCGGACCAGTTTCGCACCCGAAATCACGTCAACCAACCCTGCAGGCGCGGCGCGACCGGCGTCGATGTCATCCAAAAATTGGCCGATTTGGGTCATTTCACGCAGATACATACGATGAATTGCAGCCAGATGACGCCCCTTTTGCCGATGATGATCTTGGGCCTTCGCCAAGGGGGGCATTTTCGGCCGCGTCCCTTGATCCACGGTTAAGTCCGCCAAGGCTGCATCACGGTATGGTCGATTATGTGCCATTTGTTGTCCCAGTCATTGCAAACACAGCTAGATATGACCCCACGCGGGCAAATGTCCACCCCGTGCCATCCCCAAAACATGTCGCAATTTGACAGGTTTCGTGCCTGTAACAGGGTGACAAGCCATACCATATCCGACACGATGCCCCTGAAACAGCAAAGCGGAAAGAGATTTGATGTTAAAAACATTGCTCAGCGTATGGGCGCTGCTGGTTGGGATCGTGTTTATCATGCTGGGCAATGGCATGCATTTTACCCTGATCGGTATTCGCGGCGATCTAGAGGGGTTTTCCGCAACCGCGCTATCCGTGGTGGCCTCGGGGTATTTCATCGGGTTTTTATCCGGCGCACGTCTGACCCCACATATGATCCGGCGTGTGGGCCATGTGCGGGTCTTTGCCGCGTTGGCCAGTTTTATGTCGGCCGCATTAATCGCCTTTGCGCTCTATGCGGATCCGGTTTTTTGGACCGCCCTGCGCATTTTGATCGGGTTTTGCATGTCAGGCGTCTATGTCACAGCTGAAAGCTGGCTAAATGATGCATCAACCAATGAAAATCGCGGTCAAATCCTGTCGGCCTATATGCTGGCGCAGACAACGGGAATTATTGGCGCGCAGGGTCTGTTAACACTGGGGGATGCGCAGGGGGCGTTTTTGTTTATTGGCGCGTCCATTTTAGTGTCGATTTCCTTTGGCCCGATCCTGTTATCTGTCAGCCCGACACCCGCTGCCGAATTAACCCGCGCCATGCCGATCAGGGATTTGTTCCGTGCGTCCCCCTTGGGCACGGTAGGCGTATTTTTTCTGGGCATCGTTTATGCCATTCAGGCCGGCATGGGTGCCGTTTACGGGGCACAAATCGGGTTAAGTGCCAATGAAATATCCCTGTTCATGGCGATGCTGTTTGCGGGTACCTTGATATTGCAATATCCGGTTGGTTGGTTGTCGGACCGCATGGATCGGCGAAAACTGATTTTCTTGACGTCCACCATTGCGGTGGCCTGCTGTGCATTCGGGGCGCTTTATGCGCAAATCACATGGGCGGTGATGGTGGCTGCCTTTTTGTCGGGCGGGGTGACCACGCCGTTATATGCATTGTTGCTGGCCTATACCAACGACACACTGTCACGCGAAGATATGCCCGCCGCATCGGGGGGATTGGTGATGCTGTTCGGAATTGGTGCGATTTCTGGCCCGATGATCACAGGCTGGACGATGGAACATTTCGGCGCGGTGGCGTTTTGGGGTGTCTTGGCGATGGTCTTTGCGGTGGTGTCTGTTTACGCGCTGTATCGCATGACCCAACGCCCCGTGGTTCCATCCATGGATACCGAAAGCTATGTTGGCATTGTGCCCGGCGCATCCCCTGTCGCCGTCGAGGCCGCCAGCACATGGGCCGCCGATCAATCGAATAACCAAGGCTAGGAATAAACAGATATGCCCACCGGTCAGCCAAACACCCCCCAGCATTTTTTGGTCGTCGGACGCGGCCTGATGGGCACATCATGCGCCTACCATCTGGCACAGATGGGCCATCGCGTCAGTTTGATTGGCCCAGATGAACCGCACGATCGTCAGACATTCCAAGGCCCCTTTGCCAGTCACCATGATGCAGGACGCATCACACGCGGGTTGGCTGAAAACGCCGATTGGTCAAAACTGGCCCTGCGGTCGATCGAACGCTACGCTGATTTTGAACGCAGTGCGGGGCTGACATTTTATCACCAAACCGGCGTGCTGATGTGCGGGCCGCAAACGGGGCCCACGGCCGGCTTTAGCCAGTCGTTTTTGTCTGTCGCGGAACGGATGCAGTTGGATCATGACGTGTTGCATGGGGCTGAAATATCACAACGCTTTGCTTGGTTTGATATCCCGACCAGCCAGGTCGCCGCCTGGGAAAAGGTGGGCGGTTGGATCAACCCACGCCTGCTGCGCCGCGCCATGGAACAGGCCGCGGTTCAATCGGGCGCAGATATTGTGCCGGCATGGGTAACCCGACAATCGGGCACGACCCTGACACTGGCCACAGACCAAAAGATCACTGGCCAAACGATCACTGGCGATCATATCGTTGTGGCGACCGGTGGTTATGCCGCCACAGCCGATTGGTGCGACATACGCCCCGTAATGCAGGTCTATGCCCGCACGGTGGTTTTGGCCCAAATCACTGGGGTCCAAGCACAATCAATGGCACAGATGCCATCTGCCATCATTTTGCCAGCGGACGCGCAACTGGACCAAGACGTCTATATTTTGCCCCCGATCCAATACCCCGATGGCCAATATTACATAAAAATCGGCGGCGAAGAATCATCGCCAGTGTTGACGAATGATGCCGATATGCAACGCTGGTTTCGCTCCGGCGGCGATCCTGCTGCGGCCGACATGTTGGAACACCAATTGCGTCAACTGATGCCCAATGTCCCGTTTCAAACCATCACGCGCGACGCCTGTGCGGTCAGTTTTACGCAAACGGGCCTGCCCTATATTGAAACGGTGTCTGACGGTTTGACCTTGGTCACCGGGGGCAATGGGGCCGCCGCCAAAAGCTGTGTTGAAATTGGCAAATTGGGGGCGCTGGCGGCGACAGGGCAGGACATCGCCGCCCAAGGATATGACAGTGATTTTCATGCCGTTTTGGCCTGATCCACAGCAGGACGCAGTCAGCGCACTGGATATTTTGCACATTTCAGCATAGGTATCTGCCAACCCCTGATTTGGGACACCACCACATATGGAACGCACAGACAGATGACAGCACGCCTGAAACAGCTATTGGCCAAAACACTGGACTTGGTCGCGTTTATCGCCGTGACTGTTGTGTTTTGGGTGGCCGCGCTGTTTCCTATGGCGCTGCGACGCCGGATGTTTGTGGCAACCTTTGCCCGCGTTTTTGCGCCACTGATGGGCTGGCCCAAACGTATTGGGACACATCTGGGATTTGCCATGCCCGAAATCCCTGCGGCCCAACATGATCAGATTTCCCGCCAAACCTGCCGCAATCTGGGGGCAACGCTGTTTGAAATCTTTACCCCCGCCTATACGCGCCGCCTGGCCCAACAGGCCCAGATTACGGGGCCGGGGGCAGAGGTGATCACCCGTGCGATCACGGATAAAACACCCGTGATTCTGGTATCCGGGCATTTTGGAAACTATGACATCATTCGATCAAAAATGATCACGAATGGCGTTGATTTGGGCGGGCTCTATCGCCCGCTGAATAACGAATGGCTGAATAAAACCTATGTGCGGGCCATTTCGCAAACGGGTACGCCGTTATTTTCCCGCGACAAAGCTGGGTTTACCGACATGATCAAACACATCAAAGGTGGCGGATCGGTGGCATTGTTGATCGACCAGCATATGGACAAAGGCTTGCCCGTGACCTTTTTCGGCAAAACCGCCTATACATCGGGATCCGCCGCGCAGCTGGCGTTAAAACACAACCGCCCCCTGATCCCCATTTATGCCATTCGGCGATCAAACGGCAAGGATTTTACCATTTGGGTCGATACCCCCATTCCCGCCAGTGACCCGACAACCATGACCCAAGCCTTGAACGACAGCCTTGAACATGTCGTGCGCAAACATATCGATCAATGGGCTTGGCCGCATCGGCGGTGGAAACCCAGCCGCAACCGGTGATATGATCCGCGCATATAAATGGCCAGACGGCTTGCACAGCGGGGCAGAACATGCCAGACACGCGGCCAACCATAGTCGATACAAGGGTCATTCCACGCGTGCTAAAATCATTTTGGGCCTATCTGAAACAGATTGAACGGCGACATCGCGACAGCTTTAGTCACGATATCGTGGACCCTGTGGAACGGAAAAAATCGCAATCCTATCTGCGTTGGGTGGATCACGAAATTCTGCGGATCCATTGGCACAACTTTGCCGAAATCGCGCCCGGGGCCTATCGGTCAAACCACCCCACGCGCGAACGCATGGAACATTACGCGCAGATGGGCATTAAAACGATTGTAAACCTGCGCGGTCCAAATAAACTGGCCCCCTATAATTTCGAGGTCGAAGCCTGTCGCGATCTGGGATTAGATCTGATCGATATCCCCCTGTCCGCGCGCCGTGCGGCATCACGCGAGCGTATGTTGGAATTGGTTGATCTGTTGGTTAACCTGCCAACCCCATTTCTGTTGCACTGCAAATCAGGGGCGGACCGCACGGGTCTGGCATCGGCGCTGTATTTAATGTTGGTGCATGATGTTCCCGTAGAACAGGCCAAGCGTCAGTTAACAATCCGCCATGTGCATTTGAATTTCACGCAAACCGGCATTCTGGATTACATCATGTGGGTTTATGAACAGCGCAACGCGCAAACCCCCATCGCATTCCGTGACTGGATTGCAACCGAATATGATCATGAGCGTATTTCACAAGACTTTGCCAAGGTTCCGTTTTGGAAACGTCTGCAGCTGTGACGCGGCCAGAATTCAAACCGATATCAGATAGCGTTCAAACATCGGGATGGCAGAGGCCCCCAAGGTGCGTGCGTTCGACCCTATGGTGCCTTGTTTCACATCGGGAATGAACAGGCCCGACCAGTTCAAGTGACCAAAGTTTGTCTGGATCCGCGCAACAATGCGCTGCAACAGCGTTTCAGGCAGAGACCCATCCAAAATCACCATCGGAAAATCAATAAACGCGCAGCCTGCCAATATCGTTTCAGCAATGGCGTGGGCCGCATCTTCGATCCAGCACTGCAACACATCGGGGCAGACCCCATAATCGGGCGCATCCCAAACCAGATTGGTCGATTGCGCGCCCGCCTGCTTTAACCGCGTTTGCAATGTGGCCAGCGATGCAATTTCCACAATCTGTTTTGAAGATCCATCCGGTTGCGTCACACTGAATGGTCCCAGCGCGCCTGCGTTTCCGGATGTTCCGGTCAGCAATTCGCCGTTCAAAACGATGCCACCGCCAATAAATTGGCCAATATAGAAATACAGGAAATCATTCGGCAGGGGGTCTTTGCCAAACACCAATTCCGCGCCACAGGCACAGGTGGCGTCATTGCGCGACCAGACGGGGAAATCGAAATGGGCGGACAATCGATCCTGAATATCAATCGTGCGCCATGGATCGATTAAATGCGGCTCTACCCCGATTGAGGCGGCCCATTCCCATAAAAACCCCGGCATCGCCACACCCAACCCGCGAATGCGATCGCGAACCGATTGGGGTTGCGCCGACATCATTTGATGAACCGCATCAACGATAAACGATATGGTTTTTTCCGGATCGGGGTAATCATAGACCATGGATGTTTGATCCACCATGTCGCCCACAAAATTAACCAGCACAATATCCGTACTGCGTCGACCCAATTTCGCGCCAAAGAAAAACGCACCCTCGGCACAAAGGCGCATGGGTATTGACGGCTGCCCGACCCGACCCCGCACGGGTTCGCCGCGTGTGATTAACCCCTCGGCCTCTAGGTCGCGCATGATGACGGCGGCGGTTTGGTTGGTAAAACCTGCGCGCTTGCCGACCTCACTCTTGGACAGGCCACCATGTGCCTTTAGCAACGACAGCACGACGCGTTCGTTGTAATTGCGCAGACCAGACTGGTCTGAACGCTGCGCGTGCCCTGTTGATTGGTCTGCAAATCGTCTCATCATGCTGTCATCCACCAAAACGTTTCCAAATGAAAGGTTATTTTTTTGCCCGCGTCAATAAATAATAAAACTTTATTTAATTATTGACGTGGCTGTAAAACTGTCTAACGTGGGGCTCATCAAAACTCACTTCCGCGATTCTGGGTTCTGGGTTTGACGTATTTTTTGGGAGGACACACAATGAAAAAATTATTGGCCAGCGCCGCATTGGTTGCGCTATCCGCAGTTGGAACATCTGCCTATGCAGGGGGTCACGGCATTTCTGCATGCTTGATCACGAAAACAGATACCAACCCATTCTTTGTTAAAATGCGCGAAGGCGCGATGGCGAAAGCAGAAGAACTGGGTGTCAGCCTGTCAGCCTATGCCGGCAAGGTTGACGGCGACCACGAAACACAAGTGGCGGCCATCGAAACATGTATCGCAGACGGTGCCAAGGGTATCTTGATCACCGCATCAGACACATCATCCATCGTCCCTGCCGTGCAACAGGCACGCGATGCTGGTTTGGTCGTGATCGCACTGGATACACCATTGGATCCAATCGATGCTGCAGATATGACATTTGCAACCGACAACTTTCTTGCGGGTGAATTGATCGGTCAGTGGGCTGCCGCCGCATTGGGCGACGATGCCGCAAACGCAAAAATCGCGATGTTGGATTTGGCCGTATCACAGCCAACCGTTGGCGTTCTGCGTGACCAAGGTTTCCTGAAAGGCTTTGGTATCGAATTGGGCGATCCAAACCGTTGGGGCGACGAAGATGACGCACGCATCGTCGGTAACGACGTCACCGCCGGCAACGAAGAAGGCGGCCGCAAAGCGATGGAAAACCTGCTTGCCAAAGATCCTATGATCAACGTTGTTTACACAATCAACGAACCAGCCGCCGCAGGTGCCTATGAGGCGTTGAAATCAATTGGTCGTGAAAACGATGTGTTGATCGTATCCGTTGACGGCGGCTGCCCCGGCGTTCAAAACGTAAAAGAAGGCGTCATCGGTGCCACATCACAGCAATACCCATTGCTGATGGCCTCCAAAGGCATCGAAGCAATCGTCGAGTGGGCGAAAAACGGTACAAAACCTGCGCCAACACCAGGCAAGGCATTCTTTGACACAGGTGTTGCATTGGTCACAGATAAACCAGTTGATGGCGTCGAAAGCATTGACACCACCAAAGGGACTGAGCTTTGCTGGGGCTAATAAGCCACTGACATGAAATCATTTAGGGGCGGATGCAAATTCGCCCCTCTTTATTACAAGCGCAATAATAGGGCCAAGCAATGTCGCACGACGAAAACTTCGACGCAGTCGCCAAAGGTGCAGATACGCGCGTCGCGTCCTTTGATGATGGACACGATGGCATTTTGCACAAATTCCATCACCTGCTGCACACAACACCCGCGATTGTTCCGCTGATCGTTTTGACCGCATCAATCGTAACCTTCGGCCTGCTGCTGGGTAGCAAATTCTTTTCGCCCTTTGCGCTGACATTGATTTTACAACAGGTGCAAATCGTCGGCATCATCGCCGCCGCCCAAAGTTTGGTCATTCTGACCGCTGGCATTGAATTGTCCGTGGGGGCCATTGCGGTGATATCGTCCATCGTTATGGGAACATTTACATTTCGCTATGGTATCCCCGCGCCGATTTCTGTTTTATGCGGCCTGACCTTTGGCACCATGATTGGTGCGTTAAATGGCTGGCTGGTTGCACGCATGAAATTGCCGCCCTTTATCGTCACGCTGGGCATGTGGCAAATCGTGTTGGCGGCCAATTTCCTGTATTCGCGCAACGAAACCATCCGCAGCCAAGACATCGAGGCAAACGCACCCATCCTGCAATTGCTGGGCTGGAAATTCAAAATGGGCGGTGCTGTGTTCACCTTTGGTGTGATCTTTATGGTCGCCCTGTTTTTGGTGTTGGCCTATGTGCTGCGTCAAACCGCATGGGGCCGCCACGTCTATGCCGTGGGCGATGACCCCGAGGCGGCAGAATTATCCGGTGTGAACGTGTCGAAAACCTTGATTTCCGTCTATGCGGTGTCGGGCCTGATCTGCGCCTTTGGCGGTTGGGCACTGATCGGCCGCATCGGATCGGTTTCGCCAACATCGGGCCAGCTGTTAAACATCGAAAGTATCACAGCCGTGGTGATCGGTGGTATTTCCCTGTTCGGCGGACGCGGGTCAATCTTGGGCACATTCTTTGGGGCGCTGATTGTGGGCGTGTTCACCTTGGGCCTGCGCCTGCTGGGGGCAGATGCGCAATGGACCTATTTGTTAATCGGCGTTTTGATTATCACCGCGGTCGCCGTGGACCAGTGGATCAGAAAGGTAGCAGCATAATGGAACCCATTCTAAAAGCACGCGGATTGGTCAAACGCTATGGCCGTGTGGTGGCGCTGGATCACTGCGACTTTGACCTGATGCCGGGCGAAATTCTGGCGGTGATTGGTGACAACGGCGCCGGCAAATCATCCCTGATCAAGGCGATTTCAGGGGCGGTCCAACCTGACGCGGGCACCGTCACGCTAGAGGGGAAAGAGGTGCATTTCGCCAGCCCTATCGACGCCCGCCACGCAGGGATCGAAACCGTGTATCAAACGCTGGCAATGTCGCCGGCCCTGTCCATTGCCGATAACATGTTCATGGGGCGCGAAATTCGCAAACCGGGTCTGCGCGGATCATTGCTGCGCCAGCTTGACCGCAAAAAGATGGAAGAGATTGCCCGCGAAAAGTTGTCAGAACTGGGGTTGATGACCATTCAAAACATCAACCAAGCGGTGGAAACCCTGTCTGGGGGCCAGCGTCAGGGTGTGGCCGTTGCGCGTGCTGCGGCCTTTGGGTCCAAGGTGATCATTCTGGACGAACCTACCGCAGCGCTGGGTGTCAAAGAAAGCCGGCGCGTATTGGAATTGATCCAGGATGTACGTTCACGCGGCATTCCGATTATCCTGATCAGCCACAATATGCCCCATGTGTTCGAGGTGGCGGACCGCATCCACGTACACCGTCTGGGCAAACGCCTCTGCGTGATCGACCCCAAAGACCATTCAATGGCCGACGCGGTGGCATTGATGACAGGGGCCAAAGAACCTGAACCCGCCTAGGGTCGCGCGAAATTGGGGCTAGCCTGAAATCTGGGCCAGCCCCATCCAAATCAAACGTATCGCTAAGAAAACCAACACTATATCCAAGGCGCGTTTGAAGCGGTCATCTCGCAGTTTTATCAACACCATACGTCCCAAAATAGTTCCCAGAAACCCAGCAACAATCATCGCTGCGATAAAACCGATCCACGGGTAAAATTCAAATCCCAAAACCCCGAACACAACAGTTTTCAAAAAATGCTGGGCCGTCATAAATGTTGCATGCGTGGCAACATGGGACTGTCGTGACAGGTTCAACAATTTGACGAAATTCGCCACAAACACACCAGTTGCACCAAAAAACATAGTTAGAAAACTGGAAATCCCACCTGTGACAACCGGAAACCGTGTCAACCACGCGGGCGGGTTCGTGACCACGCTATAAATCACAAAGGCCCCAATTGCGATTTGGACCACAGCCGGATTTAGGTTGATAACCAATTGCCCCCCGACCACCGCACCAATGGCGGACCCAATACAAAACCCAACAACAGGGCGCCAATGGGTATGTCGCGCCAACAGGGCGGCACGGAATATATTTGATCCGAATTGGATCACACCATGCACAGGGATCAAGGCTGCGGGTGGCAAAATACTGGCCATGACCGTCAAAACCAAAACGCCCCCGCCAATCCCAACAGATACCGCAATAAACGACCCAATCAGGGATGTTGCAATCAGCGCTGTGAACACATGGGGGTCAAGCCCCGCCAAGACATAATCCAACATTCAAACAGCCCCATCATTTCCGCAGATGGTGCCGTTTTACCCTGTCGGACCCCAGACACAAGCCTGAGATGCCGAATAATAATCCCAATGTCACAGGTTAAGCGCAGATTTACAGGCCGGTTCCCGTTTGCACGCACGGATAAAGCGGTTCCATTTCCCCTCGGCCCCAGCTGAACGCATATCCAGATTGTCGATTTCCTTGTCCAAACCTTCAATCGTCAATTCCAA
>CAJXSD010000039.1 GCA_913060475.1 uncultured Paracoccaceae bacterium | reverse complement strand
CCCTAAGTTGGATGTGATTTTACGTGTGTCAGCATAGTTTGAATACTCGATCGCATGATTTGGGTGCAATTTAGTATCGAAATGAACATAATTTCGGGATTTAATTGATAAAAACATCATGAACGCTAATTCATTTTGATAATAAAAGTGAAGGACGTGAACTATGAAATATCTCTTAACAATTCCTGCTCTTGTCGTATTGGCTGCCTGTGGTGGCTCTGATACGCCGTCGGATTTACAAACAAGTCCATCTTTGGTTGTCGCAGATTCCGATCCGACTGTTGTGACAGATGTGTTGGCCGTTGATATGACCGCGCTAGAGGTGGGCGAGGGAATTGAATTCGCATCAGAGGATGGTGTGTTTGCCGGTGTCAAAGGGTCAACGGTTACCAAAATGGCCAAGTTGGATGGACAAGACGTGTTTTTAGTCAATTTGGTCTTGGGTGGCGGGTCCAGCACGCAAACAGAAATCATTGCCTCTAAGGATATGAACGAATATTTTGCAGACTTGGCTGAATTCACTGCGCGCGCCTAAATCACGGGTCAAATCCACGAACAGTTGGTGGATTTCTGCCGCCCCGTCCACATCATCACGCGATGTCGAAATTTTTTCTTGGGCATCGAATTCCACAATATAGCTGTTACCGGTCAATTGTGAAAAATAGGCCGCGGCCGCGCCCAAATCTGCATCCAGCAATCGCACAGATGCCGCCTGTGCAGGGCCCAGTCCCAGTGTGATTGCAATTCCAGCGGTACAAAGTGTTTTGACAATATTCATTTTACGTAGACTTCTATCATTTTTAACCGCTCTCTGCGCTGTAATTCGACATTGTACCGTTTGGATCGCTCTTGCTGTTCGATGTAATTCATCAGCCCATCCACATCATGGGCCGAGACCCCGTCCACGGTCAAAATGATGTCGCCTTTCTCAAAGGGGCTGAGGGCGAAGAAAGCAGGCGGCAGGGTATCATCCAAAACCCAACCCGGTCGACCGGACCGGCTGCGGCCCTTGGTCGGGGCGCTGCGCAGGGCTGCGGTGATGGGACGCGGCACCCCCAAACGCTCGGCCAGATCGCGCACCGCCTCGATTGGGGTTGTGCCTTGGTAAAAACTGGTCTTGGGCCGGATCAGAGTAGTATCACGGCGTGTGATTTGGGTGTCATTCGATTGGCCCGCCCCAGTCTCCGTCGCAATGGTGGTGTGTTCAATCACATCCCCATCGGCAAACCGCATGGCAATGCGCACGCTTTGGGCGTCGGGGCCAATCAAAAATACGCCTTCGGGCGAAAATCGGTCAAACTGATAGCTTTGCCCATCGATCTGCACGTCATCCCTGGGTGTGATAAACACCAACTGCGCAGTCTTGTCCGCTTTAATCAAAAAGGAACTATTGCTCTGATCCACAAAACTGGCCACCACCGCATAGGGCAGATCGGCAACCTCACGCCGCGTTTCCCAAAAAAGCGCGTCTAGGTTGACCGCCATTGCCGTCAGCGGCCAGCCCATAGCCCAGACCAACAGTCCAAAGCATCCGCCAACTCTTCGGGAAATTTGCTGCACACGCTCCTCCAGCTTCTCAACCACAAGGTAGCAGTGCCGCGCTCCTATCTCAAATTCTATTAAAAGTAGCGCAGAGATGTCCCAAAGAATAGATTGGTCCCAATTTGGGACAACTTAGACCCGCCATAGCCCCCTAGATCAGCACGCCAATAATCCAGATCGCCGCTAATCCAACCGCAATGGTTGCAATCACCGATTGGGTCATCCAAGCGACGATTGCCGCAAGCGTGGCGGCCAATACCTTGGGGAAATGGACCGATACCGCACCGCTTGCGGGGTCAATGAACACGGCCGCCGCAATCACCGCACTTAACACCGTAATCGGAACAAACCGCAAAACCGATCGCAGCGATGGTGCGATTGTGCCCTGAAAAAGACCCGAAAACATCGATATCCGCATGGCGAAATTCAATAATCCGGTCACGATCATAATTACCCAAATCATCGACCACCTCGGATCCAATCTACACAGGCGCCAGCCCCTATTCCCGCGATGGCCGCCACTATAATCCATAAATTCCACGGCAAATCCTGCCCGGCCAAGGCCACCAACCCTGCACTCAGCGCCGCCGCAATTTCCGCCCCATGACGCAGACGCGGCACAACAATTGCCAAAAATGTCAGCGGGATAGCAAAGTCCAAATTTAGATAGGGCGGTAATGTTGCCCCAATTTGAACCCCCAAAACGGTCGAGACCTGCCAACACACCCACAATGTCAATCCGCTGCCCAGCAAATGATAATGTACGGGTTGATCCGGTCTTGCCTCCTCAAACCGATGGATCGACACGGCAAAGGCTTCATCCGTCAACAAATACCCCAATACAATGCGCCACCCGACCGGCAACTTTGATAAATAGGGGGCAACAGAGACACTATATAAAATATGGCGCGCATTGATGACCGCCACCGATCCCCCCACAACCCAAGGGGCCGCGCCCGACATCCACAGCTGGGCAAACACCACCTGCGATGCGCCCCCAAACACGATTGCAGACATCAAAATCGTCTGCCATTCACTCAATCCACTGGCAATTCCCAAAACACCAAACACCAAACCAAAGGGGACAACACCCAATTGCAACGGCAATTGATCGCGCACACCACGCCAAAATTCCGATGACTTGCGCGTCTCACTCATGGTTGGGCGACTCAGGCTTTCATTTTTGTAAAAATACTCTGGGTGAATTGGGCGCGCTCGCGCGACCAAGAGGGCAAAGCCCTGCGTCACAGGACGGCTTGGGCCGTCCTGTGATTACTGTGTTAGGCATTCCACGCTTTGTCTGTGTTGCCAACGCGCACACGTGTGGGCAGGCCGATGTCGTCCAAAATCGTCAAAAATGGCTTTGGATCCAGCTCTTCCACATTGACCATGGTGCCCGTGTCCCAGGTGCCATTCGCAATCAACATCGCGGCGGCCACTGGCGGCACGCCTGCGGTATAGGATATGCCTTGGCTGCCCACCTCGTTAAACGCTTCCTTATGATCGGCGACGTTATAGACGAACACTTCGACCTCTTGGCCGTCTTTCACACCCTTGACCAAATCCCCGATACAGGTCTTGCCAGTGTAGTCCGGCGCAAGGCTGGATGGATCGGGCAGAACGGCCTTGACCACTTTCAATGGTACGACCTCTTGGCCTTCGGCGGTCAGGACGGGTTGTTCGGACAACAGCCCCAAATTGTTCAACACGGTGAACACATTGATATAGTGATCGCCAAAGCCCATCCAGAACCGCACATCCGCTTGCGGATAGTTTGCGGATAGCGAATGCACCTCGTCATGGCCCGTCATATAGGCTTTTTGTTCGCCCACAACGGGCAAATCCCATACTTTGCCAACCTCGAACATTTTGTTCGATTGCCAGGCGCCATTTTGCCAAGAATAGACCGTTCCCGTAAATTCACGGAAATTGATTTCAGGGTCAAAGTTGGTGGCAAACCATTTGCCGTGGCTGCCTGCGTTGATGTCGACGATATCGATGGATGTGACTTCATCCATATATTGGTCCACTGCCAAGCGCGCATAGGAATTCACAACACCCGGGTCAAACCCAACGCCCAAGATCGCGGTCACACCTGCGGCGGCACAACGGTCACGGCGTTTCCATTCGTAATTGCCGTACCATGGGGGTGTTTCACAAATTTTCGCAGGGTCTTCGTGAATGGCCGTATCCATATAGGCGACGCCAGTTTCCAAACAGGCCTCAAGAACCGACATGTTCAAAAACGCAGATCCCACGTTGATGACGATTTGAACGCCCGTTTCGCGGATCAATGCGGCCACTGCGGCCGTGTCCATACCATCAACGGCATGTGCTTTCAGAACGCCCTCGGTTTTTAGGGACTTTTTCTCGTGTATACTCTGGATGATCGCTTCGCATTTGGAAACGGTCCGACTTGCGATATGAATATCGCCAAGCACGTCATTATTTTGTGCACATTTATGTGCCGCGACCTGAGCAACGCCACCAGCGCCGATGATAAGAACATTACGTTTCATTAAACCACGAAACCCCCTTTGGTTAAAGTTTTAGTGGATTTAGGATAAAGCTGCTGCGAAATCGTCATATGTAAATGACCGCACCAACCGCTCGGTGCCATCGGTTTCCCGAATGGCGATTGACGGCATTTTCACGCCGTTAAACCAATTTTTCTTGACCATAGTATAGCCCGCCGCATCCTGAATGGAAATGCGTTGGCCCACTTTTATCGGTTCGGGGAAATTGAACTCGCCGAAAATATCGCCCGCCAGACAGGATTTACCGCAAATCATCCAGGGATGATCGCCCGTGACATCCATGCGCGCGGGTTCGCGGTAAATCAGCAAATCCAGCATGTGTGCTTCGATCGAACTGTCCACAATGGCCAGATCTTTGCCGTTGTTTAGGGTGTCCAGCACGGTCACCTCAAGCGTGGTGGATTTGGTAATCGCCGCTTCGCCCGGTTCCAAATAGACCTGCACGCCATAGCGATCAGCAAAGCGTTTCAGCCGGTCCGCCAATCGATCCAGCGGATAATCATCGCCCGTGAAATGAATGCCACCGCCCAGACTGATCCAATCCATCCGGTCGATCAAATGGCCAAAGCGTTGTTCAATCAAATCCAACATCGCAGAAAACCGGTCAAAATCGCCGTTTTCGCAGTTGTTATGAAACATAAATCCGCTGATTTTATCGGCCACGGCTTCGATGACCGCCGGGTCATGTTCACCCAACCGCGAATAGGGGCGGGCCGGGTCGGCCAGATCGAAACTGGATGTCGACACACCCGGATTGACCCGCAGGCCGCGCACATGCCCCTGTGACACCGCGTCAAAACGGGTCAGCTGGCCGATGCTGTTGAAAATCACCTTGTCGGAATTGGCCAAAACCTCATCCATTTCCTTGGGGTCCCACGCCACGCTATAGGCATGCGTTTCGCCCGGAAATTTATCGCGCCCCAATTTGCATTCAAACAGGGATGATGACGTGGTGCCATCCATATAATCCGACATCAGATCAAACACCGACCATGTGGCAAAACATTTCAGCGCCAACAGGGCCTTGGCCCCGGACTGTTCGCGCAGCCAGGCGATTTTTTCCATATTCCGCAACAGGTGGGATTTATCAATCAGATAGTAGGGTGTTTCGATCATGGTCAGTATCCCCCAAACAGGCAAAGGACCCAACAAGGTTGGTCAGTGCTAAACAGAGGCGCGGGGTACCCCAGATCGACCGGCCGTGCAATGAATTTTTTGCCATGATATCACGGTTTGGCAATTATTTTATCAAAATCGCCGATTTCAGCGAAAATTCAGGGTTGATCCCGCCCAATGTCCCAATTACACAGACGCAAACTTATTCAGGCCACGCGTGTCGTGGCCCCTTTGTCATAAGAGGATGTCAATGCAACTAACTGAAACCCTGAACGAAGGCCTGAAACGCGCCTATACTATGGTCATCACTGCGGACGAATTGAACGCAAAAGTTGATGAGAAACTGAAAGAGGCGCAGCCAGAAATCGCGCTGAAGGGGTTCCGCAAAGGCAAAGTGCCTATGGCGATGCTGAAAAAGCAGTTCGGCAAAAACCTGATGGGCGAAGTGATGCAAGAAACCATTGACGGTGCCGTGAATTCGCATTTGACCGATAACAACGTGCGTCCTGCGATGCAGCCATCCATCAAAATGACAAACGAAGACTGGAAAGAGGGCGACGACGTCCATCTTGAGGTGGCCTATGAGGCGCTGCCAGAGATTCCAGAGTTCGACGGATCCAAAATCAAATTGGACAAAATGGTCGTCAAAGCGGATGAGGCATCCGTGACCGAGGCGCTGGAAAACCTGGCCGCAACAGCCGAGAATTTCAAAAAACGTCGCAAAGGGTCCAAAGCCCGCGAGAAAGACCAAGTGTTGATGGATTTCGTTGGCAAAGTTGACGGAGAAGCATTTGAGGGCGGTTCCGCCGAGGATTACCCATTGGTTTTGGGATCCAACAGCTTTATCCCCGGTTTCGAAGAACAGCTGATCGGCGCGAAAGAGGGTGAGGAAGTCACTGTTGAGGTCACATTCCCTGAAACCTATGGCGCAGAAAACCTGGCTGGCAAAGCCGCAACATTCGATTGCACCATCAAAGAAGTGCGCGAAGCAGCGCCTGCCGAAATCAATGACGAGTTGGCCACCAAATTCGGTGCCGAGGATCTGGACGGTCTGAAAGCGCAAATCTCTGAGCGTCTAGAGGCGGAATACGCCGGTGCATCGCGCGCCGTTATGAAACGTGCCTTGTTGGACCAGTTGGACGGCCTGGTCAAATTTGATCTGCCCCCATCGCTGGTTCAGGCCGAGGCCGATCAAATCGCCCATCAGCTGTGGCACGAAGAAAACCCAGAGGTCCAAGGCCACGATCACGACAAAATCGAAGCGACCGACGAACACAAAACATTGGCCGAACGCCGCGTGCGTTTGGGATTGTTGCTGGCCGACATCGGTCAGAAAGCAAACGTCGAAGTGACCGACGCCGAAATGACCCAAGCGATTCTGGCCCAAGCGCGTCAGTATCCCGGTCAGGAACGCCAGTTCTTTGAATTTGTTCAGCAAAACCAGCAGATGCAACAGCAGCTGCGCGCCCCATTGTTCGAAGACAAGGTCGTTGACCACATCGTCGAAGGCGCAAAGGTCACCGAAAAAGAAGTGTCCAAAGACGATCTGCAAAAAGCAATCGACGCGTTGGAAGACGAATAAAATCTGTTCCAATTGGAATGACAAAACCGCGCCTATGGGGCGCGGTTTTTCTTTTGGGGCTTGGCAAATGCATTGAACTGGGGCAAACCCTGCGCATGACACAAAAATTCGAATTTACCCTAAATGCCACCGACGGCAAAGCCCGCACAGGCGTCATTTCCACCCCCCGCGGCGATATTCGCACGCCCGCCTTTATGCCCGTGGGCACCGCCGCCACGGTCAAGGCGATGATGCCCGACAGTGTGCGTCAGACGGGGGCGGATATTTTGCTGGGCAACACCTATCACCTGATGTTGCGCCCGACGGCGGAACGGATTGATGCGCTGGGGGGATTGCACAAATTCATGAACTGGGATCGCCCGATTTTGACCGACAGCGGCGGGTTTCAGGTGATGTCACTGGCGTCCTTGCGCAAATTGACCGAGGATGGCGTGACATTCAAATCGCATGTGGATGGGTCGAAACACCATCTGTCGCCTGAACGGTCGATGGAAATTCAGCGCCTGTTGGGGTCCGACATTGTGATGTGTTTTGATGAATGCCCGGCCTTGCCTGCGGATCGCGACCGGATTGCCGACAGTATGCGACTGTCGATGCGGTGGGCTGCGCGGTCGCGCGAGGCATTCGGCGACCGCCCCGGTCATGCGTTATTCGGGATCCAACAGGGCGGTTTAGAACAGGATTTCCGCGCCGAAAGCGCCGAGGCGTTAAAAAATATCGGTTTCGAAGGCTATGCCATCGGCGGTTTGGCCGTGGGCGAAGGGCAAGAGGCGATGTTTGGCTGTCTCGATTATGCCCCCGATATGTTGCCCGTCGATAAACCCCGATACCTGATGGGCGTGGGCAAACCCGATGATATCGTGGGCGCCGTCAAACGCGGTGTGGATATGATGGATTGCGTTTTGCCATCGCGGTCGGGCCGCACGGGGCAATTGTTTACCCGTCGCGGGGTTGTGAACATCAAAAACGCACGTCACCAAAATGACCCGCGCCCGATTGATGAACATTGCACCTGTCCCGCGTGTCGCAATTACAGCCGTGCCTATCTGCATCATGTGTTCAAATCCCAAGAAATCATCAGTTCAATGTTACTGACCTGGCACAATCTGCATTATTTCCAAGAGATTATGCAGGGCATGCGCGATGCCATTTCGGCCGGTCAGTTCGACACATGGGAACGCAATTTCCACGACACCCGCGCCTTGGGCGATATCGACCCGATCTGATGGTCGGGTCAGGCCCGTTTGCGTGTCCGATTGGCGGCCTGCAGGATAGGTGCGGGGGCAATATCGGCCAAACATAGATCAGGCTGCCCCGCGGTCACAGGGTGATCGATGGGGGTGGGGACGTGGCTGTATTCTGTGATTGTGGTGGTTTTTATGTCGATTGCATCCCAATCGTCGATTTGATCGGCAAAGGGCAGCATCAACGCCCGACTGCGCGATTGCGCGTGGCATAACACGCGGTATCCCAAAATCGCCTGTCCCATATCCGCCCTTGGTGTTGCATTCAGGCGCAGTGCAAACAGGCAAATATCTGAAATGGTCCAGACCGGTGTTCTGGGATGGTGCGGATCGTGCAGGCAATCCCCCCGGGTTCGCCAAGGCGTTGCCCGCCTCTGGGGCAGGTCAATGGTGCCGCATCCGGTCAGTGTTATTCGATGATGCAGCGCCGCCAAATCGCGCAGATCGCGCGGGCAACTGGGCGCGCGCGAAAATTCCAGGTAACAGGCCTGGGTTCCGTCGCATGTAGCATCGCGGTTTTGATAAGATGCGGTGAAATACGGGGATTTCGGGAACAAAAAGGATGTAAATTCCAATCCTGACATGGCCGCTATGGTCCCCCTGCGCGCAGTTATATGGATCAGAATTGATCCAGCTGTGCCTAAGACAACGACCAATGGGCGCAATATCTTAATCACATCGCGGTGTGAGGCAAGCCTAGTGCCACAGGGTTAAGGTTTGATTGCGCCCAACAGAAAAAAACCCGCAAAGAGCAAGGGTTGATGCAGCATATAGATTAGCAGGCTGTTTTGCCCCGCCCAACCCAGAATGCGCTGGGATCGGGGTGGGGTATGCGATGTTACTGGGGCAGAGCGCACCAAAGAGGCCGCGGCCATCCCCAAAACAAAGGCAGCGCCCCAAGGGATCAGGGGGCGGTAATCGACCGCAAAGGCGGTGTTGTGCGTGTAAATCACCCCCCCCCACAGCGCAGGCAGGGACACGGGTGGGGCAAGCCACACATAGCCCGCAATAATCCCCCCCGCTAGGGCGAGCAGCGCCAAGGCAGACAGATGGCGCAAAGCCAGCCCCAAAATCATAAGCGTTGCAATCGAATGAAGGATCCCAAAGCGGATCATAGATTGCCCAAAGAGGACGGCAGTCACCGCCGATATCAGGGCCGCGCAAAGGACAATGGGGGCGATCTGTCGCACAAATTTGCGCCGATTGAACGCCGATCTATGCGTCAGTACAAACGACAGCCCTGAGAGAAACAAAAAACTGCCCGCGATTGAGGATTCGAAGACGCGCCATTCAAGTTGATAGACCAGACCTGCCGGCGCATATCCAAAATACATCAGATCGAAAGAAAAATGGAAAATAACCATCGCCACGATCGCCAGCCCACGCGCATTATCAATCCATGCGATGCGATTGGGGCGGTATGCAAGAGAAATCACCATAGGGCAGATTTGCCTGTTTTACCTGCTTTGTCGAGGGGGAAGATGGTGGGTGATAAGAGACTCGAACTCCTGACATCTTCGGTGTAAACGAAGCGCTCTACCAACTGAGCTAATCACCCGATAGGGGGGTAATAGCCAAAGCCCGTGACCTGCGCAAGGGGGCAAGTGGTGTTTTTTGCAATTTTTGTCGGATTTTTTTGAGTATTTTTACAAAAATGAAAGACCGTTTTATTTCAGTGTCTTGGGGCAGGGGGGCGATGAAAAAGGATGGGAGCGAGCATAAAAAAGCCCCCGATTAAGGGGGCTGATTTGATTAGTGTTTGGCCACATTCGTGTCTGCCTGTTCTTTGGCAAGGGCTGCGGCTGCGGCGTCTTCGGCATCTTGGTCCCAGTCGATGGGGGTGGGTTGCTGCGTCAGGGCCTGTTTTAGTACCTCGGAGACATGGGTGACAGGGATGATTTCAAGCCCCTGTTTGACACTATCGGGAATGTCGGCCAGATCCTTGGCGTTTTCCTGCGGGATAAAGACCGTTTTGATGCCGCCGCGCAGGGCCGCGAGCAGTTTTTCCTTTAATCCGCCGATGGCCAGGGCATTGCCGCGTAGGGTGACTTCGCCTGTCATGGCGATATCTTTGCGTACGGGGATGCCGGTGAGGACCGAGACGATGGAGGTGACCATGGCCAAGCCGGCGCTGGGGCCATCTTTGGGTGTGGCGCCTTCGGGGACGTGAACGTGGATGTCGATTTTGTCGAACAGGGGTGGTTTTACGCCGATTTGTGGGCTGATTGAGCGCACATAAGAGCTGGCCGCGTCGATTGATTCCTTCATCACCTCGCCCAATTTGCCGGTGGTTTTCATCCGACCCTTGCCGGGAAGGCGCAGTGCCTCGATGTGCAAGAGATCGCCACCCACAGAGGTATAGGCCAGACCCGTGACAACGCCCACTTGGTCTTCGGCCTCGGCCAGGCCGTAGCGGAATTTCTTGACGCCCAGGAAATCATCTAGGTTTTCGGCGGTGACTGTGACGGATTTTTCTTCGCCTTTGACGATTTTGGTCACAGCTTTGCGGGCCAGTTTTGACACTTCGCGTTCGAGGTTACGCACGCCCGCCTCGCGGGTATAAAGCTGGATCATTGCGGTCAGCGCATCATCGGTGACGGTGAATTCGCCACGTTTGAGGCCATGGTTTTTGGTGGCCTTGTCCACCAAATGGCGGCGCGCGATTTCGCGTTTTTCATCCTCGGTGTAGCCGGCCAGCGAAATAATTTCCATCCGGTCCAGCAAGGGGCCCGGCATGTTATAGCTGTTGGCTGTGGTCAGGAACATCACGTTCG
Source organism: uncultured Paracoccaceae bacterium (assembly GCA_913060475.1). Taxonomy (GTDB): domain Bacteria; phylum Pseudomonadota; class Alphaproteobacteria; order Rhodobacterales; family Rhodobacteraceae; genus CAJXSD01. The sequence continues at coordinate 2,330 of CAJXSD010000039.1, read as the reverse complement.
ACAGGTCGTATTCGACCTCGAGGTAGTGGTCAACGAATGTCCCGTTTTGTTCGGGGTCCAAAACCTCAAGCATGGCCGAAGCGGGGTCGCCGCGAAAATCCTGACCCATTTTGTCGATTTCATCGAGCAAAATCAGTGGATTGGTTGTTTTCGCTTTCTTTAACGCTTGGATGATCTTACCCGGCATGGACCCGATATAGGTCCGGCGGTGACCGCGGATTTCGCTTTCGTCACGGACGCCGCCCAGTGAAATGCGGATGAATTCACGCCCCGTTGCTTTGGCCACGGATTTGCCCAGCGATGTTTTGCCGACACCGGGGGGGCCGACCAGGCATAGGATCGGGCCTTTCAGTTTGGCGCTGCGTTGTTGGACGGCCAGATATTCGACAATGCGTTCCTTGACCTTGTCCAAAGAGTAGTGGTCTGCGTCCAGGATGTCCTGAGCTTTGTGCAGATCTTTCTTGACGCGGGATTTGACGCCCCAGGGGATGGACAGGATCCAGTCTAGGTAATTGCGCACAACTGTGGCCTCGGCCGACATGGGCGACATAGATTTCAGCTTTTTAACCTCGGCCTGCACCTTGTCGCGGGCCTCTTTGGACAGTTTGGTGTTTGAAATACGCTCTTCTAATTCGGCGATTTCATTTTGGCCCTCTTCGTTTTCGCCCAATTCTTTCTGAATGGCTTTCATCTGCTCATTCAGATAATATTCACGCTGGGTGCGTTCCATCTGGGATTTTACGCGGGTTTTGATTTTCTTTTCGACTTGCAGCACGCTCATTTCGCCCTGCATCAGGCCGAACACCTTTTCCAGCCGTTCGCTGACCAATAAGGTTTCCAACAGTTCCTGTTTCTGTTCGACCGTGACCCCCAAATGACCGGCCACCAAATCGGCCAATTCTGCGGGATCTTGGGCCTCGGAAATGGCGGACAGGGCCTCTTCGGGGATGTTTTTCTTGACCTTGGCATAGGTTTCGAATTCCGCGCTGACGGTTTTGATCAGGGCATTGATCGTATCGGTGTCGCCCATCTCTTCGTAAAGGGGGCTGACCACGGCTTCGAAATAATCGGGGTTGTCGATGTAATGGTCGATCAAGACGCGGGTTTGACCTTCGACCAGCACTTTGACCGTGCCATCGGGCAGGCGCAGCAACTGCAATACATTTGCCAAGACACCTGTGCGGTAAATGCCATCGGCTGTTGGATCATCTTCGGCCGGGTCGATTTGGCTGGATAGCAGAATTTGTTGATCCGCTTCCATCACCTTTTCCAAGGCTTTGACAGATTTATCGCGTCCTACAAACAGGGGCACGATCATATGTGGAAATACCACAATGTCGCGCAGGGGTAAAACGGGATTGGACGTGCTGTTTTCGTGTTGCATGTGTCTTCCTTTTTTGCGGCAAATCGCATGGTCCCGTATTGGCAACGCAGGCGATCTCCCGTTCAGCCCTTAGATGTGGGGTGCCCGTTTCGAATTACAACCCCCCACGCAGTCGGCCCAAGGATGACCCTAACGGCCCAACTGTGCAAGGGGACATTGGGGTAATTTCTGGGGGTAACTTGGAAATTTCGTGCTAATGCGCCCCGGATGCCCGGCGGAACTGTAACAAATATATTAATCTCTGGGGGAAATACCTCATAAATTGACTATTTTGTAAATGACACAACTCTAGAGTTGACCAGACCAAAGCCACTGTGGGACGCTGGCAAAAATTTGATAACTGTATATGTGGAGGATTGATGTCACCCAAGGTTCATATTCCCGATATCCTGCAACGGTTGCACGCAGGGCTGTCACAGCAAGAACGCGATCTGATGCAAAACTGGGCCGATGACTGCCCGGACCCGAATCGTGCGCAGGATCTCTTGGACATCGTGTCCCTTGCGACAGGGCGGCGGGGAACACCGCCGGATCGATTGTGGGCCGATTTTCCAGAAAAATAATTTCTTTGTTAAAAAGTGTCATTTACCCGCTTGACCTTCTGTCTGGGTGTGACTAAACACAGCCCCATCGCGCGGTTGTAGCTCAGTTGGTTAGAGTACCGGCCTGTCACGCCGGGGGTCGCGGGTTCGAGCCCCGTCAACCGCGCCATTAAAAACACCACCCTTCGGGGTGGTTTTTTTATGTCTTCTTGACGTCACAGTGATCCGGATCAACCTCACTCCCCCGTTTTATTTTATTAGGACAGCCCCTTGGATTGCTTGCGAAATTTTCTGAAATCAGCTGCGCAATATTTTTCCGCAAAACGCCAGATTCTCTATTGACGCCCTTGGAAAAAATCCATATCCACACCCCATCGCGCGGTTGTAGCTCAGTTGGTTAGAGT
>CAJXSD010000038.1 GCA_913060475.1 uncultured Paracoccaceae bacterium | reverse complement strand
CTGCGCGGCGCAATACGGCATTGAATACGCGTTCGTCCAGCGCCGCCTGAAATCGCGCGCCCACGCGCCCCATCACGCGACCGCGTGAATAATCCAACAGCCCCATCATCCCATAGAGGAACGCCACCAATAACGATAATGCAATCAACGTGGCCTCGGACCGGCTGCCCAATACGCGGTCATAGACCTGCAGCATGTACAATGGGCCCGCCAGCATCAAAATGTTGACCAAGGCGCTGAATAACCCAACGAACCAATATAAACTGCGGCTTTGGCCGCGCACGTGTCTAAGTTCGTCTAGGCCGCGTTGTTTTGCAGTGTGTGACATAAAACCAACCGATTGTGTCAAAATTCCAAAAGCCGAGTGGCCTTTGCCGTAATTATCACTATATGACGCATAAGGCATAACCAAGCGAAAGAGTTTTTTCGCGATCAGGTTGTGGTGCCGTTGCGAATTAAAAATTGTTTTGAAAGGTTTAAGTGTGAGACATGGCTAAAAAAGCGTTTATTCCGGTGCTTGTTGTTGCCAGCCTGTCGATCGGGGCCGCCGGCTGCACACAGCGCCAAGCGGGGGTTGAATTTACCGACCCCTATGAACAAACGAACCGACGCGCGCATGAGTTCAACAAAGAATTGGATCGTGCGATCGTCAAACCCGCGGCGCAGGCCTATACCGACCTGACACCGAAACCGGTGCAACGCGGCGTTTCCAATTTCGCCAATAACCTGTCGCAGCCAGCGAATGTTGTGAATTATATGCTGCAGGGGAATATGGCCGAGGCCATGAACACAACGGGTATATTTCTGGTCAACAGTCTGATCGGCGTTGGTGGTATTTTCGATATCGCAGGCCGCGAAGGTCATTTTGCCCGTGACACGGATTTTGGGGAAACGCTGTCCACTTGGGGTGTTAGCGAAGGTGCCTATATCGAATTGACGGGTCTAGGTCCGACAACCGAACGCGGCGCCGTGGGCAAAGTGGTTGATTTTGTGATGGACCCCTTGGCCAGCGTGTTAACCGTGTCGCAGCGTCAGGCCCTGCGTGTTGCATCCGTGTCCAAGGTCTTGGAAGCCCGCGTCGAATATGGCGATGCGTTGGACAGTGTGCTGTATGATAGTGCCGATAGTTATACACAAACGCGTTTGTACTATTTGCAAAGCAGACGTTATGAATTAGGAACGCAACCACAAGATATTATCGATCCCTTTGAGGAAATGTATGGAACCGAATAGATTTTCCCGTCGCAGTGTTTTGGCCCTTGGGGCTGGGGTAATTGTGGCAACCGCAACCCCGCTGCAGGCCGCAAGCGGTGCGCAGGCCGAGGCATTGGTTGGTAAATTGGTGGATGACATCAATGATGTGATCGCCTCTGGCATGTCCGAAGCGCAGATGATTGCGCGTTTCGAACAAATCTTTATCCGCTATGCTGATGTGCCAACCATCGCGCGTTATGCGTTGGGACGCGATTCGCGCGCGGCCAGTGCGGCGCAGATGAAACGCTTTACCAACGAATTTACCGCGTATTTGGCGCGTAAATATGGTAAACAGTTCCGCAAATTCATCGGCGGCAAAATTGAAATGCAGGGATCGCGCGCAGTCAAAAGCTACTTTGAAGTCGCAACCATGGCCAAGCTAAAGGGCGAGGCCCCGTTTGAGGTGCAGTTTTTGGTGACCGATCGATCAGGTGAATTGCTGTTTTTCAACATGTTCATCGAGGGCATCAATATGCTGCTGGCGGAACGGTCAGAAATTGGCGCATTGCTGGACCGTAATGGCGGCAATATCGATGCAATGATCAAGGATCTGGCGAAAATCGCCTGATCCGAAATCCCGCCCTAGTTTCCTAACAACTGCTTTAGCAGGTTGTCCATAAATCCCCCGTTGCCTGTGTCGGTTGGTGTTGTAATGGGCTGGGTCGGTGCGGGGCGTTGGATATTGCGTGCCATGGGCAATGGTTGGGGCGTCATTTTTTCGGTCACACGCAGCATTGTTTCGCGCCAAATATCCGCGGGCAATCCACCCCCGGTGACCCCACGCAGGCGTGTGTTGTCGTCATAGCCCATCCAGACACCCGCAACATAATCTGCGGTAAAGCCGACAAACCACGCATCCCGCGCGCCTTGGGTGGTGCCCGTTTTGCCAGCAATTTCCCAATTCGGAATTTTTGCGCGCGCGCCTGTGCCGTTTTCGACGACCTGTGACATCATATAAATCAATTCTTGCGCCGCGCGTTCGCGGATCACCCGTTCCCCGATGCCGCCATTTGATCCCATGATTGCCGTGTCATCGCCCAGCAATTTCAACTCGATCAACCCATAGGGTGTGACCGACGATCCGCCGTTCAAAATGCCGGCATATGCCCCCACCATTTCGATCAGGGTTGATTCCGATGCCCCCAATGCAATGGCGGGACCTTGGGCCAAATCCGTGCTTAGGCCGAAATCTGACGCGATTTTGCGCACGTTTTCGCGGCCCACTGCCTCGGACAATTTCACGGCCGGTATGTTTAGGCTGTCTTGCAACGCTTGGGTCAGGGTGACGGGGCCTTGGAAATCATCGGTATAGTTTTTGGGCGACCATGGGCCTGATCCGGGAATGTTCAATGTCAGCGGTTCATCCACAATCGTATCAAAGGGCGAATACCCCAATTCCAACGCCGCCGCATAGACAAAGGGTTTAAAGGCCGACCCCGTTTGCCGCAACGCCTGTGTGGCGCGGTTAAAGGCACCGGACACCTTGGTTTTGCGGCCCCCCACCATGGCACGCACCGCCCCATCCGCGGACATCACCACAATCGCGGCCTGCGCCTTGGATTCAGGGCTGACGCGTTCTTGGAACACGAATTTCAACGCTTCTTCTGCGGATTTCTGGATCCGCTGGTCAAGGGTGGTTGTGATGATGACATCTTCGGTCGTGTTGCGGGTGAAAAATTCGGGGCCTGATTGCATCACCCAATCGGCAAAATATCCGCCCGCCTTCGCTTCGGCGGCGTCCGACAATTCGGCGGGATTGTCGCGTGACATTTGCGCGGTTGTCGCGCTGATGTATCCTTGATCCTCCATCAGGCCGATGATCAGATTGGCGCGGTCTTGTGAACGTGCCAAGTTGTTTGTGGGCGCATAGCGCGATGGGGCCACCAGCAGGCCGGCCAGCATGGCCGCCTGGGGTGGGGTGACGGACGCCGCAGAGATACCGAAATAGCGTTGGGATGCGGCCTCAAACCCGCGGGCCCCTGCGCCCAGAAAGGCGCGGTTTAGATAGATGGTCAGGATTTCATCCTTGGTGTATTTCACCTCCATCGCTAGGGCATAGGTGGCCTCTTTGACTTTGCGCCACAGCGAACTTTCGCGGCAGTCGGCCTCATAGGCGGCTTCGGATTTCCAGCGTTGGGGGTCAAAGGGTACGCCAAGGCACAGCAATTTGGCCGTCTGCTGCGTGATCGTGGAACCGCCGTGTCCTGACAATGGCCCGCGTCCTTCGCGCAGGTTGATGCGCACGGCGCTGGCCACGCCGCGCGGGCTGACGCCAAAGTGGGAATAAAATCTGCGATCCTCGGTTGCGATGATGGCGTTTTTCAAATGCGGTGACACGGTATCGGCGGTGATGATCCCGCCAAATTGATCCCCGCGCCAGGCAAAGACATCGCCATTACGGTCCAGCAGGGTCACCGATCCCCGTGCGCGTCCGTCCAGCATGTCATCCAGCGGTGGCATTTGCGATGCAAAATATCCAACGCCAAGGGCCAAAATCAAACAGCTGATAACAAAGCCGCGCCAGAAAATGCCGAACACCACGGCCCAAATGGCCCCAAACACGCGTTTGACCAGCCGCACCAGTATATTTCCAGATGGGGGTTTTGATCTGCGTTGTTTTTTCGGTTTACGTTTTGCGGGTGATTTCGTCTTGGACCGCGCCGGTGTGACGCCGTCATATCGTTTGTCCGCGACGAGTCGCTTTTTGCCCTTTGGTCCCGCCATTGTGTCTGCTCATACCCTTTTGGCTATATCTTAGCTGCATTCGCAGGGATTGTTTAGGGACAAAAATCAGGCCACGCCGCACATTATTTGATTAAATAATGTGCATAATTTTGGGGTTGATTAAAAAATATGCAAATAAATCCGGAAATTCATCAATCTGCCCCCAAAATCATTCCCATCCCCGTCATTTTTCACTTTGCTGCAAGTGCAAACAGATTTTGACGCATTCGAAAGGAAACCAAGGTGAAACTGATTATAGCAACGATCAAGCCTTTCAAGCTTGAAGACGTCCGGCAGGCCCTGACCGACATCGGCGTCAAGGGCATGATGGTGACCGAAATTAAGGGGTTCGGATCACAGTCGGGACATACGGAAATCTATCGTGGGGCCGAATATGCGGTGAATTTTGTGCCCAAGGTGAAACTGGAACTGGTTGTCGATGCAGGCATGGCCGAACAGGTGGTGGAAACCATCACGACCGCCGCACGCACTGGCAAAATTGGCGATGGCAAAATCTTTGTGTTGGATGTGGAACAGACGGTCCGCGTGCGCACAGGTGAAACCGGCATCGACGCAATCTGATAAAGGATCAAGACACATGACCAAGACATTCATAAAATCGGCAGGGTTGGGTGCAATTGCCACCACCATCGTGCCAAGTATCTCCGCAGCCCAAGATGCTGTCGCTGTGGCAGTTCCAACAGACAGCGTGTTTATCCTGAATTCACTGTTGTTCCTGATCGGCGGGTTCCTGGTATTCTGGATGGCGGCGGGGTTCGCCATGCTAGAGGCCGGATTGGTGCGATCGAAAAACGTGACCATGCAGTTGACCAAAAACGTGGCGCTGTTTTCACTGGCGGCAATTTTTTATTACCTGATCGGCTATAACCTGATGTACCCGCTGGGCACATGGTCGGTTGATGGTGTGTTGTCCGGCGTTTTCGGCCCCGGCGTGCTAGAGGCCGTGGGCATTACCGCAGATGCGGCGGATGATTACAGCTATGCGTCCACCGGATCGGATTTCTTTTTCCAGTTGATGTTCTGTGCGGCGACGGCGTCGATTGTATCGGGTGCCTTGGCGGAACGGATCAAGCTGTGGCCATTTCTGATCTTTACCGTTGTTTTGACAGCGATCATTTACCCAATTCAGGCCAGCTGGAAATGGGGTGGCGGTTTCTTGGATGAAATGGGCTTTTTGGATTTCGCGGGATCAACTGTCGTCCACTCGGTCGGGGGCTGGGCTGCCTTGACAGGTGCGCTGATTTTGGGTCCACGGATCGGGAAATATGCCAAGGGCGGGCGCGTGATGCCAATCCCCGGTTCAAACCTGACACTGGCCACCTTGGGTACATTTATCCTGTGGATGGGCTGGTTCGGATTTAATGGCGGATCACAGTTGGCCATGGGGTCCGTGGGTGATGTTGCCGATATCTCGCGCATTTTCTCGAACACAAATGCCGCTGCTGCGGGGGGTGCGGTTGCCGTCCTGTTGTTGACACAGCTGCTGTACAAAAAACCTGATTTGACCATGATCCTGAACGGTGCCTTGGCAGGTTTGGTGGCGATCACTGCGGAACCGCTGACACCGACCTTGGGTCAGGCGACTATCATTGGGGCCATCGGCGGTGCGATTGTTGTGTTCGCGGTACCATTCCTGGACAAACTGAAAATCGACGATGTTGTGGGTGCGATCCCTGTTCACCTGATGTCGGGTATTTGGGGAACTATGATTGTTCCATTTACAAACTCTGACGCCAGCTATGGAACACAGTTCATTTCGATCGTGATTGTCGGTGCCTTTGTTGTGGTGACATCTGCGGTCCTGTGGTTTGCCCTAAAGGCGACATTGGGGATCCGCGTCGACGAAGAGGACGAAATCAACGGTTTGGATATGTCCGAATTGGGGATGGAAGCCTATCCAGAATTTTCACGCCGCTAAAACCGGTGGTCATGAAAACGAAAGGGCGCGAAAGCGCCCTTTTGCTGTCTGATGAACACTTCTGTCTGTCTTGACTATTCCGGCAAATAGGGGTTGTCGTCCCCTTCGCGTGGTGGGCGTCCGACGACGTCGCGCAACCCATCCAATTCGATAAAGTTATCGGCCTGACGGCGCAATTCATCGGAAATCATCGGGGGTTGGGTGCGGATTGTGGATACCACGGACACGCGCACACCTTGGCGCTGAAGGCTTTCAATCAGGGGTTTGTAATCGCCATCGCCTGAAAACAGGACGATATGGTCCACATGTGGGGCCAATTCCATCGCGTTCACGGTCAATTCAATGTCCATGTTCCCTTTGACTTTGCGGCGGCCTTGGCTGTCTGTGTATTCCTTGGCAGTTTTGGTCACCATGGTAAAACCGTTATAGTTCAACCAATCAACCAAGGGGCGAATTGGGGAATATTCTTCGTTGTCTAAGAGCGCGGTGTAATAAAATGCCCGCAGCAATTTTCCCCGACGCATGAATTCTGTCCGCAGCAGTTTATAGTCGATGTCAAAGCCCAAGGCCTTGGCCGCTGCATAGAGGTTTGATCCGTCAATAAACAGCGCAAGCCGTTCGTCCTTGTAAAACATTTAATTTCCTTTCAACTATATCTTGCCCGCCAAATTGCCGCGTGAGTAATGGCTGCGGCCAAGTATGACGGTTATGTAAAAAAAAACCATCTGACTGCAAGTATAGGATTTCATGAATATGGGTAAAGAGATTATGCGTTTGGGTATAAGTTGTTTGGTGGCTGTGGGTAGCAACCAAGAGTGGTTGCATAACAATTCTTTGATTGTATTAACAGAAATGTTAAACAACCTAAAGAGTATTTACGTTAACGTAACGTCAATTAGTAGGTTTTATAAAACGCCTGCCTTTCCAGCGGGGGCCGGTCCAGATTTTGTGAATGCAGCACTAGTGATTCGCACGACCTTGCCGCATGATGAATTGCTGGATCTATTTCATCGGGTCGAACATGATATGGGCCGTGTGCGCGAACAGCGCTGGGGCCAGCGCACGATTGATATTGATTTGATCAGCTATGGTGATCAGGTCGTGCCGGATGTGGAAACCCAGACCCGCTGGATGGAATTACCTCTTGCAGAACAAATGATTACGGCCCCCGATCAGCCCATTGTTCCACACCCCAGATTGCAAGATCGCGCCTTTGTGCTGGGGCCGTTGATGGACATTGCACCACAGTGGCGCCACCCTGTGTTGGGACGGACGGTTGCCGAAATCTATGCCGCAACGCCGCAAAATTTGAAAGATGAAGTCAAACCCCTATAATGGCCTTGTAATTTTGGCATATCGCGCGTATTAGACGCGTTCTGTATCGATCGAATATCTAGGAGATTATTATGGCCCGCGTCACAGTAGAAGATTGCGTCGACAAAGTATCAAACCGGTTTGAACTGGTGATGCTGGCAGCGCATCGCGCCCGCGAAATTTCGGCTGGATCCCCTTTGACTGTTGATCGGGACAACGACAAAAACCCAGTGGTATCCCTGCGCGAAATTGCCGAGGAAACACAGACCGCCGACGAACTGCGTGAACGTCTGATCGAATCCAACCAGACCCAGATCGAGGTTGACGAGCCAGAAGATGATTCTATGGCCTTGTTGATGTCCGGCGAAGCGGACAAGCCAGAAGAAGACGACATGTCGGAAGAAAAACTGCTACGCGCATTGATGGCGGCTCAGGGTCAGGAATAATCACATTTGCCAAGGTTGAATAAATGCTAAGCGCAGAAAACCTGGCTGATCTGGTTTCATCTTACAATCCGAAATCAAACAGGTCGCAATTGATTGCGGCCTATCATTATGGCCAGCGCATGCACGATGGCCAATTTCGCAAATCTGGCGAACCGTATTTTTCGCACCCAGTGGCTGTTGCTGAAATCCTGGCAAAACAAAAACTGGATGATGCAACGATCATCACCGCCCTGTTGCACGATACGATCGAAGATACCCCCGCATCCAAAGCCGAAGTGGCCGAATTGTTTTCGCCCCAAGTTGCCGATTTGGTTGATGGTGTGACCAAGCTGACCAATGTGCAATTGTCATCGGTCGAAACGAAAGAGGCCGAAAACGCCCGCAAATTGTTCATGGCCATCGCCAAGGATGTGCGCGTGATTTTGGTCAAGCTTGCCGACCGTTTGCACAACATGCGCACCATCGGGTCTATGCGTCCTGAAAAACAGATGCAAAAGGCGCGAGAAACGATGGATCTATACGCGCCCCTTGCCGGACGCATGGGGATGCAATCCATGCGCGAAGATCTAGAGGATTTGGCGTTCCAGGTACTCAATCCCGAGGCGCGTGATTCAATTCGTGTCCGGTTCGAAAATCTGCGCGCCGCGTCGGGCGATGTGGTCGAACGTATTACAGGCGACATGCGTTTGGAATTGGACAAAGCAGAGATTGCCGCCCACGTCTATGGCCGTCAGAAAAAACCCTATTCGATCTGGCGCAAAATGCAGGAAAAGGATCTGCCATTTTCGCGCCTTTCTGATATTTACGGGTTCCGCATTCTGTGCGACTCTGAATCGGATTGTTACCGCATTCTAGGCGTCATTCACCAACGCTGGCGTGCTGTTCCGGGTCGGTTCAAAGATTATATCAGCCAGCCCAAAACCAACGGATACCGGTCAATTCACACCACCGTATCAGGCCGCGACGGCAAACGCGTCGAGGTGCAAATCAGAACGTTCCAAATGCACGAAGTGGCCGAGGCCGGCGTCGCTGCGCATTGGTCGTATCGCGATGGTGTGCGGTCGAAAAACCCCTTTACCGTTGATCCGGTCAAATGGATCACGAAACTGGTGAACGAAGTTGACGATGACGACGACGAGGCATTCCTTGAGGCTGTCAAACTGGAAATGTTTGCCGACCAGGTGTTTTGTTTTACCCCCAAGGGGGACGTGATCAAACTGCCCAAAGGGGCCTGTCCGATTGACTTTGCCTATGCCATCCATACCCGCATCGGAAATTCCTGTGTCGGGGTCAAGGTGGACGGTATGCGCGTGCCCATCTGGACCACGTTGCGCAATGGCCAATCGGTCGAAATCATCACAGCCGAGGGGCAGCATCCTGTGTCCCATTGGTTGGATTTGGTCGAAACGGGCAAGGCCAAAACCGCGATTCGCCGCGCTTTGCGTGAAATGGATCGGGGGCGCCATGTGACGCTGGGTCGGGAATTGCTGCGGTCTGCATTTGATCATTATGACAAAAAAATGACGGACAAGCTGATTGAAACCGCGGCCAAAAAATTGCGCCTGGAATCGGGCGAGGAATTGTTGGCACGGCTTGGCAGCGCAGAACAAAGCGCGCGGGAAACGGTGCGCATTCTGTTTCCGGATATTCAGGATGACAAAAATACCCATGTGGATCACCAACGCGCGGTGATTGGTCTGAACACGGGGCAATCCTTTACCCGCAGACCATGCTGTGAACCACTGCCAGGGGAACGCATTGTTGGAATTTTGACTGCCGGATCAGGGGTTTGCGTGCATGCCATCAACTGTGACAGCCTAGAGCGTTTCGAAGAAAAGCCCGACCTGTGGATCGATTTGCATTGGCACGATGGCAAGCATGCGGCAATTTATCCCGTGACATTACAAATGACGATCAGCAATGATGCGGGTGTTCTGGGTCGTGTGTGTACGGTTGTCGGCGAAGCAGGTGCGAATATTTCGGACCTGAAATTTGTCGATCGGAAACCGGATTTTTACAAAATTGACATTTCTGTCGATCTAAGTGATGTGGAACACTTGGTGTCGGTTCTTAGCCGCCTAGAAGCGGAACCAGAGGTGGCCACCGTCCAACGTCTGCGCCGAACAGACACAACCTGAAACCTGTAACCCAACGGGACATTAACTGTGGTCTTTAAAAGACGTGACAAAAGACCGGTTCTGAAAATCCTCTTTGAGCTGTTGTGGCCCAAGGGGGGATGGGCACGTGCGTTTTATTATGTGCGGCATCGGCTGCATCGTTTGCCCGACACGCCCCAACGGATTGCACGGGGTGTTGCCGCAGGTGTGTTTACAACCTTTACCCCGTTCTATGCGTTTCATTTCATTGTGGCCGCGCTGACGGCGCGTTTGATCAATGGTAATATCTTGGCGGCACTGCTTGGAACATTTTTTGGCAACCCGTTGACCTATATTCCGATCGGGGTTGTGTCGCTGAAAACGGGCCATTTTTTATTGGGAACGGAATTCGACCATTCTGGCGATCATACGCCCACATTTGTCGGGAAATTCGTGAACGCCAGTCATGATTTGAAACACAATTTCTTTGCCATGTTTAGCGACGAACGGGCCGATTGGACGAATCTACATCTTTTCTATGACGAGGTGTTTTTGCCCTATCTGGTGGGCGGGCTGATCCCGGGGATCATCACGGGGGCCGTGTTTTATTATCTGTCTTTGCCCTTGATTATCGCCTATCAAAACCGCAGACGCGGAGCGTTGCGCAAAAAATTGCTATCAATTCCGGCGAAAAAGCGGGAAAAGGATCTATATTAACCGCACCGCTATAGGAGAGTGAAATGTCCAAATTACGTCTGGGTGTGAATATTGATCATATTGCAACGGTGCGCAATGCGCGTGGGTCGGCCTATCCGGACCCGATGCGTGCGGCCATATTGGCGCAGCAGGCAGGCGCCGATGGTATCACGGCCCACCTGCGCGAAGACCGCCGCCACATCCGCGATGGCGACATTGATACCCTGGCCACGGAACTGACCCTTCCGCTGAATTTTGAAATGGCGGCAACGAACGAAATGCAGGCGATTGCACTGCGTCACAAACCCCATGCGGTCTGTATCGTTCCAGAAAAGCGCGAAGAGCGCACGACCGAGGGCGGGTTAGACGTGCTGCGCGATGATAAGTACCTGGCCAAATTTATCGCGCCCCTGCGGGATGCGGGATCACGCGTGTCGATATTCATTGGGCCAGATGCGGATCAAATCCGTGCGGCCCATCGCATTGGCGCGCAGGTGATCGAATTGCACACCGGTGCCTATTGTGATTACCATTATGCGGGCAATTTTACCGAACGTGATGCGGAATTGGCCCGTTTGCGTGATATGGCCACATTTGCCCATTCGCTGGGGCTTGAGGTGCACGCAGGCCACGGATTGACCTATGAAACCGTCCAACCGATCGCGGCCCTGCCCGAGGTGGTCGAATTAAACATTGGTCATTTCCTAATGGCCGAGGCGATGTTTGTGGGATTGGAACCGGCAATCCGCGAAATGCGCCGTTTGATGGATGATGCGCGCGCATGATTTTGGGGATCGGCACAGATCTGGCCAATATTGATCGGATCCAGGCCGTATTGGATCGCCACGGTGATCGGTTTCGCAACCGTGTGTTTACCGAACGCGAACAGGCCAAGGCCAGCCGCCGTCTGGACGAGGCCGGCACATATGCCAAACGCTGGGCCGCGAAAGAGGCCTGTTCCAAGGCCTTGGGCACGGGGTTACGCATGGGGATTGCATGGCGTGACATGGCGGTGTCAAATCTGGAAACAGGCCAACCTGTGATGACCCTGACAGGCTGGGCTGCGCAGCGACTGGCCGCCATGACACCCGATGGGCATCAGGCGATTGTGCATGTCACGTTGACCGATGATCACCCCTGGGCGCAGGCATTCGTTGTGATTGAGGCGCGGCCTGTTACGTGATGCCGTCCCGATGCTTTCCTTGACACGCGCGACGGGCCCCATCATATAGCACCCAGTGTTTTAGGATAGGATTTCATCATGGCAGACAAAGCAGCAAATTCCGGCGGCGGTATTTGGGAAACCATCAAAACGGTTGTGATCGCGCTGTTGATTGCAGGCGTGTTTCGGTCCCTGTTTTTCCAGCCGTTCTGGATCCCCTCTGGATCGATGAAGGATACCCTGCTGATCGGTGATTTCCTGTTTGTCAATAAAATGGCCTATGGCTATTCCTATGCATCCTGTCCAAGCGTTAAAATCCCAGCGGTCGGTTTGGATATCGATGCCAGTGACATTTGCGGATTTATGCAAAACGACAATGGACGTTTTCTGGCCAGCGAACCGGAACGCGGAGATGTGGTGGTGTTTCGCCATCCCGTCACGGGGCGTGATTACATCAAACGTCTGATCGGATTGCCGGGTGATCAAATTCAGATCAAGGCCGGTATCATCCATCTGAACGGCGTGCCTATGCCGCAGGTGCCGGCGGGTGTGTTTTCAGAAACGATGGAACCGCAGGGGGCCTTTGGCAACCGTCCGCGCTGTGAAAACGGGGCCGTGGGCGATGGAGGGATGTGCAATAAATCCCGTGCCATCGAAACCAACCCCGAAGGTAAATCCTATGCCGTGTTGAACATCGGCCCATCGTTTACCGATAACACCAAGGTCTTTACCGTGCCCGCAGGCCATTATTTCATGATGGGTGACAATCGCGACAATTCATCAGACAGCCGTGTGGAACAAATCCAAGGGGGCGTGGGTTTCGTCCCGTTCAAGGATTTGATCGGTCGTGCGGATCGTATCGTGTTTTCATCCGCGGGTCGGTCTATGTTCTTTTTCTGGACATGGCGGTCTGACCGGTTCCTTAAGGCCGTCCAGTGAAACGATCCAGCGACATAGCGGCGTTTGAAAAACGCTTGGGGCATGAATTCCAGAACTTGGAAATCCTGCTGCAGTCGCTGACGCACCCATCCTTTGCGTCCAAGACGCGGTCCGACAATCAACGTTTGGAATTCCTGGGCGATCGCGTTTTGGGGTTGGTGATGGCCGAAGCACTGTTAGAATTGGATGCCACCGCTGCCGAAGGCACCCTGGCACCCCGCTTCAACGCATTGGTGCGCAAAGAAACCTGCGCCGATGTGGCGCGTGCCATTGATTTGGGGACTGTGCTGAAATTGGGGCGGTCTGAAATGAAATCGGGCGGCCGGCGCAAAGATACCCTGCTGGGCGACGCGATGGAGGCCGTCATCGCCGCCATTTACATTGATGCCGGCTTTGGTCAGGCGAAAAAAACGGTTTTGTCCCTATGGGGCGATCGGATCCATCGGGTGGATTCAGATGCAAGGGATGCAAAAACCATGCTGCAAGAATGGGCACAGGCGCGGTCACTGCCCCCGCCGCAATATAATGTTGTGTCCCGCAGCGGGCCAGATCATGCCCCTGTTTTTGAAATTCAAGCTGTGTTAAAAACAGGTGAAACAGAAACGGCCACGGCCAATACCAAACGCAAAGCGGAACAAGCCGCCGCCAAGGCGTTGTTGAACAAACTGGATACATAATTCATGACCAAAGCGGGATTTGTTGCCCTGATCGGTGAACCAAACGCCGGTAAATCCACCCTGACCAACCGCATGGTGGGGGCCAAGGTGTCGATTGTAACGCACAAGGTGCAAACCACACGCACCCGCATTCGCGGTGTCGCGATCGAGGGCGACAGCCAGATCGTGTTTGTCGATACGCCCGGCCTGTTCAAACCGCGCCGCCGTTTGGATCGTGCGATGGTGGCCGCCGCTTGGGGGGGGGCCGCAGATGCCGATGTGATCGTTTTACTGATCGAGGCGCACCGCGGCGTCACCGAGGGGGTCGAACGTATCCTTGTGGAATTGGAAAACATCGCCACGGGCCGCCGCGTCGCATTGGCCATCAACAAAATTGACCGTGTTCAGGCCGAAGCGCTGTTGGCCTTGTCGCAGAAAATGAATGACGCCTTTGCCTTTGAACGGACGTTTATGATTTCGGCAGAGCGGGGTCACGGGGTTGATGATTTGCGCCAATGGTTGGCGGGCGAATTGCCCGATGGGCCGTGGTTATACCCCGAAGATCAGATTGCCGATCTGCCCATGCGCATGATTGCTGCAGAAATGACGCGCGAAAAACTGACCCTGCGTCTGCATCAGGAATTGCCCTATCAGCTGACGGTCGAAACCGAAAGTTGGCAAGAACGCAAAGACGGCAGCGCGCGCATTGATCAGATTATCTATGTCGCCCGTGATGGTCACAAAGGGATCATTCTGGGCAACAAAGGCGAAACCATCAAAGCCGTATCCAAAGCCGCCCGAGAAGAGTTAGAAGAGTTTTTGGGCCGCAAAGTGCACCTGTTTTGCCAAGTCAAAGTACGTGAAAAATGGCTGGAAGAGGCCGAGCGTTATTCCGAAATGGGCCTGGATTTCAAAGACGGAAACGCATGACCCGACTGGCCACGGAATTTTGGGTCCAAGCCTATGTCAAACATCTGAACATGGCGCATATCCCGGCCTATGTCCTGCGGCACGGGGACAACACGGCCGGAACGGTATTGATCAAGGTCAACACATTGGACGGTCAGGCACAGGTTTATGCGCAAACCTATGATATTCTGGCCGACCGTCGCGATTGGACGTTGCAGGACCGTGGGACAGAACGGGATATGGATGATCTGCTGTCACGGCAGGCGGCGCGCGATCCGGACCTGTGGGCCATCGAAATTGAATCGCCCAGTGGTGTGCATTTGTTGGAATTGATGGGCTAGGCAAGGCGCGCGAAACGTGCATTATCACGGATCATGGAATGGCGCGATCATGGCATAGTTTTGGGCACGCGGGCCTTTGGTGAAACATCCGTTATCCTGGATGTGTTGACGCGCGACCACGGCCGACATAGCGGCGTGATCAAAGGGGGTATTTCGCGCAAATACCGCCCGATTTTGCAGCCCGGATCTGTGTTGGATATCACATGGCGTGCGCGTCTGTCGGACCATATGGGCAGTTTTTCGGTAGATTTGGTGAAATCACGCAGTATTGCGATGCAGGATCGGTTTTCATTGGCGGGGCTGTCGTGCGTGGCTGCGATGTTGCAACGTATATTGCCAGAACGTGATCCGATGCCGGATTTATATGATCAAACCAATGCCTTGCTGGATATTTTGTCCGTGCCGCAGGCCTTTGCCTATGGGTATTTCCATTGGGAATTGGCGGTTTTGGGGCATCTGGGCTATGGGCTGGACCTGTCATGCTGTGCGGTCACGGGATCAACACAGGATTTGATTTACGTGTCGCCCAAATCTGGCCGCGCGGTGTCGCGCAACGGCGCAGGTGAATGGGCCGATCGTTTGTTGCCCTTGCCCGATGTGGCCAAGGGGTTGGTGCATGGTCCCAATGACAGCCTGCAGGGGTTGAAATTGACACAGTATTTTTTGGAAAACAAGGTGGCCGTGAACCTTGGGATCACGCAGCTGCCATCTGCACGTGCACGGTTTGTGGAACAGGTCGAGAGGCTGGTTTCCAAGACATAGTATCAATTTGACTGGGTGCATTGCCGATATGCGATAAATCTGTAAGCTTGATCCCGTTGACAGACAGGAGGTTACAATGTCCCAGAAAGAAGGCAAAGGGTAACGCATCCTCTTAAACTTTGGATATGACCGGCGAGAGGCCTTAACCGATCATATCCCCAAAAAATGTCTCAGGCGCAGTAATTTATCTGGAATTTCATTTTTTTTCAAAAACCCTCTGGACAGTTTCTGATGCAGGGCTTAGAACGCCATCACCCACAGCCTTTGGCTGTTCCGGTGCCCGGGTAGCTCAGGGGTAGAGCAGGGGATTGAAAATCCCTGTGTCGGTGGTTCGAATCCGCCCCTGGGCACCATTTATATCA
>CAJXSD010000037.1 GCA_913060475.1 uncultured Paracoccaceae bacterium | reverse complement strand
TCGAAATACAGCGCCTCGGCCAAACATTTCCACTGTTTGCCGCCCTTTGGTTTTGGCAACTTGGCTAGGTATTCATCGGTATAGAGCTTTGTCGGTGACTTTGGTTTTTGCCCTAACAAAGCCCGCATTTGCGATTTCGGGATGGATGCGAACTGTTCTTGTTCGAAATTCATCAGCGCCCCGATAGGATCAGGTTTTATTTCGCCCAAACCCAAACTGGGCGCCAAACACACGATCAGTACTGCGATAAATTTTTTCAACTTACTAAGCCTTTCATTCCGCGCGCCCCAAGCGCATGGCTGATGCGCCCTTGGTGCAGTTTTGCGCTTCCCTGACGCATTTCGATTGGGGGCGGTTAGCCAATTTTGGCCTTTATTGCAAGCTGCGCAGCCGCCAAGCGGGCTATAGGTACCCGAAATGGCGAACATGACACATAATCTATACCAATTTGCCGGCAAAATGCGATCGCCTCGGGGCTGCCACCATGTTCCCCACAAATCGACATGACAATTTCAGGGCGCATTGCACGGGCCCGTTCCACACCGATTCGGATCAATTCTCCCACACCTTCGGTGTCAAGGTGGTGGAATGGATCCTCGGGGAAAACGCCCTGCTTGACATAGGCAGACATAAACCGACCCGCGTCATCGCGCGACAGACCATAGGCCATCTGGGTCAAATCATTGGTCCCAAAACTAAGGAATTTGGAATTAACCGCGATATCATCGGCACGCAGCGCCGCGCGCGGTGTTTCAACCATAACCCCCAAACGATAATCGAAACTGGCCCCGCGTTCGGTGCGCACCGCAGCCGCGACCGCATCGATACGGGTCTTGACCAGCTCGACTTCGCGTTTTGCCGATACCAGCGGGATCATGATTTCGGGTACCACTGGCGCGCCATCTTTGCTGGCCTCAATCGTGGCCTCGAATATGGCGCGGGCCTGCATTTCGTAAATTTCCGGAACTGTGATGCCCAATCGCACCCCACGCAGCCCCAACATGGGGTTATATTCGCCCAAAGCCTCGACCCGGCGGGTCACTGTGGACAGGGGCAGATCCAACGCCTCGGCCAGATCCAACATCCCCGCACGGTCAGAGGGTAAAAATTCATGCAAGGGCGGATCAAACAACCGGATACAAACGGGCTGTCCCTGCATAATGCGGAACAGTTCCGTAAAGTCAGCCCGCTGCATCGGCAACAACCGATCCAGAACTGCGCGCCGATCCTGCGACAGGTCGGAAAAAATCATTTCCCGCATCACGGTCAGGCGGTCAGCATCGAAAAACATATGTTCCGTGCGACATAACCCGATGCCATCGGCGTTAAAATTGCGCGCAGTCTGTGCATCACGGGGCGTATCGGCGTTGGCGCGCACTTTGATATCTGCGATGTCCTCGGCCCAAGTTAGCAAGGTCTGGAACGCGTCATCCAAGGCCGCCTCAATCATGGGGGGGGATCCGGCCAGAATTTGTCCGTTTGTCCCGTCGATGGTAATCACGTCACCTTCGCCAAAGACGCGGCCATCGGGCATCGTCAGGCGGCGTTTCGTCATTTGGAACCGAATGGCTGAGGCCCCAACAACACAAGGCAACCCAATGCCGCGCCCAATGACGGCCGCGTGGCTGGTGATCCCGCCCCGTTCTGTCAAAACCGCATTTGCAGCGTGCATGCCGCGAATATCCTCGGGGCTGGTTTCACGCCGCACCAAAACGCAGGCTTCGCCGCGTGCGGCGCTGGCTTGGGCAGCCTCGGCGCTGAATACAATGCGCCCCGATGCGGCCCCTGGGGATGCCGCAACGCCGCTGGCCAAGACATCGCGGTGGCATTCGGGGTCAACCTGACGGTGCAGCAATTCGCCCAAGGCACGCGGTTCGACACGCATGACCGCCTCTTGGTGTGGAATAATACCGTCTGTGGCCAAAGACACGGCAATACGCACCGCTGCGCGGGATCGTCGCGCCACACGCACCCCGTCTAAAATGTGCAAACTGCCGTCCTGAATCGCAAATTCGATTTGCATTTCTTCGCGCAATTTTTCACGCATCAATTGCGCATGTGCGACCAAGGTATCGTAAATATCGGGCGCATCCCCTTGCAGGGATGGTCCGCGGTCATCTTGGGTCAGATACAGCGCGTCTGATCCGCCCTGTAACGCTTCGCGGCCCTGACTTTGACGGCGATACCGGCCAGTGATTTGGCGGCAACCCGTTTCAGAATTGACCAGCTGCAAAACACCTGAACCGCATTCGCCCCGCCCTAGGCCAAAGACCATTTTTTGCACGACCAAACCCAGCCCTGCATCCGCGGGCGCGCCCTTGGCCTGGCGCAGCAATCGGGCCGTGGTGCCGTCCCATGCGCGCGACATGGAACGCAACACCTCGGCCAGTTGGGTCGCCACATCTTGGGGGAAATCTTCGTCGGTTTCATCCGCATAGGCACGCAGCGCCATCTGCAATGCCGTCTCGGCGGTGCCGTCGATATCTTCGAAAATATCGGGGTCCAGGCGGGCGACATTTACGGAATAGGACTGGATAAACCGCAAATACAAATCCGCTGCCGCTTCGCGGCCCAAGACCTGCGATAGATCATGAAACCGTGCGTCATTCATCCCGATGTTCAAAACAGCACCCGGGCCACCCCAATCCGCACTTTCGGATGAGGGCCGCACACAGAGCAGATCGTTTGGCGCGAACTCGGCCAAGATCTGGGCAATATCGGGCATCTGCCCCGCCGCAATTGATTTCACCGACTGAAAGGACAGCGCAACCGTGACCGGCACCGGCAAATCCAGGCGCACCAAGCGCTGCAAACATTTGGCACGCCCCCCATGGGTTGGCGTGGCAATCGCCGCGTCAGGTGTAATAAGCGCGAAGTCCGTCCGATTTTGCTGCACTGCGGCACCTCCTTTTGATCGAACAATAGGCAAATGCGCGCGTCAATCAAGAAAAATGCGCGCACTGCTTTGCAAGATCGGCAAAGATTAGCCTTCGATCCGGTTCAAATCCGCCACTTGGCCCACCAGATCGCGGATGCTGTGCAACATATTCAACCGATTGCGGCGTACGATTGCATTGTCGGAATTGACCTGGACGCCGTCAAAAAACGCATCAATCGGTCCGCGCAGTGCCGCCATATCTGCCATTGCAGCCGCGAAATCCTGCGCCTGCAGGGCCGTTTTGATTTTGGGTGTAGTGGTTTCTAATGCGGCAAACAGCTGACGTTCGACCTCTTCTTCAGCGAATTTGATGTCTGCGCCAAATGAATATTCGACGCCGTCCTTTTCTTCGGCCTGTGACAAAATATTGTTGGCCCGCTTGAACCCTTGGACCAGATTGATCCCATCGTCGGTTTCCAACACGGCCGCCAATGCTTTGGCACGTTCAACGATCAAGACCAAATCATCCTGATCGCCCCGCGATAAACAGGCCTCGATCACGTCATAGCGAATACCTTGGTCGCGCAAAAACACCTTAAGCCGATCATGGAAAAACGCCAACAGATCAGCCGCCAGATCCTGTCCCGTTTCAGACAGGGCAGATTGCGCCAAATGCGCCGCGATCACATCGGACAGCGACAGGCGGACGTTGTTTTCCAAAATCAACCGGATCACGCCCAGCGCCGCACGACGCAGGGCAAAGGGGTCTTTGGACCCGGTTGGTTTTTCGTCAATCGCCCAGAACCCCGCCAATGTGTCCAGTTTATCCGCCAAGGCAACCGTCACCGAAACAGGTGCGGACGGCACATCATCGGATGGACCCAAGGGCGAATAATGATCCTGACAGGCTGCGGCTACCGCATCGGGCAGACCCGCCGCCGTGGCATAGTAGCGGCCCATCAACCCCTGTAATTCGGGGAATTCGTACACCATTTCGGATGACAAATCGGCCTTGGCCACCTGTGCGGCCAAGGTGGCATCACCCGCCGATGCGCCCACGATGGACGCCAGCGTCGCAGCCAGCGATACGATACGATCAATTCGGGTTTTTTGGCTGCCTAATTTATTGTGGAACGTGACGTTTGACAAACGATCCGTCCATGCGGTCAGGCCATCCCCCTGCGCCACGCGCAGGTCATTTTCCCAGAAAAATTTCGCATCTGCCAAACGGGCCGACAACACCTTTTGGTTGCCTGCCAAAATCGTGGCACCGTTATCGGCGGTTTCACGGTTGGCCACGGTGATAAAGCGGGTGATTTTGCCCGATTTTGGTTCGCGCACGGAAAAGAATTTTTGGTGTTCCTTCATCGAGGTTTGCAAAACCTCGGCCGGTAAATCCAAAAATTCGTCGGCAATTTTGCCCATCAACACCACCGGCCATTCGACCAAACCGGCCACCTCGGCCAAGAGGCCGCGATCGTCCACAACCTCTAGCCCGTTGGCAAAGGCCATGTTTGTCGCATCCTGCCAAATCATGTCCTGGCGTTCTTGGGGATCCAGAATGACATGGGCGCGTTTTAATTTGGTGGCGTAATCGTCAAACCCAGTGACCGAAAACGCATCCGCCCCCATAAACCGATGCCCGCGCGTGGTGTCACCTGCGGCGATATCATCAATCTGAACAGGCACGACAGTGGACCCTGTATCATTGGTCAACAAGCAAATGATCGAATGCAGCGGACGCACCCAGCGCAATACCCCTGCCCCCCAACGCATGGATTTAGGCCATGGGAAATTGCGGATGGCATTTTCCAAAACCTCGGCCACGATATCCGCGGCGGGACGGCCCGGTTTTTCGATGACAGCGAAATAAACCTGCCCCTTTTTTTCGTCGCGGATGTCCAACTGGTCCATGGTCAACCCGGCACCGCGCAAAAACCCTTGGATCGCCTTTTCGGGGGCGTCCACGCGGGGGCCCTTGCGCTCTTCTCGGGTGGCGGGGCTGTGATCTAGCACACCTTGGATTGTCAGGGCCAACCGGCGCGGCGTGGCAAAGGCCGCAGCACCCGCATAGGTGATGCCGTTTTCGACCAATCCATCCGTTACCATCTTTTTCAAATCCTGCGCCGCGCGGGTTTGCATACGTGCGGGGATTTCTTCGCTAAACAGTTCAATCAGCAAATCAGCCATTATTGGTCCCTTTCCGGACAGGTCGGATCGACGGGACTGCCGTCATAGTTCTTGTCACCGCAATCATTGATCTGATGCCACATGAACCCACGTCCATCGGGGTAAATGGCCACCACACGGTCGATCCCATATTCAAAATTACGCGCGCCCATGAATGCCACGGCGGCACCTGTTTCCAGGTCATTGCCAATGGCGGGCGCATCAAAGCAGTCAAACCATTTGGGCGCCAACAGCGGTTCGGCATCGTCGAACACCTCATAGGTTTCGCTCAGCAGGCCCATGCTGTCATCGGTTTGGAAACAGGCCCGAAACCGGATTGGCGAACTGTCGGCATCGATGGCCACAAAATCACGGGTGCTGATAAATTCAGGTTGCCCCGTCACGACCGAGGTCAGCGCGACATCCTGGCCCGTTTCCTCAACATCATAGTAATAGGCGTAGACCTGCAAATAATACATCGCAACGCCCGCAACCAGGGCGCAGATCACGATGGCCAAAGTCAGAATTTTACCGGTCATGCAGAATATCCCCCTGCCGTGGTCTGCACAAAGGCATCGGCGCATTTTTTGGCCAGCGCCCGCACCCGCCCGATATAGGCCTGACGTTCTGTCACGGAAATCACGCCGCGTGCATCCAGCAGGTTAAACATATGGCTGGCCTTGATGCATTGATCATAGGCGGGGTGCGCCATGATGATGCGTTTACCGGTTTTGGGGTCGATATGCTCTTGGGCCAAAATCGCTTCGCATTCGGCCTCGGCCTCTTGGAAATGGCGCAGCAGGACATCGGTGTTGGCCACGTCGAAATTCCAACGCGCATATTCCTCTTCGGTCTGTTTGAACACATCGCCATAGGTCAAGGCAATCGGCGCATCAGGATCGTTGAATGGCATGTCCATGACGTGATCGACGCCCAGAACATACATGGCCAGACGTTCCAAACCATAGGTCAATTCGCCAGACACCGGATGACAATCATGCCCGCCCACCTGTTGGAAATAGGTAAACTGCGACACTTCCATCCCGTCGCACCAAACCTCCCATCCTAGGCCCCATGCGCCCAAGGTCGGGCTTTCCCAGTCGTCTTCGACAAAACGGATGTCGTGCATTTCCATATCAATGCCAATGGCCTGCAATGACCCCAGATACAGATCCTGCAAATTGGGTGGGCTGGGTTTGATCAACACTTGGTATTGGTAATAATGCTGCAAACGGTTCGGGTTTTCGCCATACCGCCCATCGGTTGGACGGCGCGATGGCTGCACATAGGCCGCGGCCCATGCTTTGGTCCCCAAGGATCGCAGCGTTGTTGCGGGGTGGAATGTGCCTGCGCCCACCTCCATGTCATAGGGTTGCATGATCGCACAGCCATGGGCTGCCCAATAATTTTGCAACCGCAAAATAATTTCTTGGAACGACTTGGGTTTTTGCGTGGACATTGTGATCCGCCTAAATTGCTGCGTGGTTGCGCCCTAATTAGGCAATGCCGCGCATGGGGTCAATCAGAGCGCCCCGAAATTCGCAGCAAATTCCGGAATTTCAGTTCAAATCTGCGCGAAAAACATCATTTGCCTAGAAAACACAAGGCCGCTGACGTATGTACTGCCAGACTTATGATTGAATCCAAGTTTTAAGGGGGACGAGATGTACAAATTTTTAAGAGTGATCGTTTTCGCATTAGCACCCAGTTTTGTTTTAGCCCAAGACACAGGCTGGATCCAGATTGAAGCCAAACCAAGCCTGATCCAAGCCGAAGACCGTGCAAAACAATTTGCACAACAATTTGACGATATCGCCGCCCATTCGCTGGGATCAGGGTGGTATGCGATCTCAATGGGCCCCTACCCTAGGGACCAGGCCCAAGCCATATTGGGCGACCTAAAATCCCAAGGCCTTGTGCCAAATGATAGCTTTGTCTCAACGGGGCAAAATTACCGTCAACAGGTTTGGGTGGCACAGGATCAGGCCGATGTTCAGACATCGGACATCACACCCGACAGCGTGGACACGCAGGACACGCCCATTCCTGACCAAACCGAACCCACACCCCAAACACCCGACGAAACACGCGCGCAGGCCCTAGCCGGTGAAAAAAATCTGTCACGCGACGAAAAACGCGAACTGCAAATGATGTTGCAATGGGCCGGATTTTACAACAGCACCCTGGACGGATTGTTCGGTCGCGGCACCCGCGCATCGATGGCGGATTGGCAACAGGCCAATGGCTATGACCCAACGGGCGTTTTGACCACCGCACAACGTGCCGAATTGCGTCGCCAATATATGGCTGTCATTGCCGATCTGGGGCTGACCCGGATCGACGAACGTCAGGCCGGTGTTTCGTTGAAACTGCCAATGGCGCGGTTAGAGTTTTCCGAATACGCGGCCCCCTTGGTTCATTATCGTTCGCCATCTGCGGGCATTGAACAGGCCTTTATCATTTCCATGGAGGGCGATCGTCAGGATGTGACCGCATTGTACGAGGTGCTGCAAACCCTAGAAATCGTACCACTGGACCCAGAGGCGTCAAAAACTCGCGATGCATTCGTCATTCGTGGTCAAGCTGCGGACCGTTTTGTGCATATTCAGGCGTCGTTGGCCGATGACGGGATCAAGGGGTTTGGTCTGGTCTGGCCCAGCGCAAACCGTGAACAATTTGACCGACTGTTGTCTGAAATGGAAAACAGCCTGATCCGCACCGCCGGCATCCTGCCTGCGCAATTGGGTCAGGCCGTTGATGCGGATCAGGACACGACCTTTGGACTAGCGCTGCGCAAACCGGCCTTTGTCCGGTCAGGTGTTTTTGTCTCAGAAACGGGCAGCCTGCTGACCCTGGGGCAGGATCTGGGCCAATGTGACCGCCTGATGATCCAAGGTGAAACACCTGCGACAGCTGCACAACAGGCCAATTCCAAATTGGCCATTTTAACGCCCCAAACGCCGATTGCCCCCATGGCTACCGCGGCCCCTGCGGCCCGGTTATCACAGCCCGGTGATGCTGTTTATCTGGCCAGCTTCCCCTTTGGTGGTGCGCTCAGCGCGGCATCAATCACACTGGGTCAGGTGGAAACACTGTTGCCGCAGCCCACGGGCAGCACAGATTTGGTTTTATCCATCCGCGCGGGTGATACGGATCGGGGCGGCGCGGTGATGGACCGCGATGGAAACCTGATTGCCATATTGGGCCAAACCGGTTCCGATCGCGTTCTGCCCCCGAATACTCATGTGGCGCATCCCGTCATGGATGATGGATCCTTGGCAGGTCTGGTGTCCTTTGCCCCCGCGCAATCGCCGGCCCGAAATTTGGCGGATGACGCATTGGTGCAAGAACTGTCAAAGGTCGCCAGCTATTTTGAATGCTGGACAGATTGATAAACACAGGCAATAGGCTTGGACGCCCAAGCCTATTGTCGCGGCCTATTGCCGCCAGAATTTGATGGTAAACAGGATATAAACCGCCATCAGTTCCAAACGCCCCACCAACATGCCCGCGATCAGCAGCCATTTTGCCATATCATTTAGCTGCGAAAAATTCCCCGCAGGCCCAATGATATCCCCAAGGCCCGGGCCAATATTTCCAATCGCTGTGGCAGCCCCTGACAGGGCAGTGACAAAATCCAGCCCCGTCATGCCAAGCAAAATGGCCAAGCCCCCAAGGGATACGAAAAAGATCACGAAAAAGGACATGACCGAATTCAAGACATCCTCGGAAATCGGCCGCCCGTCAAATCGGGGAACAAAAACGCCGTTGGGCGAATGAATCCGCTGCAGCTGGGATTTGATCGAGGCTAACATAATCTGATACCGGAAAATTTTCACCGAACAGGCGGTGGACCCCGCACAGCCGCCAATAAGGCCGATAAAGAAAAACATCGAAATCAAAAATCCGCCCCATGCCATATAATCGACCGAGGCATAGCCCGTGCCCGATATAATCGACACGATGTTAAACAACGCTTCGCGCAGGGCCTGTTCGTGATGATGCGGAAAAATGCTGACCAACACAAAACTGGTCATCACGACCAAGACAGCGATCACAATCAAAAACGACCGCACCTGACTGTCGGAAAAAATGGCAAACATGTTGCCATTGATCATTTGCACATAGCGCACAAAGGGCAAAGCCGCCAATAACATGAACACGCTTGCCACATATTCCGCAGGCCCCGAAAACGTCCCAAAGGAGGCGTCATAATTGGAAAACCCACCGGTCGATACCGTTGTCAGCGCATGCACAAAGGCATCAAAAATATCCAATCCAACAACCAGATAGGCGGCAAAACATGCCAGCGTGATAAACACATAGATCCCTGAAATCTGCGCCGCAATCGCAGTGGCACGGGGCAGGATTTTACCCATTGTGTCAAAGGCTTCGGCGCGAAACACCTGCATACCACCGACCCGCAATTCCGGCAAAAACACCATGGCCACAACAATAATCCCGATGCCGCCCAACCATTGCAAAATGCCGCGCCACATCAACAATCCGCGTGGCAGGGTTTCCAAACCTGAAAATACGGTCGACCCTGTTGTGGTCAGGCCTGAGACAGCCTCAAACAGGGCATCAACCATGCCGGCCTGCGTGGCCCCAAAATAAAACGGCAAGGCCCCGAAAAATGGCAATGCCACCCAAACGGTCGTGGTCAACAGAAATGTTTTTTGAATGTCCAACCCTTCGGATTTGCCGTTGGAACAGGCCAGCGCAATAAATCCACCCGCCAGAACCGTGACCACGCCACATTCGGCAAAGACAAACCAATGCCCGTTCCCATCGTATAGATCCATCAACATGGGCAAAATCATAACCGCCCCAAGAAAGGCAACTAAGATTCCAATCACATATCCAATAGGTCGAATGTCGAACATGACACTTCGATGGCCTGTCCCATCATCCGTGTCAAGCCAGTTCAGCCACGATGGATCAAAGTTTCAAACAGCTTGGGATCAAGCGACACAGCATCAAATGTATCGCCTTGGGTCAAAACGGACACTGCATCATGGCTGTGCAGACTTTCTTGGTGGCTGGCGATCACGCGGAAATCGGACACGCGGGGGTCATTTTGCAACTGCTCGGCAAATAAACGCGCGGCATCCTCGACGAAAATCGGATTTGCGGCGTTTAATTCGGCAAAGGCCTGTTCATCCTCGCGTTTGACCATCACTTGGGTTTCGGTGGGGACCGCGCGGCGGCAAAATTCGATCAGATCT
This sequence comes from uncultured Paracoccaceae bacterium, assembly GCA_913060475.1. Taxonomy (GTDB): domain Bacteria; phylum Pseudomonadota; class Alphaproteobacteria; order Rhodobacterales; family Rhodobacteraceae; genus CAJXSD01. The sequence goes on along the minus strand of CAJXSD010000037.1, from coordinate 5,610 downwards.
TCGAACCACAGCTTGTCAGCGCCGGCCATTTTGACCGACACACGCGCGACCGAGCGCTGCGAATGCGGGGTGGCCAATTGCCCACGCGATTGCCGCGCATGTTCGGACAATTCCAGCGAACAGGGGCAGGTCGAGCTATAGACATAATCAAGATGCATGATTTTGTTCTGCACCCCATCGCGTTCGACCATTTCTAACGCAATGTCGTAATATTGATACCCCTGCAAACCGGATCGCAGGCTGGGCACCATCATCGGAAACGAAAACCGCAACACAATGCGCGCGTCAAAGCTGTCCAAATCGTGTTTGTAATCATCCAGCGCAGCACGCACGACATCAAAACTGAACCGCGTGTCGGCATGTTTGTAAAAACTGCGCATGATCCGCGACATGTTAATGCCTTTCTTGTCCGCATCCAGGCTGACCGATCCCGTTACGGATGTTTCCAGACATATGTCGCCCCCGTCGCGTTTCTGGAACCGAATGGGCAGGCGGAAATTTGAAATGCCCACATGCTGGATAGGAAGATTTGCACCACGGATCAACGAACTGGGCCCGTTTTGCAAATCAGGCAGTGTGTCCTTGTAATCGGGGGACACGGTGAAATCATCGGGATACTGACGGCTAAGCTGTGGATAGCTGGCCGGCAAGGCACGCATCAACGCATCAACATCATCCGCCAAGGCATTTGAATCCTGACCAGCCGCCAACCAGTCGCGAACCACACGGATCGCGTCTTGTACGGTTTCCTCGGACGGCTGACAATCAACGTCACGGGTATGAATATTCATTCCGGTCCCCTTTCAAAGGTGATGTACCCTTTATAACTTAGGGCAGATCGACCTGAAATTCCAGTTACGTAGATTAATACGATAAAATCGACACTCTGGATCAAGTATAGTGCAACCTGTAACAGTTTTTTGCTGCGACCCACGGTTTATTGCAACGCCTGCATAATATCTGCGATCAAATCTTGCGGATCCTCTAGCCCGACAGACAGACGGATCAGACCGTCTGAAATGCCCAACAGGTCCTTTTGATCCTGTGGCAAACGCTGGTGGGTTGTGGTGGCCGGATGCGTCGCAATCGATTTTGCATCCCCCAAATTATTTGAAATCACCGCCACCTGTAATTTGTTCAAAAAATCAAAGGCCGCCGTTTGCCCCCCCGCCAATTCAAACGTGACAACTGTGCCTCCTTTGCCTGTTTGGCGCTGCACCAAATCATATTGCGCATGACTGGAGTGGCCTGGATAGGACACCCGCGACAGCGCCGCATGACCCTGCAAGGCATCGGCCAAGGCATAGGCCGTTTCTGTTTGCGCCCGCACGCGCAGTTCGATGGTTTCCAACCCCTTTAACATGATCCAGGCGTTAAATGGACTCAACGAACCGCCGGTGTGTTTCATATAGGATTCCACAGGCCCGCGAATGATATCACGCGCGCCCAAAATCACGCCGCCCAAACTGCGTCCCTGACCGTCGATATGTTTGGTCGCGGAATAGACAACCAAATCCGCGCCCTGTTCAATCGCGCGTGAATAAACCGGCGTGGCAAAAACGTTATCAACAATCACCAAGGCCCCATGCGCATGGGCAATATCGGACACGGCCGCGATATCAACAACCTCAAGCCCGGGGTTGGATACGGATTCGAAAAAACAAACCTTGGTTTTATCGGTGACGGCTGCCCGCCATGCATCCAGGTCAGTTCCGTCGATCAGGGTGACATGAACGCCCATCCGCGGTAAAATATCGTCCAAGATATACAGACACGATCCAAACAGTGCGCGCGCAGCAACCACATGATCGCCGGCCGACACAACAGCCATCAATGCGCCATTCACCGCCGCCATTCCCGATGCACAGGCAAAGGCATCCTCGGCCCCCTCTAGTGCGGCGATGCGATCTTCGAACATCGCGACGGTGGGGTTGCCATAACGGGCATAGATGAATTCGTCACGCTCTGCCTGAACAAACCGCGCTTGCGCCTGTTCCGCGCTGTCATAGACAAACCCTTGTGTCATAAAGATCGCTTCTGACACTTCGTTATATTGACTGCGGCGGGTGCCGGAATGCACCATTTTGGTGCGTGGTTTCCAATTGTCTGACATCATGTCCTCGCTCTGGCGGAACGCCAAATAAAAAACCCCATTCGCTCAGGCCTGGCGAAAGGGGGCTCTTTCTTCCTGACCGTTTAGCAGCATATTTAACGTGGCCCGCAATCTGGTAACAAATCGCCACGGCGTTGGCATAGCCCAAATAGGCTATGCGGTCAATTCATAAAGGTGGCCTAGGTAGGGACGCGTTAAGGCCCTTTGCGAAACCAAATACGTCTCAGCGTGCTATCCCTGAGATACAGGTGATGGAACAACGCGGCACCAGCGTGCAGGAAAATCAGTGCAACAATCAGCCGTGCGCCAATTCCATGTCCCGTTCTTGGGGGCAGTTCTGCCAAGTTGGGAAACTGGGCCGCTCCGAACAAAGCATCTGGAAGTCCCGAAAGAACCGACATCGTGGTGCCGCTGACAAGCAGCAGGACAACCAAGAGATATAACAGCATATGGGTCCAATGCGCCGTGACCCTTTGCCAATCTGGTGTTCCATCCAGCGGCTGTGGTTTGGTATCAATGCGCCACCACCAAATCACCCGAAAAATCGTCAACAACATCACCAACACAGCGACCGGAAGATGCACCCGCAGCGCATCAACTTTTGTTGCCACATCTTCTGAAAACCCTGCTCGAAAACCACTGCCAAGCAGAACCACAATCAAAACAGCGCTGAACCAATGAATAGAAACGGCGATCTTTCCATAGTTTTCGGAATTGCTCTTCACCTCTTGTCCTCCGACAATTGATCACAGATCAGGACGAATAGCGGCCCGCATTGCGACCATAATCGGAAAGCCGCTGATAAACTCTTGCTTGGTCAACAGCGCGTCGTCATCCAAATCGGCCCGACGGAAATCTGACGACATGGCATTGCGCATTTCGCGATCCGTCAGGATGCCGTTACCGTTACGATCCCAAACTGCAAAGATAATTTTCGATGCGGTGGTATAGGCATCTTTTCGCCCCAGCTGTTCGGCAACATATAGAAAACCGGGATCCCATTGGGCAAATTCTTCGTAAGTGACCTTTTGATTTTCATCAGAATCCATCCCAACAAAAACGGATGCACGAAACTGTTGGACGTCACCCATGTGAACGATCCCTTTACCGGTTAAATCCATGGAATCGAAAATCGTTTCGCCGACATAACGCCCCTCGATACCTAGATCGCTTGCATCCTGCGCTTGTGCGGCTACGGGTAAAGCAATGAGTGACAGGGCAAAAACGGATGACGAGACTATTGAATTCATGGCTGTGCTCCTTTGGAATCAAGTGATAGAGTTTGAATAAGCTCATTTTTATTACATGGAAACTGTTTACATGGCAACTAAAAACAAGTCGCAAGGCTCACCAACTGCTCCGGTGTCCATTGGACGCAAGCTGAATTTCGCCGCAGCGACAGGGTCGGCCGTTACAAATAAACTGCTCGAACCACATGGCCTTAGCCTTGCGCAGTGGGCCGTGTTGGTTTCGATCTGGCGCAATGGACCATTGAGCGGAAAACAAATCGCGGAATTGACAGGCAACGAAGCCTCGGCAACGTCGCGGATTATCGACAGGATGGTGAAAAACGGGCTTCTTGTTCGTCAAACGGTTGAACAGGATCGACGATCCGTTGTCGTAACCCTGACTGAACACGCCAAGGCCATGCGCGACCTACAGTACATATATCAACAGGTAAACGCGACCTTGCTGCAGGATTTTTCCACTCAAGAGGTGGACCAGTTATTCGCATTACTGGACCGTTTAGAAACAGCCGGAAAAAACTGGCTCAAGCAGCAAAAATAACCCTAAACTGTTGGTATTACTTAAAAATGACGCTTGGGCCGATCATTCGCCCCATTTTTTTGCGCCGCCTGATCTAATTCATGACTCTCATTCATGGCACAGCAGACTGACCCAGTTTGGGTCTTATTTTTGATCTGGGTCGTCGCCAGAATTGTCCAAATCCCCATAGGCGGCGAATAATTTATATTGCGACATTAAAAACGCAAATGTCGCGATCGTCAGGCCGAATGTTTTGAACATCACCCATGTTTCGGTCGACTGCGTGCGCCAAATCGCTTCGTTTGCGATGGCGAGCCCTAGGAAAAACCATGTCATCCGTTTGGTCAGGATCATCCAGCCCGCGCGTTCCATTTTCAGGTTCGCGCCCATCACCGTTTCCAGATAGGATGTACCGCGCCATAACCCAAACCCCAATATCCCCGCAAACAGCAGATAAATCATCGTAGGTTTTAGTTTGAAAAACCGTTCATCTTGCAAAAATACGGTCAGGCCACCGAATACGACGACCAGAACAACCGTGACCACCTGCATTTTGGAAATTTCACCCGACAGCGCCCAGGCCAATCCGGTCGACGCCACCAGAATGGGGATAAATACGGCCGTGGCCACAATGAACCCCGAATAATCGGCGCCCAGAACGGTGATAGTGTCATCCTTGATCAGGAAATAAATCACGAAAAACGCAATCAGCGGACCATATTCCAACAGGTTCTTAATGGCGGGTGATAGAGATTTTTTGGACAAATTATCCTCCTGCTTCTACGATGACGGCGCCCAGCGCGATCAATGCCATTAGGGCGATGCGCGGCAAGCCTACTTTTTCTTTTAGGACAAGCCAACCGATAAAGGCGGCAAACACGGTGGATGTTTCGCGCAAAACGGCGGCCTCACCCACTTTGTCCAGACGGGTGGACATCATAATGGACCCGAAACTGAAATAGGCGACAAACCCACCAATAAACCCACGGCGCAGCAACGGCCACGGATCAGGCCGGTCCGCCATTGCGCGCCAACGCACCAACGCGATGATGGGGAACAACAGCCCATCAATCACGAAAAACCAGACCAAAAATGTAAATGGATTTTCCGCAAACCGAATGCCATAGGCGTCGTATGTCGTATAAAGCGCCACAAACAGCCCCGTTAACACCGCATAGCCCAGGGCCGCAAACAACGTGTCGCGCGCCGTGTCTAGGTATTTCATATTAAATGCGGCCAGACCGAAAATGCCCGCCATCAAAACGGCCACACCCATCCATTGCACCGCGCTAAAGCGTTCGTCAAAAATGACATAGGCCCCGATCACCGTAAACAGCGGCCCCATGCCGCGCACAACGGGGTAAACAACCGTATAGGCCCCGCGGCTATAGGCCATGGCCTGCAAATATTTATAGGTCGCGTGGATCAAAAACACGCCAATATAAATCGGCCACAGGTCGCGTTCCGGCCATGGCACAACGAACAGCGCGACAGGCAGCGCCATAACACAATACCCAAAATCAATCGCCCCGCGGGACAGCCATGGATCATAGCGACCTTTCTGTAGCGCGCCAAAAACGGCGTGTAAAAATGCCGCCAGTAGGGCCAGAACCAAGGCAACAGTATGGCCCTGCGGCGTTCCCTCGATCGAAAAGATCCAGTTGGTCAGTTGATCCATTGTTTGTACCTATCAAGGATGGTGGGTCACACCACGCGCCACCCTAATCCGC
>CAJXSD010000036.1 GCA_913060475.1 uncultured Paracoccaceae bacterium | reverse complement strand
CTGGTCGTTTCGGCATGGGACATCATCGCGGGTGATGTCAAGCCGGGCCAAAACGTGTTGATCTATGACGAAAGCGGCGATCACCCCGCCGTCATGGCCGCCGAGGTTGCCGCAAATGACGGCAGCACGGTTGAGATTATGACACCAGACCGGACCTTTGCCCCCGATATCATGGCGATGAATCTGGTGCCCTATATGCGCGCGCTGCAGTCCAAAGACGTCACATTTACCGTCGCGCGTCGCCTGCTGGATGTGCAGCGCGATGGCAATATGGTTCGGGCAGTGATTGGAACGGATTACAGCGATCTGAGGACGGAAAAAACCTATGATCAGGTGGTGGTGAATTATGGGACACTGCCGCTGGACGATCTGTATTTTGATCTAAAACCGCTGTCATCAAATGGGGGCGCGGTGGATTATGACGCGCTGATCGATGGCCAGCCGCAAAATGTGACCCGCAATCCTGATGGTGCCTTTGCGCTCTATCGGATTGGTGATGCCGTCAGTGCGCGAAATACCCATGCTGCAATCTATGATGCGCTGCGGCTGGTCAAGGATATCTGATATGCGCACAACCAAAACCATCCATGTCATTTCTGCCCATGCCGAGGGCGAGGTTGGCGATGTTATCGTGGGTGGCGTCCTGCCACCCCCTGGGGACACCATTTGGGATCAAAGCCGCTGGATCGCCCGCGATCAGACCCTGCGCAATTTCATGTTGAACGAACCCCGCGGCGGGGTGTTTCGGCATGTGAACCTGTTGGTCCCGCCCAAACACCCCGAGGCAGACGCCGCCTGGATCATAATGGAGCCCGAAGACACGCCCCCCATGTCAGGATCGAATTCCATTTGTGTGGCGACCGTATTGCTGGATGCCGGGATTATCCCCATGCAAGAACCCGAAACCCACATAGTCCTAGAGGCACCCGGTGGGTTGGTTCGTGTGCGGGCCGCCTGCAAAAATGGCAAGGCCGAGCGGATTTTTGTGCAAAACGTTCCGTCCTTTGCCGCGGAACTGGATCAACGGCTAGAGGTCGACGGCATTGGGACCTTGCGCGTCGATACCGCCTATGGCGGCGATAGCTTTGTCGTTGTTGATGCGGCGGCGCTTGGCTTTGACCTGACCGCGTCCGAGGCGCATGATATTGCAACATTGGGGGTCCGTATTACCAATGCGGCCAATGTGCAGTTGGGGTTTTCGCATCCCGAAAATCCGGACTGGTTGCATATTTCGTTTTGTTTGTTTGCGGGCCCACTGACGGACGGACCACAGGGATTGACCACCAGTGCAGCCGTGGCCATTCAGCCCGGCAAAGTTGACCGGTCCCCGACCGGTACGGCATTGTCAGCACGCATGGCCCTGCTGCACGCGCGCGGAATTATGAAAACGGGCGATCGTCTGACGGCGCAGTCCGTGATTGGGTCAACCTTTGCTGGAACAATTTTGGGGGAAACCAATGTCGGATCGCGTGCCGCGATTATCCCCGAAATTTCGGGCCGGGGTTGGATCACCGGGACCCACCAACACATGCTGGACCCATCAGACCCATGGCCGCAGGGATACCGTTTGTCCGACACATGGGGGGCCAGATAAAGCGCATTGGTGTGATAGGTACGGGAACAATTTGCGTTGCAGACAACCAAACAGTTCTGGATCCAAGCGATGTGACCTTGTTGGGACTTAGGCTTTGCCGGATACCTGCGAAAACGAAACCAGACGTTTGTTGGTTTCATCCCATAAATGTAAATTCGCTTTCTTAAGGCTTGTTGAGACGGTCAAGATATTCATATGCGCCAAACCTGGATGATCCCGCAGCACCTCTGACAGGCGATAAAATGGAATGCGGCTGGACAGATGATGCACGTGATGAATGCCAATATTTGCCGTTGCCCATTGCAACAGGCGCGGCAGGACATAGTGCGAACTGCCGTCCAGCGCGGCATCATGCAGGTTCCAATTTGGATTTGTTTCCCAGTATGTGTGTTCAAATTGGTGTTGTACATAAAACAACCAAACGCCAATCATCGCCGCCAGCAACGTGGTTGGAATAAAGATGAACAAAATCGGGTCTAGCCCGCCAAAATAAACGATCACGGCGATACAGACGGCCAGGGCGATGTTTGACACCATGGCGCTGACCCAGAACCGAAGGTGCGTCATGAAACCGAACGGCAGCCGGTTCTTAAGAAAGAACAGATACGCAGGTCCGATGACAAACAACGTAACCGGATGCCGATACAGGCGATACCGAATCCGACGCCCCAGTGATAGTGCGCGATATTCTGCGATTGTCAGGGTGTCGATATCACCAATGCCCCGTTTGCATAAATTGCCAGATGCACCGTGGTGAATGGCGTGGGACCGTTTCCAAACGTCATAGGGTGTCAGTGTAAGCACCCCCAAGACGCGACCAATCCAGTCATTTAGCGGTTTGTTTTTATACAACGTCCCGTGGCCGCAGTCATGCTGGATGCAAAACAGGCGCAACAAAATCAGCGCGTTCACGCATGAAATCAGCACGGCCAGCAGTTTCGAATATTCCAAAACAGCCCAGGCAGCGGCCCATAACCCAACGTACAGCACAAGTGTTACTGCGATTTCCCAGCTACTGCGGACTACGCTAGGAGTGCGATATGCCGCCAGTAATCTTGCCCAATCTTGGGCGGTCTTGTCGTCTTGCAAAAAAGTGCTGCCTTTATAGTTCGTCGAGTTGCCGTAGCGTCCATTCATGACCCACTACCAAAATCAAATGGTTTGCGCAACTGTTCAGAATGGGGCCTGTCAAATGTTTCAGCGTTCACGCCCGTCAATCACACGCGGGTCGCGGGTTTATTCAGGACCCGTCATACCCCAGAACATGTTGTGTCCCCCGCGCGCGGGCAAGGCGGATTTGTTTTTGGCGTTCCCGAAAACGGTCTTTGTCCGCATCCGATGTTTCGTGCGCACATTGATGACATGCGACGCCATGTTCATACTCTGGGCGGTTTTGGTCATCAGGCAGGATCGGGCGCCGGCAGGCATAACACAGCTGATGCGGGCCTTCCTTCAGCTCGTGCCCCACCGAAACGCGCGCATCAAAGACAAAGCAGTCACCCTGCCATTTGCTCTGCTCTTGTGGGACCTCTTCGAGGTATTTCAGAATGCCGCCTTTCAGGTGGTAGACGTCATTGACCCCTTGGCCGATCAAATAGTTGGTGGATTTTTCGCACCGAATCCCGCCCGTGCAAAACATGGCGACGCGTTTGTTGTGAAACCTGTCTTTGTTTTCTTCCCACCACTGGGGGAATTCGCGAAACGATTTGGTTTGCGGGTCTATGGCGCCTTCGAATGTGCCGATCCCAACTTCGTAATCGTTTCGGGTATCGATGACGACGACATCCGGGGCCGAAATCAGATCATTCCAATCCTGCGCGTCAACGTAATGCCCAACACGCGCCTTGGGGTCGACATCGGGCTGGCCCATTGTCACGATCTCTTTTTTCAGCTTGACCTTCATGCGTTTGAATGGCGGGATGCTGGCTTTGCTTTCTTTGTGTTCCAGGTCGCGGCAGCCCGGCAAACCCCTAAGATAGGCCAAAATCCCATCAATACCGGCACGCGTGCCGGCGATTGTTCCATTGATCCCCTCTTTCGCCAAAAGCAGTGACCCGGTAATTCCAAGATCATTGCAAACAGTTTCAAGCGGGCCTCGCAGTGCGGCGGGGTCCTCAAATCGGGTAAAGTGATAAAGTGCGGCAACCGTAAACATGGCAGTTCTTTACCTTAAAACCAAATCAAATAGCAAGGTGACTTGTGTGATTGATTGGGTGCGGGTTTCTGATGTGCAGGGGCATGTTTATCGACGGACCGAATTGATTTATTTAGCGACGCGAATTATCCCATTTGTAATTCCAAAAACAGGAGACAGCGATGCGCGGTGCGGATTTATTGGTTCAATGTTTGATTCGGGCAGGTGTGACGCGCATATTTTCGCTCTCTGGAAATCAGATTATGCCTGTCTATGATGCCTGCCTGACGGCGGGTATCGACATCATCCATACCCGCCACGAGGCGGCGGCCGTCTATATGGCCGAATCCTACGCGCAATTGACCGGTACGCTTGGCGTGGCCTTGGTCACGGCAGGCACGGGCGCGGCGAATGCGGCCGGGGCGCTGTTTACCGCGTCCGAGAGCGAAACGCCGCTGTTGTTACTGTCGGGTGACAGTCCGGTGTCCCAAGACGGCATGGGCGCGTTCCAGGAAATGGATCAGGTGTCGATGATGGCGGCGATTGCGAAATTATCAGTGCGCCCGAAAACGGCCCCTGACCTAGGGGATGCGGTCGCGCGGGCCTGTCGGGTGGCACAAACGGGGCGGCCTGGGCCGGTTCACATTGCCTTGGCCGTGGATGTTTTGCAAAATCCCGCACAATCTGATGATATTCCGGGCGCTGATCAATTTGAACGTGATCCCAGGCCTGCGGCCACCGCAGATATTGAATTTATCGAACAGGCTGTGGCGCAATCGCGGCGCCCCGTTTTCATATGTGGTCCGATGTTGAATGCCACGCGGCATCCTCAGATGATACAACGCGGGGCGGATTGTGGTGTCCCCGTCATTCCGATGGAGAGCCCGCGGGGATTGCGCGACCCATCCTTGGGAAATCTGGGGGCTGTCCTGAAGCAGGCGGATCTGATCGTGAATTTTGGTAAACGGGTTGATTTCACGGTCGGATTTGGAAACCCCCAGCTGATCGGCGAAACGGCCCGCTGGATCAACATCAGCCCTCTGGAAAACGAACAGGACCGCGCGCAGAAAAATCTGGGCGCGGCTTTGTTGCGTTCGGTCATGGCTGACCCACGTGATGTTTTGGATACAATGTGGGAACACGGTGTCCCAAAACACGATTTTGGCGCATGGCAGCAGTTTGTGGCAACGGAACTGGCCCGCCGGAATTTCCCCACAGTTTCGACAGATCACATAACATCGCAGGATTTGTGTCAGACTGTTCAGGACCATATTGCAGCCCATAATGACACCGTCGCCATTTGTGACGGAGGCGAGTTTGGGCAATGGGCCAGTGCCGTAACGCAGGCGCAATCGCGCGTTGTGAACGGTGTATCCGGCGCCATCGGGGGTGGCCTGTGCTATGGTTTTGCGGCGCGCTTGGCGCGGCCGGATGCGTTAATTTTTGCGCTGATGGGGGATGGGTCCTGCGGATTCCATTTCACCGAATTTGAAACAGCGGTCCGTCATAATCTGGCCTGCGTTGTGGTGATCGGGAATGACAAACGCTGGAATGCCGAACACCTTATTCAGGTGCGCGATTACGGGCCTGATCGCGTTTTTGGCTGTGAATTGTCCGATGCGCGATATGATCTGGCGGTGCAGGCCTTGGGCGCGCATGGTGAATATGTCACCCAGCTCTCGGAATTGGGGCCGGCGTTGCGGCGTGCCATCGCCAGCAATAAACCCGCCTGTGTGAATGTTGTGATCCATGGGACGCCTGCACCATCGGCGCCCAGCCATTAACTGCGCAGCACAGTCATCGCCAATATGCCAACCCCCATTGCAAGGCACAGAATGATCAACGTTCTGCGGAATTGGGTGTCATTGACCTGCCGAAATGTATAGATTCCAAATTGAACACTGACCAAGGCAGCAGGCATTGCGATGGCAAAGGCAAGTATGGTGGTCGTTGTCAGTGCACCATTGAACGCCGATACCACGACTGTGGTAAACAAAATGACCACATTAAACGGTTGGATGATGGCCCGTGTCAGTTGCTTTTTCCACGGGCGCATTGACAGCCAGATCGCCGGCAAGGCCCCTGATAGCCCCGCCAATCCCCCCAAAAAACCGCCGATCAGCGCGATCGATGTATCCGCCTTGGGCGTATGACGGTCAAACTGGGGCAGATTTTTGCGAAACCCAAAGTACACACCGTAAAAAATCAAAAATCCAGCCACCAACAGGCGCAAGGCGGTGACATTGATCAGGGTTAAACAGGCGGCCCCCAAGGGCACGCCAATTAAACCAGGCACAATAAACCGCAATGCGAGCGCTATGTTTTGGCGGATTTCTTGGCGAACGATATACATCCCCTGCAGCCCGCTGATGAACGAAATCGCAGCCGAAATAGTCACCGCCGACAACGGATCCAGCACCTGCAGGAAAAAAACCAATGAAAACAACGCGGTTCCTGTTCCGGCAAACCCATTGATGAACCCACCGGCCAATCCGCCAAGGATCAGGAAAATGATTGTAGTTGCGTCCATTTTGGGGCGCCCTTTGTTTTTTTATTTGCCCTTGTTTATATAGCGGCCCTTTGGCCGAGCAGTTGAAACGAACGCTAGTCAGGTTACATGTAAAGTTCAAAGCCAATATATCGAAAGTACATCAAAAAAAACTTACAAAAATATCAAAAAATATTGGTTTTGATATAATTGCTTTGAACAATAGCATGATCAAAAATGGGAGGAAAAAATGAATAAATTTGTAAAACTATTAACGGTTTCACTTGGTTTAACGGCATCGGCGGCCTATGCGGATTATCCTGAGCGCCCGATTAACATGGTCATTCCCTATGGCGCAGGTGGTGCAACGGACATTTCCGCACGCACGATTGCAGAACCGTTGGGCAACGCCGTGGGACGTCCGCTGGTGATGGCAAATGTAACCGGCGCGGGCGGCGCGACAGGATCGGTTGCCGTGCAAAATGCCAAGGCGGACGGATACACAATGCTGTTTGCGCGCGTCGGATCACATTCTGTGAACCCTGCGATGAAGGCAACGCTGCCCTATACTTTGGATGATTTTCGGTTTGTAACGGTTTATGAAATTAACCCTGCCGCTTGTGCGGTGGCGCCAGACTCCGGTATTAATTCGATGGATGATCTGGTCGCCAAAGTGGCCGAAGGTGGTGTGACCTATTCATCATCCGGCGTGGGGTCATTTTTGCATATCGCGGCGGTGATGGTTTTGGATTCCTTTGGTGTTGAAAACCCCCTGGAACAGGCAACCCACATCCCACAAAAAGGGGGCGGCGCAGCGGCGACTGCGGTTTTGAACGGGACGGCCACATTTTTATGCACCAATTCATCGTCTATCGCCAGCTTTGTCGCGAACGGACAACTGAAACCATTGATGGTCACAACGGCCGAACCTGTGGTCGGGTTTGATGCGCCGACCGCCAATGAACTGGGGAAACCGGAATTGAATCAATTGGTCGGCTGGACCGGTATTGCGGGCCCTGCCGGGTTGCCCGATGATGTCGCCGCGAAATGGGGGGATTGGATGGCTGAGGCCACCAAAGATGCAGCATTCCTAGAGAAAATGACATCGCGCGGGTCAGTTATTGAATTGATGGACCCTGAATCGGCGAATGAATTTATTCGTGGTCAGTACAATAAATTCCGCAGCCTTGTTGATCGTCTGGGGATGCGGATCGAAGGGTAACTGCCGCCCGTGGAACTGTGAGCGTTCAATAATATAATCAATCGGGCCAATGTGCGCGTTGGCCCGTTCAATATGTCGGGGTGCTAAAGGTGCTGTTCAAAGGATTAAACCGCTGGCTTGGCGTGTTCACGCTGATTTTTTCCGCGTTTTTCGCATTTTATGCAATTCCGAACTGGGTCTATAGCCCCAGCAATATTCGAAACATCGTATTATCGCCAACATTCTGGCCCTATGTTTTGGCGGGGATTTTGGCATTTTCCGGCGTCGCGTTGATCATAACCAAACAAACACCTAGCACGGACCAAGATACGCCGGCACCTGCGATTGGGGGGATGCGCCCCTATATGCGGCTGGTGATTTTGGCGATTATCATGGGGTCCACCATGTATCTATTGCCCCGTTTGGGCATGGTATGGACCACAATGCTGACCTTTGTCGCAACGGCGTTTTTCTTTGGAACTCGGTATCCCAAGGCGGCTGTCGTCAGTGCCATTTTGGTTCCCTTGATCCTTTATGCGTTTTTTGCACATGTCGCCGGCGTGGCAATTCCCCAAGGTAATTTTGTGAGGCTACCATGAGTTTTTATGACAGCATTTTGGCTGGCATTTCCTTGGTTGGGAATGTGGATGCGTTTCTGTCGCTTTTTATCGGGATTGTGGTCGGCGTGATTGGCGGCGCAATTCCGGGGTTGTCGGCCACAATGGCGGTGGCACTGACCTTGCCGTTTACCTTTCCGATGCAACCAATCAACGGTATTTTGTTATTACTCGGCGTATATAAAGGCGGCATTTTCGGGGGGTCAATTCCGGCAATCCTGATCAAAACGCCCGGTACGCCCGCGTCATCGGCCACCATTTTGGATGGCTATCCCTTGGCCGAGAAGGGTCAAGCAGGCAAAGCCTTGGGGATGGCACTGTGGGCCTCATGCACTGCGGATGTTGTATCGAACCTGTCACTGATCCTGTTTGCGGGATGGTTGGCGTCATTTGCGCTAAATTTCGGTCCGCCCGAATTTTTTGCGCTGATCTTCTTTTCTTTGACGATCATTGCAGGGGTGTCGGGCGACAGTTTGCTGCGCGGCACATTATCCGCGGTGGCGGGTTTAATTCTGGCGACCGTGGGATTGGATTTGGTCTATGGCACTAACCGCTTTACCTTTGGCGACAGTAATTTGATGGGTGGGCTGAATTTCATCGCCGTTCTGATCGGATTGTTCGCGATCCCCGAGGTGATTGCAATGGCGTGGGACCCGACCGGCCATCTGGGCAAAGCGCGCAGTCTGGGGAAATCTTGGGTCACATTCCGCGAATACAAAGATAGCTTTTTCTCGATCATTCGGGGCAGTATTATTGGCGTGATTTTAGGGTCAATTCCCGGGATCGGGGCCGCCCCCTCAGCATTCCTAAGTTATTCCGAGGCGCGCCGCACATCCAAGAATAAGGAAAATTTTGGCAAGGGCGAAATCGAAGGCGTCGCAGCGGCCGAGGCGGGCAATAATGGCGTTGCTGGTGCTACGTTGATCCCCCTGTTGGCGCTGGGCGTGCCGGGGGATGTGATAACCGCCATCATTATCGGCGCGTTTATGATCCACGGATTGCAACCGGGGCCCATGATGTTCGTTTTGAATGTTGACATCATCTATGGTCTGTTCATCGGATTGATTGTCAGTTCTGTGATGTTGTTTGCGGTCGGGTCGGTGGCCATTCGCGCATTCCGATACGTTGCGGATGTGCCGAAACGCATTTTGATGCCCGCTGTTTTGGTGTTGTGCATTTACGGCGTCTTTGCCGTGAACAATAACATGTTTGACGTGGGCGTTATGTTTGCAATGGGCTGGCTGGGGTATTTGATGGTTCGCACCCGAATTCCGGCGGCCCCATTTTTGATTGCCTTTATCCTGGGCCCCCTGTTGGAAGATAATTTCCGCCAATCGATGTTGATGTCAGGCGGTGATGTCAGTGTGTTTGTGCGGGGGCCGATAACTTGGGCATTCTGGACGTTTTCGATCATTGCGCTGTTTGCCATATACAAAAGCATCCGAAACGCAAAAACGGCGTAGCGCCCGCCAAAATCACCAGAGCGTTATTGCGCCTTGGGGGTCGCGTGCCCTGTTTTGCGCCGCGGGTATCATTAAAAAATAGTTACGAAATAATAAAGAATTTATCGTTTATCATTAGAAAAACTTTCATGATAAAAACAGGAGGGCAGGGCAGATCGAACCGGGTCTGATCCCGGTCTGACCGCCCTCGCGTCGCGATAAATCGCAATACAAACCGACAAGGACCCCGCAGCGTTCAATGGCAAATACGAATGATACGATGACCGTCAAGGTGTGGCGCGGTGACAAAAACGGGGGCGCGTATCAGCAATTTGTCGTTCCGCGCCAAGATAATCAAACGGTCTTGGATGTGGTTTCTTGGATCCAACAAAACCAAGATCCCAATCTTAGCTATCGGTTCGCCTGTCGTGTTGGTATGTGTGGGTCTTGTGCGATGATGGTGAATGGAACGCCACGATGGACCTGCCGTACCCATGTGAACAAAGTTTTGGACGCGAACACACTGGTCGTCGCACCCCTGCGAAATTTGCCACCGATCAAGGATTTGGTCGCGGATATGGACCCATTTTTCGATAAATGGATTGACGCGGGCGGCCATCATGATCCGTCTGCGTCCCGTTACGATGCAATGCCGCAAATTGCGCCTGATGATGCCCAACGCGCCGTGGCAAATGAATCGATCGAATGTATCAATTGTGCCGTTTGCTATGCGGCGTGCGATACGGTGGCGCATAATGAAAACTATCTGGGGCCAGCCGCATTACAGCGGGCCTGGACGTTGTACAACGATGAAAAGGTAAATGACACAGACGCCGTTCTGGCCGCTGTTTCAGGCAAAGGCGGTTGTCACAACTGCCACAGTCAGGGCAGCTGTTCCTTGTACTGCCCGAATGAACTGAACCCAATGCGCGCGATTGCCGGGCTTAAGGCAGCGACAATCAAGCATCAACTGAAACGGGGGCGTTAGGATGAATATTCGGCTTTATATGGCGCAACGCCTATCCGCGATCATTATGATCCCCTTGGTCTTTGGTCATTTGGGGGTCATGATCTATGCCATTCAGGGTGGGCTGTCGGCTGGTGAAATTCTGTCACGCACACAGGGTTCGGTATTCTGGTTTATGTTTTATGGCCTGTTTGTGATCGCGGTGTCCGTACACGGCGCGATTGGACTGCGCACCATCATGTCAGAATTGCTGCGCTGGAATGACATCGCGCTGGATGCGATTATGTGGGGCTTTGGATTACTGTCCATATTCATGGGGGCGCGCGCTGTTTCAGCCGTGACATGGCTATGATCAAGGGGATCAAGGGGCATCGCAATCATCCCCTGTGGTACGCCTATGCCCTGCATCGGGTGTCGGGTTTGGCGTTGGTATTGTTTTTGCCGCTGCATTTCTATGTGTTGTCACTGGCCCTAACCCAGCCACAACGCTTGGATGCCTTTTTGCATTGGACCGAAATCCCTGCTGTTAAATTTGCAGAAATGGGATTGGTTTTCCTGTTGTCGGTGCATCTGTTGGGCGGGATCCGGTTATTGGTTCTTGAACTGTTGCCTTGGTCCCCACGGCAAAAAACATGGGCGGCCGTGGCAGCGGGCGGGGCGCTGTTTGTTTCTGGTGCTTTCTTACTAAATGCGGTGTGATGATGACAGTTCGGGCAAATATTCAACGACACGACACAGATATTTTGGTGCTGGGCACCGGTGGGGCCGGTTTGTTTGGGGCGCTGCATGCCCTGCAATCTGCACCGCTGAACACCAAGGTGACCATCGCCGTCAAAGGATTGATTGGCAAATGTGGCTGCACCCGCATGGTTCAGGGCGGATATAACGTTGCCTTGGGCAATGGCGACAGTGTCGAACGCCATTTCATGGATACCATCAACGGCGGTAAATGGTTGCCAAACCAGGATATGGCATGGCGCCTGTGTACCGAAGCGGTGACCAGAATCCACGAATTGGAAAACGAAATCGGATGTTTTTTTGATCGCAACCCCGATGGCAGCGTCCATCAAAAGGCCTTTGCCGGTCAGACCGCAGATCGTACCGTTCACAAAGGGGATTTAACAGGCATCGAAATTATTTCCCGTCTGATGGAACAGGTTTTGGCGCGTCCCGTCGAAAAATTACAGGAACATCGCGCAATCGGCCTGATCCCGACCCCCGATGGCACCGCCCTGTCAGGCGTTTTGTTTATCGATATGCGGACGGGTGAATTCCATTTTGTCCGCGCCAAGGCCGTTTTGATGGCCACCGGTGGCGGGCCGACGATGTACAAATACCACACACCATCTGGCGACAAAACGATGGATGGCTTGGCCATGGCGATGCGTTTGGGATTACCCTTGCGTGATATGGAAATGGTGCAGTTCCATCCAACCGGCCTGTTGGCGGGCGATCATACGCGCATGACCGGCACCGTATTAGAAGAGGGCCTGCGCGGCGCAGGCGGGCATCTGGTCAATCATCAGGGCAACCGTTTCATGTTTGATTACAGTGATCGCGGTGAACGGGCCACCCGCGATGTGGTGTCGCGCGGCATCTATGCCGAGATGCGCAAAAACAATAACCCCGATCAGGTGGGTATGTTCATTTCAATGGCGCATCTTGGGCCCGAAAATGTACGCAAAAAATTTGCGGGCATGGTCAAACGCTGCGCCGACAGCGGCTTTGATCTGGCGGGGGGACAGGTCGAGGTTGTGCCAACCGCGCATTATTTCATGGGGGGCGTTGTGGTCGATCCCGAAACCCGCACGTCGATTGAGGGCCTATATGTCGCGGGCGAGGATGCAGGCGGCGCGCATGGATCAAACCGATTGGGGGGCAATGGGGTCGCCAATTCCACGGTATTCGGCGGGATTGCCGGCGATAACATGGGGCTGGACATTCGCAAAATGCGCGCCCATCGCGACCCTGACGAAACGGTGATCGCTGCGGAAATGGAACGCGCCCTATATCCGTTGTCGAAACCCGTCGGCAATTTGCACCAACTGCGCAAAAATCTGCAGAACATCATGTGGGACGATGTGGGTGTTATGCGCACCAAAACCGGCTTGGAACGTGGGCTTGGCCGCATCGCTGATATTCGGGCGCAGCTATATGAAACGGGTGTCGATGGTGGAAACCTGGCCTATAATCTGACGTGGCATGATTGGATGAACCTTGCGTCCTTGGTCGATGTATCTGACGTCATTTGTCGCGCGGCACTGGCGCGTGAAAATTCGCGTGGCGCCCACTTCCGAGAGGATTTCCCCGAACCCGGAAATTTGGACGATTCCTATTTCACCGTTGCGCGGCAAGTGGGCGATGCGATTGAGGTCACACAAGAGGACGTGCAATTTACCATCGTGCGGCCGGGCGAAACAATTTTACCAGAGGGCGAACCCGAAACATTGGTCGGAGAACACGCATGATATCCATAGATCTTATCCAGAAAACGGCGGAAACCCTGATGGACAAGGCGGCCGTCGAAATCCCTGATGATTATTTGCAGGGCCTAAAGGCCGCCGCCAAAACCGAGGATGGCGATCTGTCGTCATTCGTGCTTGAGGCGATGTTGCAAAATTACGAAGCGGCCAAGCAAGACAATCGCGCAATGTGTGGCGATACGGGCACGCCCCGCTGGTACGTCAAAATGGGCAACGAAACCCAGATTGAAGGCGGGCCAATCGCGCTAGAGGCCGCATTGCGCCGCGCCACGGCAAACCGGACCACAGGGTTGCCATTGCGCCCCAACCGCGTGCATCCCCTATGGCGGACCGATCATGATAATAACGTTGGCATCGGCGCGCCTGAAATCGAATACGGCTATGAACCCGGCGGTGAATGGATTGATTTGATCACCGTTCACAAAGGGGGATTGTTCGGCACCGATTACCGGATGCTGTTTCCCTCTGACGGGATACAAGGGATCAAACGGTTTTATCTGGACAGTCTGGTTGCATTCGGAAAACGCGGTTTGGCCTGTCAGCCGGCCATTATTGGCATCGGTCTGGGGGGATGCAAAGATACCTGCATGGTGCTGGGCAAACGCGCGGCCTGTCTGCGCACGGTGGGCAGCAAAAATTCTGATCCCCGCATCGCCGAGTTAGAAGATGAGCTGAAAGAATTGGGCAATTCCATTGGTATGGGGGCCATGGGGTTTGTTGGGAAAAACATGGTGATCGACTGCAATATCGAGGTTGGATATTGCCACACGGGCGGAATGCAAATGTCGGTCCACGCATTTTGCCTGTCATCCCGCCGCGCTGTCGCTCGGGTCTTTGCTGATGGGCGCGTCGAATACCGAACGGATCCTGATTGGTTTACGGATTATCAGCGGCGCGAAACCGTCGACTGGATCCCAGAGCCCACCCCGCAAGAGGTCACAGCATGAAGCCCCGTGAAATCACCCTAAGCACCACACCAACGCCCGAAGAGATTGCCCAGCTGAGATTGGGGGATATCGTTTATCTAGATGGGCTAATGTACACCGCACGCGAAGGTGTGTACATGCGCGCCCTTGAGGACAAGGCCAACATCCCGATGGAGTTGCCTAGCGAAAGTGCGGCAAATTTCCACTGTTCGCCCGCGGCCGCCATTCGCCCCGATGGCAGTTTTGATCTGGGGGCCGTCACAGCCACGGCATCGTTCCGATTTGCCAAGTGGTTGCCCGAATGGATGGCGAAAACCGGCGCAAAATTGATCGTCGGCAAAGGGGGCATGTCGTCCAAGGATTACAAAGAGTATTTCGTACCAAATGGCGCGGTCTATCTGTCAACCGTGGGCTATGGAACAGGCGCCTTATTGGGCCGCGGCGTAGAAAAGGTCGAAGCTGTTCACTGGAACCATGAACTGGGTCTGGCCCAAGCGATGTGGGTGATCAGATGCCGCAAAATGGGCCCCTTTATCGTGGCCTCGGACCTTGAGGGGAACTGCCTGTTTGAACGCGAAAACGAAAAAATCAGTCAAAACCTTGCCAAAGTGTACGCAGGCACCAAACCTGCGGTTTTGAAACGGTTTGGCGAAACGGATGATCGTTCGGATGAATTGATCGGCTAGGGTCTAGGCCCATCAGAATTGGACCATCAGGCGACCCCATTTTGGGGTCGTTTTGTTAGTAAATTCAAATAAAGACAAAAGATTTCTGGATTTTGGTAAGTTTTACTGAATAATGCGGCTGTGTGAATTTTCGAAAGGTTTAAGATGTCCATTCGTTTGTTGAAAACCCTTGTTGCCATTTCTGAACATAAAACATTCGGGGCTGCAGCAGATGCGATATTTATCACGCATGCTGCGGTTAGCCAGCAGATGAAAACACTTGAGGAAAATCTGCAAATCCAAATTTTTGACCGATCTGCGCGCACGCCCGAATTAACGCCATTGGGATTACAGCTGGTGGATAAGGCGAAAAAATTGATTGCTGATTATGAAAATCTTGTCCCATCATTGATGGGGGATGATATTTTTAACGGTGATTTATTGCTGGGCGTGGTGCCAACATCTGTGGTGGGACTGGCCCCCAAAACCATATCAGTTTTGCGCAAATCCTATCCTAATCTGCGGATCAAGATATTTCCAAACCTGACCAACACCTTGATGGTTGAACTGTCGCGAAATACATTGGATGCCGCCATTTTATCGCAGACCCATTTACCGCCCAAGGATATTGTATTTGAACCCTTTGCCACGGAATTGCTGGAACTGATCACATCAACCAAGAACACCCAGACCAATGCTGCGGAAATTCTGAAAACAAACCCCTATATCCGGTTTAACCGCGAAGCGGTCGTGGGCACGATGATTGAATCGTGGTTACAGTCCAAAAATATCGCCGTGAACGAAGTGATGGAGTTAAACAGCCTTGAGGCCATTTCCAGCATGGTCAGTTCGGAATTGGGCGTATCCATCGTGCCCAAGCTATGCGTGCCAGGGCCCTATGATATTCCGCTGCGATCCATCAGCTTGGGCGATCCGAACCTGTCGCGCACCATCGGATTGGCCTATAAACCGTCCAATCCGAAATTGCGCGCGATACAAGAGGTCTATCGCGCCCTGCGCTTGGCCACGGATCAGGCGGACGCCGACGCCCCTTAGTTTGGGGCTGCAGGGTGATTTATTCTGAAATCCAACGGCGTTTTAGGGTCGTGGACCTGTTTGTATTCCAGCGGGGTTTGAATTCTTGGATCAAAATATCCTCTTCTTGATCGGCTAGATTGATATGGATCGCAGCCATCCGCCCCAGCAATGGGGTTTCGTGCCAAAAATGATCACAGGTCCGGCCATAAATGACAATGTGACGCCCTGCCTGCAATTCGGCGCGAATATTATGGGCCAGTTTGACGCCCGTCGAACTGCCATTTTGCCACCCCGCGCGATGTTCACGGTGGCGTTTTTGCAATCCCTTGCCCGCCTGTCCGATATACAAAATTTCCTGCCCGGATACCCAGGCATAAACCTGTGCGTGGTCTTGGCTGATAAATTTGGATACGGGAATGTCATAGGCAAGGGTGTTGTTTTGGTCCAACACCAACCGCCCCGCGATTTCAAAATTATACCGTAACAGTTTGTTCAACATCGCAACCTCATCTCGCTGGGGATCCGTTAGATGGGGGTAGAATGGCGGTTCATTCCCCATTTTGCCAAGTGGGAATATCGTCAAACATCGTTTCTGTTCCAGCCAAAACAGGGGTCCACAATGTGAACGCCTGTTTTGGCTGTGTCCGGTGCGGGCAAATGTTACAGGCGCGTGCCGGTGTCCGTGTCAAAGAAATGCAAGGCATCGGCTGGTATGGTCAGCCCTGCAACCGCGCCCACCGGAATGCGGAACCGTCCAGGGGTCCGCGCGGTGACAGATGCGGTGCCTAATTTGAAACTGACATAGCTGTCCGCGCCGGTCATTTCGATCATGTCCACGGTGACGGGAATGGTTGTGTCGGTGTGGGGACCCAGTGTGACAAATAGGTTTACGTTTGGTTTCAGGGTCATGCGCATATCCCACCATGCTTTGATTTCGCGTAAAATCGGACGCAGTATGAAATAGTAAATTTCGATACAGAATAACAAAATCCCGATTGATTTAATGAAGAAGTGATAGACCAGGCAAACAGGTCACCGCGCGTCTGCACGCGGAAACCACCGCGACCGCAGGCGGCAAGCTGAAGTTTGCCTTTGATCTGAACAAGGTCAGTTATTTCGAACCAACCAACGGTCAGCGTTTGAATTAAGAATTCGGGGCGGTTTTGCGGAAAAATCGCCCCAGTTCATTTTAGGCTTTACATTACATTCAAGAAATAATATGTGTTTCCTTGTAAAAAGGAATACCACAATGACCCAAGAAGAAGCCGTAAAGCGCATGACAGACAAGCAAATCTTTGCATTGGTCTTGTTTGCGGTCACCACAATCTTTTCCATGTTGCTGACCGCGATGAACATCAAAACAGTCATGGAATATGGCGTGCCTGCCGTCATTGTGTGCCAGTTGCCGATGGCGCTGACCGGGTTTTATCTGGGCTATACCCTGATGACCGCGGGCCGGTCCGAAGGTCTGAACGACAACTGATCGCCCCGATTAGGTGGACGGCACACCATACAGTTGCCCATAGGCGCTGGGTTCCCAATTTGCGGCATCTGATACCGC
>CAJXSD010000035.1 GCA_913060475.1 uncultured Paracoccaceae bacterium | reverse complement strand
TCGCGGTTTGTGTTTTCCTATGAACAGGCGTTCATGGGCGATTTGGTGCGCTATTGGTACGCAGCGCTGTTTTTGTTTGCCTCTGCCTATACGCTATACGACGAAGGCCACGTTCGCGTGGACGTGTTTTTCGCCGCCATGGCCGCCCGCACCAAAGGCAAAGTCAATGCGATCGGATCCATTTTACTGGGCATGACCACATGCTGGTCAATCCTGATCGTAGGCATGTCCGGCAAATCCGCCATTATCAACGCCCCCGTCATGACGTTTGAGGTTTCCCAAGCGGGCAGCGCGGGGATGTATGTCAAATATCAAATGGCCATTTTCATTGGGCTGTTTGCAATCACGATGTTGGTCCAATTCGTCAGCTATTTCTTTAGCGCGGTGGCCGACAAACGCGACGAACCCGGTCGTCGTGAAATTGAACCTGTGTCGCACTGAGGTCATCCATGGAACTGTTTTTTCTAATCGTCCTTGTCGTAATCATGGCAATTGCACTGGGTTCTGGATTTCCGGTGGCCTTTGCCCTGCCCGGATCTGCGATTGTCACCATCACATTGGCCGCAGTTGCGGGGTATTTAACGCTGGGCGATACATCCGCGTTTTTCCATTCGGGTGGGCCCTATGAATGGGTCTCGGCAGGTGTGTTGAACCTGCGCGGCGTTTATTGGGAGGTCGAGAGGGACACCCTAATCGCGATCCCGCTGTTCATTTTTATGGGCATCATGCTGCAACGGTCCAAAATTGCCGAAGATCTGTTGGTCACTATGGCGCAACTGTTTGGTCCTGTTCCCGGCGGACTGGGGATTTCGGTCGTGTTTGTTGGCGCGTTGTTGGCGGCCACAACGGGCATCGTTGGCGCCACCGTGGTGGCGATGGGGATGATTTCCCTGCCCGCCATGTTGCGCAACAATTATTCGACCCCACTGGCCACAGGCACCATTGCAGCGTCAGGCACATTGGGCCAGATCATTCCGCCCAGTATCGTGTTGATCATTCTGGCCGACCAATTGGCATCGGCCGTGGATCAGGCATCAACTACGCGTAAACTGCTGTACAAAGAGAGCACGGGCGAATTACAAATGCCCAGCGTGTTTGATGTCAGCTCGACTTCTGCGGGTGAAATGTTCTTGGGCGCATTCGTGCCAGGGCTGGTCTTGGTCGGCATTTATATGCTGTATATTTTGGGCTTTGCCCTGATCAAACCATCTGCCGCCCCTGCGGTTCCCTATGATGGCAAATATGATCGCAAATTCATGGGCAAGGTATTGCTGACATTGGTGCCGCCGCTTGCCCTGATTTTCCTGGTTCTGGGATCGATCATTTCGGGGATCGCCACGGTAAACCAAGCCGGCGCAATCGGCGCCGTTGGTGCGCTGATCATGGCGGGGTACAGACTTGAGGGATCGCACAAATCCCCCTTTGCCCCAGCTATTACTGCGATCATCGGTCTGGGTGTCGTTACATTTGCGCTGATGAATTACCCCATGAACGTCAAGGCCGCGACCACCGCGCATGATTTCATGGGCATTTACATCGGTGCCGCGGGGACCCTGTTGATCGTGATCGGCGTAGTCTGGAGCGGCTGGCGCGTTCTGAAAATCGACAACACCCTTTATGGTGTGATGATGGAAACCGCCAAGACTACGGCACTGGTCTTCGTAATTCTGTTGGGTGCGGCCATGTTAACGGCCGCCTTCCGCGCCTTTGGTGGCGAAGAATTGGTGCGTGAATTCCTGTTGGGTCTGCCTGGTGGGTTCTGGACACAATTCCTGATCGTAATGTTGGTAATCTTTATTCTGGGCTTTTTCCTGGATTTTATCGAAATTGCGGTTGTGGTTGTTCCAATCGTTGCGCCCATTTTGTTGGCAGATCCAACTGCAAACGTCACGGCCGTGTGGCTGGGCGTGATGATTGGTTTGAACATTCAAACATCGTTCCTAACGCCGCCCTTTGGCTTTGCCCTGTTTTACCTGCGCGGCGTGGCCCCTGCGGTTGTCAAAACGGTGCAAATGTACAAAGGCGTCATTGCTTTTATCACCTTGCAGCTGATTGCGCTGACCATTGTCGGGTTCTATCCCCCCTTGGTGAATTATCTGCCGAACCGGTCGTCGTTTCTGTCGGACAGCGCCCCACCCCCCCGCAACCCGCGGCTGCAATTCTGTCTAGATCAATTCGTGATGGAAAAAATCGATGCCGATCAGGGCGCAACACTGGCTGCGATTGAGGCTGCAAAATCGATGGATTTCACGGGCTTGCCCAAAGTGTTTGGCAAAAACATCGCTTCATCGACCAAAGATGCCGAGAAAGCGATTGCATCCTTGGGCGACATCACAACCGCGGTCGGTGCAGTTGAGGTGGCCACAGACGACTATCGCCCATTGCTGACCACGGTGCGCAGTTTGGAAAAACGGATCCGCCGCGAACAGGAACACCGCGATGAGGCGGCAACCCTGTTGGGCCGGATGCAGGACCAAACAACCGACAAAGCGGTCAAGCTGACAGCCGAGATTGCACAATATGACGCGGCAATCGCAGAATTGCGGGCGCAGATCCCGTCTGAATGGGATGCCAAGCATGACGCCTTCAAGAAACTGACGGATGCTGAAAACAGCGCGCGCAATACCTATCGCCGTGCAGCAGATGGCGCATATGAGGATGCCGCGGATCTGATGGCCATTTTGAATGCCACAGCAGAATTCAAAACCATGCGCCCGGCCCTGGATGAATTGCGTGCTGTGGTCGAGGCAGCCGGCGAAACGGTCGAATTCGACGCCGCCGAGGACGCCGCCAAGGAACTGGAATCAGCCTTCCGCAAAATTGACGGCGCGGATGAGGTCAAGGATGCGCTAGACGATGTTGGCAAAGCGCTGGGTAAACGCGTCAAGGATCGTGATCAAGCGATGCAAGCCTATGAACAGGCCCTAGTCGAATATGACACGCAGCTGGCCTGGCGTGCATTGGCCGAAACGCAGCTGCGTGCCGATTTGGCAACCTATGTCGATACACTGCGTGTGACAATCGGCATCCGGTCCCAAGACGCACTAAACCGCGAACAGGCGCTATATCTGGCGTCTTGTACCGCCGATCACAAAGATTTGTCGCTAAACTTCTAACGGCAAATTGATCAAAAAAACGGGGCTGCCCATTGGTTGGCCCCGTTTTCGTTTTGGCATGCTTGATGCAAGTTACACTTGAATTTGTCGGGCAAAACGTTATGTCTAGCCCACCTAGTTTGGCGCTGTGAGCATGATAAAATATACTCTGAAATGTGACCAAGATCACACCTTTGACAGTTGGTTTGCCTCTGCCGCAGCTTATGACAAGCTGGACAAAGCCGGCATGGTGTCCTGCGAAATCTGCGGATCCCCCAGGGTCAAAAAGGCAATCATGGCCCCGCGTGTGAAAACGTCGGATACACCCGCACACGTGGATCCCGCAAACACACAGCCAGCACACATTCCGGCCGCAATCACACAGCCCGCCAACGGCCCCAGCCCCGAAATCGAAGCGCTGCGCAAAAAAATCGAATCCCAATCGGATTATGTCGGCACAAATTTTGCCAGCGAAGCAAGGGCCATGCATCTGGGCGACGCCCCCGAACGGTCAATTTACGGCGAGGCAAAACCAGAAGAGGCCAAATCCCTGATCGAAGATGGCATCCCGATCGTACCTCTGCCCTTTACCCCCAAACGCAAGGCGAACTAAGCGGTTGAGGTGGTAATTTCGACGCAGATCGCGCCTAGGTTTTAATTGCATCTTGTATCTGGACCGGCAAACGCATAAACCCTGCGCAATTCACGATCAAAGGGGAAAAAATGCCCGTACTTGTAATGAAATTCGGTGGCACATCGGTCGCCACACTGGATCGCATCAAACGTGCCGCCAAACGCGTCGCACTAGAGGTTGCCAAAGGCTATGATGTTATCGTGATCGTATCGGCCATGTCGGGCAAAACGAACGAATTGGTCGGCTGGGTCAATGAAACATCCCCCCTTTATGACGCGCGCGAATATGATGCGGTTGTGTCCTCGGGTGAAAACGTCACCGCGGGTTTGATGGCCCTGACGTTGCAGGAAATGGACATTCCCGCCCGCAGTTGGCAGGGATGGCAGGTGCCATTAATCACGTCATCCGCCCATGCCGCCGCCCGGATCGAAGACATTCCAAACGACAACATCAACGCCAAATTCGCCGAAGGCATGCGCGTGGCTGTGGTCGCCGGGTTCCAGGGCATTTCCAAAGAAGGCCGGATCACAACATTAGGCCGCGGTGGATCGGATACCACGGCGGTTGCCTTTGCCGCAGCCTTTGATGCAGAACGCTGCGATATTTATACCGATGTGGATGGCGTCTATACAACCGACCCCCGCATCACCGACAAGGCGCGCAAACTGGACAAAATCAGTTTCGAAGAGATGCTGGAACTGGCATCCCTTGGGGCCAAAGTGTTGCAAACACGGTCCGTCGAATTGGCAATGCGCTATCATGTAAAATTACGCGTTCTTTCAAGTTTCGAAGAACCATCAGATAACGCAGGCACGCTGGTCTGCGATGAGGAGGAAATCATGGAATCCAACGTAGTGTCCGGCATTGCCTATTCCCGTGACGAAGCGAAAATGACACTGGTGTCAGTCGAGGATCGCCCCGGCATCGCGGCCGCGATTTTCGCCCCTCTGTCCGAGGCGGGCGTAAATGTGGATATGATCATCCAAAATATTGGCGAAGATGGCCTGACGGACATGACATTTTCATGCCCCACCGATCAGGTGCTGCGCGCACAAAAGGCACTGGACGCCGCCAAAGACAGTGGTGCATTGGTGTTCCAAGAATTGATCGCCGACACCAATGTGGCCAAGGTATCCGCCGTTGGTATCGGGATGCGCAGCCAGTCAGGCGTTGCGGCCAAGATGTTCCAGACACTATCTGATGAAGGAATAAACATTAAGGTTATTGCGACATCGGAAATCAAAATTTCTGTCTTGATTGATCGGAAATACATGGAACTTGCGGTTCAGGCATTGCATGATGCATTTGAATTGGAGAAAGCATCCTAAGGGGGCAAACCGCCCATGCCACAGCGCACCGAAACAGATAGCCGCCGCCTGTTGGGCCGGCTACGCGACACCATGGCCGAAGAGGCTAAGGGTCAGGAACGGTTGGATAAAATCACCCATTTGATCGCCGATTCAATGGGAACCGAGGTGTGTTCTGTTTATCTGTTTCGCGATGATGAAACGCTAGAACTCTGTGCGACACAGGGTTTGAACCGCGAATCTGTTCACCAAACCCGCCTGAAACTGGGCGAAGGGTTGGTGGGTTCGGTCGCAAAATCGAATAAAATCGTCAACACCCCTGATGCACCATCGGAAAAGGGGTTTCGATATATGCCTGAAACGGGCGAAGAGATTTATTCGTCGTTTCTGGGGATCCCCATTCAGCGGTTGGGCGAAAAGCTGGGCGTATTGGTCGTGCAATCCAAAGAGGCGCGCGAATATTCCGGTGATGAAATCTATGCACTAGAAGTGGTGGCCATGGTTCTGGCCGAAATGGCCGAACTGGGCGCATTCGTTGGCGAAGAAAGCGGCCTAAAGGCGCTGCACCAACGTCCCGTCATGTTTCGCGGCAGTGTCGCACAAGAGGGCGCGGCACAGGGCAGCGTTTGGCTGCACGAACCGCGTGTTGTCGTCACCAATCTGGTGGCCGAGGATAGCGCCGCAGAAAAAACCCGCCTCCGCGAGGCGGTGGATACCCTGCGGTCCCACGTAGATAACATGTTGGAAACCGCAGCCGGCGGCGACAAAGAACAGATCGAAGTGTTAGAAGCCTATCGCATGTTTGCCAATTCACGCGGTTGGATGCGCAGGATCGAAACCGACATCGACAGCGGCCTATCGGCCGAGGCCGCCGTCGAGAAAGAACAAAGCGCCGCGCGCGCGCGCCTGTCGACCGTGACCGATGCCTATATGCGCGACCGGTTGCATGATCTTGATGACCTATCAAACAGGTTGCTGCGCATTCTGACCGGTCAGGGTCGTGAAACAGGCGCGGAAATGCCGGCCAACCCCATTTTGATTGCCCGAAACATTGGCCCTGCCGAATTGCTGGATTACGGGCGATCGCTTAAGGGGATTGTCCTAGAGGAAGGGTCCGTCGGCAGCCATGCAACGATTGTGGCGCGTGCCTTGGCCATTCCTCTGATCATCCACGCCCGTAACATCACAACCGAGGCATTGAACGGCGACCCAATATTGGTTGATGCCGAACAGGGCCTTGTGCATCTGCGCCCCGAAGATTTGGTGGCCAAGTCGTTTCAGGACAAAATCGCCATGCAGGCACAGGCGCAGGAAAAGTATTCGGCCATTCGCGACGTACCTGCGGTCACGACAGACGGCCAGAAAATCAACCTATATATGAATGCAGGCTTGATGGCAGATTTGCCCAGCCTGGCCAGTTCTGGCGCCGAAGGTGTGGGCCTGTTTCGGACAGAATTACAATTTCTAATCCGATCGCAAATGCCCAAGCGTTCTGAATTATCTGCGCTATATGCCCGCGTTTTGGATGCAGCACAGGGCAAACGTGTGGTGTTTCGCACGCTAGATATCGGTTCGGACAAGGTGTTGCCCTATATGGCGCATGTTGATGAACCCAACCCCGCGTTGGGATGGCGGGCCATTCGCGTGGGGTTGGATAAACCGGGCGTCTTGCGGATGCAGCTGCAGGCCATATTACGGGCGGCCAATGGCCGACCTGTGTCCATCATGTTCCCGTTCATTGCCCAATCGAGCGAGTATTTCCAAGCCCGCGCCGAAATGGATAAGGTCTTAGAACGTGAAAAGCGTCTGGGCCACCCCCTGCCCGAAGATTTGGAAATCGGCGCGATGTTGGAAACGCCATCCTTGGCCTATGCGCCGCGCGAATTTTTCCAGTCGGTTGATTTTATTTCCATCGGCGGAAATGACCTGAAACAGTTTTTCTTTGCCGCAGATCGTGAAAACGAATTGGTACGCAAACGCTATGATACGTTGAACATGGCGTTTCTGGATTTCCTGGAAAATATTGTCGAACGCTGCCGCGAAACCAACACGCGCCTTTCGTTTTGCGGCGAAGATGCGGGCCGCCCGCTTGAGGCGCTGTGTCTGGCCGCAATTGGAATCGATACGCTCTCCATGCGCCCCGCATCAATTGGCCCGGTAAAACATGCCTTACGAAACAATGACCTAGCCGAGGTCAGAAATATCATTAAGACTGCCCGACATATTGGCTTAGACAACATTCGTGATGCGATAGAGGCTATATATCGTCAGTAAATTATTACTTTGGTTTGATAATTTTTGATTTGTTATACCAATTTACTACAAATACAACCCCTTTTGGGTAATACATAGAAGCGAATGTTTTGGTACCTTATGCATAACGTAAGGTAAAGGATTTCCAAATGGAGTTTGATAGCATCAAAAAGTCAGCCATTTTTCAAAGCACACGTGCTTGGCCAAAGGCGACATTAAACAAAGTGCGCAGCAGCGAACGATTTGCGGTGGGCGCGGTCATGCAAAAACACCCTGCAGACAGCGCGGCGCGTGACATGCGCATCGAACAGGATCATTTTCAACGAATGATGCGGTTTTTGCATACGATCCAAAATCAAAGATTAGATGATGGTCCCTTTACCGACCCACTACAACAGGCCCACGCCCGTCGGATTAAACGGACACTGTCACGTCAAATCCTGAAATCATTTTCATCCGTGCCCCCAAGTGACCAGCACGAACAATAACGACCAGCCTGCCCATCTCTAGCACACCACCACAACCTTACACTGAAATCAAACTAATAGAGTAGCACCCCCATTGGGGTAATACCAAGTTGACGTGCGCGTGTTAGTCTTGACTTAAAAGCAAGAGATAAGGAAGTCGGTTATGAGTAAAGTGGTCGATACAGGTAACGCAGAAAATAGGAAGCGTCGTACCCCCAGTAACAAGTCTCAAGACATGATTTCATCTTTTATGCAAATTTCGCTAAAGGATGCACGCACGGATGCGCATATCCGCAAAAAGATTGAATTTTTCCGAAAAAACTATCCAAAACTGGAACGCATGACCGACAAGGACAGTCTAGCCTATCGGCATCTTAGCCAAACCTGCAGCCTGTTGGCCCGTCAAATCCTGCAGGATGTCCAGGCCCAAACAAACAGTCAAACGCGCCACTAGACCCAATGCGCTTTTGGTTTGGTGCGATGCAGCAAACCAAAAACTGATTTGTGACCAATAGATTTCCAACGCCTTGCATTTTCCTATTTCGACTAGACGATCCCAAAACCCTGCACTATAAGGTGCCCATGTTTTGGGATAGAAATATTATCATTATTCGAATTATAAGCCCGGCGGCCAGATAGGTTAGCCGGGACAAGGCGTTTGACACGTCGCGCCGAAATTCTCACCAAACAACACCCTGACAGCAAGGATTGAACCGCATGTCATCGGAAACCCCCGACTATAAAGATACATTGAACCTGCCGAAAACCGAATTTCCTATGCGGGCCGGATTGCCCAAACGCGAACCCGATTGGTTGGCGCGTTGGGAAAAAATCGGTGTCTATGACCGTTTGCGCGAAAAACAGGGCCGTGCGCCATTTGTGTTGCACGATGGCCCCCCCTATGCGAATGGACATTTGCACATCGGTCACGCGTTGAACAAAATCCTAAAGGATTTCATCGTCCGCAGCCAACAAATGCTGGGCCGTGATGCCCGTTATATCCCCGGTTGGGATTGCCACGGTCTGCCCATCGAATGGAAAATCGAAGAACAATACCGCGCCAAGGGCAAAAACAAAGACGAAGTCGACGTGATCGATTTTCGCGGGGAATGCCGCAAATTCGCCGAAGGTTGGGTGGATATCCAGCGCGAGGAATTCAAGCGATTGGGTATCACGGGTAAGTGGGAAAACCCATATCTAACAATGACATACCACGCCGAACGCGTGATTGCCGATGAATTTATGAAGTTCCTGATGAACGGCACATTGTATCAAGGGTCCAAACCCGTGATGTGGTCGCCCGTGGAAAAAACCGCGCTGGCCGAGGCCGAAATTGAATACCACGATCACAAATCGCATACCATCTGGGTGCCGTTTTCGTTCAAATCCGCCCCCGATGCGATCCGCGATGCGCGGGTGGTGATCTGGACGACCACACCGTGGACCATTCCATCGAACAAAGCGGTCGCCTATAACCCCAAAATCGCCTACGGACTGTACCGCGTTGATGCGACCCAGGACGAAAGCTGGACCAAAGTTGGCGATCTATATATTCTGGCCGACACTCTGGCGGCAGAGACACTCGAAAAATCACGCGTAACGGACCACACGCGCGTGGCCGATGTCACCGCCGATCAGCTGGCGGATGCAGTCTGTCGCCACCCGCTGGCGGATATGGATGAATTCTGGTCCTATGACGTGCCGATGGTCGATGGCGATCATGTGACGGACGATGCCGGCACTGGGTTTGTACATACCGCACCCAGCCACGGTGCCGACGACTATGACGTGTTTGTCAAACGCAACTGGATGGATCGGATGACCCACAACGTCGGCGAAGCCTCTGAGTTTTTGGACCACGTTCCATTCTTTGCCGGTCTGCAAGTTTTTGACCATAAAGGGAAAGAGGGCAAAGCCAACGCCGCCGTGATCGACAAATTGGTCGAGGCCGGCGGATTAATCGCCCGTGGGCGCATTACCCACAGCTATCCCCATTCGTGGCGGTCCAAGGCACCGGTCATTTTCCGCAACACACCCCAATGGTTTGCCGCCATCGACAAACCGGTGAACGATGATCAGGACGAATTCGGCACCACCATTCGCGAACGCGCCCTGACATCGATTGACCAACTGGTGAAATGGACACCCCAGACCGGCCGCAACCGCCTGTATTCCATGATCGAGGCGCGGCCAGATTGGGTTTTGTCCCGTCAACGCGCATGGGGCGTTCCGCTGACCTGTTTTACCAAACGTGGCGCGTTGCCAACCGACGACGATTTCCTGTTACGCAACCCCGAGGTCAATGCCCGCATTGCCCAAGCGTTTGAGGCCGAAGGCGCAGATGCGTGGTACAAAGATGGCGCCAAGGAACGGTTCCTTGGTAATGTCGTAAACCCCGAGGATTACGACCAAACATTTGATATTCTGGATGTTTGGTTCGACAGCGGATCGACGCACGCCTTTGTCCTGCGCGACCGCGATGATGGGTCCGAGGATGGTTTGGCCGATCTCTATCTAGAGGGGACAGACCAACACCGCGGCTGGTTCCATTCCTCGATGTTGCAGGCCTGTGGCACCCGTGGGCGCGCGCCCTATCGTGGGGTGTTGACGCATGGGTTTACCTTGGATGAAAAGGGCATGAAAATGTCCAAATCCTTGGGCAATACCATTGCGCCGGAACAGGTGGTCAAACAATATGGCGCAGATATTTTGCGTCTGTGGGTGGCACAATCTGATTACACCGCCGACCTGCGCATTGGGCCAGAAATTCTGAAAGGTGTGGCAGACAGCTATCGCCGTTTGCGCAACACAATGCGGTTTATGCTGGGGTCCTTGGCCGATTATTCGGATGCAGATAAAACCGCGCCTGCGGATATGCCAGAATTGGAACAATGGGTGCTGCACCGTTTGGCCGAATTGGATACCAAGGTGCGCGATGGGTTCAACGCCTATGATTTCCAAGGCGTGTTTCAGGCGATCTTTACCTTTGCGACGGTGGATTTGTCGGCCTTCTACTTCGACATTCGCAAAGATGTGCTGTACTGCGACGGCGACACACCCGAGCGCCGCGCAGCGCGCACTGTCTTGGATATTTTGTTCCACCGCCTGACCACGTGGTTGGCCCCCATCCTGACATTCACGATGGAGGAGGTTTGGCTGGAACGCTATCCAGGTGACGACAGCTCCGTGCATCTGGTGGATATCCCGGATACCCCCGCAGAATGGCGCAACGATGCCTTGGCCGCGAAATGGGCGCAAATCCGACGGGCCCGCCGCGTGGTCACGGCCGCATTGGAAATCCAGCGCACAAACAAGGTGATCGGCGCCAGCCTAGAGGCCGCGCCCACCCTGTTCGTGGCCGATGACGCTGTCCGCGCCGCCCTGCAGTCGGTACCGTTTCAAGATATCTGCATCACATCTGCAATCACCTTGGCCGACGGCGCTGCCCCCGAGGGGGCCTTTGCCTTGGCCGAGATCGACGGATTGGCCGTCACATTCGACAAGGCCACCGGCGAAAAATGTCAACGCTGTTGGAAAGTGTTGCCAGATGTGGGCACGCACAATCATGACGGCGTCTGCGGCCGCTGTGACAGCGCCCTAGGATAAACCAGTTGGCCCCCGAAAATCGGGGGCTTTCTTTTTATGTGCAAACGCGCCATGGTAATCAAAACCTGAAAGGATCGCGGATGCCCAGATTTATCATGTCATATCATCACAGCGGTAAAACCCCCGCCACCCCCAAAGAGGGTGAGGCGCAAATGGAGCGCTATATGGCTTGGATGAAACAACACGCCACAGCATTGGTCGAACCGCAAAACCCGTTGAAAAATAAACATCTAATCACAGAGTCCCAAACAATCGAAGGCGGGAAAGCGGGATCCATGATGGGGTATTCAATCTTGACCGCCGACAGCATTGATGATGCCTTGGCCATTGTTCGGGACTGCCCGTTTTTGGAAATGGGCGATATCGAACTGGCCGAAATTATTGATATGCAATGAAAAGAATTAACGGGCTTTAACAAACCTAACGGGTTTAAAAATAAGCGCAAACAATAGAGCATTTTTGATATTTTCGAAGAACAATAGGCACCTTATCTGGTGCTTGACTACAATCTAAAAATATTTCAACCTTGAATTGTTTTGATAAATCTAATAGCAAATCGCCGCCTTGATTTTATGAAAGGAACATAAAAGTGACACTGAGCAAACTTGAACGTTATTTTTTATCTAACCAATTAAGAATCTTGGAAAAGCTTTATCCAGCCGAGGCCGATGAACTTGGTGTCCAACGTGAAGCTATAGAACAAGGTTATACTTTAGTTTACGAAATGGGTATGGACCACATTTTAGATGGTGACGACGCAATCACTACAGAAGAAGCACGTGAAGTGTGGGACACTATGAACATGTTTTTGTCGATCGACGACTCGATTAAGGAGCTGGATTTAGAAGACCAGCATTCCAAAAACCCAGAGCGTTTTTTTAGCGGTTATGATGGCAATAACGAAACAAAATTCATGAGCTTCGCGACGTTCACGGTGGAAAGACTTGGGCGATTTAAACACCTTCCGCTGAAAGAAAAATTTCACTATAACTCCCACAGTCCAAGACGGGACACATATAGAAAAATGCTGTCTGTTTGGCATAAGATTGACTACAGTAAACGCTTTCCAATGAGCCAGGACGATTTAGAAAGCGTTCTCGGTGCATGTACAGATATCGAAAATCAACAATAAAACCATGCGTACTGTGGAGATTTGGTCGCTTTTATTCAGCGCAATCGGCATTATATTATCAATTGGGGCTTTGATTAAGGCAGAAAGTGCGCAAAAAGCTGTCAAAAATACAATAGAAAAACGTAATGAAGACGAAGACTTACAGCGCCTCAGAAATTTAATATCAACTTTGCAAAACACAAAAGATGCGGTTAAACCTTGGGTTTCTGGGATTTCGCCTGATAGACAAACAGGTAGACAGCGAGATACAGACGTTGCAACACTGATGGATGCTATAGATAGTCTAAAAACCAATGCACCATTGAGTTTAGACGCCGAAAAGAGCGCCCGAATTACAGAAACTACCGAAGCACTTGAAAAGCACTTCGGAGAAATAACAAACCCAACCAACGACGATGACCATTGGCACAACACACTAATTGAAATTCAAACAATAATTCCACTGCTTGATGGTTGGGAGCGCGAACTAAGGGATAAAAATATTTCTATGTGAAGTAACATAGAACAATATTTTCCATAGTAAGTGAGCAATTTTACAATTCGCCGCATTTGAATGATTCCTACAATGCTAGCCGCGTTTTTTGGCAAAAAACGCTTGCAGCAGGGCCTGTGCCTGGGTCGCGTTGATCATATCATAGATTTCGGGTTTGTGATGGGTTTGCGGGTGGCTGAACACACAGGCGCCTTGCGCGACACCGCCTGATTTTGCATCCGCAGCCCCGTAATATAATCGGGCGATACGGGCGTTTGCGATGACGGCGGCACACATCGCGCAGGGTTCCAATGTGACATATAAATCATACCCCACCAACCGGTCCACGCCCAGCGCAGCGCAGGCCTGACGGATGACCAACATTTCCGCATGCGCCGATGGATCATTCAATTCACGCGTGCGATTGCCATCTGCGGCAATCACCTGCCCCGTTGGATCAACAATGACTGCGCCTACGGGCACCTCGCCGCGATCAGCGGCGGCGCGGGCTTGGTCCAGGGCCTGATCCATATAACTGCGAAAGGTCATAATGCGTTCCAAATGCAATTCCCCCTTTCGCAATCGCCGATTTTCGCCTAAAGCGCAAGGATGGATAGCAAAACACCCCCCACCCAAGGCGATCGTATTGCCAAAGTCATCGCCCGCGCTGGCATCGCCAGCCGTCGCGATGCAGAAAAAATCATCGCCGCCGGGCGCGTCAGCGTCAATGGCGCGGTGATCACATCGCCTGCCCTGAACGTGACGGGCAAAGATACCATCATCGTCGATGGTAAACCATTGGCGGCCCCTGAACCCGCGCGGCTGTGGCTTTATCATAAACCGGTGGGTGTGGTGACCACGGCCCGCGATGAACAGGGGCGCGAAACGATTTTCGATACATTGCCTGCGGACATGCCACGGGTATTAAACGTCGGCCGATTGGATTTGAATTCCGAAGGACTGTTGTTGCTGACCAATGATGGCGGGATCAAACGCCAGCTGGAATTGCCGTCGACCGGGTGGTTGCGCAAATACAGGGTGCGCGTCAACGGACGCCCCACGGACGCGACATTGGCCCCCCTGCGCGACGGGATCACGATTGAGGGTGAAAAATTCCAGCCCATGCAGGTTAACATTGACCGCCAACAAGGCGCAAACGCATGGCTCAGCGTTGGTATCCGCGAAGGCCGTAACCGCGAAATTCGCCGCGCGATGGAGGCCGTGGGCCTGACCGTGAACCGATTGATCCGGGTGTCCTATGGCCCGTTCCAATTGGGCACGCTTAAGGCAGGCGAGGTCGAGGAAGTGCGCCGCAAAGTCATGCGCGATCAGCTGGGATTAGAGGCCGAGCCTGAGCAAACAGCGCAGCCTGCAAAACGGGGTGGCAAACCCATGCGGCCGCAGTCTGGCAAACCCGCAGGCAAACCGGGAAAACCCGGCGCCAATCATAGGCCGAAGTCTGACAAAACGAAACCCGATGGCAACAAACCCACAGGACGAAAGTCCACAGGCGGCACGTCCACAGGTCGCAAACCTACAGTAACACGCACGCGAAACCGCTAATATCCGCAAGCGGTGCATTCCCCTCTAGTAATGTGGCCCTGCATTGCCTATCTTTATGGTATATGCGGTTTAGGGAACACAGGGAATGGGTGGAAAAACACTATCCAAGGCGGCCTATGTCGTTTTGATCATAGTTCTGTTTGGCACAGCCTCGGGCTGGCTGGGGGGATTATGATGGCAAAACGATTTGGCGGAAAATATAGCAAATCTGTTTCGGTCGAGGTTGAAGTGACCGACACCACCCCTCCTTATCGTGGCCCCTCGGTTGATCCTGTGGGGGCGCGTAGCAATCTGTTGTTTATCCCGCCCATCGTGTTGGCCGCGACATCGCTGAATGATGGGGCGATTGGTTTGGCAACGGGTCTGGTTGGCGCGGGCTGCTTGGTGCTGGGGGCATGGTTGATGCGTGATGGTCTGCGGGCCGAGGCGGCGTTCAACGACCGCAAACTGGCCCGCCGCCCCGCCATTCCACGCAAAATTTTTGCTGCCGTGGCAACGGGCCTGGGTGTGACCATCGCGGCGTATCGGAACGATGGAAACATCTTCGCCTCGGGCATTTATGGCGCTGTGGCAACGGTTTTGACCTTGGCGGCCTTTGGGCTGGATCCCATGCGGGACAAGGGCATGGCTGGTATTGACGCTCATGCCCAAGACCGCGTTGCGCGCGCCATTGAGGGCGCAGAGGCGCATGTTTCAGCGATGCAAGACGCCATCAAACGCACACGCATTCGCGCGCTTGAAACCCGTGTCGAACGTTTTGCCGTGACCGCGCGCGATCTGTTCCGCACGGTCGAAGAGGACCCGCGCGATTTAACATCCGCCCGCAAATACCTGTCCGTGTATTTACAGGGCGCGCGCGATGCGACTGTGACCTTTGCCGATCTTTATGCTCGCACGGGCGACGATCAGGCCAAGGCCGATTATCTGGCGCTGCTGGATGATTTGGAACAGAATTTCGCCGCACGCACCCAGAAATTATTGTCCGATGACCGGACGGATTTAACAATCGAAATCGACGTTTTACGCGACCGTTTGGCGCGTGAAAACAACCGCCATTCATAAATTCAGTAAGGGGGAATTCATGGTAAAAGTCATAGAGCAGGCCACACAACTGGCCACAGATGTCGATATTATTGCGGCCAATACGCTGCCCGAACCAACACAGCCCGACAGCGTCACACCGCTGGATCAGGCCGATGCCGCCCTAGGCGCGGAAATCAAAAAACGGATCGATGAAATTGATATGACCGATACCAATTCGATCGTTTCATTCGGTTCTGCCGCCCAAGAGGAATTGCAGGTTATCAGCCAATCCATGTTGCAAGGTGTGCGAAACAAAGACGTGGGCCCCGCCGGCGACAGCCTGCGCGATATTGTGACCACGATCCGTGGATTTTCAGTCTCGGAACTGGATCTGCGCCGCGATCGCAGTTGGTGGGAAAAACTGCTGGGCCGCGCGGCCCCCATTGCAAAATTTACCGCGCGTTTTGAAACGGTGCAGGATCAGATTGATAAAATCACCGAAAACCTGCTGAACCATGAAACCACGCTGCTAAAGGATATCAAATCACTGGATCTGCTTTATGAAAAAACATTGCAGTTCTATGACGAATTGGCCCTCTATATTGCCGCGGGCCAAGCAAAGCTGGATGAGCTTGACACAGATATCATTCCAGCCCAAGAGGCCGCAGTTCAGGCCGCCGCAGCCGATGATCAGGTCATGGCCGCGCAAAACCTGCGCGATCTGCGGGCCGCGCGCGATGATCTGGAACGCCGCGTACATGATTTGAAATTAACGCGCCAGGTCACGATGCAATCGCTGCCCTCTATCCGGTTGGTGCAGGAAAATGACAAATCGCTGGTGACGAAAATCAATTCAACGCTGGTCAATACGGTGCCCTTGTGGGAAACCCAACTGGCCCAAGCGCTGACCATCCAACGATCCGCCGAGGCGGCCCAAGCGGTGCGTGATGCAAATGATTTGACCAACGAATTGTTGACCGCCAATGCGGCAAACCTGCGTGAAACGAACAAGGTAATCCGTCAGGAAATGGAACGCGGTGTGTTCGATATCAATGCGATCAAACAGGCCAACGCCGACCTGATCGGCACGATCGAGGAAAGCCTTGCGATCGCCGACGAAGGCAAAGCCAAACGCAAAGCGGCCGAGGCCGAGTTGCAAAAAATGGAGACCGATCTGCGCGACACCTTGGCCGCCGCCAAATCCCGCAAATCGGCCGATATCGATAGTGTGGGCGACGTAGGCGACGACACAAAATGATATCGACGGGGGCATATCGCGGCCTGTTTGGGGTCTGTTTTGCGGCTGGTCTGACTTTGGCCAGCTGCACAGACATCCCGCATCGCGGCCTGCCCCCGCAATCGCCCCCCACCTCTGGCCCTGTCATCACATCCCCACAACAGCAGGCTTTGGCATCCTATTACAACCGCACCCAATCCAATGCGTTGGCACGGGGTTTGTTGCGCACGGATGGGGGCGGGCCCGACACGCCCTTTGACATGGGTGACATATTGGAAAATTTCCAGCGCATTGCGTTTTACGATGAATACCAACGCGGGCAAGGATTTGAAAAATCGGGACAACCTGCCACATTGGCCAAATGGGACAGCCCCATTCGATACCACATCTATTATGGCGACACCGTTGCGCCGGATCAGCGCAGCACCATCACGTCCGAGGTTGACGCCTATTTCCAACGGCTGTCCCAGATCACCGGCCACCCGATATCGCAATCCCCCGAACATCGCGCCAATTTCAGCGTGATTTTCGCAGGACTAGATGATCAGGACGCTGTTCTGGATCATGTCACAAACCAACACCCCGGGACCGCCCTG
The DNA here is from genome assembly GCA_913060475.1 of uncultured Paracoccaceae bacterium. Lineage (GTDB taxonomy): Bacteria > Pseudomonadota > Alphaproteobacteria > Rhodobacterales > Rhodobacteraceae > CAJXSD01. Next base: position 1,179 of record CAJXSD010000035.1, on the reverse strand, counting down.
CAGGCCACACAGATCATTTCATCAATGCCGCGCAGCGTGCATTGTTTGGTCATGGCCTTTTCCGATCAAACCAACGGCGCCTATTCCAGTGCCATCGCCGTGATCCGCGCCGAACACCCCGATTTGCAACGCCGTGCCTGCATCCACGAAGAATTGGCCCAAGGCATGGGATTGGCCAACGACAGCCCCCAAGCGCGCCCATCAATCTTCAATGATGACGATGAATTTGCCACATTAACCGCGATGGATCAGGTCATGTTGCAAATCCTTTATGATCCGCGTCTGACGTCGGGCATGACGCTGGACCAAGCACGCCCCATATTAACCAAAATTGGCGACGACCTAAATCGCCCAAACAGTTAAACGAAAGGATCCCAAAATGGGAATTTTGGATTTTTTAACAGGTGAATTTATTGACATCATCCATTGGGTGGATGACACCCGTGACACGATGGTCTGGCGATTTGAACGCGAAGGCCACGAAATCAAATACGGTGCCAAACTGACCGTACGCGAAGGCCAATCCGCGGTGTTCATCCACGAAGGTCAGCTGGCCGATGTCTTTACCCCTGGGCTGTATATGTTGGAAACCAACAACATGCCCATTTTGACGACCCTAAATCATTGGGATCACGGATTCAAAAGCCCGTTCAAATCCGAAATCTATTTCGTAAACACCACCCGATTTGGCGATTTGAAATGGGGCACGAAAAATCCGATCATGGTCCGTGACCCTGAATTCGGCCCCACCCGCATCCGTGCCTTTGGTTCCTATGCGATCCGCGTAATTGATGCCGCCCGGTTTTTGACCGAAATCGTCGGCACGGACGGGGAATTCACGATGGATGAAATCAGTTTTCAAATCCGCAACATCATCGTCCAAGAATTTTCGCGCGTCATTGCCTCTTGTGGTATTCCTGTGTTGGATATGGCCGCGAATACGGCGGACTTGGGCAAAATGATCGTGTCCCAGGTCAGCCCGACCTTGGCCGAATACGGTCTGTCGATGCCCGAATTTTACATCGAAAACATATCCCTGCCCCCGTCGGTCGAGGCAGTGATGGACAAACGCACGTCCATGGGCATCGTTGGCGATTTGAATAAATACACCCAATTCGCCGCGGCCGAAGCCATGGGTGCCGCCGCCCAAAACACCAACAGCGCCATGGGTGCAGGCAT
>CAJXSD010000034.1 GCA_913060475.1 uncultured Paracoccaceae bacterium | reverse complement strand
CCGCGAAGGTGGCCGCACTGTCGGTTCCGGCGTCGTTTCCAAAATCCTGGCGTAAGCTCGGAATTTGGGGACACCCGGATTAGCGAATTTATCAAAGGCCGCCTTGATGCGGCCTTTGTCATTTTTGACCTGAACGTCATAAAAGAGCCATATTTTTTGGTAAAATACCCACCCTGTAGGTAAGGGTTAAATGTGATGACAAGACGTACACAGGTTCTGGTTTTGATCTTTGGCGCGTTGTTCGTGTCGATGATCGTTTTGATCGCAGCCATCATTCGTGATCAATCCGCTTGGGAATTGCTGACAACGATTAAATGGCCAAGTCAGTACCAAATCGAAATGAAACTCCGACAGAATCCTTATACCGTCTTGGCGGCTGGTAGCTCGTTGGTTATCTTTTTGATCATCTGGATCGCATTTCACAAATCCGATGATTTCGCGGCTGTTTCAGAAAAACTGCGCTGGTCAAAAATTCGGCGCAAGCAATACAATACCTATGCAGATGGTTATAGGGTGCGTCTGAGCAAAATAAAAAAGGCACGCAAATAGGCGTGCCTTTGTAGGGTGAAAACCCTTATGACCTAGACAAAGAATTGTCCGCCATTGGCCGAAATGGTCGATCCATTGATAAAGCCCGCATCGTCTGACGCCAAGAACACAACGCAACGTGCAATTTCTTCGGGTTCGCCCAAACGACCTGTTGGAATTTGTGCCACGATTGAATCGCGCACCTTTTCCGGGACGGCCATAACCATTTCTGTGGCGATATAGCCTGGGCAAATCGCATTGGCGGTGATGCCGGCGCGCGCGCCCTCTTGAGCCAATGATTTCACAATGCCCAAATCGCCCGCTTTGGTCGCGGCATAGTTTACCTGGGCAAACTGGCCTTTCTGACCATTGATGGATGAAATAACGACAACGCGACCGAATTTGCGTTCACGCATTCCGGGCCAAATGGGGTGAACCGTGTTGAATACGCCCGTCAGGTTTGTATCGATCACTTGGTGCCATTGTTCCGGTGTCATTTTGTGGAATGGCGCATCGCGTGTGATACCTGCGTTTGCAATCACAACGTCAATCGGGCCCATGTCCGCTTCGACCTGGGCGATGCCATCGGCGCTGGCCTGATAATCAGCAACGTTCCATTTGTACGTCTTGATACCGGTTTCTTCGGTGAATTTTGCGGCGGCTTCGTCGTTGCCGGCATAGTTTGCAGCAACCTGATAGCCTGCTGCCTGCAGTGCTTTGGAAATTGCTGCGCCGATACCGCGTGAACCGCCTGTGACTAATGCAACTCGTGCCATGTAAATGTCTTCCTCTATGAATCGTGTGCGTAACTTGGTTACATAAATACTGCTGATTGCGCAATATTATTTCTTGTGTATTTTCCGCATTGCAGAAAAAACGGGGCCATTTGGCCCCGCCGTGTCGAATTATGGACGCTCTAGGCACATGGCGACGCCCATACCGCCGCCAATGCACAATGTTGCCAATCCGCGTTTAGCACCGCGGCGCTGCATTTCGAACAGCAGCGTGTTCAAAATCCGCGCGCCGGATGCACCGATGGGGTGACCGATGGCGATTGCGCCGCCATTCACGTTTACGATGGCCGGATCCCACCCCATGTCTTTGTTCACGGCACAGGCCTGCGCGGCAAAGGCTTCGTTTGCCTCAACCAGATCTAGGCTGTCTGCGGTCCAGCCCGCTTTTTCCAGGGCTTTACGGCTGGCATAGATGGGGCCGACACCCATGATTTTGGGGGCCAAGCCGGCGGTTGCATAGGACACGATCCGCGCCAGAGGTTCGATGCCACGACGCTCTGCGTCATCAGCCGACATCAACAACGCACCTGCGGCACCATCGTTCAAACCTGACGCGTTCGCCGCGGTCACGCTGCCGTCCTTGGTAAAGGCGGGGCGCAATTTCTGCATGCTTTCGATGGTGGCCCCGTGACGGATGTATTCGTCCTTATCAACGACAATATCGCCTTTGCGGGTTTTGATTGTAAATGGGATCACTTCGTCATCGAATTTGCCGGCCTTTTGTGCGGCCTCAGCTTTGTTTTGCGATGCAAGGGCGAATTCATCTTGCATGTCGCGGCTGATCTGCCATTGCTCGGCAACGTTTTCAGCCGTTTGACCCATGTGATATCCGTTGAACGCATCCCACAGACCATCACGGATCATGCTGTCGATGTATTTCACATCGCCCATTTTATGACCCGCCCGCAGATGTGCGACATGGGGCGACAGGGTCATGTTTTCCTGTCCGCCTGCGCAGACGATCGACGCATCGCCCAGCTGAATGTGCTGCGCGGCCAAAGCGACGGCGCGCAGACCCGAACCGCACACCTGGTTGATGCCCCAAGCGGACGATTCAATCGGCAGGCCCGCATTGATATGTGCCTGACGCGCTGGGTTTTGACCCTGACCGCCCGTTAACACCTGGCCCAGAATTGTTTCCGAAACTTCGGATTTATCGACGCCGGCGCGGGCAACCAATGCCTCAAGAACGCTTGCGCCCAAATCATGGGCCGGTGTGTTTGCAAATGATCCGCCAAAACTGCCAACGGCAGTCCGTGCAGCAGATGCGATTACTACGTTTGTCATAGGGTCCTCCAATGTGTGCCATCATAGACGATTGGGGAATTGATACCTCTTTTGCTGCAATGCGGCAAGAAATTTGTAACACCGATCCCGCGGCATATTCACCGCGCGTCGGTTCCGTTAATTTTGGGCCCGCCGAACAAATACCCCTGCAAACAATCAACACCATGCGCACACAGCCAATCGGCATCAGCCTGTGTTTCAACCGATTCAGCGACCGTATGCATGGCAAAGTGTTCCGCAATCGCGACCAAGGCCTGCACCAAAACCTGATTATCGCCCGCCTGCGCCACGCCACGGATAAATTGCCCATCAACCTTGACCACGTCAAAATTGAAATCGCGCAGATACCGAAACGACGTTGTGCCCGCGCCGAAATCATCCAAGGCAAAGGTAATTCCGCGCTTGCGCATATCCTTCATAAAGCTAAGGACCAATTCAGGCACCAAGATTGCCGAACTTTCGGTAATTTCCAGAATGAGCCGTGTCCCCAAATTCAAATCACGCCGCAGATACCGCGCCAAGGTGTCCGACCACGGGCCGTATCCGATGGAACGCGCCGACATATTCAGCGAAATGCGGATATCTGGATGGGCCAGCAAATGCCGCAGGCCCAGTTCCAGCGCGACTGCATCAATTTTGCGACCCAGTTCGATGTTTTCGACAAACGGCATAAAGTCCCGCGCCGGAATGATACGGCCCCGTTCGTCGGGGATACGAATAAGACCTTCGTAAAAAATGATATCTGCGGGGTTTTGTGCAGATACGATGGGTTGAAATGCCAAGGCTGCATTGCCCTGATCCAATGCAGCGCGGACCAATGTCATCGCATCCCCGCGCCGCACACCATCGGCATAGGCCAGTGGGCTTTCCTCTTGTGGGGGAATGTCAATTAACTTGTGGTTTAGCATCGCAGACTCCATACTTGTCTGCAAAGATCGGTTGAAAACACTAACAAACCCTAAAGATTTGCAAAATAATGACGCGCTGCGATTGGGTCACGGATGACCCCTTGTATATCAAATACCACGACACCGAATGGGGCCGGCCCGTGTACGACGGGCGGCGCCTGTTTGAATGCCTGTGCCTAGAGGGGTTCCAATCGGGGCTAAGCTGGATTGTGATCTTGCGCAAACGCGCAGGGTTTCGCGCGGCGTTTGCCCAATTTGATCCTGATGTTTTGGCGACATGGGGGGATGATCAGATTGAACAGCTGGTCAAGAACCCGCAAATTGTGCGCCACCGCGGCAAAATTTCTGCCGTGATCCAAAATGCCCAAGCCTGGCAGAACATTGAACGAACCCAAGGGTTTGCCAATTTCATCTGGTCCCACGTGGATCATCGGCCCATTGTGAACAATTGGAAAACCATAGGTGAAGTTCCGGCACAAACAGACCTGTCGCGCACATTGGCCAAAGCGTTGAAACAAAAGGGGTTCAAATTTTGCGGCCCCACCACGGTTTACGCGTTCATGCAGGCGACAGGGCTGGTCAATGATCACGTCATCACCTGCCCAAACCACCCTGACAATCACATCACACCCTGATCTGTGTGATATTGGCATGCGCCTGAATGATAAGCGATGCCAAATCATTGATTTGATCGGTATGGTCCGGCGCACGCGACAGAACCAGGCAAATATCGCGCTGTGCCGCTGGATCCTGGATCGGCAACAGGTGGACATCGGATCCCCGCCGCGCCTCGGTTCGGGCATAGACGTCTGGTAATATGGCAACCCCCGCGCCCGTGGCCGCCATCAAACGGACCGCATCCAGACTGGTGCCCTGATATTCTTCGGACACATAGGCCTGGGCTTTGTCGGCCAATCCATGGACGATTGCCGATAATCTGTGGCCTTTCTCAAGGGTCAGAAACATCCGTCCGGCCAATGCGCTCAGCGGCACCGGATAGGCCGATTGCGCCAAGGGATCATCCTTGGCCACAGCAGCCCACAGTTTTTCGCGAAACAGCGGAATTTGAAATGTGCCTGGATGATCCTCAGGCGTGGAAATGATCATGTCCAACTGAACACTGCGCAGGTGTTTTTCCAAATCAACCGTGTTCAATTCACGCACCACCAGCCGCACATCTGGGAAATGGCGATGCAGGTTATGGACCACGGGTGGCAATAAATATGGTCCGATGGACGGCAATACACCCAGTTTGATTTGCCCATTCATACCCCCGCCGCGCAGGGTGTGTTTCAGATCATCCACCTCGCGCAGGATTTTCCGGATCCGCAAAACCGCATCTTGACCCAGGGGGGTCAGCGTAGCCCCTGACCGCCCGCGTTGGAACAATTTACCGCCGCAGGCCTGTTCCAATTCCGCAACCTGTGCGGATAGGGATGGCTGCGACACATTCAACCGCCGCGCGGCCAATGCAAATTGACCCGTTTCCGCAATGGCCACAATATATTCCATCTGGCGCAATGTCAGTTTCATATAGTTTTTTCCTATATTATCAATTTAAAATATATATTTGCCTTATACGACTGACAACCCCATATCGCCCCCTAGCCACAAAGCAGGAGATAGAAATGGCCACACATTCCAAGTTCCAAGAATTTCTACACAAAGATACCACAGCCGGTATTTTCCTGATGATTGCCACAGCTGCCGCCTTGATCGCGTCCAATTCGGGCCTATCGGATCTGTATGGCGGGTTTTTGAACACCAATGTCCGTGTGGGCGCAGGCACGTTTGAAATTTCGAAACCCTTGCTGTTGTGGATCAATGACGGCTTGATGGCGATTTTCTTTTTCCTTGTTGGCCTGGAAATCAAACGCGAAGTGTTGCGCGGCGAACTGTCCAGCATCGACAAGGCTATTTTGCCACTGCTGGCCGCTGTCGGGGGCATGGCGGGCCCTGCATTGATTTATTTGTGGATCAATTCGGGCAGCCCTGAAACGCTGAACGGTTGGGCCATTCCTGCGGCAACCGATATTGCGTTCGCCTTGGGCATATTGGCGCTGGTCGGATCACGCGTGCCCGCATCGTTAAAGGTGTTGTTGCTGGCGATCGCGGTGATCGACGATTTAGGCGCCATCGTGATCATCGCGCTGTTCTATAGCTCGGACCTGTCCACCGGTGCGCTGACATTTTCGCTGCTGGCCTTTGTGGCGGCGGTTGCGATGAACCGGATGGGGGTTAAAAAATCATGGCCCTATATCCTGCTTGGCATCATCATGTGGGTTGCTGTTTTGAAATCAGGTGTGCACGCCACGTTGGCGGGTGTGTTGATCGCCCTGACCATCCCGATGAAGGACGAAGACGGCGACAATTCCATGCTGCACCGGATGGAACATGACCTGCACGGCTGGGTGACGTTTTTCATTCTACCCCTGTTTGCCTTTGCCAACGCGGGTGTGGCCTTGGCCGGATTGTCATTGTCGATGCTGCTGGATCCGCTGCCCTTGGGTATTGCGCTGGGTCTATTCTTTGGCAAGCAAATCGGTGTATTTGCGACATCTTGGATTGCGATCAAAACGGGCATTGCCAACATGCCCGCCCGTGTCAACTGGATGCATCTATACGGGGTGGCTGGACTGACCGGGATCGGGTTTACCATGTCGCTGTTCATCGGTGCGCTGGCCTTTGACGGCAATGACATGGCGGACAAAGTGCGCTTGGGCGTGTTGATGGGATCCATATCATCCGGCTTGCTGGGATATTTCGTCCTGAAACTGTCAACCAAGTAACACCAACCTAACCCAAGGATAAGACTATGCTAGAAACCACGCTTGCGTTGGCGGGGGCCAATCTTCTTGCGCCGACGATCTTGTTTTTCCTGCTGGGATTGGTGGCGGCCCTAGCCCGCAGCGACCTGTCCATCCCCGCCGGCGCGGCCAAGGTGATGTCAATCTATCTGCTGTTTGCCATCGGATACAAAGGGGGCGTCAGCGTTGCCGAAAACGGCATCAATCTGCAACTGGGCACCAGCATCTTGCTGGGTTTGGTCGTGTCCTTTGTGATCCCGTTTGTGGCCTATTTCATTCTGCGGGCCATGACCAAACTGGATCAACTGAACGCCGCTGCGGTGGCCGGGCATTATGGATCAATTTCCATCGTCACATTCGTCACCGCCACCAGCGTGTTGGACAGCGCAGGCCTAACATACGAAGGATACCTGATCGCCGTCGCCGCCATGATGGAGGCCCCCGCCATCCTGTCGGCCCTGTGGCTGGCCACAGGCGGACGCAGCATCAACACCAAGGTGCTGCGTGACATTGCGGGCAACGGATCGATTGTACTGTTGTTGGGGTCATTTCTGATCGGGGTCATCACAGGCCCCCAAGGCATGGAACAGGTCAGCCCGTTCATTGTTGCCCCCTTTACCGGTGTTTTGTGTATATTCCTGTTGGATATGGGGTTATCCGCGGGCACCAACCTGCAAAAAAACCGCAAAATGATTGATATGTCGATCGTGGCATTCGGTCTGATCATGCCCTTGATTGCGGCGGCAATTGGGGCGGTTGCGGGGGTTATTTTGGGCCTGAGCGTGGGGGGGATATTCCTGTTCATGACCCTATGTGCATCCGCATCCTATATCGCGGTACCGGCAGCGGTGCGTATCGCACTGCCACAGGCGCAACCGGGGATATATCTGACCTTGGCCTTGGGCATTACATTTCCGTTCAACATCGCAATTGGTCTGAACCTATATCTGATCGTTGCACAATGGCTGGGCTAGGCGACCCCTAACGCGGCCCAAACCCGCAGCCTTTGGCGCTGCGGGTTTTTGATCTGGTTTGAATTGACTTTCGCCCTGCGACTGGATAGCTGTTTTTCACAACTAAACTAGTCGGTTTATTTTTATGTCCCAAGAACACACCAGCGCCAGTACCAGCACTGGCACACCCAAGCTGGTCATCGGATCCGTTGCGCTATTGCTGTTACTTGCCGCACTGGATCAAACCATCGTGGCCACCGCACTGCCCACAATTGTTGCCGAATTCGGTGCGTTGGAAAAAATGTCTTGGGTCGTGACAGCCTATATTTTGGCCTCTACGGTCTCTGCCCCGCTTTATGGAAAATTGGGCGATTTGTACGGGCGCCGCCTGATGGTGTATTTTTCCGTTGGCCTGTTTTTGGCGGGATCATTGCTGTGTTCCCTGGCATACAGCATGGATGCGCTGATCTATGCGCGCGCGGTGCAGGGTCTGGGCGGTGGCGGGTTATTCGTGCTGGCCCTAGCTGTGATCGGCGATGTGATCCCGCCGCGTGAACGCGGCAAAATCCAAGGCGTGTTTGCCGCCATTTTTTCGACATCCAGCATTATCGGCCCCCTGCTGGGTGGATGGTTTGTTCAAAACCTAAGCTGGCATTGGATTTTCCTGATCAACGTTCCCTTTGGTATTTTGGCGGTGGTCGGGTTTACCATCGGCTTTGCCCCACGCGGCGACCGTGTGAAACATGCGATTGATTGGCTGGGGGCTGTCACTTTGACACTGGCGCTTGCCACTTTGACGTTATTTAGCAGCCTTGGCGCGCATGGAATATCCTGGGCGTCCCCCCTGGCATCGGGATTGTTGGTCACGTCCATTGCATCAACGGCCGTGTTCATCTGGGCCGAACAGCGTGCGGCCGAGCCGATTTTGCCGCTGCATTTATTTCGGATAAACGTGTTTACCACCACCTCGATCATCAGCTTTATTGCGGGGTCGGTGATGTTGGGATCGGTCACATTTTTGCCGATCTATCTGCAAATTGCCTTGGGCAAATCCCCAACTACATCAGGATTGATGCTGGTCCCGCTAACCTTGGGGATTATCACCAGTTCGACCTTTGCCGGGCAATTCATGTCGCGGACGGGCCGTTACAAAATGCTGCCCATAATGGGGCTGATTTTGGTGGGCCTTGGCGCGGCCAGCATGACACAACTGTCCCTAGAGACGACCACCCTTGGATTTGGCCTGTCGTTGGTTACGGTCGGTCTGGGGATGGGCTGCGTGTTCCCCGTGATTACCACCGCCCTGCAAAATGCCATACCGCGCGAACATATGGGCACGGCCACCGCGTCTGGCGTTATGTTTCGACAGGTGGGCGGGTCAATTGCCGTGGCGGTTTTTGGTACAATCTTTGCGCTGGGGTTGGAACCTGCCCTGCCGCAGGGTGTCACAATTAATCCCAGCGAATTGGGCCCCATGACCATGGCCGCCCTGCCCCAATCCGTCCAAGCGGACGTGGCGCAGGCCGTTGTCACCGCGTTGAACCCAATTTATTACGTTTTAATCGGGGCCAGCCTGCTGGGGCTGATCGTGGCGATGATGATGCGCGAAACGCGGTTAAACAGCGCGCGCCATTAATCACGATCGATGATCCGCGCCGCGATCAAATCAGCCGCGGCCTCGACAGACAGGGTGGTCGTATCGATGTGGATTTCGGGGCCCTGTGGTGGTTCATAGGGGCTGTCAATCCCGGTAAAGTTTTTCAGCTGCCCCGATCGCGCCTTGGCGTACAATCCTTTGACATCGCGCTGTTCGGCGACCGATAGGGGCGTGTCGATAAACACCTCGATGAATTCGCCATCCGCAACCATGTTGCGCACCATATCGCGTTCGGACCGGAACGGCGAAATAAAGGCGGTGATCACGATCAACCCCGCATCGGTCATCAGTTTCGCAACCTCGCCCACGCGGCGAATGTTTTCAATCCGATCCGCATCGGTAAAGCCCAGATCTTTGTTCAAACCATGGCGCACGTTGTCGCCGTCCAACAAAAATGTATGTCGGTTCATCCGTGCCAATTTCCGTTCAACCGCATTGGCAATCGTTGATTTGCCCGACCCGGACAGGCCCGTCATCCAGACCACCGCAGGCGTTTGGTTTTTCAGATTGGCGTGGTGGTCGCGGGTGATATCGGTATCCTGCCAATGAATATTCTGCGCGCGCCGCAACGCGAAATGGATCAGACCAGCGCCAACCGTGGCATTGGTCATTTTATCAATCAAAATAAACCCGCCCAATTCGCGATTATCGGCATAGGCAGCAAAGGGGATGGCACGATCCGTGGTCACCGTGGCCACACCAATGGCATTCAGAGCCAGCGTTTTGACAGCCGTGTGTTCCAGTGTATTCACGTTGACCTGATACTTGGGCTGCGCCACAGTGGCCGACACCGTTTGCGCCCCGATTTTCAGGTAATAGGCGCGCCCAGGGATCATGGCCGCATCATCCATCCAAATAACCGTTGCCTCGAACTGGTCAGCAACCTCAAGCGGGCTGTTGGCGGCGGTGACGATCTGGCCACGCGAACAATCCACTTCGTCCCGCAGGGTCAGGGTGACGGATTGGCCCGCCACAGCCCGTTGCAAATCGCCATCCATGGTGACAATGCGGTCCACTTGGGTGGTTTTGCCGGACGGTAAAATACGCACATCATCGCCCGCGGCCACCTGACCTGATACGATTTTCCCCGAAAACCCGCGAAAATCCAGATTTGGGCGATTAACCCATTGCACAGGCATGCGGAAATCAGCCGCTTGATCCGCGCTTTGATCCAATTCAACGGTTTCCAAATGGGCCATCAGGCTGACGCCATCATACCACGGCGTATTGTCAGAGGGGGCGGTGATATTGTCCCCCTTGAACCCTGAAATCGGAATGGCATTGAAATCGGTGATCCCGATGGATGCCGCGAATTCGGTATAATCGGCAACGATTTGGTCATAGGTGGCCTGATCATAGCCCACCAAATCCATTTTATTGACGGCCAAGACGATGTTTTTGATACCCAATAGACGCACCAAATAACTGTGACGGCGGGTCTGTGTCAGGACCCCTTTGCGTGCGTCAATCAGGATAACGGCCAATTCCGCCGTGGATGCACCCGTCACCATATTGCGGGTATATTGTTCGTGACCGGGCGTGTCCGCGACAATGAATTTGCGTTTTTCCGTGGCAAAGAACCGATAGGCCACATCAATTGTGATCCCCTGTTCACGTTCGGCGGCCAAACCATCCACCAACAGGGCAAAATCGATATCTTGGCCTTGTGTGCCCATGCGTTTGCTGTCGGATTCCAGCTGTGTCAACTGATCCTCAAATATCATTTTGCTGTCATACAGCAGACGTCCGATCAACGTCGATTTGCCATCATCGACGGACCCACATGTGATAAACCGCAACAAGGTTTTGTTTTGATGCAGGTCCAGATAGGCATCAATATCCTGCGCAATCAGGGCATCGGTTTTGTAAACCTGATCAGTCATTAAAAATACCCCTGCTGTTTTTTGATTTCCATGGACGCGCCCGCATCATGATCAATCGCGCGGCCTTGGCGTTCGGATGTGGTGGTCAGCAACATTTCTTGGATCACTTCGGGCAATGTCTTGGCCTGGGATTCAACGGCCCCTGTTAGGGGATAACATCCAAGGGTGCGAAACCGAATGGACCGCATGACGGGTTCTTCGCCCGGCGCCAGCGGGAACCGATCATCATCAACCATCAGGATCAACCCATCCCGTTCCACCGTTGGCCGTGGGGCCGAAAAATAAAGCGGGACAATTTCGATGCCCTCTAAATGAATGTATTGCCAGATATCCAATTCGGTCCAGTTCGAAATGGGAAACACCCGCATGCTTTCGCCTTTGGCCTTGCGCGCATTATAGAGCGACCATAATTCGGGTCGCTGCGCCTTGGGGTCCCAACGATGTTGCGCGGTGCGAAATGAAAACACGCGTTCCTTGGCGCGTGATTTTTCTTCGTCACGGCGTGCGCCCCCAAATGCGGCATCAAACCCCCATTTGTCCAGCGCCTGTTTTAACCCATCGGTTTTCCACATATCGGTGTGCAGCGCCCCATGATCAAACGGATTGATCCCCTGCGCCACCGCATCCGGGTTGTGATGGATCAGCAATTCCATGCCCGCATCGCGCGCCGCCTTGTCGCGCAGTTTATACATGTCTTGGAATTTCCAAGTGGTGTCAACGTGCAACAACGGGAACGGCGGCGGTGACGGGTAAAACGCCTTTTTCGCCAAATGCAGCATGACGGAGCTGTCTTTGCCAACCGAATACAGCATGACGGGGTTTTCCGCCTCGGCGACAACCTCGCGCATGATGTGGATTGCCTCGGATTCAAGGCGGGCCAGATGGGTCAACTGTACATGTGTCATGGTAATCCTGCTGTTAAATCGTATCAGACGCATCCCGCGACCGCCTGCCCAATGTCGATAAATAAACGCGGTTTTTTGAACAAATCCAAGTGTAGAAAATGAAATAAGTCACAAGGCGCGGATATTGCCAAGACTTAGGGAAATTTTTCTGATAACGCGCCATTGACAGTAAAATAGGACCATGCCGTGATACTGGCCACTCTAACACTCTTTATGTCAGCGCTGATTGCGGCGACCCTCCTGCCCGCACAATCCGAAGCTGTGCTGGCCTATCACCTGACACAGCACCCCGATCAGGTCATTGTGCTGATCGCCGTTGCCAGTATCGGCAATATTCTGGGATCGGTTATCAACTGGGTGTTGGGCCGGTCCGTGTTGCAATTTCAACATCACAGATGGTTTCCGGCATCCCCTGCCGCCTTGGCCCGCGCGCAATCCGTTTATGCGCGGTACGGGCGGTTTTCCCTGTTGCTGTCTTGGGTCCCCATTATTGGCGATCCGATCACCGTTGTTGCAGGGATCATGCGCGAACCGTTGGGCCGTTTCATCCTATGGGTCAGCATCGCGAAAACCGGCCGTTATGTTTTTGTCGCGGGTCTGGTGTCGCAACTGGCCTAGGCGCGGGCATATACATCGTCGTATCGGATTATGTCATCCTCTTCTAGGTATCGGCCTGTTTGCACCTCGATCAAGATCACGGGAACCTTGCCTGGGTTTTCCAATCGGTGTTTGGCCCCCAGTGGCACATAGATGGATTGACCTTCGCTGATCAACGACACCTGATCATTGACCGTCACGCAGGCGGTGCCAGCGACCACGATCCAATGTTCAGATCTGTGATGATGGCTTTGCAATGACAGCTTTGCCCCCGGTTTGACCTGGATTTGTTTGACCTGAAACCGTTCGCCCCGCGCCAACCGGTCAAAGGATCCCCAAGGGCGGTAATCCAACATAAATTCATCGGCCTGCGACAGGTTTTTTTGACGCAGGATGTCAACCGCCTGCTTGACATCCTGTGCGCGGGCTTTGTCGGCCAACAAGATGGCATCACCCGCTGCAACCGCAATGACATCCCGCAGGCCCAACCATGGGGTTGGCGCATTTAACGGACATTCGTAACCACCGCATCGGTGATCTGATCCAGCTGGGGGACGATTTATCCTTTGTCGGGTATTTGGTGCCGTGACAATCAGTCTGGAAATCTGTGTGGACGATCTGCGGGGTTTGCAGATGGCCAATGATGCGGGTGTGGATCGCATCGAACTGTGCAGCGCCTTGGATCAGGGCGGGCGAACCCCGACGCCAGAATTGATTGCACAGGCCCGGCAGGCAGATGTGCCCATTTATGCAATGATCCGCCCGCGCGGGGGTGATTTTGTGTATTCGCCCGATGAAATTGCGACAATGATTGCATCCATTCAAACCATGAAATCCGCGGGATTTGCAGGTGTCGTCTTTGGCGTGCTGACACCACAGAACACCCTAGATCAGGCAACCCTGCAGCGGCTGTGTCAGGCCGCACGCGGATTGGACATCACATTGCACCGCGCAGTCGACGCATCCGTCAACCCCGTCGATTGCGTCGAGATTGCGCAAAATCTGGGGATCAGGCGTATTTTGACATCGGGTGGCGCCGCAACCGCGCCCGAGGGCATGGACACCTTGCGCAAAATGATGCGCAGCGCTGGGGGCGCGGTCGATATCATGGCCGGCAGTGGCATTACCCCTGCAACCGTCACGCCAGTGCTGCAAGCCGGTCTGCGGCATGTGCATGCATCCTGTCGGATGCCTTGCACCATCTGTAAAGAAACCCATATATCCCAAACTGCGGTGGATCAGTTGAAACAGGCAATTGCCCAGTTTCAATAAGATCTAGAAATAATTTGGGGACCCGTGCCATGGACATGGTATCATTCAACACAGATCGTCTAACGCTGTGCCACTGGCACGATGCCCTGGACGGTCCACAAACGCGCGATCCGTTGGAACGCGATCTGTTACCCCTTCTGACACCAACGGTCTTGGCCCATTTACCACCATCGCTGCAAACCCCGCAAACGCCCAATGCCATCAATAAATGGGTGACAGACCGTGCCCGCGAAAGCGATGTTTACACCATAAGCACCCGTGCGCAGGGGCAGCTGGTTGGTTTGCTGATCCTGGCCGCCCCGCACAGGGCCGATCACATCCATTTGGGATATCTGCTGGCCGAACGGGAATGGGGACAGGGCTATGCCTCAGAAATATTACAAGGCTTGGTCGCCCAGTTCGCCAATCAGCGGGTTCGGTTAACGGGTGGCGTGGGGCGCGACAACCCCGCATCCGGCCGCGTCCTGGTCAAGGCAGGGTTTACATCAGATACCGATCAATCAGATGATCACACCTTGATTTATGTCTGGAACGGCCCGATCACGCCGGCCTAGGCCGCGATATGCGGTAATTCCAAAAACCACGTTTGAAATGCCTGTGCTGCGGGATTGGCGTCATTTACAGCCAAAAAATATCCTTCGCTGGGAAGGGGAACAGGCTGGCCCAATTCAATCAATTCGCCCGATTGCACCAGAGGCCGCACCAAAACCGAACTGACCAAGGCAATGCCCGCATTTTGCAGTGCCAATGTGATGGCCATGCCATAAGAATCCACAAAAACATCAGGCCCAGAGGGCACGTCAAACTGCGGATTTTCCGCGGCCCAATGCCGCCAGCCCTGTGTTGTGCCGACGGCCTCAATCAATTTTCGGGGTGGGGCCAAAGGATCGCAACTGGGATGCGCAACAGCGCAGAGCGCATCGGGCGACAGCCGCATCGCACCCTGCCCCACCTGGGCCTGTGACCCGAACCGAATTTCCACATCTGATACAGAGGATTTGAAATCATCGGCCCAGATGGTCGACAGCAGTCGAATTTTCAGGTCTGGGTGTTTTTCCTGAAAATCGGCCAAATTCGGTGCGATGATCCATTGCGCAACACTGACGGATGTGGCCACTGTCAACACCTGTTGCCCTGCGCCCAGATCAAACATTTCTGTCGCTTGGGTCAAATACTGGATCGATTTTGAAACCTGCGGCAACAATTTGCGCCCCGCATCCGTTAACGACAATCGGCGGGGTTGGCGCACGAATAATTGCGTGCCCAGCCGCAATTCCAGCAATCGAATTTGTTGGCTGACGGCCGATTGTGTAATTCCCAATTCGTCGGCGGCGGCGGTAAATTTCAAATGCCGTGCCGCAGATTCAAAAACGCGAAACCAGTTCACTGGGGGCAAGGATTGGGCCATTGGATAACCGTATCATTAGATTTACTAATACCTATGCCTTGAAATTCTTAATTTGTCAAAAATGTCCGGAACAGCGACACCTAGGCCCAAGCTAAAGGACATAAAACGATGCAACCAGAAATTCGTAAAATCGTAACCTATGACGAAGAAATCCTGATCGAAGGGTTCCGCCCCGCTGCGCGCCCATGGCGGATGTTTGCCGTGGCTGCGGTGGTCAAAAACCCCTGGGCCGGACGGTTTGTCGAGGATTTGAAACCCGAAATCCAAGCCTTTGGCCCGATTTTGGGTGAAATGATGACCAACCGCATTATCGCGCTGGCTGGCGGATCAGGCGACGCCATCGAAGCCTATGGCAAGGCAGCCGTGGTCGGACTTGATGGCGAGGTGGAACATGCTTCGGGCCTGATCCACACCCTGCGATTTGGCAATTTCTATCGCGAGGCTGTGGGCGCAAAATCATATTTGGCCTTTACCAATACGCGCGGCGGGGCGGATGCGCCCATCATGGTGCCCTTGATGGACAAAAACGATGCTGGGCGGCGGTCGCATTATTTGACAATCCAGTTTTCAATCCCTGATGCCCCGCGTGCCGATGAAATTGTCGTGGTCCTGGGCGGTGCAACATCTGGACGCCCGCACCATCGCATTGGGGACCGTTACCAGGATCTTAAGGATTTGGGACATGATCTGGACAACCCAGCCGCGGTCTGATGTCGGCGGACTGTCGGCCATAACCTGCGGCCACGGCCCGCATATATTACTGATCCACGGGGTCGGATTGCGCGCCGAGGCCTGGGCCGAACAAATCGCTGTGTTGAGTCAACAGTATCGCATAACGGCCGTGGACATGCCCGGACATGGATCCAGCGCACCCATTGCGGCGGCGGACCCCGATTTGGGCGATTTTGTGGACCGGATATTACCCTGCATCACCGAACCCACGATTGTCATGGGCCATTCTATGGGGGCGATGATTGCCGTTGAATTGGCCGCGCGCAACCCATTGGTGGCTGGAGTTGTGGCCATGAACGCCATTTACAAACGCACCAGCGCGGCCCGCACGGCCATTAACGCCCGCGTGCAACAGCTGCGCGATACAGGCCGCGCGGATCCCACCCCCACGCTGCAGCGCTGGTTTCACGACCTATCGGATCCGGCGGCCATTGCCTGCCGTGATTGGCTGGACCGCGTGGATTTCAAGTCCTATCTGGCGGCCTATCGTGTGTTTGCCAATCACGATGGCCCCAGTGACGAAACACTGCGCCACTTGACCATTCCGGCGCTGTTTATAACGGGATCGTGCGAACCCAATTCCACGCCGGATATGTCCGCCAAGATGGCCCAACTGTGTCCAACGGGGCGCGGCGCAATCGTGGATGGCGCGGCACATATGATGCCGATGACCCATGCGCCACAGGTCCATGAACAGTTGCAAACATTTCTAAAGGATTGCCAACATGACCTTTGACCCGCAGACGTTACGCGCGGCCTTTGGCCGATTTTTGACAGGTGTCACCGTGGTCACAACGCGGGGGGCGGATGGTACGGCCTATGGGTTCACGGCCAATTCATTTACATCCGTATCAATGGATCCGCCACTGGTTTTGGTCTGTCCGGGAAAATTCCTGTCCAGCTTTGACGTCTTTGCCAATTGCAGCCATTTTGCAATCAACATCCTGGCCGAAGGCCAAGAGGATGTCGCAAACACCTTTGCCGGATACAAAGGCGATCGGTTCGCCCGCGTTACGTGGTCGGACGATATCCATGGGATCCCCGTCATTGACGGCGCAATTGCGCAATTTTCCTGCTCCACCCATCACATCATGCCCGCTGGGGATCATATCGTTTTAATGGGTCAGGTGCGTGATTTTTCCCAACGCGATGCCTTGGGCTTGGGGTATTCAGCAGGACGTTTTTTCAGCCTCGGCATGGAACGCGACGCCGCAACGGCCCATCCCAATACCCCCCAGATTGCCGGTGCGATCATCGAATATGATGGCAAAATCCTGATGCAGCGCAGTCACGATTTCTGGTCCTTGCCACAGGTTGAAACGACCCCCGATACATCCGCACGGCAAAACCTGATGGCCTTGTGCGACACGCTTGGTCTTGGGGCCAAACTGGGCAAGGTGTTTTCAATTTACACCGACCGTGCCAGTGGGCGGCGATACACCTATATTCAGGCGCATGCCACGACCGCCCCGCCGGACAGCGCAGGCACATTGATCCCCATCGCGGATCTGGACCAGATCAAGGTCGCGTCCCCTGCACATTCTGCAATGCTGGCCCGCTATGCGATCGAACGCGCAACAGGACATTTCAACCTGTATGTGGGCTACGATCACAGCGGCGATATCCACTCTCATGACGAAAGACCATAACATGGAATTTTCACTTTTTGCCCATATGGAACGCATCGACGACAGCCAACCGCACCAGCAGCTGTATGATGAATTCATTGAACTGTGCAAAATTGCCGATGACGGCGGTATGCGTGCCATATGGACCGGCGAACACCACGGTATGGAATTTACCATCGCGCCCAATCCGTTTTTGTCGTTGGTCGATTTGGCCCATCACACGAAAAATGTCCGTCTGGGCACGGGCACTGTGATCGCGCCGTTTTGGCACCCCATTGCATTGGCCGGAGAAGCGGCGGCCACGGATTTGATGACCAAGGGCCGGTTGGAAATCGGGATTGCCCGCGGGGCCTATAGCTATGAATACGAACGCATCATGCCCGGTCTTGATGCGTGGGAGGCAGGGCAGCGCATGCGCGAAACTGCCCCTGCTTTGCGTAAATTGTGGCAGGGGGATTATGCGCACAAGGGCGAATTTTTCCAGTTCCCCGAAACCACATCGACCCCGAAACCGGTACAACCAGATGGCCCCCCCATCTGGATTGCTGCACGCGATCCAAACAGCCACGAATTTGCCGTGGCCCAGGATTTCAACGTTCAGGTCACACCCCTATGGCAGGGTATGGCCGAAATCGAAACCCTGATGCAGCGGTTTAATGACGCGCGCGCAAAACACCCCAGCAAGGCGCCAAAAATCATGTTGCTGCATCACACCTATGTCGGGAAGGATGACGACGATGTTTCGCAGGCGGTGGATGAATTGCATCGGTTTTACAATTACTTTGGCGCATGGTTCCAAAACAAACGCCCCGTCAAACAGGGGTTAATCGAACAACTATCCGACCAAGATATTGCAAATAACACCATGATCACACGCGACAATATTGCCCGCGACCTGACCATTGGCACCGCCGCGCAGGTCATCGACCGTTTGAAACGATATCAGGATCTGGGCTATGATGAATTTTCATTCTGGATCGACAGCGGCATGAGCTTTGATCGCAAGAAAAAATCTCTGCAACGCTTTATCAACGACGTTATGCCCGCATTTGCCTAAGGATGGATTTATGACACAGCCCCATTTTCAACTGTACATCGATGGCGCATTCTGTGACGGGTCCACAGGGGTCCGCGCCAACAGTATCAATCCCGCAACGGGTCTGGACTGGGCCAGTTTTGCCTGCACATCCCCCCAAGATGTGGATCGCGCCATCGCAGCTGCGGTGCGCGCCCAAGACGACCCAGAATGGCGTGACATGACCCAAACGCAGCGCGGGAAACTGTTGTATCGTCTTGCCGATTTGATCCAAACCCATGCGGCAGATTTGGGCCGGTTGGAAACGATGGACAGCGGCAAATTGCTGGCCGAAACCGCAACGCAAACGGGCTATGTCGCAGATTACTACCGCTACTACGCTGGTCTGGCTGATAAAATCGAAGGCGCTGTTTTACCCATCGACAAACCAGACATGCATGTTTTTACATCCCGCATGCCCATTGGCGTTGTGGCAGCTGTTGTGCCGTGGAATGCACAAATGTTCTTGGCCGCAACCAAACTGGGCCCCGCATTGGCCGCCGGTTGCAGCGTCATCCTAAAGGCATCGGAAATCGCGCCTGTTCCAATGTTGGAATTTGCCAAACTGATCGACCAAGCCGGATTTCCCAAAGGTGTTGTGTCCGTCATCACGGGCGACGCAGAAAATTGCGCGATCCCCCTGACCCGTGATCCACGCATTGATCGGATCGCATTTACAGGTGGTCCCGAAACGGCCCGACATGTGGTGCGAAATTCGGCCGAAAACTTTGCCGTGACAACATTGGAATTGGGGGGGAAATCGCCCATTTTGGTGTTTGATGACGCGGATTTGGACAGTGCAGCGAACGGATTGATTGCTGCGAATTTTGGCGCATCTGGGCAGTCCTGCGTTGCAGGATCGCGGGGGTTGGTGCATCGGTCGATTTTGGGCAAACTGATCGAAAACATCCGCGAAAAATCAGCGGGCATTATTGTGGGCGACCCCTTGGCATCGCAAACCCATATGGGGCCACTGTGCACACGGTCGCAAATTGATAAAATCACGGCCACGCTAGACACCGCGAACACCCAAGGCGGCATCATTCATTTTGGCGGAACCCCCCTGGATCGGGCGGGCAATTATATGCCCCCCACTTTGGTAGAATGCCCATCCCATACAATCGCAACGCTTGACGTGGAAATGTTTGGCCCTGTTATGTCACTGGTCCCCTTTGACACCGAAGACGAGGCAATCGCCATGGCAAACTGCACCGAATTTGGATTGGGATCAGGGGTCTTTACCCAAAACCTGGCCCGCGCGCATCGGGTGTCAAAACGCATCCGTTCTGGCAT
>CAJXSD010000033.1 GCA_913060475.1 uncultured Paracoccaceae bacterium | reverse complement strand
TTTCAATAGAGTTTCTGGAACTGGCGGTTTCATGTTTAGGGCTTGGTGGGGGCGGGGCTGATTTCATACACAACTACCTTGGGGCGTGTGACGCCTTCGGTTTCGATTTCGATCGTGACGTTTTCCGGCAAAAACACAGCATAGCTGGCCAAGACACCTTTGGGGTCTTGTAAAAATTCGGTCATAAACCCACGGTCAATCCAACACCGCGCCAAGGCCCGCCCTAGAATATCCGGCAAAAAACGTTTCACTTGATCCGAGGTGTCAAAATGAGTTTCTTTTTTGACCAGTCGGAATTCTTTGGCCGGTGGGGTGGGGGTTGGTTTATGGGGCGTGACCTGTGTCCATTTGCTAAGTGCGCGTAGTACTGGCAACATACCTTTGATCCAACCTGTGTCTGATAATTATCTAAACGACAATCTTTCACAACCTTTTACAGATTGATAGTGTCCCAAAGGGATAGGCCGATGCGAGCAAATAATTTAGTAAAAATTGGTGTTTATTGATCTGGATCAATGTGTCGGGTGGTTTCGTGTGACACAATCGGTTCATGGTCAGAGTTTGTTAGCTGTCTTGACCATCCTTCCCTGCTAACGGGTTGGGCGGTATCGCCCAGCCCGTTTATTTTTTGTTACTTGGCGTAGGGGACTGTCGCCTGACCAGACTGGGTCCACCCGACAATTCCGGGTTCCAGATGTTTGACATTGGTCAATCCCACCTGTTGTACCAGCGCTTGGCCTAACATATTTGTGCGATTGCCCGTGCGGCAATACAGGATCACTTCGGTGTCGGGCGATGGGATTAATTCGAAAAATTTGGCCTGAAACTCAGGATGCAGCCCGCCGGTTTCGGTGAATGCGGTGATCGTTTTCGCCCCCTCAAGGATTCCGGTTTCAACCCATTCTTCGGGACGGCGGATATCGATAATCAGCGCACCGTTTTTCTGCGCGGCGATCATGTCATCCACGCCGATATCGGTCAGTTTCGGGGCCGCAACGGCGCCCATCAATTCAACGTCGAACACCAAGGTCGCATTGGGTGGGATCACACCACCGGCGCCTTGCGCGCCATAGCCCAATTCGGGCGGAATGGTCAGGATCCGTTTTTCGCCCACACGCATGCCGGCAATGCCTTGTTCCCAACCTTTGATCACACGGCCTTCGCCCAGAACAAAGGCCAGCGGTTCACCGCGATTGCGCGAACTGTCGAACACGGTGCCGTCCTGCAATGTGCCGGTGTAATGAACCTGAACCTGCATACCATTTTCCGCGACGGTGCCGGTGCCCTCTTGGGTCACTTCGATCTGCAACTCGGCCGCTTGGGCGGGGGTGGGGTCATTGGTTAGGGTCATTAGGACAGCTCCGATTAGGGTCAGTGTTTTTAGATGTTTCATTATGGTCTCAGCTGGGGTTTGTTGAAATTCAGGCGCCTTGCACCAGACGATAGAAAAAAATCACGCTCATGCCCAGACCGACGATGATCACGATCCAGCGAACGGCATTGGCGGGCAGGGCGCGCGCAATGGGCGCCCCGGCATATCCGCCGATGGTGGCGGCAATCATCATGACGATCGCCTGTGGCCAATGGACCAACCCGCCAAAGGCAAAGGCCGCCACTGATATCACAGCCAGCGCAAAGGATAGCCAGTTTTTCAGCCCATTCATTTGGTGAATGTCCTGCATCCCCCACAGCGCAAACAGCGCCAGCAAAACGATGCCCAATCCCCCGTTGAAATAGCCGCCATAAATTGTCACCATGACCAGCCCGATTGCCCCATAGGGCGCAATCGTGCGGGCATTTTGTTCCGCCCATGCGCGCAATTGCTTGGAAAACAGAAAAACGCCTGTGGCCCCCAGCAACAAAAAGGGCACCAGCATGGAAAACGCCTGATTGGACGATGCCATCAACAGGCCAGCCCCCACCAAACCGCCTGCCAGCGTCCAACCCGTCAAACGGATCAACAACGCACGATCAAAGGCACGCAGTTCCTTGGCAAATCCCAATGTTCCCGACAAATATCCCGGCAACACAGCCACCGCGCTGGTGGCATTGGCGGCCACTGGCGGCAGACCGGCAAAGACCAGTGCAGGAAAGGTCAGGAAACTGCCGCCGCCTGCGATTGTGTTCAACACACCCGCAGCAAAGGCGGCCACAACGAGCACGATCCATTCCAACATTGATGCGATCCTTTTCACAGTTTGCGCGGGACTGTGCGTTGATCTGCCCCTATGTGCAAGGGGCAAAGCCGCTATCTGCGACTTTTTCGCCGCACGCCCTTTCCTTTTTGAACCAAACATGAAATAGAAAATCGCCAAGTGTTCCCTGCCATGAAAAGGATTCCTGATGCAGATTCGCGAGGCTTTAACCTTTGATGATGTTCTTTTGGTGCCAGCTGCGTCCGATGTAATGCCATCGACCGCTGACACGCGGACCCGTGTGACAAAATCAATTTCGTTGAACATTCCATTGCTCAGTTCGGCGATGGATACCGTGACCGAGGCCCGCATGGCAATCACCATGGCCCAGGCGGGCGGCATGGGGGTCATTCACCGCAATTTCGACATCGCAGGCCAGGCCCAAGAGGTGCGCCGCGTCAAACGGTTCGAAAGCGGGATTGTTTATAACCCCATCACTCTGCGCCCCGATCAAACCCGCGCCGATGCGATGGAATTGCGCGCGCGCTATAACGTGTCGGGGTTCCCCGTGGTCGATGATCAGGGTCGGGTTCTGGGCATTGTGACCAACCGCGATATGCGCTTTGCGCAGGATGACAAAACGCCGGTGTCCGCGATGATGACATCTGATAATCTGGCGATCTTAACGGAACCTGCCGATCGGGCGCAGGCCATTGATTTAATGAAAGAACGCCGGATCGAAAAACTGTTGGTCACCGATGGCAGTGGCAAACTGACCGGATTGTTGACGCTTAAGGATACGGAACAATCGGTGTTGTTTCCCACCGCGTGCAAGGATGATCTGGGCCGGTTGCGGGTTGCGGCCGCATCCACCACAGGCGACGCGGGATTTGAACGGTCCGAGGCGTTGATAGATGCGGGCGTGGATTTGGTTGTCATTGACACCGCACACGGCCATTCCGCCGGCGTGGCCCAAGCGGTTGAACGCGCCAAGAAAGCCTATCCCAATGTGCAAGTGGTCGCCGGCAACGTCGCCACAGCCGAGGCGACCAAGGCCCTGATCGGGTCCGGCGCAGATGCGGTCAAGGTGGGCATCGGCCCGGGATCCATCTGTACCACGCGGATGGTCGCAGGCGTGGGTGTGCCCCAATTGACCGCGATCATGGATTGCGTGTCTGCCGCGGGCGACATTCCGATCATTGCCGATGGTGGCATTAAATTTTCTGGCGATTTTGCCAAGGCGATTGCCGCGGGCGCATCCTGTGCCATGATCGGGTCCATGATTGCAGGCACTGACGAATCCCCGGGCGAGGTTATTTTATACCAGGGCCGGTCATTCAAGGCCTATCGCGGTATGGGATCGCTGGGCGCAATGGCGCGTGGATCGGCGGATCGGTATTTCCAGAAAGACGCGGCATCTGACAAATTGGTCCCGGAAGGGATCGAAGGTCAGGTCCCCTATAAAGGACCTGCAGGATCCGTCATCCACCAAATGGTGGGCGGATTGCGGGCCGCGATGGGATATACGGGTGCGCCCACGGTCGATCACATGCGCACAAACAGCAGTTTCGTCAAGATCACCGGCGCCGGACTAAAAGAGAGCCACGTCCACGACGTGCAAATCACCCGCGAAAGCCCGAATTATCGGGTTGGTTAATCCATGACACCGGCTGCGCGCGTCGCTGCGGCGATTGAGATTTGTGATCAAATTATCGCCGGTCAGCGCACCGAAACGGCGTTGACACGCTGGGCGCGTGCGTCCCGCTTTGCAGGGTCCAAAGACCGTGCAGCGGTGCGCGATCTGGTCTATACCGCGCGCCGGCGGTGGATTTCGGCGCAGGCGGTGTCTGGCGGACACACGGGGCGCGACATCCTGCGCGGTGTGTTGATGCAACAAGATGCGGATTTGGACGTCCTGTTCGGTGGCGGCGGTCATGCGCCCGCGTCACTGACGGATGATGAACGGACATTCCATCCCACCCAAACAGATGCACAATCGTGCGATATTCCGGATTGGCTCTGGGATCATTGGTGCGCACGGCTGGGTGATCGGGCGCAGTCGGTTGCGCAATCGCTGCGCGATCCGGCCCCTGTTTTCGTGCGCGTCAATGTGGCCAAAACGACCCGCGAACAGGTCTGTGACAGTCTGGCACAGGACGGGATCACAGCGGCGCTGCACCCGCAGGTCGAAACGGCGCTGATCATTTCGGGCCGCAGTGGGGCATTGTCGCAGTGTCATGCATACAAACAGGGCTGGATTGAACCCCAAGACGCCGCATCGCAATTTTCGGCGCTGGTTTTGCCACGCAATTCGGGCGGACGCATTCTGGATTACTGCGCAGGCGGTGGGGGCAAATCATTGGCCTTGGCCGCGTGGACTGGGGGCAATGTCACGGCGCATGATGCTAACGCCACGCGGATGGCGACCATCCCTGATCGTGCCGCCCGGGCAGGGCATCCCATCCAAGTTTTTGAAAATACGTCCGAATTGTCACATGATTATGATGTTGTGTTTTGTGATGTCCCCTGTTCGGGGTCTGGGACATGGCGGCGTGATCCTGATGGCAAACACAGCCTGGACGCGGCCAAATTTGATGCGCTTTTGCCGCTGCAGGCGCAGATTTTACGCGCGGCCCAGCATCATGTGGGGCCAAACGGGCAGCTGATCTATGCGACGTGTTCCGTGTTAGACGATGAAAACACGGACCAACTGCACGCATTTTGCCGCGAACATCCCCGGTGGCAGATCCAAGACTGCCATCAGTTTTATCCCGATGCCTTAGGCGACGGTTTTTTTGTGGCACGCCTGACACAAGTTGCCGTCTAAGAACGGGTCCCCGAACTGCTAATATGGTTAAGGGCATATTAACCTTTATCGCCCAAACTTGACCCGACACATGCAGGAGGGATGGATGCAGGCACAGTCAGCTTTGGCCCATGTTATCGCGCGGCCAACGTTTCACAGTGGGGCGATTGCAACGATTGTCGTGGCACTCTTTGCGGCCTCGGTATGGTATGTCAGCGCGGATTATGGCACGGTGCCCGCCTTTGGGTTTGCGGTGATGTTCTTGGCCTTTTTTGCGCCGATGCCCCTTATTCACGGGGCATTGGAACTGTGGACGGCGCGGCGCAAACTGCGCGATCTGGTGTTGTTTTTTCAATCCGATCAAAACCCCTGTTTCGTCAGCGATCGTTTGGGCCGTATTTGGTACAGCAACAAGTCTGGATTGATGCAAACCAAACAGGGGCTTGGGGGATTTGTGTTTGACTGGTTTGACATACTGGCCCCCGGTGCCGAGGCCAGTATTCAAGACCTGATCGCACGGCTGGATATGTCCCCCTTTGCCGAAGCGATAGTATTACAAGACAGCGGATATATCCGTATTTCTGCATGGCGTCATGATCGGGGGCGAATTTTTTGGCGTGTGGATCCAACGGGATATGATGCGATCGGCACGGGAACGTTACCAAAATTATGCATCATGCGGGTGACCGAGGCAGGCGATGTTCTAGAGATGAACCAATCCGCATTGGACCTGTTTGGTACACAGATCACGCATTTGCATGATATCTGCGGCGCAAAACCGATTGCATACGGGGTCAACAATACGCTTGAAACCCGGCAGGGGGCCAAAACATTTGTGGTGATGTCGCGCCCCTTGGATATGGTGCGCGAACTTTATTTTTTGCCCCCCGACACTGAATGCGACGCGACGGGGCCGCGGGGGATTTTGATGCACTGCCCGTGCCGATGATCAAACTAACGGCGCAGGGTGTGATTTTTCGCGCCAATCGTCCCGCCTGCGAATTGCTGTCGATTGATCCCAACCAAGAGGTGTTATTGCAAAACCTGTTCGAAGGTTTGGGCCGGTCCATCCCCGATTGGTTGGCCGATGCGATCGAGGGGCGGGGTATAAATCATCCCGAATTTCTGCGCCTTGCGCGCAAAGACCGAGAAGTCTTTGTTCAGGTTGTGTTAAACAAGATCACCCTAGACGGCGAGGTCGGGTTAATCGCGGTTCTCTCGGATGCGACCGAATTAAAAACCCTAGAGGCACAATTCGTTCAAAGCCAGAAAATGCAGGCGATTGGACAATTGGCCGGTGGTGTTGCTCATGATTTCAACAACCTTTTGACCGCGATTTCAGGGCATTGCGATTTGATGTTGCTGCGCCATGATGGTCAATCCCAAGATTATGCCGACTTGGTGCAGATTAACCAAAATGCCAATCGCGCAGCGGCATTGGTGTCACAACTCTTGGCGTTTTCGCGCAAACAAACCCTGCGCCCCGAAGCCTTGGATATGCGCGACACTTTGGCTGATCTGACCCATCTGTTAAATCGTTTGGTCGGCGAAAAGGTCGAGCTGGATTTGAAACATGATCCCAATCTAAAAACGGTGCGTGCTGATAAACGTCAGTTGGAACAGGTCTTTATGAACCTTGTGGTCAATGCCCGTGACGCCATGCCCGATGGGGGTGTGATCCAAATTTCCACGCAAAACCTGACGCTGGACACACCCTTGCGCCATGATCGCGTCACCATTCCAGTGGGCGAGTATGTATCAATCCGTGTGGCGGATCAGGGCTGTGGGATCAGCGCGGACAAATTGGCCAAGATATTTGAACCCTTTTACACCACCAAACGCACAGGCGAAGGCACGGGGTTGGGATTGTCCACCGCCTATGGCATCATAAAACAAACCGGTGGCTATATTTTTGTCGAAAGTCAGGTCGGGCAGGGCACAGAATTTCGCCTGATATTCCCCGCATTCGATGCACCCAAAGCGCAGTTGACCCCGTCAAAGGCCGCCAATCCCCCGAAAAATGTTAAATTCTCAGGGGGGGTGATTTTATTGGTCGAGGACGAAGCGCCCGTGCGAACCTTTGCTGCGCGTGCGCTGAAATTACGCGGATTTGATGTGATTGAGGCATCTTGCGCCGAAGAGGCGTTAGAGCGGTTGACAGACCCCGATTTGCACATCGATGTCTTTGTGACGGATATTGTCATGCCGGGCCGCGATGGCCCCAGTTGGGTCAAAGAGGCATTGGTCAATCGTCCAGAGACGCGCGTTGTATTTGTATCGGGCTACGCCGAGGATGTTTTGGAAACCCAGCAGGCTAGCGTTCCGAATTCGGTGTTCTTTCCCAAACCGTTTTCATTGGAACGCCTGACGGAAACGGTGCAAAAACAGATGCAATCCTAGCGTTTGGGTCACAGGTGGCCTGTTACAATTCAACAGCGTGCCACAGGTCGAATTGATCCGCGCAGTCACGTTCCAATGCCCGCCGCGTCGCGGGGGCCAATGTCAAATCCGCCTTTGGCGACAAATTGGTGCGCGGCAACTGCAGTTGCGGGGCCAGATGGGGCAATCGGTCCTGTAAAAATTCGATGGCAAGGGGCAATTGTTCGTATTGGAACAGATAATCGACACCAGGCGTCCCCGATTTTGGCGTGACAAATTTGACCTGATCGCCGACATCGGCCCACATGGGGCGTTTGTCCGCCAAATATCCCTGTACAAATTGATCGAAACTGATCCCCCGGGTTGAAACGGGCTGACCTGCCACGTCGTCGCGCTGGCGGTATCGATACCAGCTGCCCAGCCAATCCACCGGTTCGCGCAGCAAACACATGGTTTCCATCGGGGCGTGCCCGAATTTTTCACACATGGCACGGAACCGAAAATTAAATTGGCCGATTGTGAAATGTTTCATTTCGCTGGGATTGCGCACAACCAGATCGGCATTATTCCCAATGGCGCGTTCTAATGCTGTGGTCCCCGTTTTGGGGTTGGCCAGAATTGCCAAGTTTTCTTTAATAAATACAATCACCTATTCATCCCCGCAGAGGCCTGTGTTTATGTATACCCTTTGTTAAACTTTATGTGAAAGTATAATTTTTATAAAATTTATCTTGAAATGTTCTAGTTTTAGTCTGATAAAGAGAACAAGAGTAGAACAAACATGCGATTGCCGAATGTCGATTGCTGTGAAATAAGTAGGACGAATTCACAAATGGCAGACCTTTTATCAATGACTGACAAAAAAAACGCGGAAAAGCAAAAAGCCCTAGACAGCGCATTGGCCCAGATCGAACGCCAATTCGGTAAGGGGTCGATTATGAAACTGGGCGGCGACAATCCGATCCAGGAAATCGGGTCGACATCGACCGGTTCGCTGGGATTGGACATCGCATTGGGCATCGGTGGCCTGCCCAAGGGGCGGATCGTCGAAATCTATGGCCCTGAAAGTTCAGGGAAAACAACACTGACCCTGCATTGTATCGCTGAAGAGCAGAAAAAAGGTGGCGTCTGTGCCTTTGTCGACGCGGAACATGCCTTGGACCCAATGTATGCGCGCAAACTGGGGGTTGATCTGGACGAACTTCTGATTTCGCAACCCGACACGGGCGAACAGGCCTTGGAAATCACCGACACTTTGGTGCGCTCGGGCGCGGTCAATATGGTTGTGGTCGATTCGGTTGCGGCCTTGACCCCGAAGTCGGAACTAGAAGGCGACATGGGCGACAGCAGCGTGGGCGTTCAGGCACGTTTGATGTCGCAGGCGATGCGCAAACTGACCGCCTCGATCAATCGCACAAATTGTACCGTTATTTTCATCAACCAAATCCGTATGAAAATTGGCGTTATGTTTGGCAGCCCGGAAACCACAACAGGCGGGAACGCGCTAAAATTTTATTCCTCGGTCCGTTTGGACATTCGCCGCATCGGGGCCATCAAGGACCGTGACGAAGTTGTGGGCAACCAAACACGCGTCAAAGTCGTCAAAAACAAAGTGGCGCCCCCGTTTAAACAGGTCGAATTCGACATCATGTATGGCGAGGGTATTTCAAAAACTGGCGAAATCCTTGATTTGGGTGTCAAAGCTGGTGTGGTCGATAAATCGGGCGCATGGTACAGCTATGGCGACGAACGTATCGGGCAGGGGCGTGAAAACGCCAAAACCTATCTGCGCGAAAACACCAGTGTTGCCCTGGATATCGAAGATAAAATCCGCGCGGCCCATGGTTTGGAATTCGACATATCCGACGGCGATGACGACGTGATGGAGGCCTAAGGCCCAAGGATCATTTTGGATCAAAACGCGCGCCCTTGGGTGCGCGTTTTTTGTTTTGAACCCCTGCCACCTGTGGACAAGGCGAATTAGGGGGTATATGTCGGGTTTAATTGAAAACGCATAGAAAGAACGGCAATGACATCGCTAAACGAAATTCGGTCAACCTTTCTGAATTACTTTGCCAAACAGGGCCATGAAATTGTGCCATCCAGCCCCTTGGTGCCGCGCAATGATCCTACGTTGATGTTTGCAAATTCGGGTATGGTTCAGTTCAAAAACCTGTTTACCGGGGTCGAAACCCGTGATTACAAACGCGCCACAACCGCGCAAAAATGCGTGCGCGCCGGTGGCAAACACAACGATTTGGACAACGTCGGCTATACCGCACGTCACCACACATTTTTCGAAATGTTGGGCAATTTTTCGTTCGGCGATTATTTCAAAACGGACGCCATCCCCTTTGCATGGGAACTGATCACCCGCGAATTGGACATCCCCAAGGATCGGTTACTGGTCACCGTTTATCACACCGATGACGAAGCGGCCGAGATCTGGAAAAAGGTGGCGGGCCTATCGGATGATCGCATCATCCGCATTCCCACCAATGACAATTTCTGGATGATGGGGCCAACGGGTCCCTGCGGGCCTTGCACGGAAATCTTCTTTGATCATGGCGAAAAATACTGGGGCGGCCCTCCCGGCTCACCCGAAGAGGACGGTGATCGGTTCGTCGAGATCTGGAACCTTGTGTTTATGCAGTCCGAACAGTTCGAAGACGGGTCAATGATTGACCTGCCCAACCAGTCGATTGACACAGGAATGGGCATTGAACGCGTGGCGGCATTGTTGCAGGGCACCAACGACAACTATTCCACCGATCTGATCCGGTCCCTGATCGAGGCATCGGCCAATGCGACCAGTTCCGATCCCGATGGTCCCGGCAAAACGCACCACCGCGTGATTGCTGATCACCTGCGATCAACGTCGTTTTTGATTGCCGATGGGGTCATGCCGTCAAACGATGGGCGCGGTTATGTGCTGCGCCGTATTATGCGCCGCGCGATGCGGCATGCGCATTTGTTGGGGGCCAAGGATCCGGTGATGCACCAACTGGTGCCTGCGCTGGTGCAACAAATGGGGGCGGCCTATCCCGAATTGGGTCAGGCACAGGCCCTGATTCAGGAAACCCTGCTGCAAGAGGAAACACGGTTCAAACAAACGCTGGATCGCGGCTTGAAATTGTTGGACGACGAATTGTCCAACCTATCTGATGATGCGCCCTTACCTGGGGCGGCGGCGTTCAAACTGTACGACACCTATGGATTTCCCTTGGATTTGACCCAAGACGCCCTGCGCGAAAAGGGCCGCAGCGTTGATACCGACGGGTTCGAAACCGCCATGGCCGAACAGAAAGCCAAGGCGCGCGCCGCGTGGTCCGGATCGGGCGAGGCGGCGGATGCCACAATCTGGTTCGATGTGGCCGATAAACACGGCACAACCGATTTCTTAGGCTATGACACCGAAACCGCCGAAGGCCAGATTGCGGCGATCGTCAAAGGATCGGACCAGATCACCACCGCCAAGGCGGGGGATGAAGTTCAGATCGTGTTGAACCAAACGCCGTTTTACGCAGAATCGGGCGGTCAGGTTGGCGACACAGGGACCATCAAAACCGATGGTGCCATCGCAACGGTGACCGACACGAAAAAGGTGGCGGGTGTGTTTATCCATATTGCCCGGATCGATCAGGGCGAATTGTCGGTGGGTCAGGGCGCTGCATTGCATGTCGATCACGACCGCCGCACCGCCATTCGTGCGAACCATTCGGCCACACACCTGCTGCACGAAGCGTTGCGACGTGCCTTGGGCGATCATGTGGCCCAGCGTGGGTCATTGAACGCGGCCGATCGTTTGCGGTTTGATTTCAGTCATTCCAAGGCGATGTCAGATGCCGAATTGACACGGGTCGAGGACGAAGTAAACGCGTTTATTCGTCAAAACACCCGCGTTGAAACCCGCATTATGACCCCGGATGATGCCCGTGCCTTGGGCGCGCAGGCCCTGTTCGGGGAAAAATATGGTGACGAGGTTCGCGTTGTATCCATGGGCACATTGGATGGATCTGGCAAGGGAGTTGGCAAAAACACCTATTCATTGGAACTGTGTGGTGGCACGCATGTGCGCCAAACGGGCGATATCGGGGCCTTTGTCCTGTTGTCCGACAGCGCCAGTTCCGCGGGTGTTCGCCGGATCGAGGCATTGACAGGCATCGACGCGATGCGCCACCTGAAATCGCAATCAAACACCCTGTCGGCCATCGCAGCCGATTTGAAATCGAACGCAGGCGATGTGTCGGCACGGGTCAAATCCCTGATTGATGAACGCAAGGCCTTGGCAAACGAAGTGGCCCAGTTGCGCCGCGAATTGGCAATGGCGGGCGGTTCTGGTGGTGCAGGTGCCGCCGAGGCGCAGGATGTCAACGGCGTTCCATTCCTGGCGCAGGTGTTGTCCGGCGTGTCGGGCAAAGATTTGCCCGCCTTGATCGACGAACATAAAACGCGCCTAGGCTCTGCTGCGATTTTGCTGATCGCCGATACGGGCGGCAAGGTTGCCGTCGCAGCCGGTGTCACCGATGATTTGACCGCGCGCGTGTCCGCGGTTGATTTGGTCAAGGCGGCCGTGCCTGAATTGGGTGGCAAGGGGGGCGGTGGCCGCCCTGATATGGCCCAAGGTGGCGGATCGGATGCCACACAGGCCGATGCTGCAATCGCGGCGGCCAAGGCTGCGGTGCAATAATATGGGGGCCTTGTGGATTTCGCATGTGATCGTGACGGATCCCGAGGCCTATAAATCCTATGCCACGCGCGCGGTGGATGTCATTGCCGAATATGGTGGTGTGTTTCTATCGCGCGGTGGGGCCCATCGCCAGCTAGAGGGAACAGCGCATGAACGCCATGTCGTTGTGCGCTTTCCCAGTTTAGAGGCGGCGGAAAATTGTTATAAATCAGACGCCTATCAGGCGGCCTTAATATACGCGCAAGGCGCATCAGAACGCCAGTTGGTGATTGTGCAAGAAACGCAATAGCGATCAATCGCGATCCAAAATTCCCAAACCGCGCAAATACACCCCAATCCCCGTTTCCAACAAATCCTCGGGGTTAAAGGGGCTGACGGTTCCGGGGGAATTGCGCGCGAACAATTCCACGACGCCATGCGACATGGCCCAGATATGTGCGGAAAACATGGTCGCGGGGGGGCGGCGGTCGGCGGGAATGCGGTCGCATAAATTGTGGGCCGCCAAATCCAGGACGCCGCGGGCCTTTTGGCTGGCGCGGGCCAGATCGGGGGTGCGATTGGTGGAAACGCCGCTTTCGAACATGGCGATATAATGGCCTGGATATTGACGGGCAAAGGCCAGATAGGCGCGGCCCGTACGTTCAAAGGCCGTCAGCGCCGAGGGTTGTCCATGATCATAGGCGTGTTCCATCACATCGGCAAAGATTTCATAGCCCTGTAATGCGGCTTCGGCGATTAAATCTTCGCGGCCCTCGTAATGGCGGTAAACGGCGGCGGGGGTCACGCCTGCCTGTTTTGCGGCCTCGGACAGGGTGAACCCTGTGGGGCCCTTGGCGCGGATCAGATCCAGGGCCGCATCCACCAAGGCCTGTTTCAGGTTCCCGTGGTGATAGCCGCGTTTAGACATGCCAAACCTCGGGCCCGCCGGTGATCTGGGGATCCATGTCACCGATGGCCGATAGATCGCGACCGGTATAGTCAAATTGCAACAGGATCTGTTGCAGGGCCGCAATCCGGGCGCGGCGTTTATCATCGGATCGCACAACCGCCCAAGGTGCTGCATCGTGATGGGTGCGCGATAATGTATCGCGGATCGCATCGGAATAGGCATCCCATTTGTGCAGCCCGTCCACATCAATGCGCGACAATTTCCATTGTTTCAGCGGGTCGGTTTCACGGGCCAGAAACCGGCGCAGTTGTTCGGCCTGACCGATGTTCAGCCACAATTTGACCAATGTGATGCCCTCTTGCACCAGTATTTGTTCATAGGGCACCACCTGATCCATGAATTTTGCACGTTGATCGGCGGTGCAAAACCCGAACACCGTTTCCACGACGGCGCGGTTGTACCAGCTGCGGTCAAATATTGTCATGGTGCCTGCGGTGGGCATGTGTTTGATATAGCGCTGGAAATACCATTGGCCTGCCTCGCGGTCGGTGGGTTTGGACAGGGCCACCACATGGGTTTGCCGCGGCGACAGGTTTTCGCGCAACCGCGCAATTGTGCCCCCTTTGCCGGCGGCGTCGCGCCCTTCGAACACGACAACGATGCGCTGGTTTGTCGTTTTGATCCAGTTGTGAAATTTGGCCAATTCCAGTTGCAACGCGGCCATATGCGCGCGGTATTTTTTACCGGACATGCGTTTGGGATAGGGATAGGTCGGGTTTGCGATATGTTTTGATGTGTTTGCTGCTGCAATGGCATCATGGACCGATTGCGGCGCATGGGTTTCATAGAATTTAGAAATTGCACCATCATAGGGTAATGACATAACAGGTCCTTTCACGCGGGCGCGGTTTTGTTACGATCCGGTTCCAATGGCCGCCAAATCAAACGGGGTTGTTTGATAAATTTCGTTGATCCAATTCCCATACAGCAAATGCGCATGCGACCGCCACCGATTTTCCGGCGCGTGCGACGGATCATCATCGGGATAATAATTGGCGGGCACGTTGATCGGTTTGCCTTCGGATACGTCGCGATCATATTCCTGTTTCAGGGTATCACTGTCATATTCGAAATGGTTAAAGATATAGAGCGCCCGATGCGCGTCATCCTTGATCAGGCAGGGGCCAACATCAGGGCTGGCGGCCAGTGTGACCAGACCGGGGATCGCGTCCACATCCGCTTGGGCGATTTCGGTCCAGCGGCTGACGGGGATCACGAAATTATCGGAAAACCCCCTCAGATAGGGCGATGCAGGGTCGGTGCAGCTGTGACGAAAACAGCCGAACGCCTTGGCGTCCAATCCGATTTTGGGCACCTTGTGGAAATAATTGATCATCGCCATACCGCCCCAGCATACGCCAAAGGTGGAATGGACATGCGTTTGCGTCCAGTCAAAGACCTGTTTCAATTCGTCCCAATATGTCACCTGATCAAAGGGCAAATGTTCCACCGGTGCACCGGTGATGATCAATCCGTCGAATTTCTCGCCCGAGGCTGCAACCTCGGCGAAGGGGCGATAAAAACTCTCCATATGGTCGGACGCGGTGTTGCGTGTGGTGTGATCGGTCATACGGATCAGCGACAATTCAATTTGCAGCGGTGTCGCGCCAATCAGGCGGGCAAATTGGTTTTCCGTCTGGATTTTTTTTGGCATCAAATTCAACAACCCAATGCGCAGGGGCCGGATGTCTTGGCGTGCGGCCTGATCTTCGTCCATGACCATAACGCCTTCGCGCGTTAGCACGTCATAGGCGGGTAGGTTCGATGGAATTTTGATCGGCATTTTGGGTCCTCATGAATTATGAAATGACAGAGTAGTATAGATAGGGTTATTTTTGCGCTGCCTCAAGGGTTTGTTCAATCAGCTGGTTGAAATCATCGGGGGTTTTGACGGCCCCGATTTGATCTGCGCTGACCGTCACACCCCATTGCGCCATCCCCGCATAAAGCGGTTGGCGATGCGCCAAGGCCTGCGCATAGGTCCACCGCACAAAGGCATCGGGATCAACCTGATCAGGGGTTTGGCCCTGCATATCCAGATATTCGTCCCATTTGGCGGCCAAAAAATCGGGGCGGTAATACATCGGTTTGGGCGCGCGATCAAAACGGCGGATCAGTTCGGCGGTGTGATCTTCGGATCCCTTGATCCATACCAACAACGCCTGTTTTGACAGCGCGGATAAAACGGGATCATTCGGGTCGCTTGGATCGACCACCTCGCAGATGCTGCCGCTGGTGTCACAGATGAAATGGTCATATCCGTAAATTTCTGCCGCGCGGTCAATAAAATGATCGGTATCCAGCATGGCAGCAATTTCGGCACCGCGGTGTTGTGCCTGGCGTTTTTTGTAATCCTCAATACTCAGCCCACCCTTGGCCGGATCACCGGGTTTGCCTAGATAGGTCGACAAGGGCGCCAGATTATCAAAGGTGATGTTTGACGCGATATAGATGGAATCGCTTAGCAACAATTCGCGCAGATAGGGCACCTGCATCGCCTGTCGTTTGAAACTGTCGGCGATGTATTCCCCCATATAGCGCGTGCCAATCCGGTAATCGACGGAATAATGAAACCAATCGCCAGACGCGCGTAACATATTCGACACATATGTTTTGCCCAGTCCTGACATACCGAATAAAACAATGCGTTTTTGATCGGCGTTGGCCCAGTCGGTGGCAGTCTTGTATTTCATGGTTGGCCCTGCTTTCATGCGTTTGGCTGTTGGTACCCTGCCAATCCAGACAGGTCAACGGTCCTGCGCCCTTGGGCGTGATTGTGTCCAGATATTCAGGTAATTGCCCGCAAAAATAATCAACGCCCCGACAAAGACATAGATATCCAGATCTTCGCCGTAAAATGCCATGCCGATGATTGCGATGACGGGCAGGCGGGCGAAATCAACCGGTACAATCAATGTGGCCGGTGCCAGGGACAGCGCCGATGTCAAACAAAAATGCGCCAACAGCCCCGCGCATCCGATCAATATAATCCACGGCAGACTGGTCAGGCCGGGCAGGGCGATATCACCGTCAAAGCCCGCGCAAACCACCCCAAACACCGCCTGCATGAACGTCAGATAAAACAAAACGCAGGTGATCGTTTCGGTGCGTGTCAGGCGTTTGGTTAACAAAATCGACACTGCAAATCCAATGGCCGATAGGGCGGCGGTCACAATCCCCAACGAAATATCGCCACCAAAGGGCCGCGCAACGATCAATATCCCGATAAATCCCAAGGCTGCGGATATCAGTTTGGCCGTCGTCAACCGTTCGCCCAGAACCAGCGGGGCCAGCAATAATACCCAGATGGGCGATGTAAATTCCAGCGCAAAGACCTGGGCCAGCGGCGCGGCCGTCACGGCAAAGAACCACAGGTTCTGGCCGCCAAAATGAAACAGGTTGCGCAGGGCATGCACATGTAAATGCCGCCGCGTGATATCGCCAAACCCGCCGCGCAGGGTGGTGATCCCCAAAACAATCGCGATGCCCACGAAACTGCGATACATCATGATTTCAAAGGTATCCAGTTCAAAGGATACGGCGCGCCCTGCAACGGCCATTGTTGAAAATGACGCGATGGCGCCGACCATGAACAGGATTGCTTTTATCGTGGGTGACATGGGAACTGTGCCTCATTTTGCTGGTCTTAATGGGACCGGTTTTGGGACCCAAGTCAACCCCGGATGATAGGACAATTTTACTGCTACGGCCGACGCGCCCGAATGCCGCCCAAATACCGAGCGTGGAAAAACAAAAGGCGACCCAAGGGGCCGCCCAATGCCATGCATATGTGATAACGACCGCCTTAGCGTTCCAGCAAAATCCGCAACATCCGGCGTAGCGGTTCGGCAGCACCCCACAACAATTGATCCCCAACCGTAAAGGCGTTCAGGTATTCATTGCCCAAATTCATTTTGCGCAACCGTCCCACAGGGATTGACAGGGTGCCCGTGACTTTGGCTGGGCTCAGCTCGGCCACGGTGGTGGCACGATCATTTGGAATGACCTTGGACCATTCATTGGCCTGATCCAGCATATCGCGGATTTCGTCAATGGGCACATCGCGTTTCAATTTGATGGTCAGCGCCTGCGAATGGCAGCGCATGGCCCCAATGCGCACACATGTGCCGTCGATTGGAATGGGGTTGTCCGATCGTCCCAAAATTTTGTTGGTCTCGACCACCGCTTTCCATTCCTCTTTTGATTGGCCATTGTCCAAGGCCACATCAATCCACGGGATCAAACTGCCGCCCAAGGCCGCACCAAAGTTTTCGGTGGGAAAGGCGTCGGACCGCATGGTTTCAGTCACGATGCGATCGATGTCCAAAATGGCAGATGCAGGATCGGCCAGCTGTGGGGCCACCGCATCGCGCAAGGCACCCATCTGGGACAACAGTTCACGCATGTTGCGCGCACCCGCACCCGATGCCGCCTGATAGGTCATGGATGTGGCCCATTCGACCAAATCGTGTTGGAACAATCCCCCCAGACCCATCAACATCAGCGACACGGTACAGTTGCCGCCAACGAAATCCTTTTTCCCGGCGCTTAGGGCTGCGTCAATCACATTGTGGTTTACGGGGTCCAGAATGATTGTGGCGGCATCCTCCATGCGCAGGGCCGAGGCGGCATCAATCCAATACCCGTCCCAACCTGCTGCGCGCAGTTTGGGGAACACGTCCTTGGTATAATCGCCGCCCTGACAGGTGACGATGACATCCATCGCCTTTAGCGCGTCAATGTCATTTGCATCCTGCAAGGGGGCCGCACCATTGCCCATATCGGGACCCATTTGCCCGGTTTGGGATGTCGTGAAAAACGTCGCTTGGTCGATAAGTGCAAAATCATTTTCGTCGCGCATGCGATCCATCAGAACGGATCCCACCATGCCACGCCAGCCGACAAAACCAACACGTTTAATTGACATTTTTCTGTCCTTTTATTCCCAAGGGTTAAATTCAGGCGCTGCATATACTGTTTTGACCGCAGGGGAAAGGTGGATTTGGTCGCATCCGCGCGAATTTGACC
The DNA here is from genome assembly GCA_913060475.1 of uncultured Paracoccaceae bacterium. GTDB lineage: Bacteria > Pseudomonadota > Alphaproteobacteria > Rhodobacterales > Rhodobacteraceae > CAJXSD01. Next base: position 2,130 of record CAJXSD010000033.1, on the reverse strand, counting down.
CCCGTCGGGTGATAATTGCAGGGCGCGGGCCCACCTGTTACAGATGGGTCAAAGTTTCTGAAACGACCCACGCCGCCATATGCCCCCGATCCCGATCATTTCCCATCCCGATTACGATATCAGCGTCCCTGCGGGGCATCGGTTTGTCGGGCAAAAATTTTCGGACCTGATGACGTATTTGGCGCAGCAGCCCTATTGGGTGGGGTTTGATGTGATTCAAACACGGCCCGTGCATTTGTCGAATTTGCGTGCGGTGCATGATGTGGATTACATCGCTGATTTTGCCTATAACCGGCTGGATAACACTGCCTTGCGGCGGTTGGGGTTGCCCTGGTCGCAGCGGTTGCTGAAACGCAGTTTTTTGGCGGTCAATGGCACCTATCAGGCCGCGCAATTGGCGTTGCAGCGTGGGATTGCGTGCCATGCGGCGGGGGGCACGCATCATGCGCATCGCAGCTATGGGTCGGGGTTTTGCGTGTTTAATGATCTGGCCTTTGCGGCGCATGCGTTGATCCGACATCATAGTGTGCGGCGTGTGTTGATATTGGATTTGGATGTCCATCAGGGCGATGGAACGATTGACATTTGCACCCAAAATCCGGCGCTCTTTACCGCGTCGTTGCACGGCGAAAATAATTTCCCGTTTGAAAAACGCCAAGGATCGTTAGATATCACTTTGACCGATGGGCTAGGGGATGATGCATATCTGGCGATTTTGGCGGAGGCGCTGGATCGTATCTGGGCGGAATTTGAACCGGAACTTGTTATCTATGACGCTGGCGTGGATGTGCATGCCGACGATGGATTAGGGCGTCTGTCCCTGAGCTACGATGGCATTTTACAACGCGATATGCATGTTATGGAATTTTTCAAATCCCGCAATATCCCCGTGACCACCGCGATTGGCGGCGGCTATAGTCGCGACAGGTCAGAATTGGCGCGCCGCCACAGCATCGTGTTTGCAGCGGCGCATGCGGTTTATGGGACCAGTCCCTAAGCGGGGCGCAGGCGGCGTTCGGTTTGCGGGTCGAAATACATCACCGCCGCAGGATCATAGGTCACCGCCACGGATGTGCCCGATGGCATTGCATCGTCCCCCTTGGTTTCGGCAACAATGCGTTCGCCGGTGGGGGTGGTCAGATAATCATAGGCCACGCCCCCTAAACGTTCGCGAATATCAACGCTGATCCCCGACGGCGCGGGTGCGATGGCCAATGCCTGCGGCCGTATCCCAAGGATCACAGCCCCCTGGGGCACATATTCAGGCGCGGGCATCGTTGCATGATCCAGGGCCGGAATAGTGATCTGCCCATCATCCACATGCGCATCTAGGAAATTCATTGACGGCGATCCGATAAAGCCCGCCACAAATTTATTGTCGGGATTTTGATAGAGATCCATCGGGCTGCCCACCTGTTCGATGCGCCCCGCACGCAGGACCACGATTTTATCGGCCAATGTCATGGCCTCGACCTGATCATGGGTGACATAGATCATGGTTGCGCCAATTTCTTTGTGCAGGCGGGCAATTTCCACACGCATATCCACGCGCAATTCTGCATCTAGGTTGGACAGGGGTTCGTCGAACAAAAATACCTCGGGCCCGCGCACGATGGCGCGCCCGATGGCCACACGTTGACGTTGGCCGCCTGACAATGCCTTGGGTTTGCGCGACAGATAGTCGTCCAATTTCAAAATGCGGCTGGCTTCGGCCACTTTGGCCTTGATCGTCGCTTTGTCGACGCCGTTCATTTTCAGGCCGAACCCCATGTTTTCGGCCACCGTCATATGCGGATAAAGCGCATAGGTCTGAAACACCATCGCCACACCGCGCGATGCGGGATCCATTTGCGTCACATCGCGCGCGCCAATGGTAATGGTGCCTGCGCTGGTTTCCTCAAGCCCTGCGATCATGCGCAGCAGGGTTGATTTCCCGCACCCTGAGGGGCCGACAAAGACGCAAAATTCACCGTCCTGAATGTCCAGATCAACGCCGTGAATGACCTGCGTCGCGCCATAGCGTTTGATTGCATTTTTTAATGTGACACCTGACATTGACTGTCCTTTCGGTTGGAAAATCTTGTGATTAGGATGGAAATTGCCATTGCGAGGCCTGCGCCCCAATCTGGT
>CAJXSD010000032.1 GCA_913060475.1 uncultured Paracoccaceae bacterium | reverse complement strand
ATCACCGCCCGCACAAACGCTGCAGGCCGGGGGGCATCTGGGATCTGCCGCGCCCTCTGGGACGCTCATGCGCAGTTTTTTCAGGCGCTACCGCCCCCTGCCGCTGCGATGCCCGGTGTTCCCGATCAGCCCAATCAACCCGTGCAACAGTCCGCGATATCAACGGGCGGGCGCGCGGCGCCCGTGCCCACCCCAGTACCCGCCCCTGTGTTCGCCCCTGTATCCGTCCCTCTGGATGCCTCTACCCCTCAGGTGACCCTGTCTGGCACCGCCAATGCGACCATGCAAAATGCAGCACCCGTGCATCGTGCCTTGGCGCAGTTGGACAGCGTGTTGGACCGATTGGCCGCGCAATTTGTACCGCGCCTGCCGGTGGCGTCACATTTGGGTGATGCTGTGCAAACGGTGGCGCAGGTCCACCGGATGGGGCCGTCGATGCTGGCTGATATTCCCGCGGCCCTGCGCGATATCAGCACAACATCAGCCGGTGTGCCGGGGCGGGCCATGGATGGATCGTCGGTGATGCCAATGCTGCGCGATGTAACATGGCGGGCCGCTGTGCCGCCAAATTTGGTACTGCGCAGTTTTGATTTGGCGACCATTGCCCCGTCAAACCCTGTCGGCACGCCCTTGCCCACGCAATTGCCTGTTCAATGGCCTATGCCAATAGCGCTGCGCGGTGATATGGCGATACCTGCCCCCATTGCCCCACTGGCCGACATTGGCGAGGGTGCCCAAACCAACATTTCACAAACAAGCACCGCCCAAGCCACGCCATTGCCCCCCGCATCTGCCCCGATCACAGCCCGTGATCTGTCTGTTTTGCTGGCCATCAACGCAGCCATGATCCCCGGGTTTCCCAATTTGATGTCGCAACAAACCGCTGCCGCGCTGCGGTCGCGCGATGTGGGTCAGCGGTTGGCCGACTTGGCCCATAAATTGCGCAACATGGACCCCGCGGAACAGCGCATATTTTTGGCCGGACTGCATTTGCCCCTGCGCGTGCTGCATGATTTGCAACGCCAAGCCAAAAAATGGGCGCGATTTTTGGGGGACCGCATCACCGCCGATACGATCGAGGGGTTTTTATTGCTGTGTCTGACGGTCCTAGGCTGGCCCACGACAATTGCCGAATACCTATGGTATTGCCTAACGGCCACCGATGCCCCCGAGGATCCCGATAACAGTATGCCCTTTAACGTCTGGGTCCCGTGATGGGCCTTGGGGCTTTACACGGACGGATTTTTTGGCAAAATGGAAAAATGGCCAAGATTTTCAAGCAATGATGTAAAATGTCCTATATCGACAATGTCAAAACATTTGTTCGGGTCTATGAACTGGGCAATATGTCTGCGGCCGCACGCGATCAGCGGATTTCGCCTGCGGTGGCGTCTGCACGAATTTCCCAGCTTGAGGATCATTTGGGCGTGCGATTGTTCCAGCGGACCACCCGACAACTGACACCCACCGAACAGGGCAAATTGTTTTATCCAGGCGCGGTGCGTGTTTTGGAAACGATAGAAGAGGCCGAAGCCGCCGTCCAAGACATCACACAATCCCCCCGTGGGTCGATTTATGTGGCGGCCCCTTTGGGGATCGGGCGCAGGTTTGTGGCCCCGGCTGTGCCCCAATTCAAAGAGGCCTATCCCCTGATCGACGTCCGCCTGCGCCTGTCAGATCGCAAAGTGGACCTGACCGCCGAAGGGTTGGACATCGCCTTTTTCCTGGGCAACCCCGAAGATTCGACGCTAAAGCTGCGTAAATTCGCGGATTGTCCGCGGCTGTTGTGCGCATCGCCCAAATATTTGTCGAAACGCGGTGTTCCGAAATCGCCCGATGAATTGACCGATGGCACCCATGATTGCCTGAACCTACGTTTCCCTGGCGCGCAGGAATTTCAATGGCCCTTGCAAACCGAGGCAGGGGTTCGCAAATACCCCGTCACGGGACCCTTTGAATCAGATGATGGCGATGTTTTGACCACTTGGGCGCTGGATGGTCATGGGATTGTCATGAAACCCTATTTCGATGTTGTGGATCATTTGCGTGCGGGCGAATTGGTGCCTGTTTTGCCAGACATCAAACCGACAGATGTTCAACTGGGCTGTCTGTACCCCCACCGCCGCAAACAGGATCCGAAATCACGCCTGTTTATTGAATTCATGGCGGTGTCGATTGGGCAGCGGTTGGGGGCAAAATCACGGGTGGTCTAGCTGCCGCGATAGGTTGAATACCCAAAGGGCGACAGCAGCAGCGGGACGTGGTAATGGTCTGCCACGCTCATCCCGAAACGGATGGGCACCTGATCAACAAATCGGGGCGTTTCCGGGGCAACCCCTGTTGCATCCAAATAATCGCCGGCATGGAACACCAATTCATAGGTGCCGATTTCGAATTCATCGGCTGGCAAAATGTGGCTGTCTGTGCGTCCGTCGTCATTTGTGGTCAGCGTCCGGATAAACTGCCGATCTGCACCGTTCAAACGGTAGAGATCAATTTTCAATCCCTGCGCGGGGCAGCCGCGGGCGGTGTCCAAGACGTGGGTTGTTAGATATCCGGCCATGATCGTCCTTTCTGTCGGGTTCTGTATATGATGCACCAAAACAGGGGCTTGGTAACGTCATATCATCTGTGTAACTGTTTCAAAAATAATTTGAAACTGAATGCAGCTTACTTGGATTACAAGGTAGTGAACGTTATGGGGGCAGAAAATGCGCTATGTCCGAAATATGTCCGGTTATGGACCCAAGGCACCTGATGCGAACTGGCCGAACGGGGCCAAGATCGCGGTTCAATTTGTGGTAAATTACGAAGAGGGCGGCGAAAACTGTGTTTTGCATGGCGACGCCGCATCCGAGGCATTTCTGTCCGAAATCGTCGGCGCCGCGCAGTGGCCAGATCAGCGCCATTGGAACATGGAGAGTATTTATGAATACGGTGCGCGTGCCGGGTTTTGGCGGTTGCATCGGTTGTTCACTGAATTGGATATTCCTGCAACTGTCTATGGTGTTGCCACCGCTTTGGCCCGCAGCCCCGAACAGGTGCGTGCGATGCAATCGGCGGGTTGGGAAATTGCCAGCCACGGGTTGAAATGGGTCGAACACAAGGACATGGACCCAGACACAGAACGCGCCCAAATCGCCGAGGCGGTCCGGTTACATACCGAAGTTACCGGTGAACGTCCACGCGGATGGTATACAGGGCGGTGTTCGGTCAATACGGTCCCCCTGGTCGCACAAGAGGGCGGGTTTGATTATATTTCCGACACCTATGATGATGACTTGCCCTATTGGATGTCGGTCGAGGGGCGCGATCAGTTGATCATTCCCTATACGCTGGATGCCAATGACATGCGCTTTGCCACGCCGCAGGGGTTCAATGCGGGCGATCAGTTTTTTAATTACCTCAAGGATTCCTTTGACACGTTATATGCCGAAGGTCAGGCCGGTTCGGCCAAAATGATGTCGATCGGGTTGCATTGCCGTTTGATCGGGCGTCCGGGTCGCGTGGCGGCCCTGCGTCGGTTCATGGAATATGCAAAATCCCATGCGGATGTGTGGTTTGCGCGCCGCATTGATATTGCGCATCACTGGGCTGCGACCCATCCGCCCGTGCATTATGAACGCCCCTCTCAGATGGATCGCGATCGGTTTGTGCAGCTCTATGGCGGGATTTTTGAACATTCCCCTTGGATTGCGAATGCGGCCTTTGATCTGGAATTGGGGCCAGCGCATGATCGCGCGATTGGATTGCACAATGCGCTGTGCCGTGTGTTTCGGTCGGCCAGCTATGATCAACGGTTGGGCGTTTTGACCGCACACCCTGATTTGGCGGGCAAACTGGCGGCGGCGAAACGGTTAACGGCGGAATCCACATCGGAACAGGCTTCGGCCGGATTGGATGCCTTGACCGATCAGGAACGCGAAACATTCACGCGGTTGAACACCGAATATGTCGGCAAACATGGGTTTCCGTTCATCATTGCGGTGCGCGACCATGACAAAGCGTCGATTATGGCGGCTTTTGAACAGCGGATTGGCAACGATACGGACACCGAATTTGCCCAAGCCTGCAAGCAGGTCGAACGGATTGCGGAATTTCGGTTGATGGATATTCTGCCATGACGCGGACAATCGTGATCGAACCGATGGACGCCGATCAATTCGCCCCCTTTGGCGATGTGTTGGATGTATCGGGCGATCCCGATAAAATTATCAACCAGGGCCTGTGTGGCCGATACCACGACCGCGCACGTCTGGATTTTGTGGATGGGCGTGCGGGCGTCAGCCTGTTTCACGCTCAGGTGCGGGAATTGCCGTATCATCTGGATCTGGTCGAACGTCATCCTGAGGGATCGCAATGTTTTGTCCCCATGGCGCATGTGCCGTTTTTGGTGATCGTGGCGGCCGACTATAACGGCAGGCCTGCACACCCACGTGCGTTCCTGACCCAAGCGGGACAGGCGATCAATTTTCACCGCGGCACATGGCACGGTGTTTTGACGCCTCTGCACGAACCAGGGCTGTTCGCCGTGATCGACCGCATCGGAGAGGGCGCAAATCTAGAGGAGTTTTATTTTGACCAACCACATGTTGTGGTGGCAAGCTAATTCATAGCGGCCCGTCAGAGGTCGCACCAGTCAATAGGGAGAGAGAAAATGGCTGACACATCAATCGGGACCGCAGAACAGCTGCGCGATCCTAATTACACGCCCCCCTTGGGCAAAGCGGTGCCGCTGGGCATCCAACACGTTCTGGCAATGTTTGTATCGAACGTGACACCTGCAATCATCGTTGCGGGTGCAGCAGGCATTGGGTTTGGATCGGATCAAGGCGCGTTGGGGTTCCCTGATATGACCTATATGATCCAAATGTCGATGCTGTTTGCCGGCGTTGCAACATTGTTTCAAACCATTGGTCTGGGACCAGTGGGGGCGCGGTTGCCCATCGTGCAGGGCACATCCTTTGCCTTTATTCCGGTGATGATCCCTGCGGTTGCAGGATTGGGCACCGCTGGATTGGCGGGTCTGATGACGGGCGTTGTTTTGGGGGGTATTTTCCACTTTATGCTTGGCTTTGTCGTCGGGCGCATCCGCTACGCTTTACCGCCCTTGGTCACTGGGTTGATCGTTTTGATGATCGGTCTGGCCTTGGTCAAAGTGGGCATTCAATACGCCGCAGGCGGTGTGCCGTTGATGGGCAAACCTGCCTTTGGCAGCATGGCAATGTGGGCCCCCGCGCTGGTGGTGATTTTTGTCACATTGGCGATCAAATTCTTTACCCGCGGGTTTATGTCCACGGCGGCCGTTTTGATCGGTATTATTGCGGGTTACTTGGTTGCCATGGCGATGGGTCAGGTCAACTTTGGCAATGTGGGGCGTGCCGCGATGTTCAATGCGCCAATGCCGTTCAAATACGGGTTTGAACTGAATTGGGCCATTGTGATTGGCATGTGTTTCATGGCCGTCATTTCAGCCATTGAAACCGTAGGCGACGTATCCGGCATCACCAAAGGTGGCGCTGGTCGCGAAGCCACAGACAAAGAGGTATCAGGTGCAACATTCGCAGACGGTCTGGGGACCGCGATTGGGGGCCTGTTCGGCGGTCTGCCAAACACGTCGTTCAGCCAAAACGTAGGCTTGGTCGCGATGACCGGCGTTATGTCGCGCCACGTTGTGACCATTGGTGCGCTGTTCCTGATTATCTGTGGGTTCATTCCCAAAGTGGGCGCAATCATCAATACCGTTCCGATTAACGTATTGGGCGGTGGTGTTATTGTGATGTTCGGTATGGTCTGTGCGTCAGGCGTGAACATGCTGTCGGACGTCAACTGGACACGTCGTAATATGGTGATCTTTGCCATTTCACTGTCCATCGGTTTGGGGTTGCAGTTGGAACCATCCGCGCTGCAGCACTTGCCAGGAACTGCGAAAATCCTGATGACATCAGGTCTGTTGCCTGCGGCGGCCTTGGCGATCATTTTGAACCTGATTTTGCCAGAAAATCTGGATTGATCCGATCCGTTTCAGAAAACGCCCCGACAGGTTCGGGGCGTTTTTTATTGGAAACGTCTTGATTTCATGCCGCGAAACCGCAACTGTTAGGATATGAACAATTACACACCCATGCCCCCAGTGCCACAGTCCGATGTGGTGATGTTCCACCGTCGCGAATTGGCGGTGATATTATCGCTCTATGGGCAGATGGTGGCGATGGGTGAATGGCGCGATTACGGGATTTCCACGCTTAAGGACTGCGCCGTGTTTTCGGTGTTTCGGCGGACGGCCGAAAATCCGCTGTATCGGATTGAAAAACATCCCAAATTGCGAAACCGTCAGGGCGAATATTGTGTGATCGGGATGGATGGCCAGATCCTGAAACGGGGCCATGATCTGAAAACTGTGCTGCGGGTGTTTGATCGCAAACGCATTCGCGCAGTGTAACGGTGCCCGGTTTTCGGTAGACGCCATAAAAAACGCAGATAAATTTCGGCTGAAATCTATCTGCGCTCTGTCTTGGGCAGGGCGCAGATTGTGCGCGCCCTGAATTGGGTTTTGCCGTATCAGCGACCGATGCGTGAAAATGTCTGACGCATGTCTGTGCCGCGTCCAAACCAGTTGGCGAAGACGCCGCTGAGGTGGTTGACGATGCGCACGCGCTGGGTCTGACCCTGGGCCTCGGCGTTGACGGCGTCCTGACCTGAATAGGCAATCAAGTCCGCTTTCACACCCGCTTCTTGGGCGATCACTTCGCCGCTGCGGTTTGTGACCGTTACGTCAAACGTGATGTTGTGCACTCCAGAAACCGACAGTTTGGTGCGTGCACGATCTGAAATTCCGTGGAACTGCTTGACGTCCACGGTCAAGTTCACGCTCTGCCCGCCACGCATGCCGCGTGTGCCGCGTTTGATTGAATCTTCAAAAATGTTGCGCACTTGGGCACGACGGTCGCCGGCAGGTTCGCCGCGCCAAACAATGTCACCCTCTGGGCTGTATGAATCTTCTTCGTTCACGGTCAATGTGTCTGGAACGTTTACGGTAATATTTCCAATTCTCCAATTATTTGTATCGCTCGCATTCAGGCCGCCGTAATTTGTGCTCCAAGTGCTGGCACAGCCGGCTAAAATGGCCATAGAAGCTGCTGCAACTATAAATTTGCGTCGAAACATATCCTGTCTCCTCGTTAAGCTGATAAAAGCTTAGGAATTAAATGTGGCAAACTCAAGGAATGCCGTGGCGATTTTGTATGGTTTTTAATCCAAAGGTATGGATTGATAATGGAACAAAAAGTGAACAAAATGTCGAAATGATTCCAGAGCTGTCAGTCACCTCAAATTTTACCTTTCTTACGGGGGCCTCGCATCCGCAGGAATATATTGCGCGGGCGGCGATGTTGGGTGTGCCTGCGGTGGCGATTGCGGATGTCAATTCTGTTGCGGGCATCGTGCGCGCGCACAGCGAATGTACCCGCGTGGCCCGATTGGTCCGTGAACGCCAGCAGGCCGCCGATGTTGGTCCGCCCTGTCCCGATCATATTCCACGGCCCCCTTCGGCAGATATCTGTAATGTTCCACGCCTGATCCCTGCGGCACGGTTGGTCACGCACGATGGCTTGGATGTGACGGCATTGGCGGCCACCCGTGTGGGGTGGGGGCGGCTGTGTCGTGTGTTATCTGTGGGGCGGCAACGGGCGGCTAAGGGGCACTGCGACCTTGGTGCTGCAGATATAATGGGGTCCTGCGGGGGGCTCTTTTGGTTGGTTCATGTGCCTGACCAGCCCACGGATCAGTGGTGGGGTATGGTGCGTGCGTTGATATTGCGTTGTCCAAACCACGTCTATGGTGTTTTGTCCCCCCGCTATGATGGGCAAGATGACGCTCGGTTTTCGCGTGTGGCGGATGTGGCGCAGCGGTTGGGGTGCCCTTTGATCGCCAGCGCTGCGCCCATGATGCATCACGGAAAACGGCGCAGATTGGCAGATGTGTTAACGGCCATTCGGCTGGGGGTGCCTGTGGCCCAATTGGGGCGCGCTGCACTGGCCAACGGGGAACAGCGGCTGCGGGGGCCCGATGAAATGCAGGCCATATTTCGCGCCTATCCCCAGGCCATTCGCGCGGCCCGCGATATTTTGCAGCATTTGGAATTTTCATTGGATCAGCTGCGCTATGAATATCCGTCCGAAATCGCCCAAGGCGAAAGCCCGGCAGATCGGTTGCGACGGCTGGCCTATGACGGGTTGGCATGGCGCTATCCCGCGGGGGCACCAGATCGGGTGCGGGGTATGTTGGACCATGAACTGACCTTGATCGCGAAATTGGGGTATGATCCCTATTTTCTGACTGTGCGCGATATTGTGGCTTTTGCCCGTGATCGTGGCATCCTGTGTCAGGGGCGGGGATCGGCGGCCAATTCGGTGGTTTGTTACTGTCTGGGGGTCACATCGGTCAGCCCCGAAATCGGGACGATGGTGTTTGAACGCTTTGTGTCCGAGGCCCGCGATGAACCCCCCGATATTGACGTGGATTTCGAACATGAACGCCGCGAAGAGGTGATCCAGCATATTTACGAAAAATACGGCCGTCACCGCGCGGGCCTATGTGCGACGGTGATCCATTACCGTGGCAAACGCGCCATTCGCGAAGTGGGCAGTGCCATGGGGTTATCGCCCGATACGGTCAGCGCCCTGTCATCGCAGTTGTGGGGATTTTTCAGCGCCAAGGGGATTGAACCGCACCGTTTGCGCGAAATTGGGTTAAACCCCGATGACCCCCATCTGCGCCTGACGATCCAGCTGGTCTATGACATCATCGGCTTTCCCCGCCATCTTAGCCAGCATGTGGGTGGTTTTATCATCACCCAAGGTCGGTTGGACGAATTGGTCCCCATCGAAAACGCCACGATGGAGGACCGCACCGTCATTTGTTGGGACAAAGATGACATAGACGCGCTGGGCATTCTTAAGGTGGATGTTTTGTCGCTGGGTATGTTGTCGTGCCTGCGCCGATCCTTTGATTTGATGCGCCAACATGTGGGGCAGGATTTCGACCTTGCGACCCTACCGCCCGAGGATCCGTGCGTTTACGATATGTTGTGCCGCGCCGACAGTATCGGCGTGTTCCAAGTCGAAAGCCGCGCGCAGATGAATTTTCTGCCGCGCATGAAACCACGTTGTTTTTATGATCTGGTGATCGAGGTGGCCATTATCCGCCCCGGTCCCATTCAGGGCGATATGGTCCATCCCTATATCCGCCGCCGAAACGGAGAAGAGCCCGTGACATTCCCCTCAGATGCCTTGGGGCAGGTGTTGGGTAAAACGCTGGGCGTGCCTTTGTTTCAGGAACAGGCCATGCAAATTGCCATCATTGGTGCGGGGTTTTCCCCGGACGAAGCGGACCGTTTGCGCCGGTCGCTGGCCACGTTCAAAAAACATGGCAATGTCAGCGAATTTCAGGATCGGTTTATTCGCGGTATGCTGGCCAATGGTTATGATCGCGATTTTGCCGAACGCTGTTTTTCCCAGATCGAAGGGTTCGGATCCTATGGCTTTCCTGAAAGCCATGCGGCCAGTTTTGCGCTGCTGGTCTATGCCAGTGCGTGGATCAAATGTCATCATCCTGCGATTTTTGCCTGTGCTTTGTTAAATTCCCAGCCAATGGGGTTTTATGCCCCTGCCCAAATTGTGCGCGATGCCCGCGAACATGGGGTTGTTGTGCGCCCCGTGTGCATCAACGCCAGCTATTGGGACAATACGTTGGAACCTGATGGGCGCGGGGGGCTGGCCCTGCGGTTGGGATTTCGCCAGATCAAGGGCCTGCACCAAGAGGACGCGCAATGGATCACCGCCGCACGCGGCAATGGGTATCAATCCGTCCAAGACGTGTGGCGCCGTGCGGGATTGGCACCGGCTGTTTTGGTGGATTTGGTCAATGCAGATGCCTTTGCCAGTCTCGGGATCCACAGGCGACAGGCATTGTGGGACACCCATGCCATCCCGAAATCCGATGCATTGCCCCTGTTCGCCCATGACCTAGAGGGCGAGGTGATCCGCGAAACCCTGCCCAATTTGCCCCAGGCGACATTGGGGGAAAATGTTGTCAATGATTACACGTCCCTACGTCTTAGCCTGCGGGCGCATCCGGTGGCATTGCTGCGCCATATCCTGACGCCATCAATGGGGCAATCCGGTCGGGGCGTATAGGCTGCATCAGTCAAAAAATACGGTCACATAGTCCGCCTGCTGATCCGCGCAATTATCGACCAAGGCGCGGTTCGGGCGAAACGCCCCATCCATTAGGCGGTAAATCACCCGTTCTGATTGGTCCCCATGGCCCACCCATTTTCGATAGACGGCCAATTCGCCATCGGCGATCAATTCGTCATTATCCATTTCAAATTTGAAGACCGCAAAACCATTCACATCACCGGCCTGTGTCATTTTAACGGTCGTATTGTCCAAAAAATCCCCGCCACAGGTCTGAACGGTTTCGTCAAACAGCGGAATGATCCATGGCACAGGCACCAGATCGGCATCCGTCACATGATAAATTGTGGTCAGCCCGTTATAGGCACCAAAGGGCGCGCGCGATACCAAAACCGGAACGGATCTGTTCTGACCAACGTCAAACAGATCGATCACATCAACATCCCCCAATGCAAAGAATGACATCGCAAGCCGATTTTTATAGGACTGCACCAAGCAGACCCGGTCCGATAAACAGGCATTGCGATCGCGCAGCCAAGCAATCTGATCGGCGCGGTCTTGGCGGGATTTCGGGGCCGCCGCCCAAAGCGTGTTCAGCGCGATATCCAACATGCCCAGATCCCGATCTGCGCAAATCGTGATTTCAGACGGGGTTGCCGCACGGCTGCAATCAAACCCAGCGGCCAAGGTTGGTGTTGATAAACTGACATAAACACAGCACACAGCTGCAAGAAATCGACGCGACTGGATCATAAATATTCGCACACCAAGGTGCGCCCAAAGTTATTAACAATAGGCGCAGTCTAACCCCAAGGGCCATCGAACCCAAGAAAAATGTGTCCTTATTCGGCCTGCGTCAGCAAAGTGACCACATCACTGTTCGCATCGCGCAGCGCGTCAATCACATCAAAATGGTGCCGCTGATCGGCGATCATCACCTGCGCGCCCCATTGGGGGCCAAAGGCGCGGGCCTGTTCCAAAAATACGGGTCGTTCATCGCCGCCCACCAGCACGGTGACCGGCACAGATGGTGCGGGGTGCAACAGGGGGCTTTCCAATGCGGCGGTATCGGGGGTTAGGGCGAAATCATCATTCATTTTCGTATGGATCAATTCGCGCAAATCACCGACGGGGGAAATGGGAACGATATGGGCAATACGCGCCGTCATCTCGGCAGGCAGGACCTGCCCCATGCGCGCCACTAAATGCCCACCTGCGGAATGGCCTGTCAGCGACAGCGGCCCGGAAAACCGTGTGGCAATCTGTTGGGTCAGCCCGGAAATCTGTTGGGTGATCCCAGCGATTGATACAGTGGGACACAGGTCATAAGATGGCATCACCACCCGCCATCCACGATCCAACGCGCCTTGGGCCAGATGCGACCAGAAGGATTTGTCAAATCGCAGCCAATATCCGCCATGCACGAAAATCATCGTGCCGCGGGCCGGGTGTTCAGGTTCAAACAGGTCATAGCATTGCCGATCTGACGCACCATAGGGCACATCCAATTCCGCCTGCCCCCGCGCCAATGCGGCATTGCGGAATTCAGCGGCGGATTGCGTCCATCTGGTTATAAACGCATCCGCATTCTGGATATAGGCGGCATTGGCGTAACGATCATCAAAATCAATTGTCATGGTATTCCCCATTTCAGGACTGGACAAACCTGTTTTAACTTGCTTTGCCTATGCACAACATATCTATCGGAGGTTCGAATGACAACAGATGTAACCAACCTGAAATCGCTGCTAAAAGATCCAAGTTTGCTGGTCACCCAAGGGTATCTGGCGGGCGTTTGGACCGATGGGGACAATGGTGACACATTCGATGTGATCAACCCCGCACGTGGTGACGTCATCGCGCAGGTGGCCAATTTTTCCCGCGCCCAAACAGCCCAAGCCATCGCCCAAGCACGAATCGCCCAGAAAGAATGGGCCGCCCGCACCGCCAAAGAACGCAGTGTGATCCTGCGCCGTTGGTTTGATCTGATGGTGGCAAATACGGACGATTTGGCAACGATCCTGACCGCCGAACAGGGCAAACCATTGGCCGAGGCCAAGGGCGAAATCGCCTATGGTGCATCGTTCATCGAGTTTTTCGCAGAAGAGGCCAAGCGCGTCTATGGCGAAACCATTCCGGGCCACCAAGCGGACAAACGTATCACCGTGATCAAACAACCCATCGGTGTTGTGGGATCCATCACACCATGGAATTTCCCCAATGCCATGATTACACGCAAGGCGGGCCCAGCCTTGGCCGCAGGCTGCGCATTCGTTGCGCGTCCTGCAACAGAAACGCCATTGTCTGCCTTGGTGTTGGGCGTCTTGGCAGAACGCGCGGGCATTCCTGCGGGGGTGTTGTCCATCATCCCGTCCAGCCACGCGTCCGAGGTGGGCAAAGAATTCTGTGAAAACCCGATTGTGCGCAAACTGACCTTTACCGGATCAACCGAGGTGGGGCGCACCTTGCTGCGTCAGGCATCGGATCAGGTAATGAAATGTTCGATGGAATTGGGCGGCAATGCCCCCTTTATCGTGTTCGATGACGCGGATCTGGATGCCGCCGTCGAAGGCGCGATTATGTGCAAATTCCGCAACAATGGTCAAACCTGTGTCTGTGCCAACCGCATTTATGTGCAGGCGGGTGTCTATGATGCATTCGCTGAAAAACTGTCGGCCGCGGTGGCGAAATTGAAAATGGGCGATGGTCTGGCCGATGGTACACATCTGGGCCCATTGATCAGCGACAAAGCAATTGCCAAGGTCCAAGAACACATCGCAGACGCCACCGCCAAGGGCGCAAACGTCATCTATGGTGGCGACAGCTATCAGGGTGCGGGTCATTTCCTGCCCCCCACCATCGTGACAGGGGCCACCCGCGATATGGCGGTCGCGACCCAGGAAACCTTTGGCCCCTTGGCGCCATTGTTCAAATTCGATGATGTGGATCAGGTGATCGAATTGGCCAACGACACGATTTTTGGTCTGGCCAGCTATTTCTATGCCAAAGATCTAAGCCGCGTGTACAAAGTGGCTGAGGCGCTGGAATACGGCATCGTCGGTGTGAACACAGGGATCATTTCAACCGAAGTGGCCCCATTCGGCGGTATCAAACAATCCGGCCTAGGCCGCGAAGGCAGCCATCACGGAATGGAAGATTTTCTGGAAATGAAATATATCTGCATGTCAGTATAAAACAAGAACAAACGGGCGCTGATGTGGCGCCCGTTTGCACATGAAACGGGTTGTGACGCCCTGCAAAATACAGCACACACCATCCCAAGAGTAGGAGTACATCGATGCGCATGTCGTCGTTTGATTGGGTGATGTTGCTAAGCCTGTCGTTGATCTGGGGCGGGTCGTTTTTCCTTAATGCTGTGATTTTGACGGAATTGCCCACGCTGACCTTGGTCGCGGCGCGGGTCAGTTTGGCGGCCGTGACATTATGGGGGTTTGCCGCCATCACGGGGCGTTTGCGCGGGCTGACGCCCACCGTTTGGTTGGCCTTTGCTGTGATGGGGTTTGTGAATAACGCCATTCCCTTTACGTTCATTGTGCATGCGCAAACATCCATTTCATCGGGGTTGGCATCGATCCTGAATGCGACCACACCCCTGTTCACCATTTTGGTGGCGGGTGTGTTTTTGTCCGATGAACGGTTCAGCGTGCTGCGCCTGGCGGGCGTTGCAATTGGGTTGTTTGGCGTGGTCGTGATGATTGGTACAGATGCCCTGGATGGGATTGGCAGCAGTGTTTGGGCCCAGATGTTCAGTTTGTGCGCAGCCCTGTCCTATGGGTTTGCCAGTGTCTTTGGTCGCCGGTTTCGCACGATGGGGATTGATCCCATTCAGGTGGCCATGGGGCAGGTCACCATGTCTTCGCTGATGCTGTGGCCTGTGGCGATTGTGTCGGATCGTCCGTTTGATTTGGCGATGCCCTCTGCCACGGTTTGGGGGGCATTGGGTGTGCTGTCCGTGATCTGCACCGCCTGCGCCTATATTTTGTATTTCAAGGTGTTGGAACGTGCGGGGGCCACGAATATTTCGATGGTCACATTTTTGGTCCCGGTGTCTGCCATTGTGTTGGGCGTTTTGTTTTTGGGTGAAACCCTGCATATCAGCCATGTGATCGGCATGCTGTTGATCGGCCTTGGGTTAATCGTCATCGATGGGCGCATGTTTTCGCGCATGGGGAATTGACCAAGGCCGCCCCATTCGTTAGGGCAGGCCAAATTTCCAAAGGGGCACCATCATGGCACGCAAGAAAAAAGGTCGCGATATTTCGGGTTGGCTGGTTGTTGATAAACCTGCAGGCATCACATCTACGGCCGTTGTGAACAAAGTCAAATGGGCCTTTGACGCAAATAAGGCGGGCCATGCCGGCACACTGGACCCCGAGGCCACGGGCGTATTGGCCGTGGCGCTGGGCGAGGCCACGAAAACCATCCCCTATATCACCGACGCGCTGAAAGCCTATGAATTCACCGTTCGTTTGGGTCAGGCCACAAACACAGATGACGCCGAAGGCGAAGTCATCGCCCGAAGCGATGCCCGCCCCGACGATACCGCGATAAAAGAGGCATTGAACCAATTTCTGGGCGATATCGAACAAATCCCGCCCCAGTTTTCGGCCGTGAAAATTAATGGCGAACGGGCCTATAAATTGGCGCGCGATGGTCAGGATGTCGATATCGCGGCGCGACCCTTATATGTGGATAGTCTGATCATGATCGATCGCCCCGATGCGGATCATGTCGTGTTGGAAATGGTCTGCGGCAAAGGGGGCTATGTCCGATCTATCGCACGTGATTTGGGCGCAGCACTGGGCTGTTATGGCCATGTGCTGCGATTGCGCCGCATCTGGTCCGGCCCCTTTGATGCCCAAGACGGGATCAGCATCGAAACGCTAGATGCCCAAGCCAAAACCACCGATATCGATGCCCATCTGTTGCCGCTTGAGGATGGCTTGGCCGACCTGCCCGAGGTGATCTGCACCCCCCAAGGGGCGAGCCGGTTGCAAAACGGCAACCCGGGCATGGTGATCGCCAGTGATGTGGACTATGGCGACGAATGTTGGGCATCGCTGGATGGTCATGCCGTTGCGGTGGGCACTTATAAATCAGGCGAATTACATCCCTCGCGGGTTTTTGTGCGCAGGCCAAACTAGGCCACTAAGAATTATCAAAATTGTTTTCATCTGGGTCATCGTAACAATCAGACAAGACAATCATCGCAACAAATACGCATAGGAAAACCAACGCCAAGGCGGGAAAGATATACAAGAAATACATTTTTATTAATCCATTTTTATAATGCCCTTACCCTATCACAGATTTGCCTTTATACCAAGGGAAACGACAGGGGCGGGTGGAACGCATGATCACAAAACATCACCAAAAAAATGATGCTGCATCCGTTGCCATTTATTCGGACTGCGAAAACTACAGATACAGTCTGACGCGCGTTTGGGATGATTGCGGAAAACGCGTGACATTTGTTATGTTGAATCCCTCGACCGCGACCGAGGTGCAAAATGATCCCACCGTCGAACGCTGCGAACGTCGCGCGCGCACCTTGGGGTATGGGGCGTTTTGCGTGACCAATATTTTTGCATGGCGCGATACCGATCCCAAAAAAATGCGCGCCGCTGCGGACCCCATTGGCCCCCATAACGATAACGCCATTTTGCAGGCCTGCGATTGGGCCGATGATGTTGTGGCCGCTTGGGGCAGCCATGGGGCGCATCTTGATCGGGGGGCAGCGGTGCGCCGGCTATTGGCCGAGCAAAGCAAACCGGTCCTGCATCTGGGCCTGACGGCGCAAGGCCATCCCAAACATCCCCTCTATATCGCCTATGCGCAAAACCCGGAACCATGGGATTTTTCAAATGAATGATACCGAACGACTGGCCCAAGCCATTGAAGCGCTGAACCAGCATAAATTGATGCAGATTTATGCCAACCCATGGCGCATGATGTGGGTCAATTTTCTGCGCGGCTTGGCCTTTGGACTGGGGTCCGTTTTGGGGGCGACGATACTGGTCTATGTCACGGTTCAGATTTTGGCTCAGATCGAATTTATTCCAATTCTGGGCGATTGGGCCGTGCAAATCATCACCCAAATCGAAAGCAATCGTTAACCCACTTTCCCAAAACAGATTGATTTTGCCCCGATCGCGCAGTTCATTCGTCATGGGTGAATAAAAGGGGGTGCAACATGTTTGTGTTGGCTATGATGTGTTTGACGGTGCTGGGTGGCATGGCAATTATGCCCGAATATGCGCAACCCATCGCGGATGATCCTGAGGGCGATCCTGCCGATCACCTGGAACCGGTCGATCCTGATGATGTTTTTCAGATAAATGTGCGTGTCGGTGATGACACGGATCAGGATTTCGCTGGATCCGATGCCATGGATCGTATCTTTGGCGGCGGCGGCGATGATACGCTGACAGGCGGGGATGGATCCGACGAATTGCTGGGCGGCGATGGGACGGATGTTCTAACGGGTGGCGCAGACAACGACACACTGGCGGGACAGGACGGTCACGACCAACTCTTGGGGGGGCAGGGCGATGATGTCATGCATGGTGGGTTTGGTGACGATATGCTGACTGGGGGTGACGGGCACGATACACTCACAGGCGGGCAGGGGCATGATGTGTTGTTCGGCAATGCGGGCAATGATGCCCTGCATGGCAACGATGGCAACGATACAATTACGGGCGGAACCGGCGCGGACAGTTTGTTTGGCGGCAATGCTGACGATGTGTTGGCCGGAAATTCAGATGCCGAATGCGATTTTCTGAACGGCGGGCAGGGGAATGATACGCTGATCATGGGGGGGCATGATATTGCATCAGGCGGTGACGGGGCGGATGTGTTCCATTATGCGACCCCAGGTGCACCTGCCGAAATCACGGATTTTGATCCAACCGTCGATCGCATCATCTTGGGCTATGATCCTGCGGCATCCTTTCAGGTCGATGTGATCGAAATGAAACCGGGGTATTATGACGTTTTGCTTAACAGTATGCGGTGTTTGGTGGTCAACAGCTCGGGCCCAATAACGCCTGATATGATCGAACTTGGGGCGCAAACCACCTAGGGACTTTTCTTTTGTCCTGTCTTGGCGTATACGCATCTCGAGTCGTGATGACTCAGACCTCCATGGGCCTTGCTGGACGACATCCCGGCCTGCGCCTTAACCCCTAACAGATAGGAGACCCCGATGTCGATCACAGCAGAAGAAAAAGCACGCGTCATGAAAGAATTCGCAACGAAAGAAGGCGACACAGGTTCGCCCGAAGTTCAAGTTGCAATCCTGACATCACGCATCACAACACTGACAGAACACTTCAAAACCCATAAGAAAGACAACCACGGTCGTCGCGGTCTTTTGAAGATGGTTGCTCAGCGTCGTAAATTGCTTGACTACCTAAAAGGTAAAGAAGAGCAACGTTACCAAGATTTGATCAAGCGTTTGGGCATCCGCCGCTAATCAGGCGCAGATCAGGAATTCGAAACCGCGTCCCACCACAGACGCGGTTTTTTGTTTCCAACGGACGTATGTTCGCATAGGCTTGCCCCATTTAGGCAAGGTCACATTCATGCGTCGCATTTCTCTGATTATTTTGGTTCTTATCCTATGCGCAATTGGCCTGCGCGAAGTGTCGCGGTCAACGACATGGCAAATCATGGGCGATCTTATCCATCACGGTGATCGCAACCAAAAGGTGATTGCCCTAACCTTTGACGATGGACCAACCGCGAAATACACCGCCGAAATCCTAGAAATCTTAAAAGCTCACCAAGTGCCCGCCACTTTTTTCCTGATCGGCAAATTCGTAGATGAACGTCCACAATCCGTCGCCCAAATCGCCCAACACGGCCACGAAATCGGCAACCATTCCTATTCTCACAAACGCATGGCGTTGCGAACCCCTGCTTGGATCCGTACCGAATTAATCAAAACAGATCAAGCGATCCGACATGTCGGCTACACAGGTCCCATCCAGTTCCGCCCACCCTTTGGCCGCAAATTGTTGATGCTGCCCTATGTCCTATCCTCGGACAACCGCACCACTTACATGTGGTCCCTTGCCCCTGAAGCCGACCTTGGAACAGATGCGACCGCAGACCAGATCGCACACTACACCATCAATGCCACCAAACCAGGGGATATCCTCCTGCTTCACCTAATGTACAGCCACCGCGACCAAGTGCGCGCCGCCTTGCCACAAATCATCATAGGCCTAAAATCCCAAGGCTACACATTTGTGACCCTCAGTAATCTCCCCCTGTAAATCCACTTTCATTTTTGCCCAAATACTCTGGGGGTGTGGGGGCAACGCCCCCACGATGTCGATAAATAACAGTGCTTTCAATTTATACTGATCTAAGCTATACGCAGCCCATCTGAAATCTGGCGCCCGGACCCAGCGCCCGAAATACAAGATGCAGGGTCAGGGGGAATCCGCCCCCTACGTTAATGGCCATAGCGCCGATATAGGAAACGTTGATGTTTGAAGTAACGAAAAAATCGATCCAGTGGGGCCAGGAAACCCTGACACTGGAAACTGGGAAAGTCGCCCGCCAAGCTGATGGCACTGTGATTGCCACATTGGGTGAAACATCTGTCATGGCGAACGTGACATTTGCCAAAGAAATGAAAGAGGGTCAGGATTTCTTTCCTCTGACTGTTCATTACCAAGAAAAATACTATGCCGCGGGCAAAATCCCCGGCGGCTTTTTCAAACGCGAAGCGCGCCCAACTGAAAAAGAGACGCTGACCGCCCGTTTGATCGACCGCCCCATGCGCCCCCTGTTTGTCGAAGGGTTCAAGCACGAAGTGCTGGTCATGTGTACCGTTCTGTCCCACGATCTGGTCAATGACCCTGACGTGGTTGCCATGATAGCGGCCTCGGCTGCGCTGACAATTTCTGGCGTTCCATTCATGGGCCCGGTTGCGGGCTGTCGTGTTGGTTACGTCGATGGCGAATACATCCTGAACCCCGAGGTTGAGGATATGGACAACCTGCGGTCCAACCCCGAACAGCGTCTGGATCTGGTTGTGGCCGGTACCAAAGATGCGGTCATGATGGTCGAATCCGAAGCGTATGAGTTGACCGAAGACGAAATGCTGGGTGCTGTGACCTTTGCGCATGAACAAATCCAGCCTGTCATCGATCTGATCATTGATCTGGCCGAAGCTGCCGCGAAAGAGCCGTTTAATTTCCAAGCGCCCGATTATTCTGATCTTTATTCTGCGATCAAAGCCGCGGGCGAAGATCAAATGCGTGCAGCCTTTGCGATCAGTGATAAACAAGAACGCGTTGCTGCCGTATCTGCGGCCCGTGACGCGATCAAGGCGTCATTGACCGAAGATCAGCTGGCTGATGCGAACCTTGGCTCTGCCATGAAAAAGCTTGAGGCATCAATCCTGCGTGGTGATGTTGTCAAAACTGGCAAACGTATTGACGGCCGGACCACCACACAGGTGCGCCCAATCGTTTGTGAAACAGGTTTGTTGCCACGCACACACGGGTCGGCCCTGTTCACCCGCGGCGAAACCCAGGGTCTGGTTGTGACCACATTGGGGACCGGCGATGACGAACAGATCATCGACGCATTGCACGGCAATTCACGGTCGAACTTTATGTTGCACTATAACTTCCCCCCCTATTCCGTGGGCGAAGTGGGCCGCGTGGGTTCGCCAGGTCGTCGTGAAATTGGTCACGGTAAATTGGCATGGCGTGCGTTGCAGGCGGTTTTGCCTGCGGCAACCGATTTCCCCTATACCGTGCGCGTTGTGTCAGAAATCACTGAATCAAACGGATCGTCGTCTATGGCGTCTGTCTGTGGTGGATCGTTGTCCATGATGGATGCAGGCGTTCCGCTTAAGGCACCTGTTGCCGGTGTTGCGATGGGTCTGATCCTTGAGGATGATGGATCCTATGCGATTTTGACCGATATTCTGGGCGACGAAGATCACCTGGGCGACATGGATTTCAAAGTGGCAGGTACCGAAAACGGGATCACATCGCTGCAAATGGATATCAAAGTTGCAGGCATCACACCTGAAATCATGAAAAACGCTTTGGCCCAGGCCAAAGAAGGCCGCATGCATATCTTGGGTGAAATGTCGAAATCCTTGACAGAAGCGGCAGAATTCAGTGTTCATGCCCCACGCATTGAAACAATGACAGTTCCCACCGACAAAATCCGCGAAGTGATCGGATCAGGCGGCAAGGTCATTCGTGAAATCGTGGAAACATCTGGCGCGAAAGTGGACATCAGCGATGATGGCACCATCAAAATCGCATCACCTGATGGCGAGTCGATCAAAAAGGCATATGAGATGATCTATGCCATCGTGGCCGAGCCCGAAGTTGGCGGCATTTACACTGGTAAAGTGGTCAAGGTCGTAGACTTTGGCGCCTTTGTGAATTTCTTTGGCAAGCGCGATGGTTTGGTGCATGTCAGCCAGATCATGAACAAACGCCTAAATCACCCCTCTGACGCCTTGAAAGAGGGGCAAGAAGTCAAGGTGAAGCTGCTGGGGTTCGATGACCGCGGCAAAGTGCGTCTGTCCATGAAGGTCGTCGACCAAGAAACCGGCGAAGAGATCGTCGAAGAGAAAAAAGAAGCCGCGGAAGAATAAGTTTTCCGTTTACATCTGAAAAAATACCCCTAGCATGCTGGGGGTATTTTAGTTTTAGGAGTTTGTAATGAGTATCAATTTGAACATCGCCCCCCTTGTTCTGACCGCCGCAGCCTTGGCCGTGCCGTTCACGGCGCAGGCGCAGGATGCGAAATTGGGCGTCGGTCTGGGTGTCTCGACCATGGGTGCCGAATTGGAACTGGTCTATCCCTATTCGCAGGCAATGTCGTTTCGTGGGTTTTACGCGGGCGGCCTATCGCAGGATTTCAACGAAACCCAAGGGGACGTTGATTATGCGGTGAATGCCAAATTGGGAGGCTTTGGCGCGATGGTGGATTATCAT
>CAJXSD010000031.1 GCA_913060475.1 uncultured Paracoccaceae bacterium | reverse complement strand
TAAGTGGTGCGGGTGGAGGGACTTGAACCCCCACGCCGTTAGGCGCCAGAACCTAAATCTGGTGCGTCTACCAATTTCGCCACACCCGCACGATCAAAGCACCGCTTTGATGCAGGCGACTTAGCAAATCATTTATCCAAGCACCAGACCCAAAATGCAATATTCATGAAATTTTTCGGGCCGCCGCCAGGGCCTGCAAAACCTGCGGCAAGGCATGCGCCAAATCGGACGCAATCAGCCCCGCACCAAAGTGGCGTGCACATTGCGCATGTAAAAATACGGCCGTTTGCGCGGCTTCATAGGGCGGAACACCCTGTGCGATCAGCCCGGCAACAAAACCTGCCAAAACATCGCCCGCGCCCGCAGTTGACAGCCAAGGCGTGTCAAATTCACGCGACACAGGGGCATAGATTTTAGCCAAGCCAACGCAGGATACGATCGTGTTCTTATCCTTTATTACCAGCGTCGTATGCGCCTTGCCCGTTATATCTCGGGCCGCATCAATTAAACTGTACCCGCCGGATGCGGATTGGGTGACGGCGGCGGCGTGGTGATCAGGAAACAATCGCCTGAATTCCCCCATATGGGGCGTCAGGACCACCCGTTCACCATCGCCCAGTTGGTCCATATGCCCCACCAGCGACGTCAGCGCATCTGCATCCAGAACCAACGCACGTCCCGCCTGTTGGGCCACACGGATCATATCACGCGCCTTGGCCCCCACACCAAACCCGGGACCAATCAGAACCGTGTTTATGCGTGTGTCCCTGGCCAAAACCCGTTTCAAATCTTCAGGCGTATCAATTGCACACATCATGATATCGGTGATCTGACCCGCAACCTCGGCCCATGCGTCCATGGGCACACCCAGGGTCACAACCCCTGCCCCGATGCGCAGCGCCGCCGTTGCCGCCAACCGTGCGGCCCCTGTTTTACCAGACCCACCGGTCAGAACCAAAATAGACCCGTAATCATATTTATGACGCCCCCGGCCATACTGTTTGGGTGGCAGACTGACCAATTTCCCTTGATCCAATCCAATAGTCTGAATTTGATCCTTTGGGGACACCCGATCGGGCCCAGCCAGCCCGATATCGGCCAAACGAATATCGCCGCACAGCTGCGGCCCCTGCGCCAGCGCGTGACTCGTTTTATAGCGGTGAAATGTCACCGTCAGATCCGCAGGAAACACCGCCCCCAAGGCGCGACCACTGTCCGCGCATAACCCCGACGGCACATCCACCGCCACACCCCAAAATGGTTTGAAATTCCCTTGGGCAAAGTCCGCCTCTGGGTTTGACATCATCTGAAACAGGCGTTGCAATTTTTCAGGCAGCGGTCGGTTCAGCCCAATCCCGAACAGCGAATCGACGCAAAATGTCTGAAACATAGGACCGCGGACCAATGCCTTGTGCAATTCCGCCAGATCGGTCAATTCCAGCGGCGTCACCGTCCCCAAGGCACACCATCTGTCGTAATTGGCCCGTGCATCTGGTGGTAATGTGGCAGGATCCCCCCATGAATAGACCTGCACATCTGCGCCCTGTTCTAACAACAGCCGCGCAATCGCATATCCATCGCCCCCGTTGTTGCCGGGCCCGCACAGAACAATGGCCAATTTGCACGCGGCCCAAGCCGTGATTTCATCCACGACTGCGCGCCCTGCGCGTTCCATTAATGTGCGCCCCGTGACCTGTCCCTGCGCCATCGCAATACGTTCAAGATCGCGCATCCCCTGGGCCGTGACCAAAAATTGGGCGGATGGATATTTCATAGCCGATTCATTTTTGCACATTTTTTAATCACTTTGCCCAATTTTTAACTTCCCCTTGTTGGCTGTGCTAAAAATTTGGACATTTCCCCCCAATCTGTCTAGGACGCGCCCGCAGGACATGATTAACAGGGCCCAGCATCACCCAAGTGAGGAGACCAGAATGAAAAAGATCGAAGCAATCATCAAGCCCTTTAAACTTGATGAGGTCAAAGAGGCGCTTCAGGACGTTGGTGTTCAGGGCCTTTCGGTGATCGAAGTCAAAGGCTTTGGCCGCCAAAAGGGCCACACAGAATTGTACCGCGGCGCAGAATATGTCGTTGATTTCTTGCCCAAGGTGAAAATCGAAATCGTCTTGGACGACGACCAGGTTGACGGCGCCATCGAGGCGATCATCGACGCGGCCAAGACGGAAAAAATTGGCGATGGCAAAATTTTTGTCAGCACCATCGAACAAGCCATTCGCATTCGCACCGGTGAATCCGGTTCGGACGCACTGTAACACAACCCACTTTATCCAAAGAGAGGAATTGAGATGAGCGCACAAGACTTGCTCAAAATGATCGCAGACGAAGGGGCGGAATACCTAGACGTCCGTTTTACCGATCCACGCGGCAAATTGCAACACGTGACCGTGATCGTCGACGAAGTTGACGAAGGTTTCATCGAAGAAGGGTTCATGTTTGACGGATCCTCGATCGCGGGTTGGAAATCCATCGAAGCGTCCGACATGAAATTGATGATCGACACAGACTCTGCCTATGTTGATCCGTTCTATGCAGAAAAAACCATCTGTGTGCATTGTTCCGTTGTGGAACCCGACACAGGCGAAGCGTACACACGCGACCCACGCTCAACCGCACAGAAAGCAGAAGCCTATCTGAAATCATCCGGTATCGGTGATGTGGCCTATTTCGGCCCAGAGGCAGAATTTTTCCTGTTTGACGATGTCCGTTATTCCGTAACACCGTCCAAAGTGTCCTATCAGATCGACGCAGAAGATGCAGCATGGAACACCGACGCGGAATTCGAAACCGGCAACCTAGCCCACCGCGCTGGCCACAAAGGCGGCTATTTCCCCGTCAACCCAATTGACGCGGGCCAAGACATCCGTGGCGAAATGCTGTCCACCATGAAACGCATGGGCATCAAAGTTGACAAACATCACCACGAAGTGGCCTCGGCGCAGCACGAATTGGGCATGATTTTCAGCACTTTGACCGCACAGGCGGACAATCTGCAAAAATACAAATACGTCATCCACAATGTGGCGCATGCCTACGGCAAATCAGCCACATTCATGCCAAAACCAATGGCAGGTGACAACGGGTCCGGCATGCACGTGAACATGTCCATCTGGAAAGACGGCAAGCCATTGTTCGCAGGCGACCAATACGCTGATCTGTCGATGGAGGCGCTGTATTTCATCGGCGGCGTTCTGAAACATTCAAAATCCTTGAACGCGCTGACAAACCCATCCACCAACAGCTATAAACGCCTGGTTCCCGGGTTTGAGGCCCCCGTTCTGCGCGCCTATTCCGCACGCAACCGTTCGGGCTGTGTCCGTATCCCATGGACAGAAAACCCCAAGGCAAAACGCGTCGAAGCACGTTTCCCTGACCCCTCATCCAACCCATATCTGTGCTTTGCGGCATTGTTGATGGCCGGTCTGGACGGGATCAAAAACAAAATCCACCCTGGCGAAGCCATGGACAAAAACCTGTATGATTTGCCTGCCGAAGAATTGGCAGAAATCCCAACAGTCTGTGGATCCCTGCGCGAAGCGATGCAGGCCCTGCGTGACGACCACGACTACCTGCTGGCCGGTGACGTTTTCACCAAAGACCAGATCGAGGCCTATATCGCTCTGAAAGAAGAAGAAAACCAAGACTACGAAATGACACCCCACCCCGTGGAATACGCGCTGTATTACAGCTGCTAATCGGTGTTCATATCACAAAAATCAGGCCCCCGATCACACGGGGGCCGTTTTCATGCAAAAACCTGTGACGCGCGGCTCTGGGGCCCGCAGCGCGCACCAGAGGGGTCCGGTGATTGCAGCTAATGCAGGCTCACCTCTGGCCCTTCGCACTCCACCGCGACAGCCTCGCCCAGGGACACGGGCGCGCAGGCTACGGGCCGGTCACGACGCACAACACATAGATATCCCCAAATGTCGGCCCCACGATCTTGGCGCAACACATCATGCGACAGGGTCAAAATAGACCAGCCGGCTGCACCGAATATCTCTTCGACATAGGATCGGGCATGGGCATAACGCCGCGATGGCTGAATGACATAGGGCGCCGTTTGCGCGGCAGCTTCGACCGAAAACGCAAACAATCCTCCATCGTGCAATGCCGCCCCCACCCAATGCGTCACCGCAGATAGATCGCCCAAATAAATCAAAACATCCGCGGCCAGCACCAAATCATAAACCGGTGGGTCCAGCGGCGGCAATTGGGAAATGTCCCCTTTGCTCAGGACATCATATACCCCGCGGATGTGCGCCTTGCGCAACATCGCGTCCGAAATATCAACACCGGATAAATGATCGCTAATCGGCCGAAACACCGCACCCGACAATCCCGTGCCGCATCCCAAATCCAAAACCTGCGAAAATCGTCCCTGTCCCACTTCACTGACCAGGGCGCCCAATCGCTGCGGCACGCGGTATCCCAGCTTGCCCACCAACGATTGATCAAATCGATCTGCATATTGATCAAACAACGCCTCAACAAAGGCAACCGGCATCTGCCCGCTCGGCGCGCGTGCGCCCAAAACCTCTAATAAAACACCCGCACCCAAGGTGTCAGACGGGTCCAATTGCACGGCCCGCTCGAATGCGGCCACCGCCCCTACCCGATCGCCCGCCTCTTGCGCCAAACACCCCAGCTTGTGCCACCCATAAACCCAATCAGGTACGAACTCTGTGACACCACGCATCACCTCTATTGCCGCTTGAATATCGCCCTCACGCTCAAATATCTCGGCAAATTCCATCCGACGATCCACTCTGGGATCACCCGCATTCAAACGCACCTGAACCATGCGCACCATCCATAATAATGTTCGAAAATTTACCGCTTGGCGCGCAGGTCACAGACCGCGTCGCCCTTGGTCTTCCCACTCGCCATAAATCCAATCGCAAAACAAAACAAGCTGGAAAAAACGCGACCTTGCTTTCATTTTTGCAAAAATACTCACAGCACAGCGCCGGCAATCCACGCACTATCCCCATCAGGGCTGTGACACCGGCAAGGCACCGACACGGCTGCGATCAACAACAATGGTATGGATCCCAAAAACAACCGCCTCTGACTGGGGCAAACGCAGCAAACTTTGCCGCTCGGATCGGACATATCCCACCTGCGCGACCTGTGCCGCATCGCGCACCGAATGCTGACCATTGGGCTGGTGCAACGCGGGATCGCGATAATACAGCGCATTAAACCGCCACAGGGGCCCATCCACACGGATCGCATCAAACAATCGCTGCACCCGTTTGGCGACCCCCGCATCATAGGGGGCGACCGTGTCATGGATACCGGTCAACGGGCGCATAAATTTTTCACCCAAACGCCAGGACGCAGGAAAACACAAAACCGCCCCCGTCATCACATGTTCAGCCCCCCGTTTTTCCAAAATACAAAAATCATTCTGAAAAATACGTCCAAGGGTTCCCATGGGATCATCCGGGTCCACCTGTACCTGCAGGCCGTCGGGGCATGTCACCACATGATCCCTTTGCACAATATCCAAATGCTGCCGCGCCCAGGCCAGGGCATGGTCCACCAACTCTTGCGCGGCGGCCTGTCCTGATGGGTCCAGCGCCACCACTTGATCGCGCTGATGCGCAATCAAATCGCGCCGCAGCGCCATCTGCGCGCCATAGACCTCATCGACCCACAACCAATCATTTGGATCCAGGGGCATCATGCCGGGCAACCGCTGGGGCTGGGTCACATCATAGGGGATATGGCGTTGTAAAATTGGGCTCATAACGCCAGATAACAGCCCCCCCCAAAAAATAACAAGGCGATTTTCACCAAAAATCATGTCGCAAATGGGCGCGATTGTGGGGTCATGCCGCCTGACACTAAACAAAAACAAGACCAACAGGGATAGGCCAATGAATACACATTTTCGCGACACCCGCAAAATTGACCCCACCCGTGGGGAAATCACCGGCGACAACACCCCAAACGATCAAAACCGCGTGGAAATTGGCCCAACACAACTGGCCTATGGCGAATGGGCGGCTGCGGGGTTGGCGTTACCTGATTTACAGGCCATGCGCGCCTATCGCCACAAACGGTTGGTTGATCATATCAATGCGCGTGATCTGGGGGGATTGTTGGTTTTTGATCCGCTCAACATCCGCTATGCGACCGACAGCACGAATATGCAGCTGTGGAACACCCACAACCCGTTTCGCGCGCTTTTGGTCTGTGCCGATGGCTATATGGTGATATGGGATTACAAAAATTCGCCCTTTTTGTCCGAATTCAACCCCTTGGTGCGCGAACAGCGGTCGGGCGCGGATCTGTTCTATTTCGATCGCGGCGACAAAGTGGACGTGGCCGCCGATGCCCTTTCAAACGAAATCCGCATTTTGATCGGCGAACATGGTGGCGGCAATATGCGTCTGGCCGTCGATAAAATCATGCTGCATGGCCTGCGCGCCCTAGAGGCGCAGGGGTTTCATGTGGTCGAGGGCGAAGAATTAACCGAAAAAGCCCGATCCATCAAAGGACCCGATGAAATCAAAGCGATGCGCTGCGCGTCGCACGCCTGTGAAACCGCGGTCGCCGCCATGGAACAGGCCGCCCGCGCCGGTGTCCCCAATGGCAATATGAGCGAAGATGACATCTGGGCCGTGTTACACGCCGAAAACATCCGCCGCGGGGGCGAATGGATTGAAACGCGGCTGCTGACATCGGGCCCCCGCACGAACCCGTGGTTTCAGGAATGCGGTGGGCGGATTGTGCAAAACAATGAAATCGTGGCCTTTGACACGGATTTAATCGGATCCTATGGCATTTGTGTCGACATCAGCCGCACATGGTGGATCGGCGATCAGCCCCCCCGCCCTGATATGGTATCGGCCATGCAGCATGCCCATGACCACATTATGACCAATATGCAGATGCTAAAACCCGGGGTTCATATGCGGGAATTGACGTTTAACGCCCATCAACTGGCCCTACAGTATCAAAAACAGAAATATGGCTGTTTGATGCATGGTGTGGGCCTATGTGATGAATGGCCGCTGATTGCCTATCCCGATCACTTTGTCCAAGGGGCCTATGATTACCACCTTGAGGCCGGCATGGTCCTGTGTGTCGAAGCACTGGTCAGCCCCGAGGGGGGCGATTTTTCTATCAAGCTAGAGGATCAGGTCTTAATCACCGAAACGGGGTACGAAAACCTGACGCGTTATCCCTTTGATGACCGTTTGATGGGTCGCGCCTAGGCTGTTTCGCTGTCTGCGCGGATTTCAATCGCATTTTTGCGCAGCCAGTCGAACACCTCATCCCGGCGGGTGCGTGCGATCGGAATTTCAGTCCCGCGTACGTTCAGCACCGATTTCGGACCGCGATC
Organism: uncultured Paracoccaceae bacterium; assembly: GCA_913060475.1. Lineage (GTDB taxonomy): Bacteria > Pseudomonadota > Alphaproteobacteria > Rhodobacterales > Rhodobacteraceae > CAJXSD01. The sequence goes on along the minus strand of CAJXSD010000031.1, from coordinate 15,065 downwards.
GACGGCAAAATCAATGGCATCGCGCCGCACCCAATAGGACCGGTGGGGTTGCACAGCGGGAATATCTGCCAAAATCAACATCAGGTCGCGCAGCCGTGACCGTTCGACCACATCCCCATGCAGGGTGGCCATACAGACATGGTGTTCGCGGCCCTGAATGTAAAGTAATTCATCAATTACAACATCATGGGACCCAATTTTAATGCTGTCAAATTTCGGAATGGTTTTGGTATTGGTCAAAAAAAGGTACCGGTGATAAAACCATTCAAACGCCATAATACTGAAAATCGAAAACAGTGCATTTGACCACAAATCTATGTCACTGCGGGACGCAAAGCCGGGGGCGATGGGATTGACCATCACCGCTTCAAAGACCAACGAAAAGGTCAAAGCCGCCAAAACACCAAGCCCCGCTGGATAGACGACCTGTGACCGTGCCGCCTGAACGTTGGTCGCCAAGGTCACGAAAAAATAATGCGCGCTGACGTAACAGCAGGTGACCGCCATCGTCAGCGCCCCCTGAACCATCCAATCGCGCAGATTGTCCAGATTGGTGCCCACAACTGGCCAGAACATGCAATAAATCACCACGCAATAGATCCAGAACGATGGCAGACGCGCAACGCGCTGTAATTTCTCTAGGTCCGTTTCCAGATCCTCGCACATTGGAAAGGTAATCACGACACTTAAATCAGACTGTTTCAAATTTGCACCCACCAGTTTACTTTCGTCTAGATCCCAGAAAAATTCGGACACGTCAAACCCCTTGTAGCACCAAACTAAGTAAAAAGTTTGACACCAGTCACAGATCTTGTCGCGCGGGCAAATACGCGTTAAACGCATGCACAAAGCGCAAAAGAAAGGTTTTCCACATGATCCCCCGCTACTCTCGCCCTGAAATGGTCGCAATTTGGTCACCTGAAACCAAATTCCGAATCTGGTACGAAATTGAGGCACATGCCTGCGACGCAATGGCGGATTTGGGTGTGATTCCCCGCGAAAACGCCGATGCCGTCTGGCGCGCCAAGGACGTGGAATTCGACGTGGCCCGCATTGACGAAATCGAGGCCGTGACAAAACATGATGTGATCGCCTTTCTGACCCATTTGGCCGAACACATCGGATCAGATGAGGCCCGTTTTGTCCACCAAGGCATGACCAGTTCCGATGTCTTGGACACCTGTTTCAACGTCCAGTTGGTGCGGGCCGCCGATATCCTGATCGCGGATATGGAAAAATTACTGGCCGCCCTGAAACGCCGTGCCATCGAACACAAAGATACCGTTCGCATCGGTCGCAGCCACGGCATCCACGCCGAACCCACCACCATGGGCCTGACATTTGCACGCTTTTACGCGGAAATGGATCGCAACCTGCGCCGTTTGCAAACCGCACGCGCAGAAATTGCCACCGGTGCGATTTCGGGCGCGGTCGGCACATTTGCCAACATCGATCCCCGCGTCGAAGAACATGTGTGCGAAAAACTGGGTCTGGAACCCGAACCCATTTCGACCCAGGTGATCCCACGCGATCGTCATGCGGCATTTTTCGCGGCGTTGGGTGTGGTGGCCAGTTCCATCGAAAACATCGCGATCGAAGTGCGCCACATGCAGCGCACCGAAGTGCTGGAAGCAGAAGAGTTTTTCAGCGCCGGCCAAAAGGGGTCATCCGCCATGCCTCACAAACGCAACCCCGTTCTGACCGAAAACCTGACAGGTCTGGCGCGTTTGGTGCGTATGTCTGTGGTGCCTGCCATGGAAAACGTGGCGCTGTGGCATGAACGCGATATTTCGCACAGCTCGGTCGAACGCAACATTGGCCCGGACACAACCATCACCTTGGATTTTGCGCTGGCACGGTTGACATCCGTGGTTGATAATCTGGTGGTCTATCCTGAAAACATGTTGAACAACATGAACAAATTCCGCGGCCTGGTCATGTCGCAACGCGTGTTGTTGGCCCTAACCCAGGCCGGCGTCAGCCGCGAAGATGCCTATCGCCTGGTCCAACGCAACGCGATGAAGGTCTGGGAACAAGGCGCAGATTTCAAAACCGAATTGCTGGCCGATGCAGATGTGACCGCCGCCCTATCCCCCGACGAGATCGAGGAAAAATTCGATCTGGGCTATCACACCAAACATGTGGACACGATTTTCAAACGTGTGTTTGGGGAATAAATCACGCGGGCCCGTCTGGATTTCAGGCGGGCTTTTTTAGAATCGGATATTGTGATAGGGTTGTCGCGTGATTATTCATGAGGTGTGTGATGAAATTATTCGTAACAGCATTTGTATTTATCGCGTCTCTGGCCCCCGCTTGGGCCTGTCCAAAACATGAAACAACGGCGCAATCGTGCATGACCGGCTATGTCTGGGACAGCGAACAGGGCCAATGTGTGGCACAAATCACAGGCTAATCAAATCACAGGCTAACCACCGGATATTAGCAAAGATTTAACCCATACTCCCTAAACCTTGGATCAACTTAGACCCAAGGTTTTTTTATGTCTGCGCTGAAAGAAATGTCCAACCGCCCTCCATTGTCGCGCCAGCAAAAGGCCGCGATTGTCGTTCGGTTTTTGATGCAAGAGGGGGCCGATATCGACCTAAGCACCCTGCCCGAACCCCTGCAGGCGGCCTTGCCCCAGGAAATTGCCAATCTGCGCCTGATTGATCGCGAAACCTTGGCCGATGTGGTCACCGAATTTGCCTCTGAATTGGACAGCATCGGCATCGCTGCCAAGGGCGGATTGGGAGAAGCATTGCAATTATTGGACGGCAAAATCACCCGCGACACCGCCAAGCGCCTGCGCCAAGATGCGGGCGTGCGCCTGTTCGAAGATCCATGGCCGCGCATCCGCGCCCTGCCCAATGACGAATTGATCCCCCTGCTGGACCAAGAAACCGTCGAGGTGGCCGCCGTGATCCTATCGAAACTGCCGGTGCCCAAGGCTGCGGGAATTTTATCGAACCTGCCCGGGGATCGCGCGCGGCGCATCAGTTTTGCCATATCGATGACCGATGCCGTGACCCCCATTGCCGTGGACCGCATTGGTCAGGTGATTTTGGCCCAGATTGACAACCGCCCCGAACGCGCCTTTGCTGAACGGCCCGAAGACCGCATTGCCGCGATCCTGACCGCGGCCGATGATCGCCTGCGCGAGGATGTGTTAAACGGGCTGCGCGACAGTGAACCAGAATTGGCACAGCGCGTCGAACAGGCGATATTTACCTTTGATCTGATCCCAACGCGGATCGCAGCAAATGATATCCCCAAGGCGTTGAAAACCGCTGATGTCGGCGATTTGACGCATGCCATGGCCTATGCGCAAACCAACGGGCAAACCCAGATTACCGAATTCATTCTGGACAACCTGCCCAAACGCATGCGCGCCAGCATCGAAGAAGAGCTGCAAACCATTGACACCATTGCCCCAAAACAGGGCAGCGCTGCACAGACCCGCGTTGTGGGATCCATTCAAAATCAAATTTCATCAGGCGACATTACCCTGATCCACCCCGATCCTGACTGAACCACAAACACCCACGGGTCGTTTAGCGTGTGATATCGGCAGCCAAAACAGGGCCATGATCTGCGCCCTGAACAAACACTGCGATATGGTCCCCAAATCCGGTCAGGGTCCGTTCAAATTTCGGCGCGCTATAGGGGGCCAGTGGCGTCAGCCGCGTCACAATATTGGTATAGGTCCAAACACGGCCCGCGTTTTCGCCCGATTGGATGCTGACCTGCTGGGATGGGATGAATTCAGCGACAAAAACCACCGGCTTGGCCACCTGGGCTGCGGGCGTGCCGGTGATCGACACAGACACCCCACCTGCCCCGCGTGTCAGTCGGACACTGACACCGGTGTCATCGTGCGATTGGGTTTTGATCGCTTGGGCCACGTCCATCGGTTTCGATCCCACCGCAAATTCGCGGCCCTGCACGACCACCTGCGGGGTATAGACCATTTTCGCGCCATGCTGTTTGGCATAGGATTTTTGGCGCTGTGTGAATTCGGGGCGAGCAAAGATATCTTGCCATCCGATGTAATCCCAATAATCAACGTGAAAGGCCAACCCCACGATACCGGGCCGTTTGACCAAATCTTGGAACAATACATCTGCATCCGGGCACGATGAACACCCCTGCGAGGTATAAAGTTCAACCAAAACCGGTTTATCCTTGGCCAGCGCGGGTCCAGCGAATACGCCCGCCGCGATGAACAATCCCCCAAGACCTCGCAATATTCGTTTCACGCTGCACCTATGTTTTTATCACCCTACCGTTCTACGCCGATTTGACGAAAAACGCCAATCAACGATTTGCGATCATTTGTGACAATTTACACGGGGTCAATCTAGACCCGCTGCAAACAAAAAACCAGGGACCTTGGCCCCTGGTTTGTTTTCAACGCTTGAAATGGTGTTACGCAGCTGCGTCTTTGTTGCGGTAACCGTCGATGATCTCTTTGACGGGGGCATAGGCCTCTTTCGCGTGATCTTTGGTCATTTCGATGATTTCGCGCGCATTTGCGGCATTTGCCTCGACGCGGGCATGGGCATAGGCGGCCTGCAGATCCAGAACATCATTTAGGCATTTCGCGCGCATTGTATCGCGGCCCAGATCAATGAATTCTTTGCCAGCGGTGTTCATTTGGGTCAAAATCGCCTTGTCCACGGCGACAATGCCTTGGGCCGCTTTGCGCAGGGTTGTGACATAGGCGCCAAACAGGTTTAGGGCCGTGTTTTGCGCTGTATTTTGGGCCGTTTTAGGCGCATCGGCGGTGGTTAGTTCTGTGGTTTTGGCGGTTTTGGTTGTTTTTGTATCAGCTGTGGTTGTCATTGAAACGCTCCTTACTAAAATCTATGCCCAATATTTAGGACCCAAAATGCTGCACTGCAATATGAAAAAATGCTGCGACGCAGCGTCATTTATCCCAGAAACGCCAATTCGACAAAAAACAAAATGCCGCCGATCACGGCGCCCAGAATTGACCCATTGATGCGGATAAATTGCAGATCACGGCCCACCTGTTGTTCGACTGTGGCCACCAAATCCTGATCGTCCCATGACAGGATCACCCGTTCGATATACCCCCGCACCCAAGGGCGCATTTGGTCCAATATCGACGACACACCAGTCATCATTCGACTTTGCAGGCACTGTTCCAGATCAGGGTTGCGCACAATCGCACTGGCCGCCTGACGGATGACCTGTTCCAACATTTCAACACCGCGCTGGTGATCATCGCCCGCGCCCAAAATGTGGTCCAAAACATGGCCCATTGTTTTTTCGAATTCGGGGGACGCGAAATATCCCGTCAATCCCTGGTGGACATGCGCGGCCACCGTATCGCTGTTTTGCAGGCTGCGTAAAAATTGATCCAGTTTGGTTTCAAATTCAATGCGCGCAGGGGATGTTTCATCGATCAAATCATCCAACACCGACAACAGCCCCGCCATCATCACCCTCACGACCTGACGGTCCACAGGGGCCGCAATCCACCAGCGGCTGTTGTCTTGGACCAATTTGGTTAAACTGTCGCGATTGGTTTCCACGACGTGGCGCACCTGGACCAGGATTTCAGTGACGATTTTTCCGGGCGCGCCGCCTTGGAAAACAACCTGAATAGCCTGCGCCAAATCATTGGGGCGAATGGCCCGGGACAGGGCGCTGCGCAACTGGCCTGTGATCGTGGCGGCGATGTCTGCCCGTCCAGGCACCTGGGTGAAAACGGTCTGCGCCAGCGTGGCAAATTCGGTCGCAACAGTGCGTGCGGCACCTGTGCGTGTCAGCCCGATGGCCAGACGCCGCAGCGGGCGAGCCGCCATTATTTGTGGGGCGACGTGATCCCATATCAGAAAGTTTTCATCAATAAACTGTGCAATCGTGCGGGCCGCGCGTGTTTTGTTTCGGGGCAATAACGCCGTATGCGGAATCCGCAGCCCCAAGGGATGCCGAAACAGCGCCGTAACAGCAAACCAATCAGCCAGCCCGCCAACCATGCCCGCCTCGGCCATTGATCGGACAAACAGGATCCATTGTGGGGTGCTATGGGGCACAAATGTCCCCAGATAGACCACGGCCAGCCCCGCCAAAATCGCCGATGCCAACCGGCGCATGCGGTGAAATTCGGGGGGCACGGGGGCATGCTGGGCCATGGCGTGCCCCTAGTGCGCGTGGATAAAGGTTTCGATCCGATCCGCGATTTGTTCCGCTTGGGTCAAAACAAACATATGCCCACAATCGACATATTCCAGCGTCGCATTCGGCAATCGATGCGCCAGGATTTTGCCATTGATCGGCGGGACAATTGGATCGTCCGATCCCATCAGAATCAGACTGGGCAACTGGATTTGGCGCAAAAACAGATAGCTGGTCCATCCCACCCCTGCCATCAACTGATACAGGTACCCGCGGCGATCACCCGCCTGCATCGCGGCCGCATGTTCGCGCAACAATTCCTGTTTCATCGCCACATCCCCGCCATAGATTTCCGCGCCGACAGACATCATGTAATTTGGATCCATATAGCGTTTGGGCGTGGCCATTTTGGACAGCACCTTTAGGTTACCCGGCACCATGACCAGACCCGCGGCGGTCGCGGCCAATGTCAAACTGCGACAGCGCGATTGGAAATCATAGGCAAACTGCTGCGCCAACCCGCCGCCCCAGGACACGCCAAACACATCCACCTGATCAATCGCCAGCTGGTCCAGAATGATATTCAGCATACGCGTCAGGTTGCTGAACCGATAGGGCAACATCGGCGTCGGCGACCGCCCCACCCCTGGCACGTCAAAGGCGACCAAGCGTGTGCGTTTGAAATGCTGAACAAAGGGTCCGATGGTATCGACACTGGCGCCGATGCCATTACACACCAACAGGGTACGTTCGGCGTGCTCAGGGCCCAAAATGGCGACATTCCAATCCTGGCCCTGGGCCGTTATGATGCGGGTATCGTTTAACACGCTGCGATCCTATACGATTTCATGGACATATGTCCCGGGTGACGCGACAAGAGGCGGATGGGTTTTGTTGCCCAATGTTTTGGGGGCCGCAGCCTGCCCGCCCGCGCGTTCAGCCAGCCAGTTTGACCAATAATCCCACCATGTGCCCTGATGATCTTGGGCACCGGCCAGATAATCGTCGGCTGTTTTATGATCCCCGGTATTGGTCATGAATTTCGATTTGGGATTGCCCGGGGGGTTTACAATCGCCTGAATGTGACCCGACTGGCTTAGCACAAATTCATTATTGCCGCCAAAGGATTGCATCGATTGATAACATCCCTGCCATGGCGTGATGTGATCGGTCGTGCCGCCCACCACGAATTTATCGCACGTAACCGCCGCCAAATTCAAATCTGTCCCCAAAACATTGATCCCCGCATCGCTGCGCGCTCCGCCTTTTTGCAGCATGTTCAGCATGTCGGTGTGGAATTTCGATGGCAAATTGGTGGTATCTGCATTCCAATACAAAATATCAAAGGCCGGCGGTTCGTTCCCCATTAGGTAATTGTTCACCCAATAGGACCAGATCAAATCATTGGGCCGCAACCAGGCAAAGGCTTTCTGCAGTATGCGCGTCATCAAGCAAGACGACATGACATGGCGCATCCAAGCAGGTCCAGGCATTCGTTACAGCGAAGATCAGGCCGGCAACGAAACCACAGGTGTGTCCGGCATCGTATCATCGCGATTCTGGTACAAAATGAATGATGTGATGTCCGTCAACAACGACACAGACATTCTGACATCTGATGCATCCACTGTCGCCACAAACGATTTGGGCCTGAACTATAAAATGACAGACACCCTATCCACACGCGTCAGCTATCGCACGGAATACAACTCAGACCCATCTGATGGACGCAAGAACACAGACAACACTTTGGGTGTGTCTTTGGTTTTGGGGTTCTAATCCCGATCCCTTGGGTTCGACTTTAGGTTTACACATGACACACGAAAGGGGCCAGAAATGGCCCCTTTCTTAATCGTCCCTGTTTTATGACCCCAATGCCTTTTGCAGGGCGGGTAAAAACCGGTTTTGATAATCTGCGCCCACTAGGGGGCCGATAAATTTGAACACGATGCGGCCCGATCCATCCAGAATAAATGTCTCGGGCGGGCCTGCAACGCCCCATTCAATGGCAGTGCGTCCAGCGGGGTCAAACCCCACGGCCATAAACGGGTTGCCATCGCGGGCCAGATATTCGGTGGCCTTGGCGTCTTCATCCTTGAAATTCACGCCGATAATGGGGATGCCTTGGGCGGCCAGATCCAACAAAACGGGGTGTTCCGCGCGGCATGGCGGACACCAGGATGCCCAGAAATTCACCAATGTCACCTGACCATTGGCGGCCATATCAGCGGTGGGCAGCGCATAGCCCGTTACCGCCATATCCGGAAAGGCCGGCGCCGTTTTCCCGATAAAGGTGGACGGCAGATCATCGGGGTTGTCACGCTGCATTCCGAAATAGAATGTCGCCGCCAAAGCCATAAAGATCACCGGCGGCAGCATCATCAGGATTGGAAATTTCCGCTTAGCCATGTTTTTTGGTTCCCTCAATCTGTTCCAGGGCGCGGCGTGCCTTGGCATTGCGCCAAACCACAAAAATGACCAGCAGCGCCATCAAAACCAATGTGGACACATAGGACCCATAGACCGCCGTTGCGTATTTACCTAAATCGGGCATCATGGCTCTATCCTTTTTCACGGGCAACCAGCGCACGCGCGCGGCGGTTGCGAATTTCGGCGCGGGTTCCAACCAGGGTCAGAACCAGAAACAATAAAACAAACCCTGCAATGCAAAACAGCAGCGGGAAATAAAACACGTCGGAAATGTTTTCCTCTTTGTCCAGCGACAGGGTGGCCCCCTGATGCAATCCCTGGTTCCAGAAATTAACCGCATATCGGCTAAGCACGGCAAAAACCGATCCGACGATGCACAAAACAGATGTCAGATCCGCGGCGGTGTCGGGATCCTCGATCGCGGACCACAGGGCAATATAGCCCAGATAAAACAGGAACAGGATCAAAAATGATGTCAAACGCGGATCCCAGGCCCACCATGTGCCCCACATCGGTTGCCCCCAAAACGCGCCTGTAATCAGGGCAATCAAGGTCATGACCACCCCCACATGCGACGCAGCCTTGGCCGCCAGCGCGCTGACGTGGTGGCGACGGATCAACCAGATCAGGGCCGCGACCAACATCATGAACCACGCATTAATCGCAATCAATGCGGATGGCACATGGATATAGATGATTTTAACGGTGGACCCCTGTTTATAATCATCAGGCGTCAGGAAATATCCCCAATACATCCCCGTGACCAGACAGATCACCGTTAACACAGACAGCGTCGGCAACACCTTGCCCGACAGGTTCAAAAACTTTACAGGATTTGCATATTGCCAAAGTGACATTCCTGCCCCCTATCTTAGATTTATTTTCAAAACAGCCGCGGATGCAAAGGGCAACAAAGCCCCAACCGCGCAGGTGATCCCACCCAGCATCAAGATGGGCGTTGTTGTATCCATCCCCAAAACACCGCGGCGCGCCAATTCAGCGCCAAAGATTAACGTCGGAACATAAAGCGGCAAAACCAGCAGCGACAACAGCAACCCACCGCGTTTTATCCCGACCGTCAACGCACCGCCAAATGTGCCAATCACACTTAGCGCAGGGGTGCCCAGGGCCAGCGACACAACGATCCAAACATATCCCTGCGTGGGCAGACCCAGTAAAACCCCCAAAAACGGTGCCGCAATGACCAATGGCAGCCCCGTGGTGATCCAATGCGCCACCGCCTTGATCATCACCACGCCCTCTAACGGCAGGGGGGCCGTGGCCAACAGATCCAGCGATCCATCTTCGAAATCCAGTGCAAAAATGCGGTCCAGCGACAACAGGCAGGCCAGCAATGCCCCGACCCACAAAATACCGGGGGCAATTTTCGACAATAACGCCATTTCCGGCCCCACCCCAAAGGGGACCAGAACGACAACGATCAGGAAAAATGCCAAGCTTAGGCCAAATCCCCCGCCCGCGCGCAGGGCCAAACGCAAATCACGGATCAGCAGGGCAATCATAAAAATGCCTCGTCACTGGATTGTGGCGCAGGGTCGGTTGCGCGAAATTGGGATAAATCCAACACCTGCGCATCTGCGCCCAGCCCCAAATCGATATGGGTGGCCATCACGGCGCATCCCCCCTGCCCGATATGGCGGCGGATCATCGTGGCGAATTGGTCAACCGCATGGGTATCCAGAGACACAGTCGGTTCGTCCAGCATCCAAATGCTGCGGCCCGTGACCATCAAACGGGCCAATCCCAGCCGGCGTTTTTGGCCCGCAGATAACATCCCCCCCGGGCGATCAATCAATTCCGCCAGATCAAAGGCTGCAAGCGCGGGACCAATATCGCGGGTGCCAAACACCTTGGCCCAGAATTGCAGGTTTTCGCGCACCGTTAGGGTCGATTTGATCCCATCGGCGTGGCCTGCATAAACGGTGGTTTCGGGCGCCACGCTGACCTGACCCGTTTCAATTTTTTGCAATCCGGCAAGGGTGCGCAGCAATGTGGTTTTGCCCAGCCCGTTTGGCCCGCGCAATATCAACGCCTGCCCCGAGGTCAGTGAAAATTCCACCCCCTCAAGCAAGATGCGCGATCCGCGCGCAACCGACAGGTTTGATACGGTTAAGGTCATATCGCAGGCTTACACCATTCCATTACATATAAAAAGATGAATTTGTCCTATGACGTGGTAATCAACGCGGCGGCCACGCGCCGGCCTTCGGACAACAAAATATTATAGGTGCGGCAGGCGGCGGGGGAATTCATTACCTCGACCCCGAGACCCGCGGTTTCCAATGTGGTTCGCAATTCGGTTGGGATATGGGAAACCTCATCGCCCGTCCCGACAAAGATCACATCAACATCGCCAGCCAAATCCAACAGGGCCTGAACATCATCATAGCCCCCCCAGGGTTTCGCCACCGCACGGGTGCAAATCACATGTCCCATCATGGCCTGTCCGCCAATTCGGAAAAAACCGGGGCCATAGCCATCAATCGGGGTGGCGTCAGAAAATTGTATTTCGTTTAGCTGCATATCAGACCTTTCAATCGAACAGGGGCAGACCTTTGATAGCGGAAATCGCGATGATCGCATAGGCGACGCCGCGATATAATTTCTCTTTCTCGGGGTCAAACAGGCGTGCGCCGATCACATTGCCGACAAGCATGGGCAAAATCATAATCGCCCCAATCATAATCGGCACCCAAGTCAACACGCCACTGATCGCCATCACGGGCAGCGCCACAAAATCAAAGGTCATCAAAAACAACAGGTTGTTGGCCCGAATAACCGATGGTTTATGCGCACTGGCCATGTAAAACAGAATAACGGGCGGACCGGGTATCCCAGAAATACCCCCGGTGATCCCCGCCATGCCACCAATTCCATAGACAAATTTCGGTTTAACCTGCCCCTGATACCGCAGTCCAAGACCCAAAATCACCAACATGCCCAAGGCAATGGCCGACACGATATAGCGGAAAATGGCAGGGTCCAGACGCGACAACAGCCACAGCGCAATTGGCACCGTAATCGCCATGCCCACAACCAGCCGAAACAAATCCGGCCGATGCGCATCACGCCAGGCCCGTGGCACCACAGGCAGGGGCCCGAAAATATCCATCACCGCCAACACGCCAATGGCCCAAAACGGCGATACATATTGCCCCGCCACCGGCAGGAAAATCATTGCCGTTCCAAACCCTGCAAACCCACGCACCACACCCGCGACAAAGGCCGCGAGTGCAATCCAGATCAACCCATCGGTTTGTATCGCCTGTTCCCAGGCCTGGAACAGGGTCGTATCGGTCATGATTGTGGTACCGATGTGCCCGCTTCTGCGTTGGGTTTTGACCAATCGCGCTTTACGCCCAGCCATAGCAGAATGGTCGAGGCGACAAACACAGAACTATAGGTTCCGACGATCACGCCCCAGGTCATCGCAAAAACGAACCCGCGGATCACATCCCCACCCAAAACCAACAGCGCAATCAGGGCAATCAGCGTCGTGACCGATGTCGTCATCGTGCGGCTAAGGGTTTCATTGATCGACAGGTTCAGCACTTCGGCCAGCGGCTTCTTTTTATACTTCTTCAGGTTTTCGCGGATACGGTCAAACACCACGACCGTATCGTTTAACGAATACCCGACAATGGTCAGCAGGGCCGCGATAATCGCCAGATCGAATTTGATCTGCAGTTCGGAAAATATACCAATCGTCAGGATCACATCATGCACCAAGGCGATGACAGCCCCCAAGGCAAATTGCCATTCAAATCGCAACCAGATGTAAATCAACACGGCCGCGATGGCCGCAAGAACCGCAATCACCGCGGTTTGGATCAATTCGCCCGACACCTTGGGGCCCACGCTTTCGACGGCTACGAATTTGATATCTGGTGCCACCTGTTGCAATGCGACCAAGGCCTGATCAATCGCGGCCGCCGATACCGATTCCTGCCCATCTTGGGCCTGAATACGCACCATCGCCACATGCTGATCGGGACCAAAGGCCGGATCGAAGACCTCGGAAATAATGGTGTCCCCTAAATCCAGCGTTCCCAAGGCTGCGCGATACTCGCCCACATTGATGGGCTGCGCGCTTTGCGTGCGGATGGTCGTGCCACCGCGAAAATCGATGCCATAGTTCAGGCCCTGCACCAGAAAGGACACAAAGGCCACAACCATCATCACGCCCGAAAGGCCCAACCAAATGCGCCAGCGTTTAAAGAAATCCCAGTTTGTTTCGGCGGGCACCAGTTTCAAACGCATGTTCACACCTCAAGTGTTTTGGGACGGCGGCGGTCGAACCATGTGACCACAATGACCCGAGTGACAAAAATCGCGGTAAAGACCGAGGTCAAAATACCACCCCCCAGCGTGATGGCAAAGCCCCGCACAGGACCAGATCCGGCAGCAAACAAAATCACAGCCGTGATAAAGGTCGTGATATTGGCGTCTGTGATCGCTGAAATCGCTTTCTCATACCCCAGTTCTATGGCGCGTGCAGGGCCTTTGCCGGATTTCAGTTCCTCTTTGATCCGTTCAAACACCAAAACATTGGCATCCACGGCCATACCAATCGTCAACACGATACCCGCAATCCCGGGCAGCGTTAGTGTCGCACCGATCAGCGACAAGAACCCGAAAATCAAACCAACGTTGATGACCAAAGCGATATTGGCAAAAACCCCAAACAGACCATAGGACGCGGTCATAAAGACCAAAACGGCAATGCCCGCCACGATGCAGGCCACCTTGCCCGCCTGAATGCTGTCGGCCCCCAATTCCGGACCAATGGTGCGTTCCTCAAGGAAATTCAGACCCGCAGGCAGAGCACCGGCGCGCAACAGAACGGCCAGATTTGTGCTTTCTTCGACGGTGAAATTACCGGTGATAATGCCTGAACCTCCGGGAATATGGCTTTGGATGACGGGGGCCGAGATCACTTCGCCGTCCAAAACAATGGCAAAGGGGCTGCCGATGTTATCGGCCGTATAATCACCAAATTTGCGCGCACCTGTGGGGTTAAACCGGAAACTGACCGCAGGGCGGCCGTTTTGGTCGAAACTAGGCTGGGCATCCACCAATTCTTCGCCCGTGACAACGGGGGCGGCATCAAGAGTATAATAGACGCCCTCTTGGTCCAGCGAGGGCAGCACTTCGTTGCCTGCGCCCACAATCGCATTGGCATCAGAGCCGCGCGAAATTACAGGCTGGAACGTCAATTGCGCAGTGGTGCCAATCAATTCTTTCAATTCGCCAGCGGATCCAATGCCGGGCACCTGAATCAAAATCCGATCAGCGCCTTGGCGTTGGATGGTCGGTTCGCGGGTGCCCACTTCGTCGATGCGGCGGCGGATGATTTCCAATGACTGGCGCACCGTGCGGTCGTCTGTCGCCGCCTTTTCCGCCTCGGACAGGGTAACGATGACGGTGTCGCCTTGGGCCGTTACGCTAAGATCCTGTTGGCCTACGCCGGTGACCGAAACGATCGGCTGGGACAATTGCGACACCAATTCGACGGCGCGTTGAATTTGATCGGCATTCGAGATTTTGACATGCAATTCGCCCGCAGGGCCGTCCTGCAGACGGATGGTGCCGATGGTGGCCCGTTCAGGGCGCAAAATATCGCGCACCTCGGGCCAAAGTGCCTTCATCCGTTGATCATAGACATCGCTGACCTGAACCTCGGCCAGCAGATGCGCGCCACCGCGCAGATCAAGCCCAAGGTTGACCAGCCCGGATGGCATAAACGATGGCCATTGCGATGCCAACGCTTGGGTTTCGGGCGTATCCGCCCCCAGTTCAATCGCCGTGCGCGCGTCGTTCGACGACTCGACACGGGTGTAGAACGCATTGGGCAGTGCCAATGCCAGACCCAAGGCACACAGGCCCCAGATCACGATCCGTTTCCAAAGATCGATGACGAGCATGCGGGGCCTCTCTTTGACTTATGCTTCTGTTGCGGGTTCGGTTTTGGACAGAACCTGCGCGATCGTGGATTGCACGACACGAACCTTGACACCTTCGGCAAGTTCTAGTTCTAGTTCGTTGTTTTCTTTTACTTTTACAACTTTACCGATCAGACCACCCTGGGTGACCACCTGATCCCCACGGCGCAGATTTTGCACCATGTTTTGGTGTTCTTTCATCTTTTTCTGCTGAGGGCGGATCAGCAGGAAATACATGATCGCGAAAATCAGGATAAGAGGGATAAATTGTCCGAACGCTTCCATAGTGCATGTTACCTTATTGCTATATTTCGGTGGGAACCTATGTGCTTGCCCCAAGATTTGCAAGGTGTGAAAATTTGCATGGTGTGAAACGACGATACAATGCGTGATCTGGCGGCAAGGATTTGGGGATCCGGGCTGTTCCCGCTTGGCCGGGGTTTCGTTTCGCACGTGTATTATGGGATGTGGGTGGCGTTATTTTGAGTATTTTTGCAAAAATGAAAGACTTTGGGCGAGAATTGT
>CAJXSD010000030.1 GCA_913060475.1 uncultured Paracoccaceae bacterium | reverse complement strand
GACACGGACGCTGTGAACGATTTCTGGTTCTAACATCCGGGTTCAGCCTGCAAATATGGCCGCATTAAACTACGGGGCCGTCACACTGTGGCGGCCCTGTTGGCTTTGGTCCTTTCGCTGCATCCGGTATGATGCTAATCACTGGCCCGTGGCCGAATGGCCGAACCGATACGAAAGGCCCCAATATAATGACCGTGCCCCCCGATAAACTGGTTCGCGTCCGCTTTGATGATGCAATGGGCGATACATCGCCCTATCGGACCTGGGCCAATATGTGGAAACAACAATTGTTGACGCAGGATGGGTCAGCCACCTTGATTTGCGAAACATTGGCGCAGGGGCGTATCCAACTGGATGTAATCACCCAAGTCAAAACCGATCAGGTCCCCGCATCGGTCAAAACCCACCTGACAGGCACCGATTTCATTGAACGACAGGTCACCATTTCCCATACGGGTCAGGTAATGATGGATAACCTGACCTATATATCGTTGGAACAATTGGACAGCGATGTTCGATTTCATCTGGAACAGGGGTTGTATCCCATCGGCTATATTTTCGACGTGAAACTGACCCGCAAACGGGCGGTCCCCTGCCCTGATGATGTGCTAGACAGGCTGTTTTCGCGCTGCGGTGCGCCCGATCCGGATGCGGCGCGCACCTATGTGTTAGAAATTGAAAACAATTCTTGCATGTTGATTACCGAAACCTATCGCGGTGGCATGATGTTGGGCCTGCCCACAGCCTAGCAGCGCACAGGTCTGTCGATTTGACATGATTTTTCCCATCGAATACTTAGGTTCTTGCCCAAGGACCGCGAATGGTGTACATTTGTATACAAACCGAACGCCCCTGTGATTCACACGGTCGAATGCGCAGGGTCGGCCCATTGAAACCGAAAACAGCTTGAGACAACGATGAGTTTATATACCGCCTATCTAGAAGAAATCGCAGCCCGTAAAGAACAGGGTTTGAACCCAAAACCAATTGATGATGGCGCCTTGCTTGCGGAAATCATCGACCAAATCAAAGATGCGGGACATGAACATCGCGCAGACTCTTTGCATTACTTTATCTATAACACGTTGCCCGGCACCACATCCGCCGCCGGTGTTAAGGCCGAGTTTCTAAAAGAGATCATTCTAGGCACCCACGCCGTGCCAGAAATCAGCACCGACTTTGCCTTTGAACTGTTGTCACACATGAAAGGCGGGCCATCTGTGCGCGTGTTGTTGGATTTGGCCCTAGGCACCGATGACGCCGTTGCAAAACCTGCCGCAGAGGTTTTGAAAACCCAAGTGTTCCTGTATGAGGCCGACACCGACCGCATCAAAGCAGCCTATGAGGCGGGCAACGCCATCGCCAAGGACCTGTTGGAAAGCTATGCAGCGGCTGAATTTTTCACCAAGCTGCCCGAGCCAGAAGAAGAAATCAAAGTCGTCAGCTATATCGCCGCCGAAGGTGACATTTCCACTGACCTGTTGTCGCCCGGTAATCAGGCGCATTCCCGTTCTGACCGCGAATTGCACGGCAAATGCATGATTTCGGAACGCGCACAGCAAGAAATCGAAGCGCTGAAAATCCAGCACCCCGACAAACGCGTCATGCTGGTCGCCGAGAAAGGCACAATGGGCGTGGGGTCATCACGTATGTCGGGCGTAAACAACGTCGCCTTGTGGACCGGCAAACAGGCCAGCCCCTATGTGCCATTCGTGAACATCGCCCCGATCGTTGCGGGCACAAACGGCATTTCCCCAATTTTCCTGACCACCGTTGGCGTGACAGGCGGCATTGGTATCGACCTGAAAAACTGGGTCAAGAAAATGGGCGAAGACGGCAAACCGATCCTGAACAACGACGGCAACCCCGTATTGGAACAGAAATATTCTGTTGAAACCGGCACCGTTTTCAAAATCAACACCAAAGACAAAAAGATGTACAGCGAAGATGGCAAGGAATTGGTCGATCTTAGCGCATCCTTTACACCGCAGAAATTGGAATTCATCCGCGCGGGTGGATCCTATGCGATTGTATTTGGCAAGAAATTGCAGACATTTGCCTGCGAAACATTGGGCGTTGAATTGAAATCCGCCTTTGCCGCATCCAAGGAAATTTCACATGATGGTCAGGGCCTGACCGCCGTTGAAAAAATCTTTAACGCGAATGCGCGCGGCACCACACCAGGCAAGGTCCTGCACGCCGGATCAGATATGCGCGTCAAGGTCAACATCGTTGGGTCGCAGGACACAACTGGTCTGATGACATCGCAAGAGTTAGAGGCCATGGCCGCAACCGTGATTTCCCCATCGGTCGACGGCGCCTATCAGTCAGGCTGCCACACCGCGTCGGTTTGGGACATCAAGGCTCAGCAAAACACACCACGCTTGATGGCGTTTATGCATAAATTCGGCCTGATCACCGGTCGTGACCCCAAGGGTGTGTATCACCCGATGACAGACGTGATCCACAAGGTGCTGAATGACATCACTGTGGACGATTGGTCCATCATCATCGGCGGCGACAGCCACACCCGTATGTCCAAGGGCGTGGCCTTTGGCGCGGATTCTGGCACCGTTGCGCTGGCATTGGCCACGGGCGAGGCGACCATGCCAATCCCTGAATCCGTCAAAGTGACGTTCAAAGGTCAAATGGCCGATCACATGGATTTCCGCGATGTGGTACACGCAACCCAGGCGCAGATGTTGCAACAATTCGGCGACAACGTGTTCCAAGGCCGCGTGATCGAGGTTCACATCGGCACCCTGCTGGCGGACCAAGCGTTCACATTCACCGACTGGACCGCCGAGATGAAGGCAAAGGCATCCATCTGTATTTCTGAGGATGACACGCTGATCGAATCCCTGGAAATCGCGAAATCACGGATCGAAGTGATGATCGACAAGGGCATGGATAACGATGTCAAAATGCTGCAGGGCTTGATCGATTTGGCAAACAAACGGATTGCCGAAATCAAATCTGGCGAAAAACCTGCGCTGCGTCCTGACGACAATGCCAAATACTTTGCCGAGGTGGTCGTTGATCTGGATGCCATCAGCGAACCGATGATTGCCGACCCTGATGTCAACAACCCCGATGTGTCCAAACGCTATACCCACGACACAATCCGCCCCATTTCATTTTATAAGGCCAAGAAAAAGGTCGATTTGGGCTTTGTCGGGTCCTGTATGGTGCACAAGGGCGACATGAAAATAGTGGCGCAGATGTTGAAAAACATCGAAGCCGAGCAAGGCACGGTCGAATTCAAGGCCCCCTTGGTCGTTGCAGCCCCCACCTATAACATCATTGATGAATTAAAGGCCGAGGGCGATTGGGAAGTGTTGCAGAAATATTCAGGGTTCGAATTCAACGATGCGGCGCCCAAAACAACCGCGCGGACCGAATACGAAAACACCCTGTATCTGGAACGCCCCGGCTGTAACCTGTGCATGGGTAACCAAGAAAAGGCCGCCAAAGGCGACACAGTTCTGGCCACATCCACCCGCCTGTTCAAAGGGCGCGTGGTCGAGGATTCCGCAGACAAAACCGGCGAAAGCCTGTTGGCCTCAACACCGGTTGTTGTTTTGTCCGCCATTCTGGGCCGCACCCCAACGGTTGAGGAATATAAATCTGCGGTTCAGGGCATCAATCTGACCAAATTTGCCCCACCCAAGAAAACACCATTGGACAGCCTTTCGGTGCATTTCTAAAACACCATCAATGCGCCCCAACATATCTATGGGTCGCACAGAAAAACAAAACGCAGGGCCACACCGGACCCTGCGTTTTTATTGTAAACTCAGTTATCGCGCACGCCGCCGTGATGCCCACACCGCAAACACGACCAACACGGCACCGCCCAGGTTGGCCCCCCACATCAACGGCCAGAAACATAAACCCGCGCCGGCCGTCAAAATGATGCGGTCGGGCCATGTGATCGGACCTTCGGCGTGGTTTTGGATCAAGGCATTCAGCGCATATATCCCGAACAGGGCAAACAGACCGATCTGTATGATTTCACCCACAGATCCAGAAATCAACGGGGTATAGGCAAACATCAACGGCACCACATAGAGGCCCTTGGCGATTTTCCAGCTTTCAAATCCCGTTGCCATGGGGCGTGATCCGGCAATCCCCGCCGCGGTAAAGGCCGCCAGACACACAGGTGGCGTGACATTGCTGTCTTGGCTGAGCCAAAAGATAATCAAATGCGCCGCCAACAAAAATGTCATCGCGGCCGCGGGATCGACCAAAACCGCCCTGATCGACACAGCCATTTCGAACGGAATGGCCCCCACCAATTCCCATGCCTCGGCGCGGGTCATGCCGGTTGGGATCAGCGCAACATTGGGATGATCGACCAACATAAACAACGCAGATTGCATCGGATCGGTGATGCCCGTCACCAATGTATCCACGATCAACACATCCGACATAATCCCCGCCAAGGCAGGCGCCGTCAGAATGGCCAAGATGATATAGGCCGCCGTAACCGGTAACCCCATCCCCAAAATCAGCGATACCAAGGCCACCAGAACAATGGCCAGAACCATCGACCCTTGGGACCATTGCGCGATCATTAATGAAAAACTGTTGCCCACCCCACTGGTCACAATCGCATTGTTCATAATCCCAATCGTCACCAATAATACACCGGTCATAATCGATGACCGAACACCCGATTGGAACGCTTGGGCGATTTTTGCCGGCCCCATGGCGATCGGTTGAAACATGCCCGCGGGCATGATCGCGGCCAAAACCCGCGTGGCCCATGACACAAGAACCAAACATAATATCGCCCAACAGGCAGCATAGGCGGGTGTAACCCCCGACAACAACAACCAAATCATCACCGCCAGCGGAATGACAAAAACCAAGGCCCCAGACCACAATTTGCCACGATCCACCGTTAAATCAATATCGGCACCGGCGTCATATTTGACCGCCTCGATCCGCACAATAAACGCGACCGATAGGAAATATAAAATGGCCGGCACAATCGATACCGCCACAATGGTGGCATAGGGGATGCTGGTGTAACTGGCCATAACAAACGCGCCCGCCCCCATGATGGGCGGCATCAGCTGACCGCCTGTGGATGCGGCCGCCTCAACCCCCGCGGCGAATTGCGGGCGAAATCTGTTTGCCTTCATTAGGGGAATGGTGATCACGCCGGTTGACGCCGTGTTTGCGATGGCCGACCCTGATATGGTGCCCGTCAACGCCGATGACAGCACCGCGACAAAGGCCGCCCCGCCCTTGATCCGGCCCGCCACCAATTTGGCAATTTCGATGACAAAATCGCTGGCCCCCGAGACCACCAGAAACCCGCCAAAGATCATAAATAATGTAATATTTGTCGATGAAATCGAGGCAAGGATGCCAAAAATGCCTTCGTCGTTATAAAGCGTGCGAAACATCACATCATTCAACGGCAGGCTGGCGGCGCGAAACACCCCTGGCAGATAGCTGCCCAAAAACAGGATATAAGACAGCGCCAAAACGCATAGGATCGGGATCACCCATCCCGCCACGCGGCGTGATAAATCCAGACAGGCAAATATAACAATGCCGCCCGCGATCCAATCCAGCGTCGTAAATTGCCACGATTGTCCCGTTACCGCCAAGGATCGTTCGTAAATTCCATTTTCCGCCCCTGCAATCCACAGGGCCGACAGCGCTATGGCAATGCCATAAAACCCATCTAAAATCTTGGCCCAGCCTGCATCTGGACGACGCGCTGAAAACCCATAAGTGACCGCGGCCAACACGGCAAACCCTGCAAAATGGATTGCGTTTTGCCAGCGGCCCGGTTCAATCAAATACACATTGGTCAAGATATGCCAAGCGCCGAAAACAACGGCAAAGCCCGCCAAAACGGGGCCCCACGTTGGTGCGCTCTGCGCGCCCTGAACCGACTTGGAATTGTTCAAATTGACCCCACCTAATATACTGAGGCGCACCAATTTGCGCGCCTCAGCTTTGATTTAGTTTTTCAGATGCGCAGGAATATCCAACCCAACTTCTTCGTAATACCGCTGTGCGCCTGGGTGCAGTTTGACGGGCAATCCGCCCATGGCACGTTCGATGGACATCGCTTTGGTTGCGGGATGGATGGCCTGCAAAAACGCCAGATTTTCATACATGGTTTTGGTCAGCATATAGACATGATCTGCGTTTACATCCGCATTCACGGCCAGAAAATTCGGCTGCGCAATTGTGTTGATATCTGTGTCCTGCCCCGGATAGGTGCCCGCGGCAATTGTGTATGGAACCCATAGATTACGCCCACCATCCATCGCGGTGCGTTGTTCATCGGTGACATCCAGGATCGTGAATTTACCCTGATTTGCGGCCATCAACTGGGTGATTGCACCTGTGGGTGGCCCCGATGGAATGCCTGCCGCTGCGATTTGACCGTTGGCCATGGCATCCGCAGTTGGTCCATAGCCCGCATAGACCAGGTTATAATCGGCGTCGATGTCAATTCCCAAACCCGACAACAACACGCGGTTTGACCCGATGGTGCCCGAATTCTGCGCGCCCATACCGGCGCCCTGACCCTTGAGGGCCAACAAATCAGCAACAGTGCCGGTTGGCGCCTGATCAGCAGCAACGACAAATTGTTCGACGTTAAACCACAACATTGTGACTGAACGCATGTTTTCCTGCGGTTCCGTGATCGGGCCGGTACCGGTGGCCGCATAGGACCCATAAAGCCCCTGCAAAATTGCAAAATCTGCGGTCCCTGCCCCCATGGCCTGAACGTTCGCACCAGATCCGGCGGAATTGACGGCTGTCAGCGAAAACTTTTCTTTGGGAAGCAATTTGACCTTAGTCAGGGTCGAAATGGCGGTTCCTACGGGGTGATATGTCCCACCCGTCGATGCCGTGTTCAAAACATAGTCTGCATCCTGCGCCACAGCTGTTGTCGCGGTTAATACGCCCAAGGTCGCCGCAGCCAAGGCGGCAAATCTAAATTTCTTCACGTGGTTTCCTCCCATTTATATAGATCCTTAACGATAAGGTCTGATGAGATGGTAGGGGTATGGGGGCCCATGTCAATATGTTTGGCCACCTTTGCGCGCAACCGTCGTGCGCAACTGCCCCGCAGCGTGCAACATTGCCACATTCTCAAATTGATGAAGACCCCAAGATTTCATCGACCAATTTCGCGCCAAAGTATATTCTATGACCCATAGTTTTATATTTCCGAGTAACGTCCGTGTTTCATTCATTCACCGAAAGTTGGCTGGTTTTGGCCTTTCTAGGTCCCTTGTTTTGGACCATTTCCGATTTCATCGACAAATTTGTTTTGGAAAAACACACCCTTGGCCTATGGGATTTTTTGTTTTTCTTTTCGATGTTTAGCTGGGTTTGTTTAGGTCTGTTAATTTTAATTTACGGCGCGCCGCCAATTTATGACGGGTCAGGATTGGCCATGCTGTTGGGGTTTGCGACCACAGCATCGTTTTATTTATACGCCCGTGGATTGACCGTGTTGGATACATCGCAAGCGATTTTAACGTTTAAATTGGTCCCCATTTTCGTGATCTTTATCGGGTTTGCATTGTTTGGAAATTCAATTTTAACCAATGAAATTATCGCGTCCCTGATCGTACTGGCGGGTGCGGGATATTTGTTTATTGGCACCGACGGCGGCAGATTCAAAATATCCATTGGCATCATATGGCTGATTGCAGCCGTATTTTCATGGGCTTTGATTTTCGTGCTGGCAGACCGGTTGCTGGAACAGATGCCGTTCGAGCATTAGATGGTCTTTGACACGTTCGGAGCCGCGCTCTTTGCGATATTTTTGTTGATGTTACCGCCCGCCCGCCGCCAAATTCGCCAAGGTTTGGCACAGTTCAGTGGTGCAAAATCGGGGTGGTTTTTTATCAACACACTGACCGATTTTCTGGCCCAGGTCTGCTTGAAAAAGGCCTTTGCCCTGTCCACCAGCGCAGGCATGGTCAGCATCATCACCCAAGTGCAATCCATCTATGGCATTATCGCCGGCGTGGCGCTGACGGTTTTATACCCTGCGGCGTTTCACGAAAATATCTCTGTCAAAACAATATCCCGAAAACTGATTGGAACCGGCATCATGATCAGCGGGATTTACGTCGCTATTTTTGGTCTGTAACGAGGTTTAATATGTTATTTTCTAGCGAACTCATCACCAAATTTTCGAAATGCCCATCGCCCTATGTGGCCAATTTGGATGCCTTTACCCTGTATTCCCTGTTTTTGGCGCGCCTCTTGCCGCCCGAGATCAAGGACAAACTGGCCCAGCTGAAATCCGGCCAGATTGATATGGTGAAACTGGATCCTGTCACGGATCATATGGAAACCACCCCCACCCCCTGTGATGATGCCATCATCGGCACCAAGCCAAATTTTTTCAGCGAAGGCGTCATGGGGGCCATCGCCGCGGAATTGGGGGAAATTTTCGGGTATCGTGAACAAAACGGTTATGTCATTCATGATATTTTTCCGATCCCGGGTATGGAACATTCCCTGACGGGCGCAAATTCGAAATCATCCCTTTCGTTTCACAGCGATGGATCCACCCATCCGATTATCACCCCCGACTATCTGCTTTTATACTGCATCAAACCCGATCCCGCGGCCTGCAATCACATTGCCCTGCTGCCTGATCTGTTGGCGCAGATGTCGGGCGAATTGTTTCAGTTATTGTCGCAGCCCCGATTTGCCCATCAGGTGGACGTTGAATTGGCGGTGGAAAACAAGGACAGTTTTATCATCCAACCGATCATAATGCGCCAAGGGTCTGAATTGATTATCAAATACGATGGCGATCTGGTCACCGGTCTGGACAAAACCAGCGAAAACGCCATTCGCGAATTGAACGCCTTGATCCACAAAACCGCGATCGAGGTGCACAATCAGGCCAACACTGTCCTGGTATTGAACAACAAAAAATCGGTGCATGCGCGATCCGCGTTTCAGCCCCGCTTTGACGGGACGGACCGGTGGTTGCAATCGGCATTCGTGTCGAAAACACCGCTTGGCGGAATGCAGGTGATTGATATCCGCCAGCGCAGCTTGGCCGAGCCCTGTCCGGCCTAGCCACTATGATTGGCAGAGCTATTGCTCTGCCATTTGTTCATCGCGTTTTTGCTGGGCAATCGCGCGTTTTGATACGATGGATGCCGTCACAACGCCGACGGTGACCAAAGCAATCATGATCGTTGACAGTGCGTTAATTTCAGGACTGACCCCCAACCGGACCGATGAAAAAATCTTGATCGGCAGGGTGGTGGATGCGGGTCCGGATGTGAACGATGCGATCACCAGATCGTCCAATGATAGGGTAAAGGCCAGCAACCATCCCGAAAACACCGCCGGCGCAATGATCGGCAATGTCACGGATTTAAACGCATCCCATGGGGTGCAGCCCAAATCCTGTGCCGCCTCTTCCAAACTTTGGTCGAAACTGACCAGCCGCGACGATACCACGACAGACACATAGCACATCGAAAATGTGGCATGGGCCAGAACAATCGTCATCACCCCACGATCCATTCCAATCGCGATAAAAAGCAATAACAGCGACAGACCTGTGATTACCTCGGGCATAACCAAGGGCGCATAGATCATGCCTGAAAACAGGGTGCGCCCATAAAACCGCCCGCCCCGCACAATCACAAAGGCGGCCATTGTGCCCAAAACCGTGGCCAGCGTCGATGAGACCACACCCACCTGCAACGTCACCTTGGCCGCATCCAAAAACGCCTGGTTTTGCAGCAATTCACCGTACCATTTGGGTGAAAATCCCCCCCAAACGGTCACCAGTTTCGATTTGTTAAAACTGTAGATCACCAAAATCACGATGGGGATATACAAAAACGCAAATCCCAAGGTCAGCGAAACGGTGTTAAACCATGTTAGCTTTCTCATTGTCCGGCCTCGCGTTGTTTTTGTTCGTTGCGTTGGAACAGCACGATCGGGATCACAAGGATCAACAGCAAAATGATCGCCACGGCCGATGCCACGGTCCAATCACGGTTCGAGAAGAATTCTTCCCATAACACTTTGCCGATCATCAAGGTTCGTGATCCGCCCAGCAGCGATGGGATCACAACCTCGCCCAAGGCGGGGATGAAGACCAAAAAACACCCCGCAATGATGCCCGGTTTAGCCAAATGCACCGTCACAGCCCAGAATGCGCCAATACGGGTGCACCCCAAATCCTGCGCCGCCTCAAGCAAAGAGGCATCCAGTTTTTCCAAGCTGGCGTAAATCGGCAAGATCATAAAGGGCAGGTATGTATACACAATCCCGATATAGACCGCGATATTGGTGTTCAAAATGATCAAAGGTTCTGAAATAACCCCCAACCACAGCAGAAAACTGTTTAACAACCCCTCGTTTGACAAAATCCCGATCCAGGCATAAACGCGGATCAAAAAACTGGTCCAGAATGGCAAAATCACCAGCATCATCAAACTGGGCCGCCATTCATCGGGGGCATTTACCATACCATAGGCAATCGGAAATCCCACCAATAACGTCAACAAAGTAGCCGTTGCCGCGATCTGGACGCTGGACAGATACGCTTTCCAATACAGATCATCATCCAACAAAAACGCAAAGTTTTCGAAATCCAGACCGGATAACAGATCTAAAATCCCCTGCCATCCATTCGCCAAATCCAAGGTTGGCGCATAGGGCGGGATCGACACCGCATAATCCGACAGCGCAATTTTGAACACAATCAGAAAAGGGATCAGGAATAAGATCAGCAACCAGACATATGGGACACCGATCAGAAATTTACGCGAAACATTCATAACCGCCCCCTAGTCTGGCAAAATGATGCCGGCCGTATCCGTCCACGACAACCACACCTGATCATCCCATGTGATGCCACGGCGCGATATACGACGGACATTTGCAACCTGTGCCTTGACCAAGGTGCCATCAGCCAGTCGGACAAAATACATCGACATATTGCCAAGATAGGCGATATCCTCGACCCGGCCCTGAACACGGTTGTGCATATCGGTGGGCTCAGACTGTGAAATCCCAACCTTTTCCGGACGCACGGCAAAGGCCGCGCGCGCACCCGGTTTCAGATCGGGACCAGCCAAGGCGCGGATCGGTGCTGCCCCTTCGGACCATTTCAGATCGGCAATGTCTGAATCAACGCTGCCAACGGCCCCGCGAATGATATTCACATCACCAATGAAATCCGCGACATAGACGGAATTCGGCACCTCATACACGCGATCGGGGGTGTCAACCTGCGCCAGACGTCCATGATCCATCACCGCAATGCGGCTGGCCACGGTCATCGCCTCTTCTTGGTCGTGGGTGACGATTACGAATGTTGTGCCGGTTTTTTCCTGAATATCCATCAGTTCAAACTGGGTTTCATGGCGCAACTTTTTGTCCAACGCACCCAAAGGTTCATCCAACAACAACAATTTCGGCCCCTTGGCCAAAGCGCGGGCCAAAGCGACACGTTGCCGTTGGCCACCCGACAATTGATGCGGTTTGCGTTTGGCAAATTTGCCCAGCTGCACCAGGCGCAACATTTCATCGACACGCCCCCCAATTTCGGATTTGGGCATGTCCGAGCGTTTCAAACCAAAGGCGATGTTATCGGCCACACTTAGGTGCGGAAACAGTGCATAGGATTGAAACATCATATTCACCGCGCGTTTGTGCGCCGGAACATCCGCCATATCCTGACCATCGATCAAAATGGTGCCTTTGGTGGCGGTTTCAAACCCGGCAAGCATACGCATCAGGGTGGTTTTGCCGCAGCCGGACGGGCCAAGCAGCGCAAAAAATTCGCGGGGATAGATTTTCAGGTCAATATTATCGATGGCAGTAAAATCGCCATAGTTTTTTGTAACACTTTGAAAATCGATAATGGGCTTGGCTTGTGGATCAAGCCAAGGGGCAAAAGCTGGATTTATGGTCATAAAATATTTCCTAAGGTGTCAAGTCGGGCCAAGCGGCCCGACCGAATGAAGCGTGGAAATTAGGTGCCGGATTTGATTTTCGTCCACATACGGGTCACGACACGCTGCACCTTGGGTGCATAGGGCGACACTGTGTACAGGTTTTCTAGGGTATCCGCATCTGGGTAAATGGCTGGATCGCCAATCACATCTTCGACCAACAGAGGTTGCGATGCGATATTGCCGTTCGCGTAATACACATAGTTTGACGCATCCGCCATATTCTGCGCATCCAGAATAAAGTTGATGAATTTATGCGCCGCATCGGGGTTTGGTGCATCCACTGGCACGGCCATTTGGTCAAACCACATCAACGCACCCTCTTTCGGGGCGTTATAGGCGATTTCGACGCCATTGTCGGCCTCGGCCGCACGATCACGGGCCTGCAACACGTCACCTGACCACCCCATCGCGACGCAGATTTCGCCATTTGCCAGCGCATTAATATATTCCGAGCTGTGGAATTTCAGAACATGCGGTGCCATGCCTGCCAAAATTGGTTCTGCCTTGGCGATGACATCAGGATCCTGACTGTCTGGGTTTTCGCCCAGGTATGCCAGTGCTGCGGGGATCATTTCCGTGGGCGCGTCCAGAATATGCACGCCACAGCTGGCCAGTTTTTCCATATTCGCGGGATCGAAAATCAACGCCAGTGAATTGATGGGCGCATCCTCGCCCAGCACCTCTTGCACTTTGGCGACGTTCACGCCCAGACCTGTGGTGCCCCACATATAGTTGATGGAATAGGCGTTATCAGGGTCATATTGCGCCGTACGCTTGGCAATGACATCCCATACATTCCCGATGTTCGACAATTTCGATTTGTCCAAGGGCTGGAATGCACCCGCCTGAATTTGACGTTGCAAAAATGTCCCCGTGGGGACCACAACATCATAGCCAGATCCACCTGCCAGCATTTTGGTTTCCAAAACTTCGTTGCTGTCGAACACGTCGTAAATCAATTTAATACCGGTCTCGGATTCGAATTTCTCTAACAGAGCTTCGTCAATGTAATCGGACCAGTTATAGACACGCACCTCGTCCGCCATGGCCGCTTGCGTTGCCATAACCGTTGCCAGTGCCGTTGCTATCATAGCTGTGGTTTTCATCGTGTTCTCCCTATTGGTGAAATTAGTTTTGATCAAAAGTTTGACAAAATCAAGAATTTTGTGCCTAACTTAGGGACAGCTTTTTTCTTTGATCAAAAAATGACCTTATGACAGACAAATATAAAACCCCAGAACACCAGGCCGTGTATGAAACATTACGCGAACGTATATTATTGGGGCACTATGGCCCGGGCGAACCCCTGACCATTCAGGGCCTGACCCGCAGCCTGGATGCCGGCATGACCCCTGTGCGCGAAGCGATCCGCAGGCTGACCAGCGAAAGCGCACTAGAATCACTGGGCAATCGCCGCGTGATCATCCCCAAGTTGACGGCAGAGCAATTACAAGACATCTATTTTCTGCGACAATTCATTGAACCTGAACTGGCCGCACGCGCCGCCAAGACCATTACGAAAGAGGAAATTAGCACCCTAAAATCCATCGATCTGGCCGTGGATCACGCAATTCACAGCGGCGATGTCGATTCGTATCTCAAATATAACGCAGCCTTCCACTTTACAATCTATGAGCATGCGGCATCGCCGGTTTTGTTTCGAACAATCGGCAGTTTATGGGTCCAATGTGGTCCCAGCCAACGGGTGATTTGCGGGCGTTATGGCACATCAAACCTGCCCGACAAACATACAGAATTGCTCAGTGCGCTGTCCCAACGCGATCCAGAATTGACCGCACAGGCCATGCGCGGGGATTTGCAACAGGGGCTTGACCTGATCAAACAAACCGTGATCTAAATTTGATCAAATCTTCAAGGAATGGATGGGCAGGCGCATGGATCTTTTGTCGGTAAATGACCGGAATGGATGCTATCCCCAGTCGTTTTATGCGCAAAACATCACACCTTTGACCAATACCGATGCCGCGCAGGGCGATATCACCTGCGATGTCTGTGTCATAGGTGGCGGGTTTACGGGTCTGTCCACCGCGTGGCATTTGGCACAACGCGGCTACAACGTTCGCTTGATCGAAGCACAGCGCCTAGGCTTTGGCGCGTCGGGGCGCAATGGCGGCCAAGTGGGTCAGGGCCAGCGCCTGGACCAGATTGAACTGGAACAGATGTTCGGCCCCGAGACGGCCAAACAATTATGGACCATCGGGACCCAAGCTGTCGAATTGGTCCGTGATATCGCCGGAAAACCCGAGGTCGCCGCCGATTTTCACCCCGGCATCGCCCATACCAATCACCGCAAACGTTTTTTGGACCACAGCCGGGCCTATGTCGAAAAAATGCACCGCGATTATGATTATCACGATATCCGGTTTGTGGACCCTGACGAAATGGCCAATCTGGTGAAATCACCCGCCTATCACGGGGGCACGCTGGACACGCGATCGGGTCATATTGATCCGCTGCAACTGGCCTTGGGGCTGGCGCGTTTGGCCCAAACCGCCGGCGCCCGTTTGCATGAAAACAGCCGCGCGATTGATATTATCGATGGGCCGAAACCGGTCGTAAAAACGAAACAGGCCACCATTCGCGCCGATCACGTCATTTTGGCCTGCAATGGATATCTGGGCAATCTCCGTCCCGATGTGGCGCGTCATGTGATGCCCATCAACAATTATATCGTTGCGACAGAACCCCTAAGCAACAGTCAACGTCACGCCGTTTTGTCCCAAAATATCGCCGTCGCCGACAGTAAATTTGTGATCAATTATTTCCGCTTTAGCGATGACAACCGCATGTTGTTTGGCGGCACCGAAAGCTATGGTTATCGGTTCCCACGCGACATCGCAGCCCAAGTGCGCAAACCCATGTGCGAAATTTTCCCGCAATTGTCTGGGACGCGTATTGATTATGCATGGGGGGGCACGCTGGGCATCACAATGAACCGCCTGCCCCATTTTGACCGCGCGGGCAATGTGTTCAGCGTATCGGGGTTTTCGGGTCAAGGCGTGGCACTGGGAACCTTAACGGGGCAAATTATGGCCGACACCATCGCGGGGCACGCCGAACGGTTCGACATCATGTCCTGCATTCCAACACCGCGATTTCCGGGGGGACCACGGCTGCGCCAACCGCTGTTGATCTTGGCCATGTTGTGGTATGCGCTGCGCGATAAATTATAGGGGCTAACCATGGCACAGCCGATTTCCTATTATTCCGCCACAGCGCGCGACACCGCGCCCTTTGACACATTAGACGGCGATTTGCATGTGGATGTGGCCATTGTGGGCGGCGGGTTTACCGGCGTTGCCACCGCATTGGAATTGGCCGCACAGGGCCACCATGTCGCCCTGTGCGAAGCGCAAACCATCGGCTGGGGCGCCACGGGCCGCAACGGCGGGCAAATCACCGGCAGCCTGTCGGGGGATGTCGCCATGCAGCGCGAATTTTCCCGCCAAATCGGGGAACAACGCGCCCGGGATTTCGTCTGGGATCTGCGCTGGCGGGGCCATGAAATAATTCGGGGCCGCGTGGCGAAATATGGCATTGCCTGTGATTTGCAGTTCGGCCACATGCAAACCGCAATGACCCCCGCCCATGTGGCAGAATTGCAGGCGATGTATGATCTGGGCTGCGCACAGGGCATGGGTGATGATCTAACCTGGGTCGATGCAGATCATATCCGCGATTATTTAGGCACGGATATGTATATCGGCGGTTTGCTAAACCGGCGCAACATGCATGTGCATTCGCTGGATTTATGCCGTGCCGAGGCGCGGGCGGTTCAATCGCTGGGCGGCCAAGTGTTTGAACACTGCGCCGTAACCACAATCGATACCGGACCCAGACCAAAACTGCGCACAAATCAGGGCACAATTCGCGCCAGTCAGGTTGTTTTGGCAGGCAATGCCTATCACCTGCTGAATCAGGGTCAATTGCGCGGCAAACTGTTTCCCGCGTCCTTGGCAAATATGGCCACCCGCCCGCTGAGTGATGATGAAATATCCGCAATCAATCCCCAGCGCTTGGCCGTCTATGACAGCCGGTTTGTGTTGGATTATTACCGCATCACCGCGGACAATCGATTGATGTTTGGCAGCGGCACCAATTATTCCGGCCGCGCCAGTGCCGATATTGCAACCGAATTGCGCCCCGCATTGGACCGCGTCTTTCCACAGCTGCGCGGGATCGACATTGACTATGCCTGGTCTGGAATGGATGGCATCATTATTAACCGCATTCCCCAAGTGGGACGCATTGATGACAGCCTATATTATGTCCAAGGCTACAGCGGCCATGGCATCGCCCTTAGCCATATCTTGGCCGGCATGACAGCCCGTGCGATTGCGGGGGACAGTCACGAATTCAACCTGTTTGCCGGCGCACGGCACTGGCATTTGCCGCTGCCCCGTGCCTTGGGCAGTTTGGCAATTGCCGCCGGAATGACATATTACAAACTGCGCGACGCGCTGCGATAAAAATCAAACGCGGCCAACGGGGGCCATAACCGCACCCGCAGCCTGTGCCAGCACACAGATCCAGTCATGGGCCACATGGGCGGCCGCCAGAGCAGTGATTTCGGATGTGTCAAAGGGGGGCGAGACCTCAACCAGGTCCATCCCGATCAGGTTTAGCCCCACCAAACCCCGGATAAATTCCAGCGCCTGCCACGAGGCCAAGCCACCCGGAACCGGCGTGCCCGTCCCCGGCGCATAGGCGGGATCCAACCCATCAATGTCAAAGCTGATATAGACAGGCGCATCCCCTGCCCGACTGCGCACCACATCCAACACCGCGTCAATACCATTGCGATGGATCCATGGGCTGGTCAGAATTTCAAACCCGTGATCACTGTCGTTATAGGTCCGCAGACCCACTTGTGTGGACCGGCTGACATCAATGATCCCGTCACGGGCCGCGCGTGCAAACATGGTGCCGTGGTCCATGCGATTGCCATCATCTGGCCATGTATCGCAGTGGGCATCGAATTGCACCAGTGCCACGGGCCCATATTTTTCTGCATGCGCCTTGATCAGTGGATAGGCAATCGAATGATCGCCCCCGATGGACAGCAATTTGGTGCCCCCTGCAATGATATCGCGCGCCGCGGTATAGATCGCGGGCGCAATGGTGTCTGGGTGATGCGGGTCCAAAAACACGTCGCCATAATCCACAACGCCCAGCGTTTCGAACGGATCAAACCCCCAAGGAAAGGCCAAGAGTTCCGCCAATTGCACCGAGGCCGCGCGCACCGCCTGCGGGCCCAACCGGCATCCGCTGCGAAAGGTGACCGCGCTGTCATAAGGCACGCCCATAACGGCCAGATCAACGCCGTCTAAATCACGGCTATAGCGACGGCGCAGAAAACTGAGTGCGCCACCATAGGTCATTTCGGGCCATCGCCCCATGTTATCGGATTTGCGAAATGCCTGATCGCCTGACTGTGTCATTTGCTGTTCCTTGTGTTGTCCTAAATGCCAAACCGGTCCTTGAACCCATAGTACCACGATCCGATCACGGAATAGGGCACGCGGAACATGCGACCGCCCGGGAACGGGATCCATGGCACCTTGGCAAAGACATCGAAGCGGGTCAAATCGCCGTCAATCGCTTCGGCCAGAATGCGGCCAAAGGTATGCGATCCGGTCACACCATGCCCTGAATACCCATGCGCGAAATAGGTGTTGTCATTCAAACGACCCATTTGCGGCACGCGGCTAAAGGACAGGGCAAAGTTGCCGCTCCAGGCGTAATCAACCTTGACGGATTTCAATTCGGGAAACACCTTTTCCATGTTGGGGCGCAGTTTGGCTTCGACGTCGCGGGGGTCGGTTCCGCCGTACACCGTGCCACCGCCAAACAGCAACCGTTTGTCGCCCGACAGGCGGTAATAATCCAAGATATAGCGGATATCTTCGACGCAGGTATCGGTCGGCAACAACCGTGCGGCCTGTTCATCCGACAGGGGTTCGGTGGCGATGATTTGCGTGGACACAGGCATCACCCGCGCAGTCAGCGCAGGCACCACATGCCCCAGATAGGCATTGCCACACAGCACAACGGTTTTACAGGTGATCGACCCCTGTTCCGTGGTCACCACAGGGTTGGGCCGGTTATAGTCCACGTTTTGCACCATCGACATTTCGAAAATGGTGCCGCCGTTTTGTTCGAATGCGTCCGCCTCGCCCAAGGCCAAGTTCAGGGGGTGGATATGTCCGCCTGCGCGGTCAATCATGCCCCCAGCATAGACGTCTGATCCGATGTAATCGCGAATTTCGGATTTGGACACCATTTCTTGGGTTTCAATCCCATATCCGCGCCATAATTCCAAACGTTCCTCTAATTCGCGCATATGTGCGGCGGTATAGCCGGTGAACAGATTGGTGTGTTTTAGGTCGCATTTGATTTCATATTTTGCCACGCGGTCGCGGATAATGTCGCCGCCCTCCATCACCAGGGATGCGACGAAACTGGCGGTGTCTTGGCCGTACCGGCGTTTGATGGTTTGCAGCGATGCGTTCAGCCCGTTGACAATCTGGCCCCCGTTGCGCCCCGATGCACCCCAGCCGATCCGCGCGCCCTCGATCAAGGCGACGCTATGGCCGCGTTCGGCCAGATGCAATGCGGTGGACAGGCCCGAATATCCGCCCCCCACAACGCAGATGTCAAACTGATGATCCCCCACCAATGGGTCGCGCAGGGTGCGGCGGTTGGCCGATGCGGCATAGTAACTGGTGGTGTGATCGCGGTTTCCAAACACTTTGGGAATGATTGCGTTCATTTATACGACCTCTAGGTATGAACTGTATTCAAACTCTGTCACGGTTTCCAGGAATGTGGCCAATTCCTGCCGTTTGGTCTGAACCAGCAGGGTTTGCAACAGCGGATCAAAGATGCGCGTGACATGGGGGCCGGATTGGAATGTCTCGATCGCGGACAGCCAATCCAGCGGCAGGCTGGGAATTTCGGCATCATAGACATTGCCGGTCAGCGGCGCGGGTGGATCAATCTGATCCTCGATCCCGATCAGCGCACCGCCCAAAATCGCGGCCAAAACCAGATAGGGGTTGGTATCGCCCCCCGCAACGCGGTGTTCAATCCGGCGCGCTTTGTGGTTGCCGCCGGGGATGCGGATGGCCGCTGTGCGGTTTTCATAGCCCCAGGCCACACCCGTTGGCGCATGCGCGCCGGGGCGCAAACGGCGATAGCTGTTCAGATGCGGGGCAAAGACCAGCGTATTTTCCTGCATCGTCGCCAAAAGCCCACCGACAGCATGGCGCAACATATCCGTACCATCCGCGGCACCGTTATCGAAAATATTGCGGCCCTGTTCGTCCAGAATGGAAAAATGCACATGCAACCCATTGCCCGCGCAATCGCCATAGGGTTTGGCCATAAAGGTGGCAGCAAACCCATGCTGACGCGCCACGCCACGGACCAAATGTTTGAACAATATGGCATCATCTGCCGCCCGCAAGGCATCATCTGTGTGCAGCAGGTTTATTTCAAACTGCCCTGCCCCGTTTTCCGAAATGGCCGCATCCGCAGGAATGCCCTGTGCCTGACAGGCGCGATAGACGTCATCCAGAAATGCGGAAAATTCGTTCAGTTCCAACACCGACAATACGTTATCCACCGCCAAACGCCGGCCTGTGTTGGGGGTGCGGGGGGGTTGGGGAATATCCTTGGACGGATCTGTCAGATAGAATTCCAATTCCGTTGCCACAACAGGGCGCAGCCCGCGTGCCGAAAATTGATTGACCACCTGCGCCAAGGCTTGGCGCGGGTCCGCCAAAAACGGTTTGCCATCCTCATAGGTCAGGGTGACCTGCGTGATGGCCGACCGTTCGGATGTCCAAGGACAGGGCAGAATACCGCGTTCAGTCGGCATGCAGATGCCATCCGCATCGCCGCTGTCAAACAGTAATTCATTATCAACAATATCACGCCCCCAGATATCCAACACCGCCGCGGTAAAGGGCATGCGAAATCCGCCTTCGGATATGCCTTCGATATGGGTGGCGGGGACGCGTTTGCCGCGCAAAGACCCGTTAACATCGGTCAAGGCAATCGTTACCGAGGACACGTTTGGATTGGACGAAAGCCAACTGGACATGCTGCCGTTCATTGGAAATACCTGCTGAAAAAATGTGATACCTTTTGCAATTTTGTGACAACATATTTGACAGCTGTCAATGTCTTTCCTACATTGACCTTAGAATTCACCGGTTTGTCGAGGGTCCGATGCAACTGAATATACCGCCATTGGAACAGGCTGACGCCACCCAGACCCCCACGACCCAAGAACAGGTCTATCGCCGATTGCGCCATGCGATCATGGTGGGGGCCATTGCCCCCGGCACGCCCCTGACCATGCGCGGATTGGCCGAGGCGCTGGATGTCAGCCCAACCCCCATTCGCGAAGCGATGCGGCGCTTGACCTCGGAATCGGCCGTGTTGGAAAAATCAAATCGGCGGTTCCAAATCCCCATTATGGAGCGGGGCCGGTTCGACGACCTGATCGAAACGCGTATCTTGCTGGAAACCCATGCGGCGTTGCGTTCCCTGCCATTCGTGTCGCAGGTGGCCATTGATCATCTGGCCCAGATCGACACCCAAATGGACCAAGTGGTCGCATCCCAAGATTATGACCGTTTAACCCTGCTAAACCATGCGTTTCACCGGTCCCTGTACCTGATCAATCCCAATCATTCTGTCATGCCCCTGATCGAAAGCACCTGGTTGCAACTGGGCCCGTTTCAACGGCAGGTTTTGACGGATATCAACACGTATTACGTCATCGACCGCCACAAAGAGATACTGGCCGCGCTGGCCGCATCAGACGGCCCAGCCCTGACCACAGCCATAACCCAAGACATTCAGGACGGCATCGGCCGCCCCGGTCAGGCCGCGCTATATAGCTGACCCTAATCCAACACCCGAAACGCGTTGACATCCACCATGCCATGATCGGTGATTTTTAACGCGGGGATCACGGGCAACGCCAGAAAGGCCAGTTGCAAAAACGGCTCATCCAAGGTGATACCCAGACTACGCGCCGCATCGCACAGTTCATGCAATCTGTCGCGCACCACGCCAAAGGGTTGATCCGACATCAGTCCCGCAATGGGCAGGGCCAGTTCCGCCAAAACCTGACCATCTTGGACCACCACAAACCCGCCCTGTAATGCGCCCAAACGGGTCACCGCGTGGTGCATATCGTCATAATCGATCCCAACGCAGGCAATGTTGTGATGGTCATGACACACCGTCGATGCAATGGCCCCCGTTTTCATATGGAACCCCTGCACAAAACCATTGGCGATATTGCCATTTTTGCCATGCCGTTCAATCACGGTAATCCGCGCCAAATCGCGCGCGGGATCGGGGCGTTTGTCACCCCCTATGGACACAATATCGCAGCGCCGCCAATCGGTGATAATCTTGCCCTCAATAATCCCGATAACGTCCGTTTCGGGGTCACTGTCGCGCAGCTGAAAACTGTCGGGCGTCAGGGCGGGCACATGGACAGACCCTGCCCCGATCGGTGGCAGGGCGGGATAGGTGTCGGCCCCATCCCCCACCAATCGCCCAGCACAGATCACGCGATCAATCGCGCAAGCATTCAAATCGTCCAGCACAACAATATCGGCCCGCAACCCCGGGGCGATCAGCCCCCGATCCTTTAGGCCAAAGGCCTCGGCCGCGCTCAGCGATGCGGCGCGATAGGCCGCGAGCGGCGGGGTCCCCAGCGCGATCAGCGTGCGGATCATGTAATCCAAATGTCCGTATTCGGCGATATCCAACGGGTTTCGGTCATCCGTACACAGGCACATATAGGGGCTGGTGCGTTCGGTCAAAACCGGTTGCAGGGCGTGCAGGTCCTTGGACACCGACCCTTCGCGAATTAACACGCGCATGCCGCGTTGCAATTTTTCGCGCGCCTCGGCGGCGGTCGTGGCTTCGTGTTCGGTGCGGATCCCTGCCGCGACATAGGCACATAAATCTTGGCCTGTCAGCTGCGGGCAATGCCCGTCGATATGACGGCCCTGAAACAGGCGTAACTTGTCCATCACCAGAGGGTCAGTCTGGATCACACCGGGGAAATTCATAAATTCCGCCAATCCGATGCAGGACGGATGATCCAACACTTGGGCCAAATCGGCGGCCAATATGGCGGCCCCCGATGTTTCCATATGCGTGGCCGGCACGCAGGAACTTAGCTGAACACGCAAATCCATCTGCATCTGTTCGCTGGCGGTTTGAAACCATTTGATCCCGTCCAGACCCACAACATTAGCCAGTTCATGCGGGTCACAAATGGCCGTGGTCACGCCCAAGGGCAGCACACATTTTTCAAATTCATAGGGCGTGATCAAACTGGATTCGACATGCAAATGCGTATCAATAAATCCGGGCACCAATATTTTGCCAGACACATCAATGACGACATCCCCGACATAGCCCTGCCCCACGCCCGCAATCTGCGACCCCGACAG
>CAJXSD010000029.1 GCA_913060475.1 uncultured Paracoccaceae bacterium | reverse complement strand
GATGTCCGTCACCAGTGGGGGCACCGCGCCAAATCCCTTTAAAAGGTCGGGCAGATTGTCTGCGTCCTCGGGTCGTGGATCGATGGTGATCACCTTGCGGGCCTGCTATGTCCCATCGTCGCCGCGCCACCATGTGAAAATGGCCCCTTGCAGGTTGGTTGTATCCACCACAACACCGCAGAACCCATATGATTTCGATGGGTCATGGGCGGGACGAATTTCCAGCGCCATTTGATGGTTTTCACCCAGATCAATTGTTTGCACATTTTTGCGTGCCCGCAGATCCCAGAAATGGATGGAATGACCATATTTATTGGCCAACAAATCT
The DNA here is from genome assembly GCA_913060475.1 of uncultured Paracoccaceae bacterium. Classification (GTDB taxonomy): domain Bacteria; phylum Pseudomonadota; class Alphaproteobacteria; order Rhodobacterales; family Rhodobacteraceae; genus CAJXSD01. Next base: position 23,443 of record CAJXSD010000029.1, on the reverse strand, counting down.
TCGGGGACGACACCGTTTTCAAATTGTGGGGGCAGACCCCATTCGGAACTGACCATATAATTTTGCGGTAGGTTCCACCAGAAATCATAGTGTTTGTCTTGCTGCCCGCGATCCATTTCATATCTGCCGATGATATCAAAGGTTTCGCAATCCATGATGAAAATTCCGGGAGGTGTGTCTGTGCCATCCACGCCGGATCCGCCCAAGGTTGACACATAAATCCCTTCGGGGCCGCAGTGGATTGTGTGGGGGCGGGAATACCCCGTTTTGGCAAAGACCTCTTCAGGTTCGATGACCTTGTGAATATGCGCCTTTAGCGGTTCCTTGACGTCGAAAATGTAAATTCGGCTGGACCGTATACCGGGCACAATCAAATACCGACGTTCCAAAAACGCATGCCCCGATAGCGGCGACAGTGATGATGAACAGGCGTTCCAGCCAAAGTGGTGGAATTCGTCACCCGTCGTCGGCACCATCACGCTATGCACAATTTGGCCATAGGTGTCGGATCCTTGTCGTAAATCGATGACGGCCAACCCGTCATGTTGCGATGCATCCTTGCCCAGCATGATTGTAAAGGCAAAATTTTCAACAGGCGCCTGCATGGCCAATTGGGGTGATGCGTGAAATGTCGGATCTGGTTTGAATGCACGGTTCATAATTGTTCTCTCCCTCTTAAATGTGCTGGCAATCTGTTGGGCCAGAAATGGACCCAACACAGCGATGGCTAGGCGGCAGCGTGTGAAAATGAATTGGCTAAAACAAACCGCGTTACCACCAAAGACCAAAAATATGCCCCCACCGTGGAACAGAATCATTCGCAGAACAAGAAAAAAATTTAGCCATTCGATCTAGGGTTGCGTTTGGTGTGGTGATGCAAACACGGAAAATCAGGCATCAGGTGACTAGAACTGTGGGGAATATCTTGCGTAAATGCCCATCGGCAAAAACGCGATTGGACGCCTAGCGCGATACCTAGTTCAAGACCCGATCATCGAATATCCCGCGCACCCTGCGTCACAGTTGGTGCAGCCCATTCGGTAAAGTTTTGAACATTCGGTAACAGCACAAGGTTTGTAGTATCGAACTTATCGCCAAGTTTTTCTTTCCACCGTTCTTTCTTAGCCTCTTTTTCATTTTCATTTTCATCGCACCAATCGACCACTCGGATGACGGCATTGGGGTGGGCATATTTCTTTATCGCCTCATTAATGTGTTCATCATCCCCGCTCATACCGAACAGGATGATGTTTGTAGATTTAGACAGTTTTTCGCAGAATATGTTCCAGTATGCGTTTAAAATGGGTGACCCTTCGATGATCCGTTTTTTGAAGTCATAATGTGTCAGCACAATATGGCCTGGAAGTTCGAAGTTCTCTGGTTGTGAAAAATCACTTCGTCTTAGTTTGCGTACGTTTCCGTCCATGTCGACGTAAAGGGGTGAGCCATGCAGGTGAAGGTACCAACCTCTATTTGGAGCAGTCAAATATTCATTTTCAGATTTCGGTCTGTTGAATACGAGCTGTCGGTTCACGTCAGGGAGACATCCGTCAATTAGACGATAATTCAACGTCTGAGTGTTACTAAAGAATGCATCGTAAAGTAAATCATCATAGTTTGTTGTTGCGATGTGAACTGCCTTGGAACTCTTTTTAATAAAATCTGTCAAACCTTGGGAAAATTTTTCATCCAGATTACCATTATCAGTACCAAGAAATTGAATAGCAACTTGTCTTACATATGTACGTAAAGCATCTGGAAGTTTAGCCGCATCCTCGGTCAGCTTCGCTAGGGTGTCATTTTGCTCATCTGACGCAAATGGTAATTCTACGCGCTCAATTTTCATTAAAAGCTCACAAGCAAAAACGACTTCTTGAATTGTTTTAAGCTGATCTTCATCTTGCGGCCCGACGGTAATATCATCGCCACGCATTTTTAGAGTTTTCCGAATTATTCTTTTTTGAACATTGCTAAGCCCATTATCGCCCTTTTCCCAAACGGCTTGCATGGCAGTTTTCAGTTGATAAGCATCGTTATCAATCGACCGCCCCAACCCATTTCCAAATATAAAAAGTGACTCTGTCATAAAAAACTCCGCATCTAACGATACGGAGTTTAAGTGCTTAGCGCTAAATGTAAACTCGCTTAGCGTGTGAACTTCTTATGCTTCATCCGCTTAGGCTCTAATGCGTCTGGGCCAAGGCGGCGTTTTTTGTCTTCTTCATAGGCGCTGAAATCACCTTCGAACCATTCGACATGCGCGTCCCCTTCGAACGCCAAGATGTGCGTACAGATCCGGTCAAGAAAGAAACGATCGTGCGAAATGACAACGGCGCAGCCTGCGAAATCGACCAAGGCATCTTCTAGCGCGCGCAGGGTTTCGACATCCAAATCGTTGGTCGGTTCGTCCAGCAGCAGGACGTTGCCGCCCTCTTTCAGCAAACGCGCCATGTGGACACGGTTGCGTTCACCGCCTGACAGCAGGGATACTTTTTTCTGTTGATCGCCACCTTTGAAGTTGAACGACGAACAATAGGCGCGGGAATTGACTTGGGCATCGCCCAATTCGATGACCTCGGCGCCGCCGCTGATTGCCTCCCATACGGTGTCGTTATCGGCCAGATCGTCGCGGGATTGGTCGACATAGGACAGCTGCACCGTATCACCATAGGTGACGGCACCTGCATCGGGTTGTTCCTGACCTGTCAGCATTTTGAACAGGGTGGATTTACCCGCGCCGTTCGGACCGATCACGCCCACGATGCCACCGGGGGGCAGGGCGAATGTCAGGTCCTCGATCAACAGCTTGTCACCCATTGCTTTTTTCAGGCCTTCGACCTCGATCACTTTGCCGCCCAGACGGGGGCCGTTTGGAATGACGATCTGGGCGCGGGTGATTTTGTCACGCTCGGATTGGCCCGCCAATTCGTTATAGGCGTTGATCCGGGCCTTTTGTTTGGCTTGGCGGGCTTTTTGACCCTGACGCATCCATTCCAATTCGCGTTCCAATGTTTTCTGACGCGTTTTGTCTTCGCGGGCTTCTTGTTCCAGACGCTTGGCCTTTTGTTCCAACCAGCTGGAGTAGTTGCCCTCATAGGGAATGCCGCGACCACGGTCCAATTCCAAGATCCACCCCGTGATGTCGTCCAGGAAATACCGGTCGTGGGTGACGATCAGGATCGTGCCTTTGTAATCGATCAAATGCTGTTGCAGCCACGCGATGGTTTCCGCGTCCAAGTGGTTGGTCGGTTCATCGAGCAGCAACATGTCAGGTGCCTCTAGCAGCAGTTTGCACAGCGCAACGCGGCGGCGTTCACCGCCCGACAGGTTTGCGGGCATCGCATCATCAGGGGGGCAGCGCAATGCCTCCATTGATACGTCAACCTGACTGTCCAGATCCCACAGGTTTTCGGCGTCAATCTGGTCTTGAAGCGCGGCCATTTCGTCGGCGGTTTCATCGGAATAATTCATCGCCAATTCGTTATAACGATCAAGGATCGCCTTTTTTTCGGCCACGCCCAACATGACGTTGTCGCGCACGGTCAGCGTTTCATCCAGCTTGGGTTCCTGTGGCAGGTACCCGACCTTGGCGCCCTCGGCGGACCAGGCTTCGCCGGTGAAATCCTTGTCCATGCCGGCCATGATTTTCATCAGTGTTGATTTACCCGCGCCGTTGACGCCGACGACACCGATTTTCACACCGGGGAGGAAGGACAGGTGGATATCTTCGAAACACTTTTTCCCACCAGGATAAGTTTTGGACACGCCCTGCATGTGATAGACGTATTGATAGGCTGCCATTTGGAATGCTCCTGAATTTCTAGTTTGTGCCTAGATAGCGGATGGCGGCGTTCGGGGCAATGGGGGTTTATTTGGGATGTCCTCCAGCCGTGTCGATGCAAAATCCGATTTCAGGCAGGGTGTACCGCGCGCAGATATGTCCCAAGCCTGTCGCATCTGCGACAGGCACGCGTCCGCCCGCCCCACGGCGGGCGCGTTCCGCACCCACCCGGGCAGACGCGTGCACTGCACCTTGGGGTATGGTCGCGGAAAATATCGTTTTCATTCGGTGTGATTGGCGCTATCCCTTGGGGGACTGTGAACGTGTTGGGACAGATGAAGCGGCAGACCATTGGCATATTGGGGGGATCGTTTGATCCGGCGCATGGGGGGCATGTGGGGTTGACCCATGTGGCGTTGCGGCGGTTTGGGTTGGACGGGGTGTGGTGGATGGTCAGTCCGGGCAACCCATTGAAGCCCAATGGCCCCGCGCCGATGGATCAGCGTATCGCGCAGGCCCGTGCGATACTGGATCATCCGCGTGTCACCATCACCGATATCGAGGCGCGTTTGGGCACGCGATATACGGCCGATACGTTGCGTGCGCTGATGCAGCGGTATCCGCGTGTGAATTTTGTCTGGTTGATGGGCGCTGATAATCTGCATCAGTTTGATCAATGGCGTGATTGGCGTTGGATTATGGAAACCGTGCCCATTGGTGTTTTGGCGCGACCTGGGTCGCGGTTGGCCCCGCTATCGGCCAAGGCCGCGCGGGTTTATGCCCATGCGCGGGTGCCGGAACGGGCGTCGCGGACCTTGGCCCACGGCCCTGCGCCGCGGTGGTGTTATATCAACATGCCGCTGTCTGATCTGTCGTCCACGGCCCTGCGGGCTGGGGGTCGGTGGTGATGCGGGGCGTTTGGGCCATTGTGGTGCTGGCATTGTTTGGCACCGGTCTATGGGCTGGTGCGCCGGATGTGTCGCCGCGTCCACAATACCGCCCGGGGTCCGTTTTGCCCGATGGGGCAGATGCGTTGTTGCAACGCTTTGCCATGTCGGGGGACTTGGGATTTGTGGTCTATGATTTGACCACAGGGGCCGTGATCGAACAACGTGCGGCCCAGAAACGCTATGCCCCCGCATCTGTGACCAAGGCGATCACAGGTCTATATGCCTTGTCACATTTGGGCCCTGATTTTCGCTATACCACGCAGGTGATGGCCGCGGGGCCAATTGCGGGGGGCACCCTGCAGGGTGATCTGATTTTGGTGGGGGATGGGGACCCTGTTCTGGACACCGATGATTTATTGGACTTGGCGCGGGCTGTGAAATCGGCCGGGGTGCGGCGGATCACGGGCAAATACCTGTATTATGCCGATGCCTTGCCCCAGTTTCGCGAAATTGATCCCGATCAGCCGGTGCATGTGGGGTATAACCCCGCGGTGTCGGGGCTGAACCTGAATTTCAACCGTGTGTATTTTGATTGGAAACGGTCCGGGGCGGGATATCGGGTGCAAATGGATGCGCGATCAAACCAGATCCAGCCCGTGGTGGGCCATATCAGCATGCAGGTGGCCGATCGCGATGCCCCTCTGTTTGCCTATGCGCAAAATGGCCGCCAAGAACGCTGGAGCGTGGCAAAACCGGCCCTGGGGCAAGAGGGCGGGCGTTGGTTGCCTGTGCGCGATCCGGCACATTATGCGGCCATGGTCTTTGCCCGTGTGGCGCGGGATCAGGGCGTGGAATTGCCCGATCCGCAGCCCATCAAAGCGCGGCCCAGCCAAAAGGTCATCGCCCAAATCACCAGCGCCCCAATGGCCGAGTTGGTGAAAATGATGCTGAAATATTCCAACAATATGCTGGCAGAAACCTTGGGGTTAACGGTTGCCAAATCACGGGGGATCGCGGTGCAATCCCTGCGACAATCCGCAGGGGCCATGAACGATTGGGCGCGGGCCGATTTGGGCATGACAACGACCCAATTCGTCGATCATTCGGGATTGAACGATGCGTCACGGGTGTCCCCCGCCGATATGGTGCAGGCCCTGATACGGGGGGCACAACGCGTCCCCGATTACGACGATTTGTTAAAACCGATCAAGGCGCGAACGGCATCGGGGGATTTGGACAAATCAGGCCAGTCCGTTATTCAGGCCAAAACAGGCACCTTGCATTTTGTCACGGCACTGGCGGGGTATTTGCAGGATAAACAGGGGGGACGCTATGCCTTTGCCATATTTCAGCAGGATTTGGCGGCACGGCATGCGGCCGATACCGAAAAACTGGAAACACCGCCCGGGTCGCGGGCATGGCGACGGCGGGCGATTAATATTCAATCGGGGTTGTTGTACCGTTGGGCGCGGTTTCGGCTGATGGACTGATGGGTCACAGGGTCATGTGACGCACCCGCGCACCGCGTTCAATGGCGGCGGCATGCAGGCGGTCGATGTTCAGCTCATAGCGCATTTCTTCAAGCAGGCGCAGTTCGGTTTCGCGAATGTGCCCATCGGCTGCGGCCACGTCGCAGCACAGCGCATATGCCGTTTCATAGAGACGTTCGGACAGGGTGTCGCGGATCATGCGAAACAGGGCATCCAGGCCGTCTTCGTTTTCGAACAGGTCATAGACAAGGTTGGCCACCAAATTGATGCGGTCAATATCATAGGTCGCGAAAATCGGCAGGTGGTTCACCGCGGATTGGATTTTGACCAGTTCGGATGTGGGCACCTCTTCGTCCGATACGGTGATGGCGATCATCAATGCAATCAAACAATCCGGTTCCGATAAAAAAGGCAGCTTTGTCTGTGACATATCTTAGTCCTTGATAACAATAAACATAGTGTAAATCGCATTTGCCTTTGCGGCAATAGGTCATTGCATCGTGCGCTTGCGGCATTTTGTAAAAACGGCTAAGTACAGTCCGTTCCGATAAAGAGAATCCGTTTTCCTGACCAAAGGTGGCACTATGACAGACTTTCGCGACGCAGCGATGACATCCAAAGCTTGGCCGTTTGAAGAGGCGCGCCGCGTTCTGAAACGTTATGAAAAGGCCCCACCCGAAAAGGGATTTGTTCTGTTTGAAACGGGCTATGGCCCATCAGGTTTGCCCCATATCGGCACATTCGGCGAAGTGGCGCGGACCACGATGATTATGCGTGCATTCCGCGTGATTTCTGACATCCCGGCCAAGCTCATCTGTTTCTCAGATGATCTTGATGGAATGCGCAAGGTGCCGGGCAACGTGCCAAACCATGAAAGCCTACATGAGCACCTGCAAAAGCCGCTTACGTCTGTTCCTGATCCTTTTGGCGAATACCAAAGCTTTGGTCACCACAACAACGCCATGTTGCGCCGTTTTCTGGATACCTTTGGGTTTGAGTATGAGTTTTACTCAGCGACCGAGTTCTATCAGTCTGGCCAATTTGATGCGGTCTTGAAGCGCGCGGTCGAACGATATGACGACATCATGAAGGTGATGTTGAAATCCCTGCGTGAAGAGCGTCGCCAGACCTACTCGATTTTTCTACCAATCCACCCTGAAACCGGTCGCGTTTTGTATGTGCCAATGAAATCGGTGAATGCGGATGACTATACCATCACCTTTGATGACGAAGATGGGCGTGAGTGGACCCTGCCGGTGACCGGCGGACATGTGAAATTACAATGGAAGCCAGATTTCGGCGCGCGCTGGGCTGCGCTAGGCGTTGATTTTGAGATGTATGGCAAGGATCATTCGACAAATACACCGATCTACGACCGTATTTGCGAAATTTTGGGCCATCGCAAACCAGAACACTTTACCTATGAGTTGTTCTTGGACGACAAGGGGCAAAAGATCTCGAAAACATCGGGCAATGGGATTTCGATTGATGAATGGTTGACCTATGCATCGACTGAATCGCTGTCGTATTTCATGTATCAAAAACCCAAAACCGCAAAGCGGATGCATTTTGATGTGATCCCAAAAGCGATGGATGAATATCATCAACAATTACGCGCCTATGCGGGTCAAGATGACAAAGGCAAGGCAAACAACCCTGTGTTCCATATCCATGGCCATAATGTGCCGACGTCCGATATGGTTGTTCCCTTTTCGATGTTGTTGAATTTGGCATCGGTTGCCAATGCCGAGGACAAAGATCAACTGTGGGGGTTCATCCAGCGCTATGCCCCGGATGCCAGCCCCACGGCCAACCCGCAGTTGGACCAAGCGGCGGGTTTTGCGGTGCGCTATTACAATGATTTTGTCAAACCAACCAAGGTATTCCGCGCACCAACTGATTTGGAACGCGATGCCCTGACCGATCTGCGCGACCAACTGGCCGCATGGGATGGTGGATTGGACGCCGAGGCGCTGCAATCTGTTGTTTACGCCTGTGGCCGCGATCGGTTTGATCCGCTGCGCGCGTGGTTTTCTGCATTGTATGAGGTGTTGTTGGGCGCGACCCAGGGGCCACGCTTTGGCGGGTTCATCGCGCTTTATGGTATTGATGAAACCATCGCCCTGATCGACGCGGCGCTGAATGGCGACTTTGCCTAGTTGATTTGTCACCAGCGCGGGCTAGGTTTTTCGCCATGCGCTGGTTTTTTTCGCTGATACTGTCCTTGGGACTGATCCTGCAATCCCCTGCCTTGGCCGGGGATGATGCCGACATCCGTGAAACCATCACCGCCCAGTTGGACGCATTTCTGCGCGATGATTTTGATCACGCCTTTACCTATGCCAGTCCAAAAATCAGGCGAATTTTCCGCGATCCCGATACCTTTGGCACAATGGTGCGGCAGGGGTATCCCATGGTGTGGCGACCCCTGGATTTCACATTTCTAAGTGTGGAAAAAACACCGTGGGGTATGTCGCAGATTATTGAAATTATTGATCAAAATGGCAGGGCGCATTATTTGCGATACGATATGGTGCCCAGCGACATGGGCTGGAAAATTGACGGGGTTGCCATATTGCAGGGCAACCCAATGGCGGTCTAGCAACAGACCTGCGCACGTTGCACAAGACATGTGTTAAACTTGTAACATTACAGTGGGCGTCGATCTGAAAACGAAAGGCGCAGCTTATGACACTCTCACTGACACATGGTATTGAATTTTCCCCCAAACCGTTTTCATCAGGTTTGAATTATTGGTCGTCAGGGGATGGCACATCCGCAACGGATACCTATGATATTGTCGGCAACGCCGCCTTTGTTCCGGCCGATCAGGATTTTGGCGGATGTTTGGAATTGGTCAAAACCAACAGTCTGCAAAAACTGCGCTACACCGAACAAACCCAGATATTCCCGGAAACCTATCTGCTGATAAAAACGCGGGTGAAATTGATGGTGGGCGGGCTGCCCGCGGTTCGTATTGCAGGATGGGCAGGCGACCGCGATGGCAATCATGTGGCCAATGTCACCCAGATCGGCCCATCCACATCGGTGCAAAACTATGGCCAGGTCTATGAAATTTCCGCCATCGTTGGCCCGGGGTTGCGGGATGGCGTTGATATGGTGTGGGGGGCTGCGCCAACATTTGCGCACTTTGGTCTGGATATTACGGGGCCCACGGGCGTTGTGGTGCGCGTTGATGATTTCACGATCGAGGATATTTCACATCTGTTTCAACGGGATGCGTTGAATATTGTCGATGTGCGCGATTATGGCGCGATTGGGGATGCCACGACCGATAACTATGATGCCTTTGTCGCGGCGGATCAGGCGGCGAATGGGCGGCGATTGGTTGTGCCGGCTGGCGCCTACGTGATTGGCAGCCCCTTGGTGCTGAATTCACATGTCGAATTTCAGGGCCGCGTGATTATGCCCCCCGAGGCCCCGTTAGTGATTACCAAATCCTTTGATTTGCCCACCTATATCGATGCCTTCCACGACGAAGAACTGGCGTTTAAGAAGGCGTTTCAGGCCCTGTTGAACAGTTCAGATCATGAAAGTTTGGACATGTGCGGGCGCACCGTGACGGTGACCGAACCGATTGATATGCAGGCCGCAGTTGCGACCCGCGATACATTCGAAATTCGCCGCGTGATCCGCAATGGCCAGTTTTATGCATCCGGCAATTCCGCATGGGAAAGCGATGTGATCACGGCCCAGGCCTATTATGCCGCGTCGAACCCCACCACGTTAAGCAACGTGCAAAACGTTCAGGATATCGCCGTTGGATCCCTGGTCACGGGGCAGGGTGTGGGCCGCGAAATTTACGTGCGTTCCGTCAATCCTGCCACGCAGACTGTTGAGCTGTCCGAGGCGCTGCATGATGCCGAAGGCACGCAGATTTTTACATTTACCCGATTCAAATACATGTTGGATTTCAGCGGGTTCCAGAAACTGAGCAAATTCAATTTGGACAACATTGAATTCCAATGTAACGGCAAGGCCAACGGGATCATGATGGCCCAAGAGGGCATGATTTTCCATATTCTGGATTGCTATATCACCAAACCAAAATTCCGTGGAATTACATCATCTGGCCGCGCCTGTCAGGGGATGTTGATCGACCGGTGTCATTTCGTGACCAATGAATCCAGCGTGCAGGCCGCGGATCGGGTCAGTATCGCGTTTAACGTCAATGCAAATGATGCCAAAATTCGCGACAACTGGGCATCGCAGTTTCGCCATTTCTGCGTGCTAAGTGGGGCAAACAACATCGTGTCCGGCAATCATTTTTACCAAGGTGACGGTGTTCCAAACGGCGTGCGTTTGGCGGGTATTGTTTTGACACGGTCAAATACGGCGTCCACCATCGTTGGGAATTATGTTGATAACTGTTTTATCGAATGGACCAACGAACATGACGAAACCCCAGATTTCACGGTGGGATTTGGATTTTCTGCGCTAAGTATTTCGGGGAATGTATTTTTGTCGGGCCAGGTTGCGGATTGGTTTTCCTATCTGGTGGTCAAACCCTATGGCACGGGGCATGGCATCGCCAACCTGTCCGTGATGAACAACAGTTTCAAAACATTGAACGGTCCCATCCAACGGGTCGAACGGGTCGATACCACATTTGCCGATATTGACCGCAACCGTCTGCGCAATCTGCGGTTTGAGGCAAACAGTTTCGAAAACGTAACCCAGAAAACGGAAAATCCCGTGGTCGTGGATCACACCCAATCCAGCGTTGCAACCACATGGACCGTTGATACGGCGGATGCGCTGCCCTTTGGCGGATATGCCCGCGCGGTTCAGGCCTATGTGCCCCAGTCGAAATTGACGGCATCCGGCGGCGGCGCGGTGCATCACATGCCCTATGTGAACACCAATGTGGGCAGTGCCAAGGATCAGGTGCAGCTGGTCTATCCCGGGGCCATCCAAGAAACGGTCAGTGTCACAATTCGCTGTGACAGCTGATCAAAACTTGGCCTTGCTTTTGCCGCGATAGGCCCGTGTTCCACCGCGACCCGCGGTGGAGCGTCCGCGTGTTTTTGTGGCGGCCTCGCTGGCGGCGGCAACGGCCGATTGGCGCGCCAGCGGGTCGTCCGATACGGCCAAATCGACAGCCTCTAGGCGTTTGACTTCGTCGCGCAGGCGCGCAGCCTCTTCGAATTCTAGGTTTTCGGCGGCTTTGCGCATATCCGCGCGCAACCCATCCAAAACAGCCTGCAGGTTTGCACCGCCTGCGGATTTTTTGTCAATCGTTGCGGTGACACGCGATTGGTCGGTATCCCCGGAATATAGACCGGCCAAAATGTCATCGACGTTTTTCTTGACCGTTTGCGGGGTAATCCCGTGTTCGACGTTATAGGCCATCTGCCGTTCGCGCCGCCGTTCCGTTTCGGCCAAGGCACGTTCCATTGATCCGGTAATGCGATCGGCGTACATGATCACGCGGCCATCGGCATTTCGTGCCGCACGGCCAATGGTTTGGATCAGTGATGTCTCGGATCGCAAGAACCCTTCTTTGTCGGCGTCCAATATGGCGACCAATCCACATTCGGGGATGTCCAATCCTTCGCGCAGCAGGTTGATCCCGATCAATACGTCAAAGGCCCCCAACCGCAAATCGCGCAGAATTTCAATCCGTTCGATGGTGTCGATGTCGGAATGCATATAGCGCACTTTGATGCCCTGTTCGTGCAGGTATTCGGTCAAATCCTCGGCCATGCGTTTGGTCAATGTGGTGACCAAGGTTCGGTATCCATCGGCGGTCACGCGGCGGATTTCGTCCAGCAAATCGTCCACCTGCATTTCCACGGGGCGAATTTCCACCACCGGATCCAACAACCCTGTGGGACGAATGATTTGTTCGGTAAACACGCCGCCCGTCTGTTCCAATTCCCACGATCCCGGCGTGGCCGAGACATAGACAGACTGCGGCCGCATTGCATCCCATTCTTCGAATTTCAGCGGGCGGTTATCCATGCAGGACGGCAGGCGGAACCCGTGTTCGGCCAGCGTGAATTTCCGACGATAGTCGCCGCGATACATGCCGCCGATTTGCGGAATGCTGACGTGGCTTTCATCGGCAAAAACGATAGCGTGATCGGGAATGAATTCGAACAGGGTGGGGGGCGGTTCCCCGGGCGCGCGGCCTGTCAGGTATCGCGAATAATTTTCGATACCGTTGCAAACGCCTGTGGCCTCTAACATTTCGATATCGAAATTACAGCGCTGTTCCAGCCGCTGCGCCTCTAGCAATTTGCCTTCGCCGACCAGCTGGTCCAAGCGGTGGCGCAATTCCTCTTTTATCTTGATTACGGCCTGCTGCATCGTGGGGCGCGGCGTGACATAGTGAGAATTGGCGTAAATCCGGATCTGGTCAAATGACCCCGTTTTTTCCCCCGTTAGCGGATCAAATTCGGTAATCGTTTCCAGTTCATCGCCAAAGAACGAAAACCGCCATGCGCGATCTTCTAGGTGGGCGGGAAAGACTTCTAGCACGTCGCCGCGCACACGAAACGACCCGCGTTGAAACGCTTGGTCATTGCGGCGATATTGTTGGGCCACCAAATCAGCCATGATCTGACGTTGATTATATTCCCCGCCCGCTTTCAGATCTTGGGTCATTGCGCCATAGGTTTCGACAGACCCGATACCATAGATACAGCTGACCGAGGCGACGATAATCACATCATCACGTTCCAATAATGCACGCGTGGCCGAATGGCGCATACGGTCGATCTGTTCGTTGATCTGGCTTTCTTTTTCGATGAACGTATCGGTGCGCGGCACATAGGCTTCGGGTTGGTAATAATCGTAATAGCTGACGAAATATTCCACGGCATTATCCGGGAAAAACCCTTTGAATTCGCCATATAACTGGGCCGCTAGCGTTTTGTTGGGGGCCAGAATGATCGCAGGCCTTTGGGTTTCCTCGATGATTTTGGCCATGGTGAATGTTTTGCCGGTGCCTGTGGCACCCAACAACACCTGATCACGATCGCCCGCCAGAACATTGGCCGATAATTCGGCAATCGCCTTGGGCTGGTCGCCCGCGGGGGCAAAATCGGTTGCCATGACAAACCGTTTGCCGCCCTCTAATTTCGGGCGCGACCGTACATCGCCAGACATATGGCCCAGTTCTTGGGAATCGGACATCGAACTCTCCTTACTTATGCGTAACCTAAGCGTTTTGGTCCAAAGATCAAACGACTTGTCCCAGCCGGAAAAATATCGCATAAACACCCCAAGAAATAGGAGTCAGCCATGCGCGCACGAATCTATAAACCTGCGAAAACAGCAATGTCATCAGGGACCGCCAAAACACGCCAGTGGGTTTTGGAATATGCCCAAGGATCCGCACGCGAAATCGACCCGTTGATGGGCTGGACCTCAACCGATGAAACCCAAACGCAGATCAAACTGCGCTTTGATACCAAAGATGCGGCAATCGCCTATGCCACGGAACACGGCATCGAATATCAGGTCACCGAACCCAAAGTGCGCAAGGCAAACATCCGTGCCCGCGGTTACGGCGAAAATTTCGCAACAGACCGCCGCGCCCCTTGGACACACTAATTCAATTTACGAAATGACCCTAGGCCGTATCATAACGATGCGGCCTTTTGCGTTCTTAGACAGGATACCACATGCGACACGGCGGACAAATTCTGGTGGATCAACTGAAAATCCAGTGCGTGGATCGTGTGTTCTGCGTCCCCGGCGAAAGCTATCTGGCCGCGCTGGATGGCCTGTTTGACAGCGGTATCGACACCATCGTAGGCCGTAACGAAGGTGGCGTGTCCATGATGGCCGAAGCCTATGGCAAACTGACGGGCCGCCCAGGGGTTGCCATGGTCACGCGCGGACCAGGTGCCACCAATGCCTCAGGCGGGGTGCATGTCGCGTTCCAAGACAGCACACCGATGATCCTGTTTGTCGGCCAAGTCGCCAGCGATCAACGCGACCGCGAGGCGTTCCAAGAGGTGGATTACAGACAAATGTTCGGCCCCCTTGCCAAATGGGTGGCCGAAATTGATCGCACCGACCGCATCCCCGAATATATCAGCCGTGCCTTTCATGTGGCCGTATCGGGCCGCCCCGGTCCCGTTGTGTTGGCCCTGCCCGAGGATATGTTATCCGCAACCTCCGATGTGGCCGATGCCCCCCGTGCCAATCCCGCCCGTCAACACATCTCACAATCCGCTGTTAACGATGTTCTGGGCGAAATGGCCCGCGCACGCAATCCACTGATGCTGATCGGTGGCCCACTGTGGTCGGCACAGGCGGCACGCGATGTGGCCACATTGGCCGACCAAACCGGCTGGCCGATTGCCACGACATTCCGGTGTCAGGATTACATCGACAATCGCCACCCCAACTATATCGGTGATCTGGGGATTGGCCCAAATCCTGCGCTTGCCGAACGTGTGGCTGCGGCGGATACTTTGCTGGTCTTGGGCGCGCGCTTGGGGGAAATGACATCGGGCGGCTATAGCCTGTTCCAGATCCCTAAACCGACCCAACGCTTGATCCATATCCACCCCAATGCCGATGAACTGGGCCGCGTCTATCAGGCCGATCTGGCCATCAGCTGTCACAGCAACGATTTCTTGGCCCAAGCGGTCATCGCGACACAGGGCCAATTCGCCCCCGCCCCCGTAACCGAACGCGCCGCCTACGAACACTGGCAAACCCCAACCGCGACACCAGGCGCGGTGAAACTGGAACAGATCATATCACATCTGACCCAAACCCTGCCCGACACAGCGATCATCACAAACGGGGCGGGCAATTACGCAGCATGGCTGCACCGCTACTACCGCTATAAATCCTACCGCACCCAATTGGCGCCCACATCGGGCACCATGGGCTATGGCCTGCCCGCCGCCGTCAGTGCCAAATTAATGCACCCAGACCGTGACGTCATCTGCCTGGCAGGGGATGGATGTTTCCAGATGAATGGGCAGGAATTCGGAACAGCTGTGCAATATGGTGCGAATATTATCGTCATCATCGCCAATAATGGTGTCTATGGCACAATCCGCATGCATCAGGCACGCCAATATCCCAACCGCCCCTCGGGCACCGATATGGTCAATCCTGATTTCGCGGCATTGGCCCGCGCCTATGGCGGCCATGGCGAAACGGTCACACAGACCGATCAATTCGCCGCCGCACTGTCCCGCGCCCGCGCGGCAAACAAACCCGCGATTATCGACCTCAAAACCGATCCAGCTGCAGTGTCGCATAGAACACCGCAATAGGTCTTTCATTTTTGCAAAAATACTCGCGCCGCAGGCGGGCAGGCGCAGCCTGCCACCTGTGATCAGAAATCCGCCGATACGTTTGGCAGGTCTAGCACCTTGATCAAATCACGCAATTCTTGGCGGGCGGCGATGTTGGAAATGTTCAACTGCTTGACGCCGATATCCTTCAAATCCAACAGGGTCAAACCGCGCGGGAACAGTTCGCGGAAAATCACGCGTTCCGTAAACCCGGGTCCCACGCGAAATCCAATGCGCTTTGACAACTTCTCCAAAGCCCGTTCCATCTTGACCTTGTTCACCATCTGCTGCGCGCCCAACCGGTTGCGAATGACGACCCAGTTGATCGGCTTTAACCCGGCCTGCGCGCGCAATTGGCGGGCGTGCCAGACCATTTCGGAATACACCGATGGTCCCTCAATCGTTTCCCCATCGCTTGCGATATGCGCCAACAGGTCAAAATCGACGAAACTGTCATTTAACGGCGTGATCAACGTATCAGCCAAGGAATGCGCCACCTGGCTTAGGCGGGTGTGCGATCCGGGGCAATCGATGATGATAAAATCGCTCTCGGCCTCGGCCGCGGCAACGGCGGCAGACAGGCGATGATCAAATATGTTTTCGCCCTCAGGGATGGCCGATTTGTCCATCTCGGGCAGGTCAAAAAACACAGGCGTTGGCAGGTTCAAACCGCTGTCTTGGGCGTGGCGCAAACGGTTGACCAGATACCGACCAAAGGTCTGTTGGCGCAAATCCAGATCAATCGCCCCGACGCGATGGCCCATGCGTGCCAATGCGGTGGCCACATGCATGGTGACGGTGGATTTACCTGCACCGCCTTTTTCATTGCCAACTACGATAATATGCGCCATTGCCGCATTCCCCCATGAAACCTTGCGTTTCTATATCCAATGCCACGCCCCTGTAAAAGCGTTTTTTGACTAAGCCTTGGGATCATTTCCAACCAAAGAGGGCGCATCGGGCGCCAATTCTTCGAAATCGAAATTGTCCAATCGTCTGGCACGTTTTCCGGCCTTGTCGGCGCTGATCTTGATTTCACTGATATCCTTGGCGGCCTGATTGAAATGGCGGTCCAGATTTTCCACGCGCGTGCCTAAACGATCGACGTCTTGGTACAGTAAACCCAATTCACGGCGAATGGCGCCGGCCTGTTCCCGCATGCGGGCATCCTTTAATATGGCGCGCATGGTGTTTAGGGTGGCCATGCAGGTGGTGGGCGATACGATCCAGACGCGGGCGGTGAACCCTTCGCGGACGATGTCGGAAAAATTGGCGTGCAATTCGGCATAGACCGCCTCGGACGGCAAAAACATCAACGCCCCATCGGCGGTTTCGCCCTCGATGATATATTTTTCGCTAATGTCTTTGATATGTTTGCGCAGGGTGGTGCGCAGGAATTTTGCGGCCTCGTTTAATTCCCAATCGGTTTTGGCGCGGCGCAGGGCCTCATAGGCTTCTAGGGGGAATTTACTGTCGATCACGATGGGGCCGGGCGGATTGGGCAGGTGGATCAGGCAATCCGCACGCCGTCCATTGGACAGGGTCGATTGCAGGCTGTAACTGTCCGATGGCAGCGCCTTGGTCACAATATCATTCAGCTGAATTTCGCCAAAGGCCCCGCGGGTTTGTTTGTTGGATAAAATGTCCTGCAATGACAAAACATCCCCCGACAGTTTGGTGATATTATCCTGCGCCTTGTCAATCGCGGTCAGGCGTTGTTGCAATTCGCCCAGCGATTGGGCCGTGCGCCGCGCAGAACCTTGTAGGTTTTCGGTCATTTGGTTTTGAACCTGTGCCAGACGATGCTCCATCAATTGCAACATATGCGCCTGTGCCTTCGCCTGTGCGTCCGACACATGTGACAGCCCGCCTGACAACCGTTCCTGGCCTTCGCCTAACGCTTGGACGCGCTGGCCCAAGGCATTTAATTGATAGGCCAGCGGTTCCGCCAAACGCGCCGATTTCAATGCCGCGCGGACCGTGATCATCAACAATATCGCCACCAGCGCGGCCAGCCCCAAGGCCCCCAACACAAACGGGTTATTCAGATCAATCTGTGTCATGTGCGTCCAAATAACCTTTCGATATCTGATAATTTTAATTCCACATAGGTGGGGCGGCCGTGGTTGCATTGGCCCGAATGGGGTGTGCGTTCCATATCGCGCAGCAGGGCGTTCATTTCCTCGGCCCGCATTTGGCGGCCTGATCGGATGGATCCGTGACAGGCCACGCGCGACAGGATCGCCTCGATCTTGGATTGGACCAGCTGGCTGTCGCCCCAATCGGACAATTCGTCCAACACATCGCGGATCAGGGCGGTGGCATTGACGCTGCCCAAAATCGCGGGGGTTTCGCGCACGGCAATGGCCGATCCGCCAAAGGGTTCGATGCCCAATCCCAATGTGGCCAATTCATCGGCCAGACCCAAAATCAACGCCGCCTCGTGCGATGATAATTCGATGATTTCCGGGATCAGCAGCGCCTGCGCCGCCACCCCGTTTTCGCGCATTTGCGATTTCAGTTTTTCGTAAACCAACCGTTCATGCGCGGCATGTTGATCAACGATGACAATGCCCGTTTCCGTTTGCGCAATGATATAGTTTTCATGCACCTGTGCGCGCGCCGCACCCAAGGGGTGGCCGGGGTCAGGGGCAACGGTGTCAATCACCTGTTCGACCCGTGCCGACACGGCGGGCGTTTCGGCAAAGCCGAAGGATGCCGTTGGCGCGGCCTCGGCGCTGGGCGCCTGGAACGTATAGCTGGCGCTGCGTGCGGATTGGAATGGGCGGTCCATTTGGTAAATGGGCTGCTGCGGTTTTTCGGGCTGCATCGCGCCCAAGGTTGCCCCCGCCACGGTGGTGGATGACCGGTGCCCCGCACTGGCCAAGGCGTGGCGCAAGGATGACACAACCAAGCCGCGCACGGATCCTGCGTCTTGGAACCGGACCTCGGATTTGGCGGGATGGACGTTGACGTCCACCAAATGTGGGTCGCACTCAATGAACAAGGCCACCGCCGGATGCCTGTCGCGCGACAAAAAATCGGCATAGGCCCCACGCAGGGCCCCCAGTAACAATTTATCCCGCACCGGCCGCCCGTTGACAAAGAAAAACTGCATCACCGCCGCGCCACGCGAATAGGTGGGCAGCGCGGCATAGCCCGTCAGACGCACCCCATCGCGGGTGGCATCAATGGGCAGGGCATTTTCCGCAAATTCCGCGCCCAGAACTTGGCGCAACCGCCCATGCAGGGCATCGAACAGATCACCGGTTTCAGGATCGACGCGAAACAAAATGCGATCTTTGCCATCGGATACATCGCGCAGGCTGAACCCGATCGCAGGTTCTGCCATGGCCAGACGTTTGATGATATCGACCACCGCACCCAATTCGGCCCGATCGGTGCGCATGAATTTCAACCGCGCCGGCGTGGCAAAAAACAGATCGCGCAATTCCACGACCGTGCCACGGTTTAACGCGGCGGGTTTGGCCGGCTGCATCGCGCTGCCCGACACGGTAATTTGCACCCCATCGTGGCCCTGCGCCCGCGATGTGATGGACAACCGCCCGACCGCCCCCAAGGATGGCAGCGCTTCGCCGCGAAACCCGAAACTGTGGATATTCAGCAAATCCGTTCCGTCAATTTTCGACGTGGCGTGGCGCGACAGGGCCAATGGCAAATCATCTGCCGTCATGCCGCACCCATCGTCCGTCACGCGGATCAATGTTTTGCCCCCATCCGCGATATCCACCGAAATACGCCGCGCACCGGCGTCAATGGCGTTTTCGACCAATTCCTTAACGGCGGATGCGGGGCGTTCGACCACTTCGCCCGCGGCAATGCGGTTGATCGCGGCATCATCCAGTTGCCGAATTTGCGGGCGATTTTCGCCTATGTTGGGTATTGCTGCTGTCATACCACAACGACTAGCATAGATTGTGACGATTCTGCTATGCAGGGATAGATAAAATTTTTCGCTGTGCTAGCTTTGGCAAAACAACATAGGAAAACCGCATGTATACTGTTATTGGCGCACGCAACACCCGTGCTTTTCGCGTGATTTGGACGTTAGAGGAACTGGGCCTGCCCTATGATCTGATCGAGGCGCCCGCAGGGTCAGATTTGGCCAAATCCCATAACCCCAGCGGCAAAGTGCCCGCGTTGGATGTGGATGGCACCGTCATCACCGACAGTTGTGCGATCATGACCTATCTGGCGGACAAACACGCAGGGCTGACCTATGCGGCCGGTACAATCGAACGCGCCCGCCAAGACGCATTTTTGCACCAGATCAATGATGAAATTGATGCGCTGTTGTGGACGGCGGCGCGGCATTCCTTTGTCTTGCCTGCGGACAAACGGGTCCCTAACGTCAAAGACAGTTTGAAATGGGAATTTGCCCGCAATCTGGATCGCATCACAGATCAAATCACCGGCCCGTTTTTGATGGGCGATACCCTGACCATTGCCGACATTTTGTTGGTACATTGTGGCGGCTGGGCGATGGCGGCAAAATTCCCGATGGAAAACGCGGCGTTCAAAGAATATTCGAAATCCATCCGATCCCGCGCGGCGTTTGGTCGGGCAATGGGGCAATGATTGCGCTGTATATCAGCCCAACGTCCCCCTACGCGCGGATCACACGGATTATTGCGCGGGATTGCGGGGCAGTCGATGATCTGGATGAAATCAACCCGCCCAAGCGCGTGGTAAATGGGGAATTTTTCGAAATTTCCCCCGTGGCGCGTGTGCCGGCCTTGGTTGTGCAGGGGCGGTTGATTGCGGAGACGCGTGATATTTGCGCCTATTTCGATGAAACCTATGGCGGGGGGTGGCTGGGCCGTGAAACGCCGTTGCAGCAAACCTATCGCCATGTGGTCATGGGCCTGCTGGATGGTCTGGCGGTTTGGGCGCGTGAAGTGAAACGCGATGATGCGCTGCGTGACGCCAGCATCATCGAATACGAACGCCACCGCACAGAACAGGCGTTGCGGTGGTTGGATGCCAATGCCTTGGCCTGTCAAACATGGAATTTTGCGGGCGTGGCCCTGGTCGTGGCGCTGGAAATGGCCCAGCATCGCGGGTTAATGGCGGCGGATCGTTTGGGCGAATTGGCCCCAGATGTGATGGCATGGGTCGCGGCGCAATCCACACGCGACAGTGTTATTGCGACCCGCCCGTGATGGCATAGCGTGCTGCATGGGCCCCCGCCCATTTCCCGGTGGCAAAACAGGCCGTCAGTAAATAACCGCCCGTCGGCGCATCCCAGTCGATCATTTCGCCGGCCGCAAAAACACCCGGCATCGTGGTGATCATCAACCCATCATCTAGCGCATCCCATGTGATGCCGCCGGCTGTCGAAATCGCTTCGTCCATGGGGCGTGGGGGCAGGGGGGGCAGGGTCAGTCCCTTGATCACTTGGGCCAGAATTTCGGGCGAATGGGGCAGCGGCCCCCAAAATTCGCGGATCAGGGCCAATTTGGCGGGGTCCAGTTTCAGGGTTTTGCGAATGTGGTTTGATAGGCTGTTTTTCCCCCGTGGCCGTGTCAGCGCAGCGGTTATTTTGTCGGCCGGCCAATCGGGCATCAGGTCGATGATCAATCGTTCCCCCTGCCGTAATGCGGGCGACAGGGGGTATATGCCGCCGCCCTCGATCCCTTTGGCGGACAGGATGATTTCGCCACGACTGACCTGCGTTCCCGCCCGCATCGCAATGGATTTGATCGGCTGTCCCAGAAATTTTTCCATATGCGCCGACCAGTCGATGGCCAAGGCACAGTTTGATGGGGCAAAGGGCGCGGTGGCCACATTGGGCAATATCGCGGGCCATGTGCCATCTGATCCCAGCCGTGCCCAACTGGCCCCACCTAGGGCCAATATTGTGACATCGGGTGTGACCGATTGTGGACCGTCAGGTGTTGAAAACGTAAATGACCGACCGTTAGTATCCGTCAGATGCCATTTTGTGCGAATATCCAGACCTTGGTCGACCAGCTGTGCAATCCATGCGCGCAGCAGGGGGGACGCTTTGCCAACTTTGGGGAACACACGGCCCGTTGATCCGGTATAGACCGCAGCCCCCAGCGCATTTGCCCAATCCATCACGTCCCGCGGACCAAAGGCATTGATCATGGGCGACAGGCGGTTGGTGTCATAGTGGGTCAGGCACAGCGGGGTTGGTTCATCCTTGGTCAGGTTCAGGCCCGATTTCCCCGCCATCAAAAATTTGCGACCCAAAGTGGGCATGGCATCCATCAGTTGAACAGACAGGCCCTGGGCCAGCAATTCCTGGGCCGCCATCAAACCCGCGGGGCCGCCCCCGATCACCAATGCTGATTTTGCCATGTTTTGATCCATTGTGTTTTGCCGGCAATCTATGCGATCCGGGGCGCGATGGCCACTGCTTGATTTTTTGTGAAATGCGGCCAGATTTAGGGGATGTGCGATCCGATCTGTCCCCTATGTCACCGGCCCATTCCCGCCGACGTGCCCCAAAGCCTGCATCACCTGATCCCCAAGCTTAAGGGCGGCAAGGGTGGCCCAACGGTGTTATTGCATCACATCTGTCACAAAGAAATCCACGCCACCCTGACCGAGGCCGAATTAGCCCGCGACTACGCCACCATTGAATCGTTGCGCGGTCATCCCCGATTGGCCAAATTTATTGCATGGGTTGCCAAACGCCCGCCTGCGTTTTTGTCGAAAACAACGGGCGGTATGCGGAAACGGCGCGGGGGATAGGTGCGTTTTGCGGTTCAATGGCCTTGGGTGCGGCTGGCTTGGACCTGTTGCGCCTGTTCGGGCCATGTGGATTGGATATAGGCCAGAATATCGATGATCTGATCATCGCTAAGTGTGCCACCGAATTCAGGCATGCCACTGGTGAAATTGGCAACATTCATTGCGTCCATCACCGCTTGACCCCCGAATTTGACGTATTGAAACAAAAACACGCTGTCATGGTGCCATGTGTGGCCTGTTTCGTCATGCGGTGGGGCGGGCAAGATGCCGTTTTCGTCGGGCGTGCGCCAGTTTGGCTGACCCTCAAGGTTGGTGCCATGGCAGCTGGCGCAGTTTTCAGCATACAGAACCTGACCCTGCGCGGTGTCACGGCCTGCGAATTCGTGGGCCGCCATCAGGGGCTGGGCCATGATCGCGGTTATTGCGGCTAGGATGAAGCGCTGTCGTGACATGATGTGACCCTGTATTTATGTGATCCTGTATTTGTCTTTTCCTGCGTAGCATGGCGGGGCTGATTTGTACCAGTCAAACCACCGTGATCAATCAATTGTGATCGATCAGCCTGCGGATCCCTGCGACCAAGGCGGGATCTGCCGCGGCGCTGTCGGCGATCAGATCATGTGCATGATTGATCAGTTGATCTGCATCGACAATGCAATCAATCAGCCCATAGGCCAGCGCCTGGTCCGTGGTGATTTTTTGACCGGCCATCAGGATCATTTTGGTGCGGGCCGGCCCGATCAGTGCAGCCATGCGGCGCGGGTCAGACGGTTGGGGCATATAGCCCAGTTTCATCACCGGATAGAACACCTTGGCCCCCTGAACCGCGATGCGGATATCACAGGCCAGCGCCATGCCATTCGCACCACCGGCAAGGGTCCCGTTCAGGGCCGCCACCGACACACAGGGCAGGGCGGCAATGGCGGCTGACAATTCCTCCCACAGGGGGGATGTGGCCAAACCTGCGCGGGCGGCGTCAAGATCAGCCCCCGCGGAAAACACACGACCCGCGCCTGTGATGATAAAACCACGTGCCGATTGCGCATCGCGGGCAATATCGCGCAGGTCGGTCAACATATCGGGTGTCAGGCTGTTGGCCTTGTCCGGTCGGTTGATCGTGACGGTCCAGACGCCCGTTTCGGATTTTGTTAGGTCAATCATTGTCGTGTCCTTTGCCTGCCCTGTTATATCAACCCGTTATATCAACCCAATGGCACGACGAATATTTTCATCGCGCAGGGAAATTTCCAT
>CAJXSD010000028.1 GCA_913060475.1 uncultured Paracoccaceae bacterium | reverse complement strand
ACCCCCGACCCCTTGATTCGTAGTCAAGTACTCTATCCAGCTGAGCTATCGGTCCAGTGCGTGGATCTCTAAGGGTTTGGGAAAAACTTTGCAAGTGCAAAATCAGACTTTTTCGTAAAATCCTGAATCATGTTAACGATTTGGGTAAATCAAATCCAAATACCGACCCATCGGGTCCGGTCGCGTGCAGATCTAATGTGCCACCATGACCGGCCACCAATTCGGCGGCAATGGCCAATCCTAGGCCGGTGCCATCTTTGCGGGTGCCGCCGGCAAAGGCCTGGAACAGTTTGTCACGCGCTTTTTGTGATAAACCGGGACCCTGGTCGGTAACCGTAATGGTCCACGTGCCGCTGGTTTCGGCCCCTGCGATCACAATGTCGCCCTGACAGGACCCGGCTTGCATCGCCTGGCGGGCATTGCGCACCAAATTTTGCAAAATGCGATGCAGTTGTTCCGGATCGGCCCGCAGGGTTAATTTCGGCCCATGATAGGCGATTTTTATACCATCATCGGGGGTCAAGGCCAATGTTTCTAGGGCGGAAACCTCGGACACGATATCGGACAGATCCACCCATTCCATCCTGGGGCTGGGTTCGCCTGCACGACCAAAGGCCAAGGTATTTTCCGTCAGCGACACGGCGCGCGACACGGATCGCATCAACCGCGGTGCAATTTTCTGCACCATTGGGTCCTGGCTTTCCTCCATCCGGTCGCTGAGCAATTGGACCGACGACAGGATATTTCGTAAATCGTGGCTGATTTTTGCAACCGCCTGACCCAATGCGGCCAACCGTTCTTTGTGGCGCAGGGCGGCGGATAATTCTGCTTGTAGGTGATGCAGCGCCTGTTCAGCCTCTTGGATTTCGGTGATGTTGGAATCGGGAGTTAAAATGCGCCGCACGTCTTGGGGCGCTTGGCTGTAATCGGTCATAGATTTTGCAACGCGTTTGATGGGGACAACAATCAATACACGCACCGCAAAAAACAAAGACGCCGCCGTGATCACAGAAATGACCAGTGACAATACGAAGACGCGGCGGCCGTAATCGATCATGGCGTCGCGCAATGGCGCGGCATCCAGCGTTATTTCGATCAGCTGACCGGCCTGTTGGGATGGCAAACCAATCACGCGAATAACGGCATCGGTTGGATCAAACAATCGGATCACGGCATCGCGCACCAAATCCCATGGACGTGGATCCCGTAAATCAAACGACTGTTCAACAGGATGGGGGATCTGGGATGACAACACCAATTGTCGCGCCGCATCACGCACCAACACGACGTTATAGACCTGCGCGTTAGACAACAGCTCTTGTTCCAGATCGGGCGACAATTCCGAATCTGCCAACAAGGCAAGCGATGCGATTTGCGCCCGTTCAATGCGGGCATTCAAATAATCCAGTCGAAATCGCGCGATTGAGGGGACGAAAATCAAAATCTCGGCCAGCATGACAAACAACACTGTCAAAATCAAAAACCGACCCGAGAGGGTTTTGAACATGCTAGCCCAGCCTTTTTTGTACGAAACGAACAACCCGTTTAAGCCAGACATTATCAAACAGACGGGGCGAAAAATAGGCCCCCGCCACCCTTTTGTTGATTTCCGTCAATGTGGGATAGGGTGAAATCATGCCGGCCAATTTGCCCAATTTTTCGCGATGCGTCACCATATAGGTCCAGAAATTGATCAATTCGCCCGCCTGCGCGCCGACAACGCGCACCCCGACAACACGGCCCCGCACAACAATTGCAACGGTATGGCCGGTTGTGGCGCGTTCTGCAACGGCGCGATCATTGCCTGCGTGATCGAACCGGACCAATTCAATATTTCCACCGAATTTGGCCCGCGCCTGATCCTGCGTCAATCCGACGGTGGCAATTTCGGGATCGGTATAGGTCACCGTTGGAATGGCCATATTTGACGCCTTGGCAGGCAGGGCCAACAATGCGGAACGGATCACCACACCTGCATGATATCCGGCCACATGGGTAAACTGCGCGCCACCAATGACATCGCCGATGGCATATACCTTGGGGTTTGATGTTTTCAAATCCGCACCGACGGGGATACCCCTGTCAGAATAGGTGATATTGGCACGCTCTAAATCCAATCCCTGCACATTCGGGCGCCGGCCCGTTGCCACCAACAGATGCGATCCTGACACTTGGGAACCGTCATCAAGATGAACGCTCACCCCCCCCGAATCACCCGCGATGTGATCGATACCCACATGTTCATGCAAGACAACCCCATCCGCGGTCAGCTGATCGCGCAGAATGTTGCGGTCTTGTTCATCGTTCATAGGCAAAATCGGCCCCATATCGACCAATGTCACCGCAACCCCCAAACGCGCATGGGCCTGCGCCATTTCAACGCCAATGGGTCCACCCCCGATCACAATCAAATGATCGGGGGCTTGGGTCAGGTCAAACAGGGTTTCATTGGTCAGATAGGGCACATCCGCCAACCCAGAAATGGGCGGAACAAAGGCATGGGCCCCCGTCGCGATCACAATGCGGCGGGCAGTGATTTCCGTATCCCCCGCCTGCACGGTTGTTGGTCCAATAAACCGCCCTGCATGGCGCAATACGCGCACACCCAAGCCTTCGAAACGGGTTTGGCTGTCGTGGGGTTCGATCTGGGCGATCACATCGCGGACGTGTTCCATAACGCGGCCGTAATCCACATCAACCGTTGCAGTTAATCCGAATTTTGCGCTGTCACGGATCTGGCTGGCGCGCTTTGCGGCGGCCAATAATGCCTTGGACGGAACGCAGCCGTAATTCAGGCAATCGCCGCCCATTTTATGGGGTTCCAACAGGGTGACATCAGCACCCATCTGTGCCGCACCTGCGGCCACGGACAACCCACCCGAACCTGCACCAATAACCAATAAATCTGTTTTAATGCGGATCATGTTATTGTTCCTTATTTTTGAAAATCATGGGCAATGCGGCCAATGCGGCCAAACCCAGCAGCGGCCCCAAAATATGCGGTGACCAAATCAGCGACAGATCCGGCGTCCCCCCGCGATCAAACACGTCCCCGATGCCAACGCCAATCCATGTAAACACCAACCCCCCTGGAACAATGCCCAGCGCGGTTGTCCAGAAAAATTGAAAAAATCGAATGCCCACAAGCGCGGGCAAAACATTGGCGACAAAAAACGGCACGACGGGCACCAAACGCAACATCAACAAAACCGACACTGCATTGTTGCGCAACCCCGCCATAACTTGGGCCACGCGTCCCTCGGATTTGGACAGCTGGTCCGCCAGTTTTGACCCAAATCCCAATTGCACGGCCCAGAAAATGGCGCTGGCCCCCAAGGTTGCAGCCAAAACGTTAAACACCGTCCCAATGCCCAAGCCGAACAAAAATCCCCCCGTGATCGAGGCCACCGCCGCCCCGGGCAGGGACAAGGCTACAATCGCGAAATACCCTGCAACAAACCCCAAGGCCGTCCATACAAAATGCGAATCGCGAAAATCTAGCAACGCCTGTCGATTATCGCGCAGCACGTCAAAGCTGATGTAATCGCGTAAAAACACCGCGCCTGTCACAGCCGCGACCACAATCACCAAGATCGGCAGATATTTTTTCATCCTGTGCCCCTATGTTTTGCGTATCATGGCGATCTGGGCCGCCTATGACCAGAGGGTTCACAACAGGGTGAACAAGGCCGCGATTTTTGACACAATTCGCGTGACATTCCCCAAAATCTGACCTAAGAGGCAGGCAATAACGGAAAAATATGCTGCGAAATGGGTTTGGTGGGTTTGACTTATGCCCAGATGACCCTTATAGGCGGCATTTCAGAATTCATTGCCAGCGCGAATCTCTTGCGTCGGCCAAAAAACGGAGTTGGAGCGATGAAACGCACCTATCAACCATCGAACCTAGTACGCAAACGCCGCCACGGTTTCCGCGCGCGTATGGCAACCAAAGCTGGCCGCAAGATTTTGAACGCACGTCGCGCACGTGGCCGGAAATCTTTGAGCGCGTAAATCACGCTTTGACGACAGATATTTCAGACGCCGCAGGGGCTGTGTCCAAGGCATCCGATCAAATGGATGCAGATGGATGTTCCCCGGCGGTGTCTGTTTCTGTGTCTAACTATACCATTTTGAAAAAACGGTCCCAGTTTACCGCTGCCGCCAAGGCCGAAAAACAGGGATCGCCGTCGATGATGGTTCAGGCGCGCCGCCGCGCCGACGATGGGCCGATCGGGGTTGGATTTACCTGTTCCAAGAAGGTGGGCAACGCCGTTGCCCGCAACCGTGCCAAACGCCGCCTGCGGGCCGCAGCGCAACAAATTATCCCGCAGTATGGTCAACTGGGCTATGATTATGTCCTAATCGGACGGCGGGATGTGACTGCGGATCGTCCGTTTCATTTACTGTGCCAAGACCTGCAACGCAGCCTGCACAAACTGCACGACCGGTAATGCGATGAAACCCGCCGCCTTTGTCCTATCCCTGCCCGTGCGATTTTACCGCGCCGTCCTTTCGCCCCTGATCGGATCAAACTGCCGTTATCAACCCACCTGCAGCGCCTATACCCTAGAGGCGCTGGAAAAACACGGCGCGATCAAGGGCGGCTGGCTGTCGCTGAAACGCATCACCAGCTGCCATCCATGGGGTGGATCGGGGATCGATAACGTCCCAGATTAACAGTTGCCGGGATGCAACACAAAGCTCAACACAGCCCCGACGCAAACAATCCAAGATTGAAAATCTTTGCATCATGTGATGGCCGAACGGCACGCCATTTTTCAGAGGAGGGCAATATCATGACTTATGCGTTTGCCATCCTTGGCACCTGTTATCGATCAAACTAACCGCCTGATCGACCGCTTTTTAGCACAAATCTTTCATTAGACTTTCGATACAATTGGCGCCCTCACGGTCCTGTACCGCCTATGCGCCCCCATTTTAGGGATCACAGGGAAACCTGTGACAACACCATGATAAAAACTCTGGAACAAGACACCCTAGCCAAGGGTCTGGATAAAATTATTGATCAACACGGATTATGGACTGTTGTGTGGGCCCTGGTGACGCGCAAATTCCGCAGGGATGACATCATGCTGCCTGTGACCGATATGTCAGATCACATCAGACGCGACATTGGTTTGCCCCCAAACCCGCCCAAAGCGGTAGCGGATCGGGAAAACAACCGGTAAATCCAGATTGCTTGTGCGCGCGAAATTCGCTATTGCGCGCGCATGCTTGATGATAACGATGATATCCACCCCCTGTTCCACGGCGCGCCGTCGACGACCGAATTCAAAAAACTGCGCAAACGCATTGTGCGTCAGGTGCGCGAGGCGATCGAACAATTCGGCATGATCGAACGCGATGCGCGGTGGCTGGTCTGTTTGTCGGGTGGCAAAGACAGCTATACCCTGCTGGCGGTTCTGTATGAATTGAAATGGCGCGGATTGCTGCCTGTCGATTTGCTGGCCTGTAATCTGGATCAGGGTCAACCGGGGTTTCCGGCCACCGTTTTGCCCGAGTTTTTGGAAAAAATGGGGATTCCCCATCGCATCGAATACCAAGACACCTACTCCGTTGTCATGGACAAGGTGCCCCAAGGCCGCACCTATTGTGCGCTGTGTTCGCGCCTGCGCCGCGGTCATCTGTACCGCATCGCCCGCGAAGAAGGATGCAGCGCCGTCGTGCTAGGCCATCACCGCGATGACATGTTAGAGACGTTTTTCATGAACCTGTTTCATGGCGGTCGTCTGGCCACCATGCCGCCCAAACTGGTCAACGAAGAGGGCGATTTATTCGTCTATCGCCCGCTGGCCTTTGTCGCCGAAGAAGATTGCGAAAAATTCGCAAAATCAATGCAGTATCCGATTATTCCCTGTGATTTATGCGGATCACAGGACGGGTTGCAGCGTCAGCAAGTCAAACAAATGCTGGATGGCTGGGAAAAAAACCGCCCCGGCCGGCGTCAGGTTATGTTTCGGTCCTTGATGAATGTCCGTCCATCGCATTTGTTGGATGATCGCATTTTCGATTTCCAAGGACTGGAATTGGGATCCAAAGCATTTGATGAAAATGCGCCAGATATTCCCAAACTGCGTTAAGATTTAGATCACCAAAACCCTGCATCCTGCCCAGATATCTATGGGGTATCTATGGGGGCTGCTATGACAGGTTTGGTTTTTTATAAAAATTGGGGCGTTGCCCGAAATTATGCGCGCCGTGTTGGGATCACAGGATTGCCGCTGTTCGCGGCGACTGTGGCTGCGAATACCGATTTATCGGTTGGCATTCTCTGCGGTACGGCCTGTTCTGCCATCGCATTGGCCACGTTCATCAAACCGCGCCCCTACCCCAGCGCGGGGCGTCAATTATATCGGACGGACCCCTATATACTGGCGAACTTGGGGCCGTTGACGCGGCTGGATGGGCCCCATCCGGCTGTCCTGTTTACCCTGTCGCTGGATGGGTTTGACGATTGGGCGCAGCGCCATGATCCGGCGGCGGTTCGGCGGGTGATTTCAAAAACCTATGACCGCCTGGCCCAAGTGCTGCGCCAGGATACGTTGTTATTACACGGGGCAGACCATCGGTTTTATGCAGGTTTTTTGATTGCGAACCAACCCAATGCGAACACCTTGATTGCGATTGCCCGCCGATTGCAGCGCGCGATCGACCCAGTCTATGTAATTGATAATAAATCGCATTATTTCAGCATGTCGATCGGTTTTGCAACGACAGATCATCCCGACATTGCATCGCCCAAGGATTTGATGCGGGCAGCGCGGGTCGGGTTGGGGGCCGCACAGCGGGCAGGCCATGCGGCGATCCGGATGTTCGCCCACGATATGAATGATGCGGACCAAATCACCAATCACCCCACCAGTCCGATGTTGGCCAAAGCGTTGAAACATGGTGATATCATCCCCCATTTCCAACCGCAAATCTGCGCCTATTCCAATCAGGTCATCGGGGTCGAGGCACTGGCCCAATGGCAACAGCCTGATGGCACATTCGTGGCACCGAACGTATTTTTGCCCGTGCTGGAATCGGCCGGTTTGATGCGCCAAACCACGGGCCAGATGCTGAATTGCGCCCTGCATGCGCGGCGTGTCTGGGCCGAACAGGGCTGTCATATTGCGACGGTCAGCGTCAATTTATCGTCCCAAGATCTGTCAGATCCGCGTTTGGTCGATCAAATCCGATGGCATCTGCGGCGGCATAAACACGATGCGTCGGCGCTGCGATTAGAGGTGGTAGAAAATGTTGTGATCAAAAACGCAGACGACATTATCAGCAAAAACATTCACGCCCTGGGTCAAATGGGGTGTCAAATTGATCTGGACGATTTCGGCACAGGGCACGCGTCAATCCCGTCCCTACGGCATGCGCGGTTGAACCGTTTGAAAATCGATCGCAGTTTTATAACCCATTGCGACAGCGACCCCAAACAAAAACGGTTGCTGTCGGCCATGGTGGCCATGGCGCAGGAATTAGATTTGAAAATCGTGGCCGAGGGCGTCGAAACAATCGGCGAACAATGCGAGGTGATCCGACAGGGCGCAGATGTGATCCAGGGCTATGCCATCGCGCGCCCGATGCCCGGACACGACATTCCGGGGTGGGTCGAAAAATACCATGCCTTGGTCGGTCGCACCCGTGGAATCGGCTAGGAATGATCACTTTTTGGGGTGTTTCGTCGCTTTCGACCTGAAATTAGGCAATATGGCCTTGACCTTTGCGGGATACCTCTGTTGAACCCTGTTGCAAGATTAACGGACAGGTGGCAACCAAAAATGGATGATCAGAACAAAAACCTAATTCTGGCCTCAGTACTTAGCTTTATCGTGATTGTGGTGTGGTTTGTGATGTTCCCGCCGCCTGAGCCACCCGCGCCCGATGAAACCGCGATCACCGAACAGGCCGCGCCTACAGGCGTGACAGCAACCCCGATTGTGGAACAATCTGCGGCTCTGCCCACCCAGGCGGCCGAGGCCGCTGGCACACGCATTGCGATTGATACAGACCGTGTCCAAGGGTCGATTTCAACCGTGGGCGGACGCATCGATGAATTGTCATTGGTTGATTACCACGTCGAGGTTGACCCATCGACACCACAGGTGACATTGCTGAAACCTGTTGGCACACCCGAATCCTACTATGCCGCATTCGGTTGGGCCGCCTTGGGTGGCGTTGATGCCGGCGCTGTGCCGACACCCGATACTGTTTGGAACGTTGCTGGCAACGACACATTGACCCCAACCACGCCTGTCACCTTGGTTTGGTCAAATGGTCAGGGTCTGGATTTTGAACGCACCATCGCGATTGACGAAAATTTTATGTTCAGCGTCACGCAAACCGTCAAAAACGCATCTGGCGCAGATGTCACATTGCGCCCCTATGGTTTGATCCGCCGTCACGGCACACCTGCGGAATTGAAAAATTTCTTTATCCTGCACGAAGGATTGGTGCGCGTCTCGGACGGTGAATTGGCCGAGGATGATTATGACACCCTGGTCGATTACGACATCGACGACCGCGAAGGCACCAACGCCAAGCGTATCGAAGTGGCGGACAAAGGCTGGATCGGCTTTACCGACCATTACTGGATGACGACCTTGATCCCGCAAAACGGTGTCGGATTCCGGTCAACGGCGAAATATTTCCCCGCCTCAGACATCTATCAGGCCGAGGCCGTGATGACCCCCCAAACCGTGGCAGCGGGCACACAGATTTCCACAACCACGCAATTTTTCGCAGGGGCCAAAGAATGGGAAACCATCCGCACCTATGAAAAGGCGGGGATCGACGGTTTCCTTGACAGCATCGATTGGGGTTGGTTTTTCTTTATCACGAAACCCATGTTTGCGGTTTTGCATTGGCTGAACGGATTGATCGGCAACATGGGCTGGGCCATCATTGGTCTGACATTGCTGATCAAGGCGTTGTTGTTCCCGCTTGCCTATAAATCCTATGTTTCCATGGCGAAAATGAAAGAATTGCAGCCGCAAATGGAAAAAATCAAGGAACGCGCCGGCGATGATCGCCAGAAACTGCAACAGGAAATGATGGCCCTGTACAAGAAAGAAAAGGTCAATCCAGCATCTGGCTGCTTGCCGATCCTGCTGCAAATTCCGATCTTCTTCTCTTTGTACAAAGTGATCTTTGTCACGCTGGAATTGCGCCACGCGCCTTGGGTCGGCTGGATCAAGGATTTGTCCGCGCCGGATCCGTCATCCATTCTAAACCTGTTTGGGTTGCTGCCCTATGCCGCCCCCGCACAGGATAGCCTGCTGGCCCTGATTTCCTTGGGTGTCTTGCCAATTTTGTTGGGCATTTCCATGTGGCTGCAACAAAAACTGAATCCCGCGCCCACAGACCCCACACAAGCGATGATTTTTGCATGGATGCCTTGGGTGTTTATGTTCATGCTGGGCAGCTTTGCATCGGGTCTGGTGATTTACTGGATTGCAAACAACACGATCACATTCACCCAACAATATCTGATCATGCGGTCCCAAGGGTATAAACCCGACGTCTTTGGCAATATCAAGAAAAGCCTAGGCCGGAAAAAGGCTGCGAAATGATAACACTGGCCGAAATTTGGCGGTATCCGATCAAATCCCACAGCCGCGAGGCACTGGATCATGTGGATATCGCCGCCGGCCAGTCATTGCCATTGGATCGCGCCTGGGCCGTGATACATGAGGCAACAGACCAAGACGGGCGCCAATGGGCGCCCTGTCGCAATTTTACGATTGGGTCCAAGGCCCCCAGCCTGAATGCCATTCATTCACAATGGTCCGATGATCGCAGCCATATCCACCTGACACATCCCGCCTTGGGCGCCGTGACACTGGATCCGCAAAGCGATGGGGCAGATTTGGTGGACTGGACCAAATCGTTAATCCCTGATAACCGCCCCAAATCAACCCGTCTGGTCAAATGCCACGAACGCGGTATGACGGATACGGATTACCCATCTATCACGATCGGCAATTTGGCATCGCACCGCGCGCTGGAACAGATCATGGGCCACCCGTTTTCGCACAAACGCTGGCGCTGCAATCTGTGGGTTGACGGGGCAGACCCTTGGGCCGAATTCGACTGGATCGGAAAAACCCTGCGCATTGGCACCGCAGAATTTGAAATTCGCGAACGCGTCAGACGCTGTAACGTGACAACCGCCAGCGCAGACAGTGGCGAACGCGATATTGCCATGTTATCCATTCTAAACAGCCTAGGCCATCAGGACTTTACCGTTTATGCTGTCGCGACAGCCTCGGGCACCATCACACCAAATCAAAAGGTTGAAATCCTGTAATGCAAATGGAATTTCCCATCACCCCCGACCCCGATGACATCACCCGTGAACGGGGACGGATGTTGTTCGCACGCGAAACCGAATTTCTAAAGGGCGTGGTGGCCATGTCTGGCCTGCCCCCCGCAGACCGTATCGAAGTCTGCTTTGCCGGGCGGTCGAATGTTGGCAAATCCAGCCTGATCAACGCATTGACGGGGCGCAAAAATCTGGCGCGCGCGTCAAACACCCCGGGCCGGACGCAGGAAATCAATTTCTTTACCGCCCAAGACAGCCATTATTTGGTCGATTTGCCGGGCTATGGTTTCGCCAATGCGCCGGTGGCTGTGGTCGAAAAATGGCAAGCCCTGTTGAAAAAATATCTGTCAGGCCGCCCATCGCTGCGCCGTGCGTTTGTGTTGATTGACCACCGCCATGGCATCAAGAAAGTGGACCAGGATATTTTGAAACTGCTCGACAGTTCCGCCGTGACATTCCAATGCGTCGTCACCAAAGCGGACAAAGTCAAAGAAGTCGACCGCGACCCGATTTTGAAACAGATCCGAACCGCCCTGTCGAAACATCCCGCCGCATACCCCGAAATCATTGTCACATCCTCAGAAAAAGGGTGGGGCATCGAAACATTGCGATCGACAATCGCAACCTTGGTCTAGGTGCGCTTGCACTGACAGCCGAAATATCGCAAAACCTATCAGGTAACTTGGAACATCAAGAAATGAAGAAACGGGACATGAATCGCGATTGGATTGCCACCGCCAGCACGCTGTCACAGGCGTTGCCCTATCTGCAACGCTACACGGGTGCGATCGTTGTCATCAAACTGGGCGGTCACGCCATGGGCAGCGACGAAGGCATGGACAGTTTCGCCCGCGATGTTGTGTTGATGCGCCAAGTGGGCATCAACCCCGTGATCGTGCATGGCGGCGGACCGATGATCAATGCATTATTGGACAAATTGGATATCAAATCCGAATTCGTCAAAGGCAAACGTGTGACCGACGAAAAAACCATGGACGTGGTGGAAATGGTCCTGTCCGGCACCGTAAACAAACGTATCGTTCAGGCCATCAACCGCCAAGGCGGCCGAGCGGTCGGCCTGTCGGGTAAAGATGCGAATTTGATTTTCTGCGAACAAACCGATCCAGAACTGGGTTTGGTGGGCACCCCATCGCGCATCGACCCTAGCGTGATCAACAGCCTGTTTTCTGACGGTTTCATCCCTGTCATCGCCCCATTGGGTGCAGGGGACAATGGCGAAACATTCAATATCAACGGCGACACCGCCGCAGGGGCCATCGCCGCCGCATTGAAAGCCGATCGTTTATTGCTGCTGACCGATGTCAGCGGCGTCAAAAATGACCAGGGCGAGGTTCTGACAGAGCTCAGCGCGCCGCAAATTCGCGAACTGACCGAAAATGGCACCATCGCCGGCGGCATGATCCCCAAAACAGAAACAGCCCTGAACGCGCTTGAGGGTGGCGTTCGCGCGGTTGTGATTTTGGATGGACGCGCGCCAAATGCCTGTTTGTTGGAATTATTCACGGAACATGGGGCCGGATCGATCATTCGTTTGTGATCGGGCGATTTGGCGCATTGCGTCACGGTCACAGTTGCCTAAACTAGACCCATGGAAAATGAAACTCTGATCCGGCTTGGTGTATTTTTGGGGCTGTTCATTCTGTTGGCCCTGCTGGAAACCATTGTGCCACGGCGCGCGCGGCCTGTCGCACGGGCATCGCGCTGGTTGACCAATTGGGGCATGACCATTGCCAATACCCTGACCATGCGCCTGATGGCAATTGCGCTGCCGTTGTTGGCGGTTGGGGCGGCAATTGATGCGGGTCGTTCGGGCATTGGCCTGTTCCATTTGGTGGATTGGCCGGCTTGGTTTGAAATTATATTGGCCATTGTGGTGTTTGATTTTGCCATTTGGCTCCAGCATCTGATCACCCATAAAATACCGCTGCTGTGGCGTTTGCACCGCGTGCATCATTCTGATCGGGATTTGGACGTGACCACCGCCATCCGGTTTCATCCGCTGGAAATCGCGCTGTCTATGATCATTAAGATTGGGTTGGTCTATGCCTTGGGGCCGGCCGCAATCGCGATCATTTTGTTTGAAATTATCCTGAACGGAACGGCCATGTTTAACCATGCCAATATCCGAATCCCCGATCCGCTGGAACGCATGGTCCGTCTGATTTTGGTGACCCCAGACATGCACCGCGTGCATCATTCGGTGGATCGCCGCGAACATGACAGCAACTATGGCTTTGCCCTATCAATCTGGGATCGTTTATTTGGAACCTACATCGCGCAGCCGAAACTGGGCCATGACGACATGACCATCGGCCTGCAATGGCAAGATAGCGGCCCGCTGAAACTAGGGTGGAGCCTGTGGCTGCCGTTTCGTCGCAAATGAATTGGGCGCAGCTGACCGATCTGTTGGATCCCCTTGGATTGCGACCCGTTGGGGCCCTGCGCCCCGATAATGCAACCCCTGCCCCGGTCATCGTGCCGATTGCGCCAAATGAGCCCAAATTCTGGCAGGCCTTTCGCAACAGCCCCGAATTTGCGGACGGTGCAGATCATCCCATGGATCGTTGGTCTGAACTGGTCATCACAGATCTCGCCGCGCAGATCGGGGCAGAGGCATATTTTCCCTTCACGGGGCCCCCTTATTATCCATTTTTTGATTGGGCCTTGGCCACAGGGCGCGTGCATCAATCCCCGATCCGTTTGGCGGTGGATCATCAGGCGGGTTTGTTTGTGGCCTTTCGTGGGGCGATTGGTCTGCCCCATGACATTGATGCACCAGAACCAACAAAGCACCCCTGTCAGGATTGTGATGCCCCTTGTGCCACATCCTGCCCAATCGGGGCATTTGACACGGGCGTTTACGCCGCAGACGCCTGCACCCAGCATATCACATCACAGGCGGGCACCCAATGTTGGCAAGGCGGCTGTTTGGCGCGCCGCAGCTGTCCGTTGACCCGGCAAACACAGCGCAGCGCGGAACACGCGCAATTCCATTTGCGGGCCTTTGCAAAACGGTGATCGCTGCCGCTATTTGCGGATTTCGTCGGGGTATACGCCCCACATGGCAGACTTGGGCGCCCAGCCTTTGTGGCCATCCGCTTCGACTTGGCACCAGTTTGGGGTGCATTCCTCTAGGTCGGCAATGACGTTTTGCGAAAAAATCGCAACCATTGGGGATGTGTCATCCGGTTTGCGATAAATGGGTTGCTGATCTGTTGTGATCAAAACGGTGCGAACGCCCGACAGCAACGAATAGTGGATCCACCCCCCTGCCCCTTGGACATCGCGGATGCGGCGCCAATTTTCGTATTCGCCATAAATTTCAACAGGCAGATTTTTTTGCTTGTAGACCCAGTCGATCCGATGCGACAAGGATGGCCCGCGTCTGACATTTGCCTCGTTAGATTTAATCGAAACAAAGCGCGGCAGCGGCAAATTTGTCACCGATCCACGGCTGTCTGCATGCGCCAAGGCAGGAACAATTGCCAAGGCCGCACAGACCAAAATGCAAGTCAATCGCTTCATCACTGTCACACCATCTGAAAACAATTCGCGAAAGGGTGCTTGTGCCCCCAAGGATTTTGCCACACTGTGACATTATTGGACGTCAAAGAAAAGCACCAGGAGCGAATAATGCCATCTGATCGTTTGAATGTTGTCGTAACACGTCGTTTGCCCGAAGTGGTCGAAACACGGTTAAAAGAATTGTTCAACGTCACCCTGCGCGCGGATGATACACCAATGACCCGCGATGAGCTGACCCAAGCGGTCAGCCAAGCGGATGTGTTAATCCCCTGCATCGCCGACAAAATCGATGCAGGATTGATTGGACGCGCAGGGCCACAATTCAAATTGATCGCCAATTTTGGTGCAGGCATAGACCATATCGATGTCACCACAGCATTGCAGCGGGGCATTTTGGTATCGAACACCCCGGATGTGGTTACTGATGATACAGCCGATATGACGATGGCCCTGATGATGGCCGTTTTGCGCAAAATCCCCCAAGGTTTGTCCGCGATGCAATCGGGACAATGGGGCGGGTGGTCGCCCACAGGGTTTTTGGGCGGACGCTTGGGCGGACGGCGACTGGGCATTTTGGGAATGGGTCGGATTGGTCAGGCGGTTGCGCGTCGTGCGCAGGCCTTTGGCATGCAGGTGCATTATCACAATCGCAAACCATTGCGCCCGGAAATTGAACAGCAGCTGGGGGCCACATATTGGGATAGTCTGGACCAAATGGTTGCGCGCATGGATGTGATTTCCATCAACTGCCCACATACCCCGTCCACATTTCATTTGATGAATGCCCGCCGGCTGAAATTGTTAAAACCAAGTGCGGTCATCGTGAATACATCGCGCGGGGAAGTGATTGATGAAAATGCCCTGACACGGATGCTGCGTGCGGGCGAATTGGCCGGTGCAGGATTGGACGTATATGAACATGGCGTTGATATTAACCCACGTTTAAGAGCGCTGGAAAACGTGGTTCTGCTGCCGCATATGGGATCTGCCACGCAAGAGGGGCGCATTGAGATGGGCGAAAAGGTGATCATCAATATCAAAACCTTTGCTGATGGGCATCGTCCGCCGGACATGGTTGTCCCATCTATGCTGTAGGTTTTTATTTTCTCTGTTGGAAACGCGCCCTTGCGGGCGCGTTATGAGTATTTGGGCAAAAATGAAAGACCAAAACAGGACAGATTAGTCGGTGAATTTGTTATCACGCGGGAAACCACGCGGGGCCATGCGGCCGGCACTGGCGCGTTTGGCGATCCATTCGGTGAGATCCGTTTCGGTCCGCGTACGACCGGCGGGATCAAGCCAGCTGAGGCCATTTGCAATGTGGAAGGTGGTGACGTCCGAGAGGCCGCCATCTTTGTATTTTTGCAAACGCACCCCTTTGCCGCGGGCCATTTCGGGCAGCTCTTCTATTGCGAAGATGAGCACTTTCCGATTTTCGCCGACAACGGCCACATGGTCGCCGTCGACAGGGCGGCAGACGCGGGCGATGTTGCCATCACGGACGTTGAGCACCTGTTTGCCTGTACGGGTTTGTGCAATCACGTCATCCTGGGGAACGATGAAGCCATCCCCCGCAGAAGAAGCGATCAGCAGTTTACCGCCAGAGCTATAGATCAAGATATCCACGATATCGACATCATTGGGCAGATCGACCATCAGGCGCAGAGGTTCGCCCATACCACGTCCGCCGGGCAGATTGGCAGCCAAGACCGTATAAAACCGGCCATTGTTGCCCAAGACCAGCAATTTATCGGTGGTTTCCGCATGGAACATGAACCGCGGGCTGTCGCCATCTTTGTATTTCAATTCGCGGGTCAGGTCGATGTGGCCGGTCATGGCGCGGATCCAGCCCATTTGGCTGCACACTACTGTGACGGGTTCGCGTTCGATCATCGCCTCTAGGGGGACCTCTTCGACCTCGGCCGCCTCGGCCAAGAGGGTGCGGCGGGCGCCACCTGCGTAGTCTTTGCCAAATTTTTTGCGCGTGTCGCGCAGTTGTTCGGAAATGCGCACCCATTGAAGGGGTTCTGAGGATAAGAGTTCATCCAATTCGGCGCGTTCTGCCATCAAGGCATCGCGTTCGCGGACCAGTTCCATTTCCTCAAGCCGGCGCAACGAGCGTAGGCGCATGTTTAGGATGGCCTCGGCTTGGACTTCGGTCAATTCGCCTGCGGCCTTTCGGTCGGGACCGATATAGTCCTGTTCGGATGTGGCGCGTTTGTGGTCGATGGCCCAGTTTTCCGCCATAAGCGCAGCCTTGGGGTCGTCATCATAGCGAATGATGTCAATCACGCGATCAAGATTCAGAAAGGCGATGATCAGGCCTTCTAGCACTTCAAGGCGGTGATCGATTTTTTCCATTCGATGCGCTGAACGGCGCTGCAAAACATCGCGGCGATGATCCAAAAAGGCGCGCAAGACCTGTTTTAGCGAACTGACCTGAGGTGTGACACCGTCAATCAACACGTTCATGTTCAGAGAAAACCGGATTTCAAGATCCGAATTTTTGAACATCATGCCCATCAGCATGTCCGGTTCTACGTTTTTGGTTTTGGGTTCCAAAATCAGGCGAATGTCATCGGCACTTTCGTCGCGGACATCGCCCAGAATTGGCACCTTTTTGGTTTGGATCACTTCGGCGATTTTTTCAATCAGTTTTGATTTTTGCACCTGATAGGGGATTTCAGTGACCACGATTTGCCATTGACCACGGCCCAAATCCTCGACATGCCATTTCGCGCGCAAACGGAATGAACCGCGACCGGTTGCATATGCGTTGCGGATGTTTTCAGGGCTTTCGACCAGAACACCACCGGTGGGAAAATCGGGTCCGGGGACATAGTTCAACAGTGTATCATCGCGCGCATCGGGTGTTTTGATCAGGTGCAAACAGGCGTCGCACAGTTCGGCGATATTGTGTGGCGGGATATTGGTGGCCATGCCCACCGCGATGCCGCTGGATCCATTTGCCAACAGATTGGGAAAGGTGGCGGGCAGCACAACCGGTT
This sequence comes from uncultured Paracoccaceae bacterium, assembly GCA_913060475.1. Lineage (GTDB taxonomy): Bacteria > Pseudomonadota > Alphaproteobacteria > Rhodobacterales > Rhodobacteraceae > CAJXSD01. Next base: position 7,452 of record CAJXSD010000028.1, on the reverse strand, counting down.
CGGTCAGTGTTCCGTCATAGTTGTCGCGAAAATCGACCGCGTTTTCGTTCAAACCTTCTAGCAACGCCTCGGCAACGGCGGTCATGCGGGCCTCGGTATAGCGTGAGGCGGCGGGGTTATCGCCATCGATATTGCCGAAATTCCCCTGCCCATCCACCAGCGGATAGCGCACGTTGAAATCCTGCGCCAGACGCGCCATGGCGTCATAGATCGCGGCATCCCCATGCGGGTGATAATTGCCCATGACATCGCCGCTGATTTTGGCAGATTTTCGGAACCCCCCATTCGACGCCAGGCGCAATTCGCGCATCGCGTATAAAATGCGACGATGCACGGGTTTCAACCCGTCACGCGCATCCGGCAGGGCGCGGTGCATAATGGTGGACAAGGCATAGGTCAGATAGCGATCACCGATTGCGCGGCGCAAGGGTTCAGCTGTGATATTACCTGTTTCTGGGGTGTCAAACGTATCGGTCATACCCACACAGATATCGCGTGTTTCACGATTGGTAAAGCTGTCTTGGACAGATCGTTACATTTTGCGCGATAGATTGTTTTTATATGGCAGCTGTGCCATAGGTTGGGCGAGAAATGGGGGATGATACCATGTCTAGTAAATCAGTTCTGATCACAGGATGTTCATCGGGCATCGGATTTGACGCGGCCCATGGGTTGCGCGATGCAGGATGGCGGGTCTTTGCCACGGCGCGCAACCCCCAAGATGTCCAAAGGTTGCAGGACCTGGGATTAGAAAGTGTCGCATTAGATTACGCGGATGACGACAGCATCACGCAGGCGTTGGCGTTTGTGTTGGGCAAAACAGGCGGCACGCTGGACGCGGTGTTTAACAACGGGGCCTTTGCCTGTCCCGGCGCGGTCGAGGATTTGCCCCGCGGCGCATTGCGCGAAATTTACGAAACCAACCTGTTTGGGGTGCATGAATTGACCCGTCAGGTGATCCCCGTGATGCGGGCCCAAGGCCATGGGCGCATCGTGAATTGTTCATCCGTTTTGGGCCTTGTGCCGCTGAAATGGCGCGGCGCCTATAATTCGACCAAATTCGCGCTTGAAGGTTTGACGCATACCTTGCGGCTGGAAATGCGCGGCACGGGCATTGATGTCATTTTGATCCAACCGGGGCCAGTGACATCCGACATTCGCAAAAATTCGATCCCGCATTTCGAACGCTGGATCAATTGGAAACAATCGGCCCGTGCAGCACAATACGAAAACACCCTGATCCCGCGACTGTATACCGACAGCGGACCAGACACATTCGAATTGCCCGCATCCGCCGTGACGAAAAAACTGCGCCACGCCTTAGAGAGCAAGCGGCCCAAGCTGAATTATTTCGTGACCACGCCCACCTATCTGATGGCAGGGTTCAAACGCGTTTTGCCGGCGCGGGCGCTAGATTGGGTTGTGGACAAATTTTAGTGACAAAACTTCGCACCCCCATTCGCTTTTGCATAAATTCCCGCTAGATACACAAGCAGCGCAGCACAAGGAACGTTTGAATGACCCAAGACCCATTGTTTTTCGTTGTCATCTTTGCCATGGCAACCGTGGCGATTATTATGCTGATCGGCATCGGCGGGTTTGGCAAAGGCGGAGATTTCAACCGCAAATATGCAAATAAAATCATGCGCTTACGCATTATCGCGCAGTTTGTCGCTGTCTTGCTGATTTTGCTATTCGTTTATCTAAGATCCTGAGGTTACCATGGTTGTTCTGAACAAAATCTATACAAAAACCGGCGACACGGGCAAAACCGCATTAGGCAATGGATCACGCGTTGCCAAACATTCGCTGCGCGTTACGGCCTATGGCACCACGGATGAATTGAATTCCTTTGTCGGGCTGGCGCGCCTGTCGACCACAGGTGAAATGGATGAAATGTTGATGCGCATTCAAAGCGAGTTGTTCGACATTGGCGCCGACCTATGCCGCCCCGACATGGAGAAAGACCACGAATTGGAATATACCCCCCTGCGCATGGTGGTGTCCCAAGTGGATCGTTTGGAGTCCGAAATCGACGCGATGAATGCAAAACTGGAACCGCTGCGCAGCTTTATCCTGCCCGGTGGATCCGAGTTGGCGACCAAGCTGCACCTATGCCGGACGGTGTCACGTCGCGCAGAACGGGTAGCCACGGAATTGTCAGAACACGAAACCATCAATCCGGTCGCCATCCGGTATTTGAACCGTTTGTCCGACTGGTTTTTTGTCGCAGCACGGATTGCGAACAACGATGGCAAGGATGATGTCCTTTGGGTTCCAGGATCGACGCGTTAATCGTTTTTCAAACTGCGCAACGCCTGTAACTCGGTCTGCAAAACACCCGCGGCCAAACGCATGGTATGGGTATCGTGATGATCATGATCCTGCGCCCAGACCACCAATTCCGTTTCGCGGGCCGAAATCAGGCGATCCAGCACGTGGGGCGGAATATCTGCGCCGCTATCGGCCACCAAGGTCAGCGCCATCAGCGGCGTGGTTGAAAAATCCAACGCATCCAGCACGGCAACCTGATCATCTTGTTTGGGCGCAGATTGGGTCAGTGCAAGCATTTCCTTGTCAGGATAGGCATCGCCATCCACCTTGGTCGCTGTAATCCAGCCACGATTACGAAACCGTTCCAGTATCGCATAGATCGACGCCCGCGACAGCCCCAACAGGCGAAATGGCCCTTGGCTAAGCGCCTTGGAAATCGCATATCCATGGGTGCTATGGGTGCGCAATATGCACAATACAGCGAATTCGCGAGCTTTGGTCAGTGACATCTGTTTTTCCTGTTTGGGTGCCATGTCACATAACGCAAAATGGCACCGGCGTTAACAAAAACCTTAGATTTCGATATTCTGGCCGACCGGCGTCAAATCAAACATTTCAAAGGTTTCGATAATTTCTTCCATTTCTTGGGGGTCGCCATGACCCGATTGGCCCGCGGGTGTCGCCAGGTAATTATACAGCGTGTCCTTGTCCGACAGGGTTGTCCAGACAACGACCGAATTGCGCGAACGATCCACTGACACCTGATACAGGATCGGCGCATCAAGGGTCTCGGCCATCGTTTTAGGGGGCGCAGATGTGATCCGGATCAGGTCCTCTAACCGGCCAGGTTTTGCAGTAGATCGTGACATAAAGGTATAGTTGGGTTTCATCGTATTCTCCATAATTTATAACTAGTATATATTGACTATATCAGATATTTCAAGATAAGGGTTGAAAAAAATCGATAACGCGGCGTAGTTTATCGCTAACATGACGATTTTGCCCTGTTTCAATCCGGTTGAACCCAGTATCAATATGTCACAATTCAGAGTCGCCCCGCGACACAGCCTAAGGAGAGCATAGCCGATGAAGGTCTTGGTACCTGTAAAGCGCGTGATTGACTATAACGTGAAAGTCCGTGTGAAAGCGGATGGCAGCGGTGTCGATCTAGCCAACGTAAAAATGTCGATGAACCCATTCGACGAAATCGCCGTAGAAGAGGCGATCCGTCTGAAAGAAGCCGGCAAAGCAGAAGAAATCGTCGTTGTCTCTATCGGCGTCGAAAAATCCCAGGAAACCCTGCGCACCGCATTGGCCATGGGCGCAGACCGCGCGATTTTGGTCACGGCAACTGACGATGTTCACAATGACATCGAACCTTTGGCCGTTGCGAAAATCTTGGCCAAGGTTGTCGCAGACGAACAACCCGGTCTGGTGTTGTGCGGCAAACAGGCCATCGACAACGACATGAACGCAACCGGTCAAATGCTATCCGCACTGCTCGGCTGGTCCCAGGCAACTTTCGCCTCAGAGGTGGACGTCGACGGCGATCATGCAACTGTCACACGCGAAGTGGACGGCGGCCTGCAAACCATCAAGGTGAAAATGCCTGCGGTCATCTCAGTCGACCTACGCCTGAACGAACCACGCTACGCATCACTCCCCAACATCATGAAAGCCAAGAAAAAGCCGCTGGACATCAAAACAGCCGCCGATCTGGGCGTTGATCTGACCCCCCGTTTGACAATCGTCAAAACAGGCGAACCCGCCGCCCGCGAAGCTGGCATCAAAGTGGGATCGGTTGACGAATTGGTCGCGAAACTGAAAGAAGTAGGAGCAGTATAATGGCAGTTCTATTACTTGCAGAACTAAACGGCGCAGATCTGTCCGTTGATGCAACCGCCAAAGCGGTCACAGCCGCGCGCGCCTTGGGCGATGTCACCGTTCTGTGCGCCTCAGCGGGCTGCAGCGGTGCTGCCGCAGCCGCCGCACAACTGGATGGCGTGGCCAAGGTTCTTTGCGCAGATGACGCCGCTTATGGAAATGGTCTGGCCGAACCTGTTGCGGATTTGGTGGTTTCTTTGGCGGGTGACTACGAACACATCGTCGCCCCAGCAACCAACAGCGCCAAAAACATCCTGCCCCGCGTGGCAGCACTTTTGGACGTGATGGTGATCACCGACGCAACCGCCGTCGTTGACGCAAACACATTCGAACGCCCCATCTATGCGGGCAATGCGATCCAAACCGTCCAATCCTCTGACGCCAAGAAAGTCGTGTCCTTCCGTACCGCAAACTTTGACGCGGCCGGTCAAGGTGGCGCGGCATCCGTCGAAACCATCGCGGCCACCGGCAACCCCGGTCTGTCCGAATGGATCGAGGACAAGGTTGCCGCATCCGATCGCCCCGAATTGACATCCGCAGGCATCGTCGTCTCGGGTGGTCGCGGCGTCGGCTCCGAAGAAAGCTTTGCGATGATCTCGGGCCTGGCCGACAAACTGAACGCCGCCGTGGGTGCATCCCGCGCCGCCGTGGACAGCGGCTATGCCCCGAACGATTGGCAAGTTGGCCAAACTGGCAAAGTTGTCGCACCCGACCTATACGTTGCTGTGGGTATTTCAGGCGCCATCCAACACCTGGCCGGTATGAAAGACAGCAAAATCATCGTCGCCATCAACAAAGACGAAGAAGCCCCCATTTTCCAAGTCGCAGACTACGGCCTTGTTGCCGACCTCTTTGATGCAGTTCCTGAACTGACCGAAAAACTGGGCTAACCCCAAAAACACTAGGCCCCGCTCTCAGCGGGGCTTTTTCTTTCCCGCGAAACCAATTCTCATTTTTTGTCTAAAAATATCCCCGCCGGAGGCATCCGCGCTATCAACATGCGCCCCCCCTTCGACCATCCTCATACCGGCGCAACCGTCAACCAAACGCCACCCTCTGGCCGCAACGTCAACACCATCACAGGCTCTGGCACTTTGCCAGCCACAGGGCGAAACCGGAACCGCGTCATAATCGACGCCAAAATAATCACCGCCTCGTTAATCGCGAATTGCGCGCCGATACAGACACGCGGCCCATCGATAAACGGGATATAGGCAAATCGATCAATCGATTTCGGGTTTTCAAACCGTTCGGGAATGAACAAATCCGGATCCTGCCATAACAACCGCGACCGATGCAGGGCATACAGCGGCAGGATCATCGTATCACCCTTGCGAATTTGGCGACCACAGATAACATCTCCCTCCAAGGCGGTGCGCGACACAATGGCAGCAGGTGGATACAGACGCATTGTCTCATCAATAACCTGCCGAATAAATGGCAACTGTGGCAGGTCAGCCTCTTCGGCAATCCTCCCATTCAACTGCGCCTTTGCTTCTTCGATCGCGCGCTCTTGGTACTGGGGGTGATTGGCCAACAAATACAAGGCCCAAGACAACGCTAGGGCCGTTGTTTCATGCCCCGCCAAAATGAACGTCAACAAATTATCCCGCAATTCGTCCGTTGTCATACCGCGGTCTGTTTCGGGATCTTTGCTATGCACCAACAAATCCAACAAATCGCTGGCCATATCTGCGCTTGGCTCGGTTTTGCGGGCATTGATAACACGATCAGCCTGCGCCTTTAGGTATTTCAATTCATGCGCTGCGATCGCGCGATGGTACCGCGGGACCCATGTTGGTGCATTTATCATATCCAAGACGGTCATTTTCGCGCCCGTATCCAGATAACGTTCCAGCGCACGATGCACCATGTCGCGATCCAGACCATCGTTACCGGTAAACGTGACATCCGAAATTACCTCAAACGTGGCTTTGGCCATTTCGTCATGCAGATCGACAGCGGCGCGGCCGGCAGTGGCGATACGATCCACCGAATGCCGCGCGGCCTGCGACATGATCGGCGATAAATTCCGGATGTTGCGCGGGCTAAATACCGGGGCAACAGCGCGCCGTTGCCAGCGCCAATGCGCGCCTTCGGCGACGAACATTGATCTGCCAATCGCGGGCAACAACACATTACGTGTCGCCAAAGATTTGGGGTAATTTCCGACGTTATCCAGCAAAATTTGCCGCATCGCCCCCGGATCCATGATCATATGCCACCGCCTGCCGGTCACACCGCTTACGATCGGCTGCTGCAACGCGATCTCGGGGATGACGGCCAGCGCATTTTTTTGAACCGCACGCACCGATTTCAACAATCCAACAGGTTTGTTATTCAATTCGACCTTAGGGGGAATGAAAATTTTATCACCTATATAAAAATCAACGCAGCACCCCAAAAATCGTAGGCGCGTTACCAACCAAGGTCAACACATACTATCATAATTATGTTTTCAAACCTGCAAAACTGCTGTAGCAGAACCGAAATACACGGGGGAACACTATGAAATCTGCAATCCTAGCCGCATCACTCTTTTTGGGGCTTGCCGCCTGTACACCACCTGTCACCGACAAACCCGTGGTGCCGATTGGTGATTTTAGTTTGGGGTATAATGTGGTCGTTGGCGACCAAATGGCCCAAGGCCCCCTATCGCGCACCGCCGATACAACAGCCATCACAGCATCGCTGAAAACCGCCATTGATGAACGTCTGTCACGTTATGAGGGTGACAAACTGTACCATGTGGTGACCCATGTCGACATGTATGTGATGGGCCGTGCAGGTGTTCCATTCGTGTTCAGCCCGAAAACAGCCCTAATGGTTTCGATGACAGTTTGGGACGATGCAGCCCAAGCGAAATTAAACGAAACCCCCATTCAAATGACATTGCTGGAAAACAGCAATTCCAAAAATTTCTTTGGCTCGGGTCTGGGGCAAACGGTTGACGAACAAATCCAAAGCATGGCGGAAAGTGCCGCCTATCAAATCGAAAGCTGGCTGCGCAAACAAAACAGTGACCAGAATTGGTTCAATCCGGCGGTCACCCTGCCCCTCTATGCGCCACCAAAGGCGGCAGAAAATGCAGATGCGTCCTAAAGGCGATGCAATTTTGCAATGCCTGACAGAAAGTGGCCACAGGCTGCAAGATGGGCTTGATTTTTTAGCCTATTCCTTCTAAACGCGCGCCAGACGGAAACCGGGGCGATGCCCCCCAAACAAAGAGGCGCCTGACGCATGGCAAAGGAAAAGTTTGACCGCAGTAAACCCCACTGCAACATCGGCACAATC
>CAJXSD010000027.1 GCA_913060475.1 uncultured Paracoccaceae bacterium | reverse complement strand
ATTTCATTGTCAGCGGCATGCATGGGGATGTCATGTTGGGTGGTGCGGATCATGATATTCTGCGCGGCGATGCATCGCGATATTTTGGCGGTGACGATCACCTGAACGGTGGGCGCGGCGATGACATACTGATGGGGGGCAAGGGCGCTGATGTGTTCGAATTCAACCCCAATTCAGGGTCAGATATTATCGCGGCCTTTGACAGTAATGCTGTCACGAAATCCGACGCGGGGCACAGCGTTACAGGCCTAAGCGCTGATTTTGATCTGATCTTTGATCACGTGCTGTTGACGGGTTTTGAAACCGTGACGGCCGCAAATGTCATGGATTTTGTGTCACAAGGGGACAGCGGCGCAGTCTTTAACGCTGAGGGCACAGAAATTACATTCTATGACATCGATGAAGCCGAGATCACGGCAGATCACTTTGAATTTATTTAGAATTATGGGGCTTAATATGTCGAATTTAATCAAAACTTTCATGACATTGCTGTTTGTCGCATCGCTGACGGCCTGTGGCGGTGGCGGAACCATCGATTGCCAGGATGTGACATGTGATGGTGCCAAGGATGAAAACGATGGCGATAACGACAACAAAGATACGGACGACGGGTCCGGCGACGACGGTGGAGACGGTGGATCAGGCGGTGACGGCGGTGAAACGACAAAATTCCCGCCTGCGTCAGGCACCGACTATGTCACATTTGATCAGACAACGGATCTGGTATCCGATCTGGGCGGCGTTGCGATTTTGGTCAACACATCCACCCAAGCATCGCAAAGTGTGGACCTGAGCGGGACCTTTGCCAACAAAACGGGTGTTTTGGTCCTGAAAAACGGAACATATGAATTTCGTGCCGACACATCGGGTGTCACCGGTGACACCTATGTGGATGGCGCCAAAACGGGCACCCTGACTGTGTTGAATGCGGACAGTATTCGCACGGATGGAACTGCGCATATGGTTGATATGTTCTACGTTCACGACGGGGTCAGTTATAACGTACTGGGGATCGTCGGGGTGCCCACCGTCGCGGCGGATATGCCCAGCACAGGAAAGGCCAGTTTCACGGGCGATGTCGCGGGGTCTGCGGTGACCACCACGCAGGGGGTTGATATCATTGATGGCACCAGCAAAATCGATGTGAATTTCGGAACCACCGGTACGGTCGATGTGACCTTGGACAGCTTTACATTCCAAGATCAGGCCACCGGCGCTGGCGGTGCTGGTCCATTTGATAAAATTGTAATCACCGGCATGACGCTGGATGACGCTGGGTTTTCGAATGGCGCAATCATGATTTCGAAATCTGGGTCGACCGTAAATTTGACCGGCGCAAACACGACGTCAGCGTCCAAGGGTGGGTTTTTCGGTTATGACATAGACACAGGCCATCCAGACGCAGCAGGCGGGATTTTAATGTTACAGGGCGATGACGGTTTCCTAAACACGACCTATCTGGGTGATTGATTCTGTCACAATATGACATCTAGGGGCCTCGGATTTTCCGGGGCCTTTGTTTTTTATGAAATATTAACAAAGGGTTACGATAAAATTTCCGGCATTCATATTACTGTTACAAAACTGACGCAAAACCATTGCATAACGGGTCTAACCCTGTCGCAAAGCAAGGAACACCATGCTTGGACAGATCTAAGGAGTAAGACATGTCTTTTGTAAAAACGACCGTATCCGCCATTGCACTGACTGCATTGGCCGCTGGCACAGCCGCTGCACGCGACAACGTACAGGTTGCAGGGTCATCCACCGTATTGCCCTATGCGTCCATCGTTGCCGAAGCGTTTGGCGAAAACTTTGACTTTCCAACACCTGTTGTTGAATCAGGCGGATCATCCGGCGGATTAAAGCGTTTCTGCGAAGGCGTTGGTGAAAACACAATCGACGTTGCAAACGCATCGCGCAAAATCAAAGACAAAGAAATCAAAGCCTGCGCCGAAGCGGGCGTGACAGACATCATCGAAGTACGCATCGGTTATGATGGCATCGTTTTCGCATCCGACATCAACGGCCAGAACTTTGCCTTCCAGCCTGCAGACATCTACACTGCTTTGGCCGCAGAATTGCCAGTTGACGGCAAAATGGTTGCCAACCCCAACACGGATTGGGCCGCGGTAAACGCGAACTTTAAATCGCAGCCAATCCAGGCCTATATTCCCGGCACAAAACACGGCACACGCGAAGTTTTCGAGGAAAAAGTTCTGTTGGCCGGCTGTGAAGAAACAGGCGCAATGGCCGCAATCTTGGAAATCAACGGCGGCGACGAAGACGCGGCAGAATCCGCATGTATGGCGGTTCGCACAGACGGCCGTTCGGTTGATATCGACGGCGATTACACCGAAACACTGGCATCTATCGAATCAAACAAAGATGGCATCGGCGTATTCGGTCTGGCGTTCTATGAAAACAACACCGACAAACTGCAGGTTGCAACCATGTCAGGCGTTATGCCTTCAACTGAAAGCATCGCAGCTGGTGAGTACCCAGTATCACGCCCATTGTTCTTCTATATTAAGAAAGCACATGTCGGTGTGATCCCAGGTTTGAAAGAATACGCTGAATTCTTTATCTCTGATGAAGTTGCCGGACCAGATGGACCATTGGCTGAATACGGCCTGGTGTCCGACCCTGAACTGGCCGCGACACAGGCTGCGGTTTCAGCCGAAGAAACAATGAAGTAAGATATACCTAATTGACCTAGGGCAGGGCCATGTGTCCTGCCCTAGGTTTTGCGGAACTGGGGCTGTATATGACACCACAAACACTGATACTGGCCGTTGCACTCTTGGGGGTGTTGGGGTTTTTCATGGGGCGCCGCAGGGCATTGTCCAGTGCCAATCATGACCCAAGGTTAATGCATTCGCTGCCCCACTATTACGGGGTTTTTGTGTTTTTGATGACCCTTGTTCCTGCGATGCTGATTTTGGCGATCTGGGTTTTGGCCCAGCCGATGATCGTATCATCATTGGCCAGCGATTTGGTGCTGCCCCAATCGATTCCAGACGGATCCAGCCTGGGGTTGATCATGTCTGATGTGACGCGTATGGCGCAGGCGCTGACACTGGCGGCGGGTCAAGGGATTGTTGATTTGGCCACGTTGGGGGCGGCGGCGGATGCGACCACGCAGATGGGTGACATTCTGACCTCTGTTGGTGTGGCGGTCGGGTCGCAGATGACCGATGACATGGTACAATCTGCCTTGGACATGGTGCGCCTGACCGCCACCGGCGATTGGGCCATGACCGTTGCGATCGGCGCGATTGCCCTGGCCGGATTTGCGTATTCCATGGCGCGGATGTCCAAATCATTTTGGGCCCGAAATGCCGTGGAACGGTTCATCTTGGTCACCTTGATTTCGGCCGCAGCCATCGCGATTTTGACAACAATCGGTATTGTGCTGTCCATGGTTTTTGAAACCCTGCGGTTTTTTTCGCTGCATGACTGGACTGATTTTTTCTTTGGCCTTGAATGGGCCCCGAATTTCCGTGGCGACAGCGCGCTGTCCATCCTGCCGCTGTTATGGGGGACGCTGTATATTTCCATCGTTGCCCTGCTGGTCGCAACACCCATCGGATTGTTTTCGGCCATTTATCTGGCGGAATATGCGTCGAAATCGACCCGTGGCATTGCAAAACCATTGCTTGAGGTTTTGGCCGGTATCCCCACCATCGTCTATGGTCTGTTTGCCCTGATTACCTTTGGTCCGTTTCTTAAGGATATTTTTGGCGAAGGCGGCATTTTAGGCGTGGACTGGATGGGTGATGCACGATCTGTTGCAACGGCGGGTATTGTGATGGGCATTATGTTGATCCCGTTTGTATCATCCCTGTCAGATGACATCATCAACGCGGTGCCGCAGGCGATGCGTGATGGGTCCTATGGGTTGGGGGCGACAAAATCGGAAACCATCCGTCAGGTTGTTTTGCCCGCGGCCCTGCCCGGGATTGTTGGGGCGATCCTGTTGGCGGCATCGCGTGCCATCGGGGAAACCATGATTGTGGTTTTGGGTGCAGGCGCGATTGCCCGTTTTGCGGGCAACCCGCTAGAGGCATTGACAACCATCACCACCCGCATCGTCAGCCAGCTGACGGGGGACGGTGATTTTAACAGTCCCGAAACGATTGTGGCCTTTGCACTGGGTTTGACATTGTTTGTCTTAACCTTGGGCCTGAATATCATCGCGCTTTACATCGTGCGCAAATACCGCGAGCAATACGAATGACCGATCATACAAACGCCCCTACCTTTGCACAGACCCCGCGCATCAAAAAACGCAATGCGGCTGAAAAACGGTTCAAGGGATATGGCCTGACCGCAATTGCGATTGCGCTGACGATGTTGGTGATTTTGATGGGCACGATCCTGACACGCGGTGTTGGTGCCTATACCCAAACCTTTGTCACGCTGAATGTGGACCTGCTGGAAAGCAAACTGGACAAAGCGGGCACCCGCGACCCCGAAGCGATCGCCAAAGTCACCACATTCGGCTATTCCCCCCTGTTAAAGGCGGCAATGGACCGTGTTGTTGCGGAACATAACATCGACACGGGGCTGAAATCGGGCGATATGGCGAAAATCCTGTCCAAAAGCGCGGTGTCGCAGTTGCGTGATTTGGTGTTGTCCGATGTATCCCAGATCGGCACCACCGTCAAAGTCAAGTTTTTGGCAAACAGCTGGATTGATGGCTATCTAAAGGGTCGCGTGACCCGCGACAGTATCGAAAACAACAAAAACGTATCCTCCGCGCAGTTGGATTTTGTGGATGCCCTGCGCGCAGTGGGTGTCGTGGAAAAAAAATTCAACCCCGATTTCATTTTCGGCGCAGACGCATCCGATCAACGCCCCGAGGCGGCCGGCATGGGTGTTGCCATGGCGGGATCGTTTTTCATGATGTTGGTTGTGTTGTTTTTGTCGGTCCCCATCGGTGTCGCAGCATCCATCTATCTCGAAGAATTTGCACCGAAAAACTGGATCACAGACGTGATTGAGGTCAATATTTCGAACCTCGCTGCGGTGCCGTCGATTGTGTTTGGTATTTTGGGGTTGGCTGTGTTTATCAATTACATGCACCTGCCGCAGTCCGCACCTTTGGTCGGGGGATTGGTTTTGACGTTGATGACCCTGCCCACAATCATCATTTCCACCCGCGCCGCGTTAAAGGCCGTGCCGCCCAGCATTCGCGATGCTGCATTGGGGTTGGGGGCATCGAAAATGCAAACCATTTTCCACCATGTCCTGCCCTTGGCTGCGCCCGGCATTTTGACGGGCACCATCATCGGATTGGCCCAAGCCTTGGGCGAAACCGCGCCACTGCTGTTGATCGGCATGATCGGCTATATCGCCACCAATATGCCCGACGGCGTATCAGCGGGGCTGTTTGACCCCAATTCCGCGATGCCGGCCCAGATTTACGAATGGGCCAAACGGGCGGATCCTGCGTTTTATGAACGCGCCTGGGGTGGGATCATCATTTTGTTGGTGTTCCTGATTTCGATGAATTTGCTGGCCATTTGGCTGCGCCGCAAATTTGAACGCCGGTGGTAATCCGCCACACCGCGTTCGTACCCTGAAAACCCGTGCGGCTTGCGCGGGTTTTTCTTTACAGACGGTTAAATTTGCAGGACCCTGTGAAAAAATTGCAGGGGGATCATATGCGCCAAACTATGTCTGATGTCGCAACGCATTTCGTAAAAAGTAAGGCGTTCGATACCATCGAATGGCGTGTGGATCAGGCGGGCCACACGGTACAGTCGGGTCTGATCGGCACATCCCCACCCCAAGGACGCGGGATTTATCGCATTTATTCCATGACCAAACCGATTGTGTCCGTCCTGGCATTGATGTTGGTTGAACGGGGATATTTTACGCTGGTGACCCCGATTGCCCAATTTGATCCCAATTTCGCCAATATGCGGGTTTTGGATGAAACGGGCCGGATCGAACCTGCGTGTGGATTGATCACCATCGAACATCTGCTGACGCATCAGGCGGGGCTTAGCTATGATTTTTCGCGCGGTTGTTCGGTGGCCCCCTATTACCGTGATATGGGGTTTTTGGAACATGCCGATCGTGATTTAACCGAGGCGATGGCCGATTTGGCCTAACTGCCACTGGCATTTCATCCGGGTGCGGGGTGGCGATATTCGGTCGCCACAGATGTGTTGGCGCATATTATCGAAATCGCCACCGGGCAACGATTGGATGCCCTGTTGCGTGACCATCTGTTTGATCCGTTGGGGATGGTCGACACCGGATTTTTTGTACCCGACGGGGATCGGGGCCGCGTCATGCAAATGTTTGGCACACAGGATTTATATGGATTGCCCCCCTTGGATCCGCGTCCGCATGTTTTGACGCGCATGGATGTATCTGCATCGGCGCCCATGGATGACCCAAATTTCCGACGGGGTGGGCACGGATTGTTCAGCACCCTGGACGATTATATGAAATTCGCAAATATGTTGTTAACAGGGCAATTCCCAGACGGCAGCCGCGCCCTATCTGCGCCGATGCATGCGATGATGCGTGCGTCCCGTGTCGCGTTTGGTCCACGGGGAATGCGCATCAATGATGATCCCTTTGCGGGATATGGTTGGAACCTGATCGGTCGGGTGATGTCCGATTTGGGCCGCGCTGATCGGATCACATCCTTGGGTGAATTCGGTTGGAGCGGCGCGGCCGCCACCTATTTCTGGGTCGATCCTGCAACCCAAGTGACAGGCTGTATCATGACCCAGTTTTTGGGCAACCAACATCCCTTGGCCATTAAAATGCAATCGGCGGCCATGGTGGATTTTGCTGTATAACAGCGCCGAACATTATGCGGTGTCATACAGCGTTGTCATGAACTCTAGCAACATTTGTACAAACATCGGCGCATTGGGATCGCAGTTTTCCAACTGTTTCATCAGTTCGCTTGTCGAATTGAAGTAGCCCATATTCCAATTTGGAAACACGCGGGATGAAATATAGACCTGATGCAATATCGTAACATCGCTATGACGCGGATCAGCCAAGATATTTGCCATCAGGTTTTGGACGGGTTCAATCGGACCCTCGATATATTGGAAATAGTGTTCGGATGTTTGCAACATACATCCCGTAATGCCGTAAATTCCGTTATTGATGCGTGCCTGGTGATAAATGTCGCTGGCCGGTGTCTTGTTGGTTTTCGTGCTTTGGTATAATATGCAAAACAATTTTCAGAGCCTAGATGAGCGTGATTGCCAAGCTTTGATAGGGTAGAGAAAAATTATCAAAATGCAAATCATTTTTAGGAAGTTTTCCTGCCCTTTGAATTTTCTAATGATCTTTAACGTGGATTTGTCATGATACGGAATGCAACGATTGCAGCAATTATGGTTTTGTGCATCGCAGTCGCGGCAACGCGCTTGCGTCCTGATATCGCAGCGAATGCCTTGCTAGGTCTGTATCATTGGTCGGCGGGGCTGAGTAAGAATCATGTTGACACTAACTTTGGCCGCATATCCTATCTTGAAGGGGGTGAGGGACCCGCCATTGTGTTTTTGCATGGTATTTTTGCGCGCAAAGAACATTGGATCAACATGGTGCGCCACATGAAACAGGGGCATCGCGTGATCCTGTTGGATTTGCCGGGTTTTGGTGAAAATGCCCCTTTGCCCGCCCAGCAGTACGATTATGCGGTTCAGGTGACGCATATAAAATCAGTATTGGATCAATTGGGCCTGCAAACATTTCATTTGGCCAGCAATTCAATGGGGTCGCAAATCGCGGCCCAGATCGCCACAGATTGGCCAATGCGGGTGCAATCATTGGCCTTGATCGGCAGTCCAACGGGTGTTGATACGCCTGTGAAAACCCCATTTCAACAGGCCCGTGCCAATGGCGCGATCAGTTTGGTGGTGTCGGACCGTGCCAGCTATGACGCGCGCAATGCACTGTTGTTTTTGGAAAAACCCTATGTACCATGGGCCATTGAACATATTTGGGTGCAGTCCGAAATTAACCGCGCAGAGCATCACAAAACTGTCTGGAACGTGATCCAGCGGTCCAATGTGGTTCCGATCCAACACATCGTGCCCACGCTTGCCCAACCTGTACTTATCCTGTGGTGTGAACAGGATCAAATCTATCACCCCAGTGGATTGGATGTCTTGCTGGACCTGCTGCCCAATGGAACGGGGCACATGCTGCAAAATTGCGGTCATGTTCCAATGCTGGATCAGCCTAAGGTTACGGCGCAGGTCTATGATCGGTTCTTGGACACACTCTAGGGTAATGTTGCCCTAAAATCGCTCTATCAATTGGACGTCTTAGGGGGTAGTTTGAAACTGGCACACGTCCTAATTTGGATGCTTGTTGTAAAATTCGATGCGAAAGGTAGGGGCCAAATGCGTAAAACCGCCAGCAGTCTGTCACGATGGTGCATCCTGTCGATCGTGTTGGGTGCTGTTGCGGCGTGCGGCGGTTCTGACGGGGATACAAACACCGTCATATTTGGCGGGGACGGCGCCGAAATAACCACCGATCCTGATGACACCGACACCGACGGGTCGGGCGACACTGGATCGGGAACCGGTGGATCAGGCAGCGCAGGCGTGCAAACGACCGATTGGACATCGGGCTATGTGTCGTATTTTCAGCAAAGCGCAGTTGATAACATCCGGTCCATGGCGCAATTTCAATCGCATTTTTTTGATGGTCTGAACGCCCTGTCGGTCATTCGCGCAGACTATGCCCTGTCAACGGGCTTGACCGGTCAGGGCCAAGTGATTGCCATCGTTGATGATGGGGTACGCACATCGCATGCCGCCTTTGCCGATACAACCATCACGTTCCATCCAGACAGTGACCAAAACGCGGGACGGGACCATGGCACGGCTGTCGCCTCGGTCGCTGTTGGAAACGGAACTGCAATCATGGGTGTTGCCCCCAAGGCGGATTTATACGTCGGATCGCGCAGTTATCTATCCGCGCTAGATTGGCAGCAAGAGGCATCCTTTGTCGATGGGGCCCGCGAGGCAGGGGCAGTTGTATTGAATAATTCTTGGGGTTTGGGGGATACATTTTCATTCATTGAATTTCGAAACTATTTCGCCAGCCCCGAGGTCAGGCCCTATGTAACCGCAGTCAAGAAATTTGCCCAAGATGGGGTTGTGGTCTTCTCTCTTAGTAATGATCCAGAGGTGCCAAACGCGTTTGGATTGGCCACGCTGCCGATGATCTATCCTGAATTAGAACCCAGTTGGATCACCGTGATCGACCTAGAGCCGGAATATAGCGGTGATCGTGTGGTTTCGGCCAATATCGTTTCGGCGTCCTGTCAGGAAACTGCGGCCTATTGTTTGGGCGCGCGGGGGTATTTGTGGATGGCAGATGACGTGGGTGATGCCACCTATTCCTTTGGCGAAGGGACCAGTTTCGTCGCGCCGCAGGTGTCAGGTGCCATGGCATTATTGGCCGAGGCATTTCCAGATTTAACCCCGCAACAATTGCGCGCCCGCCTGTTGATGACGGCGGATAATTCGTTTTTCGATCATACGGGCAAGGTGACATTTGCCCCCGGGTATGAACATGGGTATTCCTATGATTATGGGCACGGGATCATGGATTTGCGTGCGGCCCTGTTGCCGATTGGTGATGTCACGGTCCCGTTGTCACGGGACGGCGCGGGTATCAACCTGACGCGGGGGCAGGTTGGTATTGTGACCAGCCCAGTTGTTGGGCAATCCTTGGCGCAGAAATTATCCGATATTGAGATTATGGCGCGGGATGGATTGGATGGCACCTTTGTCATTGGGGCCGATGCATTGGTGGCGGCGCGGCCGATGTCGGTTGATCCGATGGACCAGATCAAGGGGTTGGTTGCCGCAAATACCAATGGCACGGCGAACCTTGGGGCCGGTAATGATGACACCTTTGCCGCGATCGGCTTTGCTCAGACTGCCGTCCCATTTAATGAGGGGCAGCTGCGACTGTTGGACAATGGATCTGACAGTTTTGGGCTGGGCCTGACCCAAGCCTATGAAACAGATCTGGGCAGATTTGAACTGGGTGTCACGTCCCTACGCGAAGTGGGATCGGTGTTGGGCCTGTCAACCACGGTTTCAGGGGATCATCTGTCTGGGACGACGGTTGGGTTTGATTTGGGGTACCGGTTCGATTGGGGCCATGGGCGGCATGTCTCCATTGCGGCCCATATCGGGCAAACACGTGCTGACCGCGATGGGACACTGGCCCAATTCGAAACCCTGCGCTATGATGCGATTGGGCTGACCTTTGCCCAGGCTTTGGGAAAAAATCGGCAATTTTCATTTTCGCTGGCGCAGCCGCCTGCCGTCTCCGGTGGGGCAATCCATGTGACTGTGCCAACGTATTCCCGTGCGGGCGCAGTATCGGATAGTGCAGAATTTTCGACACATCGCGTTTCGTTGGTCCCGCATGATCGTCAAATTGACGCGCAGTTGCAGTATCACCAAGATTTGGGGCGAAACACACAGATTGCATTGGGTATCAAGCATAGTGAAAACCATGGCCATGTGGCGCAGTCGCGCGATACTAAAATGACATTTGGCATAGATGTGCAGTTCTAGCGTCGGCGCAATTTCACAAAGATATAGGGCATGAGGAACGATAGTAAAAACAGTCGAAATACATGATGCGCCGCGACAAAGGTGGGATCATACCCCAGCGACAGCGCAATCGCGGCCATCGCTTCGACCCCGCCGGGGGCAAAGGCCACGATCAAAATGGCGGGACTGACGCCCATCATCCAAAATGATACCGCCACACCCAGCAGCGAAATCACCCCTGCCACCAGTGTCACCACCAACCCCGGCCAAACATAGCGCAACGCAGTGCGTGGGTCTGTGCTGGAAAATCGGCTGCCGATCAGGATGCCCATGATCATCAAGGCCCCTGTGGCCAAAGTATCGGGAATACGGCCCGGCGTGATATTAAACCCATGCCCCAAGGCGCTGATCAACATGCCCGCCACCAGCCATGCCGCGGGAACACCCCAGCGTTGAAACAACAGGGCAATCGGGATTGACACGATCACAGTTGCCCCCAAATGCCACGGCTGCGCCACCTGGGTTGACAGCAGGGACAGACCGCTGGCCCCGAACAGCATCTGCACCAACAGGGGCAAACCCAATGTCAGCGCCAGCACGCGGACCGTTTGGATAATCGCGATGGCGCCCACATTGCGGTCTGCGTCCATTGCCATGGATAACACATAGCTTAGGTGGCCCGGGGCGGATGCCAATGTGGCCGATAGTACATCCATCGAAAACCAACGCGCCAAAATCCAACCCGATACCGCCAAAATTAGGACGACACAGACGCTCATCACCGCTAATGTTGCGGGCCAGTGGATGGCGGTTTCCAACACCTCGGGTGTGACGGCCGTGCCGATGTTGATGCCCAGTATCAGGATGCAGGCATTGCGCAGCCGTGGTGGCAATTCGGCGTTCACCCCCAAGAGGGATGCAATCGTAACGGCCGTTGCGGCCCCCGTCAGGGCAGGGACAGGAAACTGAATGGTTCGAAAAATGATATAGCCGATCCATGCACTGACCACGGCTAGGCCTAGGTGTGCAACCTTATTCCCCATCATAGGTCCATCTGTAATGGGGCGGTGTGGGCCCTTTGTTGCGGCCGCCCTGTTCGGTTTGTTCCCACGCATGGGCCAAAATACCAACAGATCGCGACAGGCAAAACAGACCACGCGCCAAGGCGGGGGCAAACCCCAATTCGGCATAGATCACGGCCGTTGCGCCATCAATGTTCATCGGCACCCGCTCTAACGCCTGTTCCACCTCTAACGCGATGCGCTGATAGGTTCCATCGCAGACGCCCTGTGATACGGCATGATCCACCAATTCCATCAGACGTGGTGCGCGGGGGTCCGTGGGTTTGTGGAACCGATGCCCAAACCCGGGCACCATTTTTCCATTGTCGTGACGCCACTGGCCAAGGGCTGTTTTGGTGTCCGTGGGCTGCGCGTTAATCCAGTGATATAATTCAACCGCCTGCTGACCTGCCCCGCCATGCACATCACCCAGCATGTTTACGGCACTGGCCATCGCGTTGTTTAGGGGCAAACCGCAGGTCACCGCCATGCGCGCCGCGGCGATGGATGGGGCTTGCGGCCCATGATCCACGGCGGACACCAATGCCGCCTGGAACAGCGCCAATTGGTCCGGTGTTGGGCGGTCCCCCCGCACCATCAGCCAAATCATTTCAGAAAACCCCACGGTGCCGATCAAATCCTGAATGGGGGTGCCGCGCAGGGTGATTTTACCCGGTTCCATATCAATGATTTTTGTACGCCACCAATCGGACACGTCACTCATAAAATACCCTCTTGCCGTAGGCGTTGGATGTCGTCGGGATTTAACCCCATTTCCCCCCAAATGTCATCATTATGTTGGCCTAATGTGGGGGGCGGGGTTTGTGCATGGGGGCGGGTGCCGTTTTGTACAACGGGGCTGCCCATCAGGGGCAACCCATCACAGGTTTGGACCAGCTGGCGCAGGATGGTTTGTGGGTCGTTTAGGGCGTCAGGTACGCCTTGGACGATGCCTGCGGGGACGCCTGCGCGATTTAGCTGTGGCACCCAATGATCGGCGGATTGGGTGATCAGTTTCTGTTCCAATAATGCGCGTAGGATGTGGCGGTTTTCTTTGCGGGCTTCGCGCGTTGCAAATCGCAGGTCCGATCCCAAAGACTGACAATTCAGGATGTCGATCAAGGTTTCCCACTGGCTTTGACGGTTGGCGGCGATGTTGATGGGGCGATCGGCGGTTGCGAATGTGCCGGACGGGGCAGATGTCATGTTTTCATTGCCCATGGCCATGGGCGTGACGCCCCCGATCAGATAATTCGACACGACCCAACCCATGGTCGATAGCACCGCATCCGTCATGGCGATATCCAAAAATGTTCCACGCGGTTTGGCATTTAGCGCCGCACAAATGGCAAAGGCGGCCGTCATCCCGCCCACCGTATCGGCCAGTGGATATCCCACGCGCAGTGGTGCGCTGTCGCTGTCCCCCGTGATCGACATGACACCCGCCACACCCTGAACGATCTGGTCATAGGCGGGGTCATCTTGGCGCGGGCCAGTTTGGCCAAATCCGCTGATGGCGCAGTAAATCAAATTTGGGTTGATCTGGCGCAGCGTGTCATACCCAACCCCCAAACGATCCATCACGCCGGGGCGATAATTTTCGATCAAAACATCGGCCGATTTGACCAGTTCAAACAACATATCCCGACCGCGACTGGATTTCAGGTTCAATGTCACGGACCGTTTGGCCGCGTTTTGTGCCAGAAAACTGATCCCCATTCCTGCGGCATTGCGGACAGGATCAGCCCCCAGTTCACGTGCCAAATCGCCCCCGTTGGGGCGTTCGACCTTGATCACATCGGCCCCCATCAGGGCCAATTGATAGGCGCAATAGGGGCCAGCTAGCACGTTGGTCAGGTCCAGAACCCGAATATCGCGCAGCGTGGCCCCCATGGATCAATCCCCTTGGATCACCTTGGCCCGCCGCGCGCGTCGTGCGCGCAGACTGGGAACAATGATCAATGCCGCAGCCAAGATCAGCAGACCCAATGTCATCGGACGTTCAAGGATAAAGTTGATCCCGTCATAAAGCTGCATGGATCGGCTAAAGTTATCCTCAAGCATACGGCCCAGAATGAACCCGATCAACAACGGTGCCAGCGGATAGTTTGCAAACCGCAACACGGTGGCAAAGACGCCCAATCCCACAAGGATCAACAATTCGGTGGCATTGTTTTGCCCAATATAGCTGCCCATCAGTGTAAAGAACAAAATGAACGGGATCAGATAGTTGCGCGGAATTGCCAGAATTTTTGCGATATAGGGGATCAGTGGTAAATTCAGGATCAACAACACCAGATTGCCGATATACATCGAAATGATCACCGACCAGAAAATCTGGGGTTCATCCGTCATTAATCGTGGGCCGGGGTTGACGTTTAACGCAATCAACGCGCCCAACAAAATGGCCGTTGTGCCAGACCCAGGAATGCCCAATGTCAGCAAGGGCACGAATGACCCGGTGCAGGCGGCATTGTTGGCGGTTTCGGGCGCGGCCAAACCTTTGATCGACCCATGGCCGAATTCCTTTTGCTCTTTTTCGGATGCGATATTGCGTTCAACGGCATAGCCCAAGAATGACGCAATGGTGGCCCCTGCACCGGGCAAAACGCCGATGAAAAACCCTTGGATCGACTGGCGTCCGATCACGGGGGCGATGGCGCGGGCTTCGTCCCGATTGATACGCAGGTTTTCGATTTTGCCGCTGTCCCCTTGGGATGATCGCATGGGGTTTAGCACCAGAAATATCGCCTCGGGCAGGGCAAAAATCGCCATGGCCAATGTGATAAAGCTAAAGCCGGACTGCAAATCCATCAGTCCCATGGTAAAGCGTGGCATATTAAATAATGCGCCTTCGCCCACGGTGGCCATGATCAGACCCAGCAACGTCATCAACGTGGCCTTGGCCACATTTCCCGACCCCGCAAAGGCAGCGATTGCGCCCAATCCAACCACCATCAGCGCAAAATATTCCGCTGAATGGAACAGCAATGCGACCGATGACAGGGCGGGCGCGAAAATCATCAGCAAAACGGCCCCGATGGTCCCACCGGAAAATGACGCGATGGCGGCGATGGTCAATGCCTTGCCCGCTTGGCCCGCGCGGGCCATGGGGTAACCATCAAAGCTGGTGGCCACCGTTCCCGCGACCCCCGGCGCATTCAACAGGATCGACGATGTGGACCCGCCAAAAATGGCACCGTAATACACGCCGGCCAACAGGATCAGCGCGGCAGACGGATCGCCCAAGGTTATCGCAACGGGGATCATGATTGCAATAATCGACATCGGGCCCAAACCGGGCAACATGCCGATGAATGTGCCGATCAAACAGCCACCGATCACCATGCCCAACATTTTCAGGGACAGGGCCGTTTGCAGGCCGATTAATAAACCTTCTAACATGTCAGCCTCCGATCATGAATGTGGGTAGGGGTCGCAGGAATATGCCCAGCACCTGTTCAACCAGATACCAAATGACAAAGGCCGCCACTGTGGTGATCGGGATCAGGATATGGAATTTACGTTCGCCCAGAATGGCAGCAGATAGGGTCAAAAAACCGATGGTTGCGATGAAAAATCCCAGCGGGCGCAGTGTCAGCGCATAAACAACCATCATGGCAACCAACAGGGCTGCTTGGCCGATGTTGTAATCCCCCAATCTGCGGTAATCGATATCGGGTTCCTTGGCGTCAGCTGCAGGTTTTTCCAACCCCAGTAAAATGATCAGTGATGTGACAATGGCCAAGACGGACAGAATCTTGGGAAAGGTTGACGGCCAAACCGGATTGCGCTGCATAAATGGCGGCAACAGTTGGTCCATTGTGAAATATGCGGCATACCCATAGACAATCGAAATAACCAAAATGATCAGGGCGATCCAGCGATCCAGTGCCATGATAAACCTCATGTAAATTTGGTTTGGCCCGCCATGGAAGGCGGGCCAAGATAATGTGATTACAGGAACCCAAGCTTGCGCATCAGGTCGCCGATTTCCTGTTCTTGTTTTTCCAAGAACGCGCGGAAATCATCACCGTTGTTGTGGATGTTGACCCAACCGTTACGGGCGCGCACGGCTTCCCATTCGGGGGTGTCATACATTTTGGTGATTGCATCCTGATAGGCGGCCAATTTGTCCGCAGGCAAACCAGGTGCTGCAAAGAACCCGCGCCAGTTGACAAAGGATGTGTCTAGGCCCTGTTCCTTCATCGTGGGGGCATCGGCATAGGCCGCGACACGTTCATCAGCAGTTACGCCCAGGATTTTAACCTCGCCTGCTTCGGCCAGGGCAACGGCCTCGGAAAATCCGGTGGACAGGGCGTCGATTTCGCCTGACAACAATGCAGCCATCGCATCACCGCCCGCATCATAGGGGATGTATTTCACGGCTGTGGGGTCTTCGCCCGCGGCCTGCATGACCATTGCGGCGACCAGATGGTCCATACCACCAGGAACGGACCCACCACCGACAGCTGTGCCGTTTGGATCGGCGCGATATGCGGCCAACAGGTCATCCATAGAATTGATTGGGCTGTCTTTGCCCACAACCAACGCGGCGTAGTCACCGATTGTGCCAGCAACCAATGTCAGGTCGCGGAAACTTTGCGGGAAAACGCCGGTCAGTGAACGGATCACGATGGGTGTGGAATTCACCATCAATGTGCCATGGTTTGAGTCTGCGTTTTCGATCAGGTGTGCAATGGCTTTGCCGCCACCGCCGCCTGACATGTTTTCATAGGATGCCGATCCGACCAGACCTGCACCTGTCAATGCCTCGCCTGTGCCGCGGGCTGTACCATCCCAACCACCGCCGGCACCGCCGGGGATCAGGAAATGGATGCTGTCAACAACTTGATGCCCGCCCGCATGTGCGGAACCGACCAATGAAAATGCGGCAGCCGCCGCAAGCAAGGCGCGACGGCCTAGAGTGAAAGTCATAACGTGTCCTCCCATTTGACTTGTCGGGCGAAACCGCCCATGAATGACATATCATTCCTGAAAAACCTGACACGGACCTGACATCGATCGAAAGAAATCAAAATTCATGCGTTTTTTGTTAGTTGAGGATAACCAAGATTTGGCCAGCGCCGTTGTGGAGCGGTTGCAGCTGGACGGCCATGTGGTTGATCACGCAGATGATTTGCAATCGGCGTTCGATTTCACGGCAACAACAGATTACGATTTGATTTTGCTGGATATTATGTTGCCTGACGGCGACGGCCGCACGTTTTTGCAACGCCACCGCGCCGGTGAAACGCAAACGCCCGTTATCGTGTTGACTGCCCGATCGCAGGTGTCTGATCGCGTTGGATTGCTGGATTTGGGGGCGGATGATTATATGGTCAAACCCATCGATTTTTCCGAACTTGAGGCCCGATGCCGCGCCGTTTTGCGCCGCAAAGGCGGCAGTGCGCGCAATGTCATCACCCATGGCGGTCTGATCTTTGATCCGCTGGCGGGGGCCTTGACCATTGAGGGTCAGGAAATCACATTGCGTACCCGTGAATTGCGATTGCTGGAAATATTTCTGAACAATCCCGGTCAGATCATCCCGAAATCCAAGCTGGTGGACCGGTTGTTTTCCTATGACGAAGAGGTCACAGAAAATGCGATTGAGGTCTATGTTGCCCGTCTGCGTCGGCATCTGGCACCGTCGACCGTGTCCATCAAAACCATTCGCGGATCGGGCTATAAACTGGATGTGTCCCCATGACTGCGCCAGTGGTGCGGGGGTCCATTCGCCGGCGGTTGACGATCATTTTTCTGTCGGCCGCTGCGGCATTGTCGATCTTGGTGGTTTTGGCCATCGAATCCGTGGCACGTCAGGCGGTGCAGACCAGTCAGGATAATATCCTGTTTGCCTCTGCCGTTTCGATCATGGACAGTGTGCAGCTGCGCGATGGGCAGGTTGTGATTGATTTGCCTTATTCGTCGCTGTCGATGCTGGACAGTGTCACGGACGAACGCGTGTTTTATGCGATCTATTTGGATCAGGACTTTGTGACCGGCTATGATGCCCTGCCCATTCCTGCGGGGGTGACCGACGTCAAGGGGGCCTATCAAACCGCAGGATTTCTGGGCGAAACGGTGCGCATTACCGCGGTACAACGGGTGTTTGCGATTAGGGATGTGGCGCAAAACCTGACCGTTGCCGTGGCGCAGACCCAAACCAATGTGCGCCAAACGGTCGAACAGGTGCGGCGCTGGGCCATTGGCATGGGGTTGGCGTTTTTTATGGCCTCTGTCGGGATCACATGGATTTTGGTGGAATTCGCAACCCGCCCCCTGCGGCGTCTGGCGCAGTCCATTTCACGTCGGGGCCCCAAAGATTTGCGCCCTGTCGCGGCCTCCGTGCCGCGCGAAATGGCCCCGCTGGTCACATCGCTGAATTCCTTGATGCAGCGGTTGCAGGTGTCGCTAAAGCGATCCGAAGAATTCATAGCCGAGGCCGCGCACCGTGTGCGGACGCCCTTGGCCATCGTGCGCACGCAGGCCGATGTCACCCTGCATCGCGTCGAGAAAGAGCAAAACAGGAAAGCCCTGCGCGATATCGTGCGCGCCATTGATGAAAGTTCGCGCGCCGCAGGTCAGTTGCTGGATCATGCGATGGTGACATTCCGTGCGGATGATTTGGACAGGGAACGCGTTGATCTGACCAAATTGGTCCACGCCAGCTTGGAACAGCTGCGCCCCTTGGCCGATTTGCGCGATCTTGATTTAGTGGCCCAGACTGCGGCATCTGTCTGGGTTCAGGTTGACCCGATTTTGATACAAAACGCGGTCCATAATGTTTTGGACAATGCGATTAAATACACCCCCCTGTTGGGCCAAATTCAGGTATCGGTTCAGGCAACAGCAACACAGGCCCAAATTACGGTCACCGACAGTGGGCCTGGGTTTCCTGACGGGGGGAAATCCCTGCTGACACAACGGTTTCAACGCGGCGAAAATGCGCGGGGTGTTGTGGGGTCCGGGCTGGGATTAACAATCGTGCGCGATGTCATGGCCGCGCATAACGGAACGTTGGAAATATCAAACATTACACAGGGCGGCGCATGCGTTATTTTATCCTTGCCATTGGAATGATGTGGACCTTGATCGGGGCGCAGGTCCTGCACGGGTTCGAAATCGAGGCGCGGGCCACATTCGGCCCCCCCACAAACGACCCCAATTTGCGCATTCTATCAACGGCAGATATTTCGTATTTCGAACCGATGATTGCGTCATTCTTGGAAAATAATCCGGATATCTCGATTGATTATACGGTCGCATCCTCGTCCCAGGTGATGCAGGCCATTGCCGCAGAACAGGCACAATTCGATTTGGTGATTTCCAGTGCAATGGATCTGCAAATTAAACTGGCCAATGATGGGCACGCCCTGCGCCATGCACCGCTGCGCACCGTTGAATTGCCCGCCTGGGCGCATTGGAATTCGATGGTCTTTGCCTTTTCCCAGGAACCCGCGGCCATGGTTGTGTCCAAGGCGTTTTTGGACCAAATGGGCGGCACGCACACACGGCAATCGTTAATCGGCTTGATCCGAAAAAACCCCGATAAATTCAGGGGGCGGATTGGGACATATGATATTCGCAGATCCGGTTTGGGGTATTTATTTGCCACCCAAGATGCCCGTGGGTCTGAAACCTATTGGCGCCTGATGGAGGTGATGGGCCAGTCTGACGTGCAATTGTATTGCTGTTCGTCTGATATGATTGGTGATGTGTTGTCGGGCAAACTGGACATGGCCTATAATGTTTTGGGCAGCTATGCCCAACGTCACCCGCACGCGGACCAAGTGGCCATCATCCTGCCCCAAGACATGACAACTGTCATGTTGCGCAGCGTGTTGATCCCCAAAACGACGCAACAGCCGGCCTTGGCGGGTTTGTTTTTGGATCACATGTTGCAGCGCGCCTTTGGCACGCAAACGGGGGCTGGACGGAATTTGGCCGGCGGTCCGTCCCTGGAATCCAGCGCGATCAACCGCATCGGGTTGGGGCCAGGGTTGTTGGTGTTTCTGGACCGCTATAAAAAACAGCGGTTCCTGTCCGAATGGGAAAGCGCCATTTTGCAATGATCGTCGGCATGACGGGCCGCTGTGGCCCGTTGCCCTGTCCTATTGCGCGGCTATGAATTGTCCGATCAGGCCATTGTCGCTGTATGAAATCCCTGTCGCAGCGGTGCCTTGACCATCAAAGGTGCCGATCACAGATCCATCCGCACTGACGGTTTTGAATTTCATATCAGATGTCCCATAAAACGCGCCGGTTTCTGCGTTGATGTCGAACGTCCCGCTGAAATACCCTGTGTCACCGGCGGCGTTTGTCAGACTGGGGGCTGCAAAATTACCGGTCAGGGCGTTGAAATCAACGATCATGGTCACCTGCCCCGTCACATCATTTGCGCGATCGGTGTTCCAGCCGCCCAAAACGGCCAGACCCTGCATCACGGCAGGCCCGTTCGGCTGGGCAAAGCTGTTGTCAAAGTTTTGGGCAAACATGGCCTGCGATGTGATGTTGTTCAGGTCATCTTCATAGGCGGTCAGATCCAGGCCCAATGTGGTATTGCCGTTTTGATCGGTGACGATGGTGTAATAGCGTTTGCGCGATGCGTCATTGGTGTCGGCGTACATTGTCACCGTATGACCCGCGACGGATTGGTTGTCTTGGCGGACCAGATCATTGGTGCCACCCGCAGCGCTGGCGGATTGGAATGTCGACATATCGGACAGATAGGTTTTCAGATCATCAACAGCCACGATTTGTAAACTGTCGGATGCCGTCGCGCTGGACAATTCGACCAAATACACCCGGTAATTTTCTTGGTCGGCGATCTTGGTGAATGTGCTGCCTTTCCAATCCACAACGCCGGCAGCCTCGGAATTCAGTTTCAGTCCTTGACCCACTGCCAATGCTTCGGTGTCCAATGTCTCTAGGATGGACAGGGTTTTGGGGGATGTGTCCACGGTTAGGTCGGTAATACTGTCGGTTCGGTTTTGGTGCCACCGCCGCCGCCGCCACTGCAGGCAGCCACTGTGCTGGCAACCGCCAACAGTACGCAAAATTTCGTGCCATAGAATGTATGGATCATGTCATGCCTCAATTATTTTTCTGCTCTTTCTGGGCAGTCTAGGCGATTTTACGAAATTGACAATATGACAGGTGGTAGATGGCGTAAAACAGGGGAAATCTGTTGTTGAAATGTCATTTTGAAAATAACATTTTTAATTCAAACAGCGCAAAATGGGGTTGTCCGTGGGTGCGCCGTGGTTCACAATTTACCCACTGTAACACGATCGGGGGTGATCGGATGAACCCAGCTTGGTGGTTGGCGCGAACGGCGCGGCGGGATCCTATGCGGCCGGCATTGTTTAATGGGGATCAACTGGTGGCCACCTATGGCCAGTTTTGTCAACAATCGGCGGCCCTGGCGCATGCTTTGCGGGCCCAAGGGGTGGGCCAAGGGGATCGGGTGGCGCTCTTTTTGCAAAATTCGCCGCAGTATTTGATCAGCCTTTATGCAATTTGGTGGGCGGGCGCGGTGGCCGTGCCGATCAACGCCAAACTGCACCCAAAAGAGGCGGCGTGGATTTTGCAAAACGCACAGGCCCGCGGGGTGATTTTGGATGAAACGGCGCACGGATATCTTGCGGATATGGATGTGCCCTGTGAATTCTGTTGGGTTGTCGGGACTCCGGATTATGACACTGCGCGGTCTGTTCAGGGTGATTTTGACCCCGTTGACATGACCCCAGATGACACGATTTGGCTGTTTTACACATCCGGCACAACGGGCCAGCCCAAAGGTGTGATGATCACCGCGGGCAATATTGCGTCGATGACATTGTGTTATTTTGCCGATGTGGATCAGGTTGATGCACAAGATGCGATTTTATACGCCGCCCCCATGAGTCACGGCGCGGGGTTGTATAATTTCATGCATGTAATCCGCGGTGCGCGTCATGTGGTGCCCCCCAGCGGCGGGTTTGATCCGGCCGAGATTTTGAACCTGGCCCAACAGATGGACCACATTTCAATGTTTGCCGCGCCCACCATGGTGCGGCGGTTGGTGGATCACGCCAGCGCCATTGGATCGACTGGGCAGGGGATCAAAACCATCGTTTACGCAGGCGGCCCGATGTACCAGGCCGATATTTTGCGTGCGACCGAGGTGATGGGAAACAAGTTTATCCAGATTTATGGTCAGGGGGAATGCCCCATGGGGATCACGGCGCTGTCGCGTGATACGGTGTCGGATCGCACATCGTCGGGGTGGCAGACACGTTTGGCCTCCGTCGGGGTGGCGCAATCGGATGTGGATGTTGTGATCCGTGCGCCCGATGGCACGCCCGTGCCAACCGGTGTGGTTGGTGAAATCACCGTGCGCGGGCGGACCGTGATGAAGGGGTATTGGAACAATCCCAAAGCCACAGCAAAAACAGTGCAAAACGGGTGGCTGTGGACCGGGGATCTGGGCGCAATGGATGCCCAAGGCTATGTGACGCTGCACGACCGATCCAAGGATGTGATTATTTCCGGTGGATCCAATATTTATCCCCGCGAGGTCGAAGAAACCCTGCTGCAACACCCCGCCGTGGCCGAGGTTGCGGTGATCGGCACACATGACGATGATTGGGGGGAAACGGTCGTTGCCTTTGTTGTGCGGGTGCGCGGGGCTGATGTGACGTCCGATGATCTGGATGCGTTATGCGTTACACAGATCGCGCGGTTTAAGCGGCCCAAACAGTATCACTTTGTCGAACAGCTGCCCAAGAACAACTATGGTAAAGTGTTAAAAACGCAATTGCGTGCGATGTGTGGTGAAAACCCGCGCCCAACTTAGGCGCGGGTTTCTATGGGTGGATCAGCTGCCTGTTACCCAGTTAATAACACTAAAGATAACGGCAGAAATGACCGCCGCTGCGGGAACGGTGATGACCCATGCCGCGATGATCGACATGAAATGCGACCGGCGTACCAATTTGCGGCGGCTGCGTTCCTCTTTGGCCATGACAGGGGTTTGGTCAACGACGACCTTGGCCTGTTTCATCCGGCGGGCGGTATCCCATTCGCGGAAAAAACCAACGCCAAACACCGCGCCCACGGCGATATGGGTCGAACTGACGGGCAGGCCCAGCCAGCTGGCCACAATCACCGTAATCGCGGCGGACAAGGCCACGCAATAGGCCCGCATCGGGTTCAGTTTGGTGATTTGATTGCCCACCACGCGGATCAATTTGGGTCCGAATAAAAACAGACCAAACGAAATACCCGCGGCCCCGATGACCATAACCCACAGAGGGATCGAAATCGCCGAAGCATAATCCCCTGATTTTGACGCCTGTACGATTGCCGCCAGTGGTCCAACCGCGTTTGCCACATCATTTGCGCCATGCGCAAAGCTGAGCAAAGCAGCCGAAACAATCAGCGGTACATTGAACAGTTTTTTCAGTGATTTGTTGCGGTTTTCCAGTCCGACAGATTGACGCGCAATGATGGGGCGCATGATCAGCCAAAACCCGAACCCAACGGCCAAACCAATCAAAACCGCTGTTGACAGGTCAATCTTGATCAGCTTTTTCAATCCCTTTAATGCCAAATAACTGGCAAAGGCCCCTGCCATAATGCCAACCAGAACCGGCACCCAACGTTTGGCCGCGGCGATTTTGTCGTCGCGGTAGATGATGTTGGCTTTGATAAACCACAAAAATGCAGCGGCGATTATGCCGCCCAATACGGGTGAAATCACCCAGCTGGCCGCGATTTTGGACATTGTTCCCCAGTCAACCGCACCAAAACCCGCGGCGGCAATGCCGGCCCCCATGACGCCACCGACAACGGAATGGGTGGTCGATACAGGTGCGCCGACCCATGTGGCCATATTCACCCACAGCGCCGCCGACAGCAACGCCGCCATCATCGCCCAGATAAATACATCGACCGATTGCATGCTGGATGGGGCAATGATGCCTTTGGCGATGGTGGACACAACATCCCCACCCGCGATCAATGCGCCCGCGCTTTCGAAGATGGCGGCAATCGCAATGGCGCCGGCCATGGTCAGGGCATTGGCCCCAACGGCGGGTCCCATATTATTCGCAACATCATTTGCACCGATGTTCAGCGCCATATAGGCGCCAAAAATTGCCGCAATAATAACGATCATACCATTGCTCGAGGCGTCAAAAAATGAGGCCGCAATAATACCTGTTGCAACAATAAATATCAGCGACAGCGCAGGGCCAACCATGGGCCGTGCGACATAGGCGGTCGCCGTTTCAAGCGTGCTAAGACGCCCAAGGTCCCGATCCAATGTTTCCAAATGATCGGCATTAAAGTCATTCTTGGCCATCCAAGCCCCCTTGTGGTGATTATCACGTGATAATTCACAGGGCTTTAACAACAAATTTCAATTGTAACAAGTTTATGACAGATGCTGCGGGTCGAAATTTCTAAGAATTTCTTGTAATTCCGGTTCATCAACCAAATTTGCCGCCGCTTGCGGTGACATCCATTTCAACGTTCGCTGATCTGCCTCTGGGAAACTGGTTCGCATCTGTGTTGGGTTAATCGCATAAACCGTGGTGCGCACATGGCGGGGCAGGCCCGATTTCAGGATTTTGTTGTAATGATAATATCCCAGAGGTTGGGGCAAAACGATGGCGGTTTCTACGCCTGCTTCTTCCCAGGCTTCTTGTAATGCGGATTGGGGGCCATTTTTGCCCTCAATCACCCAACCTTTGGGGATGATCCAGCGGCCTGTCCCGCGGCTGGTGATCAACAATACCTCATACTCGGACGCGTCGTGATTGACCTGCCTGTAACACAGGGCAGCAACCTGCACATGGCTGGGCCGCCACAACAACAGTTTGCAGGTGTCAACAATTGACCGAAGGCTGGATGGCATAAGAACGGGTTTCCAAAATAGCGTATTTTTCACGCACTATATTTTGGATTTTCTGGTTTGGAAAGCTGTCATATTGAACAATTCCAACAGCAAAGGCGTTGGAATTGTTTAATTCGGCTAGGTGCTGGCCCAAACGGATTTGATCCTGCGTTTGAACCGTTTGTGTTTAGGCAGATACCACAGCGCGATGCCTGTCAGTCCAAACCCGATCAGCGCCAGCGCGGTAATATCGGCCAGGATCGTCCCCAATGACCACCCCAACCACCCCGTGCGGTGGAACACGCCCAGGAC
>CAJXSD010000026.1 GCA_913060475.1 uncultured Paracoccaceae bacterium | reverse complement strand
TCCCTTCGTCTCCGCCACATAACCTTAATAAAAAACAGGGGTTTAGGTGGCTTTTGGGTGTGCGGCAACGATGTGAACCGCAGGCACCCAAGCCAAGTTTTCAATTATTTGCTGATAGTTTTTTCGCTTTGTGTAATTGGCAAAGTGATGCGCAGATCTGTTGCTGAAAATCCCAGCGATATGTCATATTGACCGGCACATACCCGCCACATATCGGTTGTGACATCGAAATAGGCAAAAGCGCGTGGGCCAAGCGAAAGGGTGATCTGACGCGTTTCGCCGGCCTCTAGGGGGACCTTGGCGAATGCCTTGAGTTCCTTGATCGGGCGGGGGACGTTTGAATTTGGCGCGCTGACATATGTTTGTAAAACGGCTTGTCCGGCGCGGTGGCCGATATTTTCAAGCGTACATGTCACCGTCGTTTTATCGCCGTGGTGATCAATCGTCATTTCGCGAATGTCAAAATGCGTATACCCCAAACCATGGCCAAAGGGGAACAGTGGCGTGATTCCTTTTGCGTCATAATGGCGGTAGCCGTGGAACACACCCTCGTCATAGCGTACAGCGCCGTTTGCACCGGGATAGACGGTTGGATCATCGTGTTGCGTTGGATTGTCAGACCATTTTTGCGGGAAACTTTGTGGTAATCGGCCCGAGGGTTCGGCATCACCAAACAGAACATCGGCCAAGGCATTGCCCAGTTCCTGGCCCGGGTACCATGCCTGCAAAACGGCGGGCGCAGCGTCTAGCCATGCCATTTCCACAGGGCCGCCAGTTTGCAACACAATGACCGTATTCGGATTTGCGGCCAAGACCGCGCGGGCCAAATCGTCCTGTCGTTTGGGCAGGGTGATGTTTTCCAGATCCGACCCTTCGGTATCCCATTCGCCGGATCGACCGATGCACAAAATGACCGTATCCGCGGCCTGGGCCACGGCCGCGGCCTGGGCGATGGCTGCGTCCCCCAAGGGGACAGATACGCCAAACCGAAACGCGGGATTGATCAGATTTGTCGCGGGCACCGTTTGAAATTGCATTTCGATCAAATAAGTCTGGCCCGCCACCAATTCGATGGTGCCTGTGCGTTCGTCGCAGCCCTCTTCGAAGAACGTGCGGCCCTTGGTCCAGTCGTCCCAAATGTCGACCACTGGTGTGCCATCGACCAACAGGCGTGAACGCCCTGCGCTGTGCAGGCCAAAGCAATGGAGGCCCGTTTCCTGCGCCGTATAGTGAACGCGGGCGCGGCAGGAGAAATGGTTTTGACTGATTTTGCCATCCACAGGATCGGGGAACAAAAATTCAATGGATTTTTGCAAGGCCATGCTGGACAAAACCGTGCCGCCCAAATCGTCATAGGCGAAAAACTCGACCGTGATGTCCCCTTGGATCAGCGGTTCCCAGCGGTGGTTTTGACAGCCCATGGCATAGGTCAAACGATCCATATCCAAACGGTTGACCAGTCCATCCCATGGGGAAATACGATAATGCGGGTTCAACTGGGATGATCCGCCGCCCATGATCTGGGCGGTTTTGGCATTTGGACCAATGACGGCGATGGTCTGGCCCCTGTCCGTTAGGGGCAGGATCGCATCGTTTTTCAATAAAACCATGGCCTCGGCGCCCGCTTGGCGGATCAGGGCGCGGTGTTCTGGACGATCGTCCGTGATTTCGCGATAGGGGGGCATATCGTCCAGCACGCCCACACGTGCCATCAGGCGCAGCATGTTCCGTGCGCGGTCGCGAATGTCGTCTAACGTTGTGTCACCCGCTGCAATCGCCTGCGCAATTTTGTGGCCGCGATCGCGCGTGGGCCCGGGCATTTCCAGATCAAGACCTGCGTTTAGGGTGGGGCCGGTGCTGCGTGATCCGAACCAGTCGGATACAACAACCCCGTCAAAGCCCCATTCCCCCCGCAACACATCCGTCAACAGCCATTTGTTTTCGGCCGTATAGGTGCCGTTTAATTTGTTATATGATGACATGATCCCCCAAGCTTGGGCGTCTTTGACGGCGGCTTCAAACGGGCGCAGGTATACTTCGCGTAGGGTGCGTTCGTCGATTTGGGAATCGATAGTGGTGCGTTCGATTTCAGATTCGTTGCCCGCAAAATGTTTGATGGTCGGTGCGATGCCTTGGCTTTGCAACCCTTGGACATAGGCGGTGGTCAGGGCGGCGGCCAATTCCGGGTCTTCGGAAAAACATTCGAAATTACGGCCATTTGTGACGCTGCGGTGAATATTAACGGTGGGGGCCAGACAGACCTGTGCGCCCTTGGATTTGGTTTCTTGTGCGATTGCTTGGGCCATGTCGTGGATCAATGCTGTGTTCCACGTGGCACCCATGGCAATGCCCACCGGAAAGCAGGCGGATGAAACGCGTTCTGCGCCATCTTGGAAAAACGATCCTGACCCGCGGGCCCCGTTTGGCCCATCTGTGACACGTAATTTCCCGATGCCGTGTTCTGGCAATGCTGCGACGGACCAGAAATCTTCGCCTGATAACAGGGCAGCCATGTCGGCTAGGCTGAGTTTGTCTAGGATCTCATCGATGCGGGTTTCTAGGGATGATGTCATAATATCAGGGCCTGTTTCATATAGAAAAGGGGGCCGGTACAAACAATCGCCCCCTTGGGTTCAGTTCAACATGTCTAAGCAGCCGCCACACGAATGCTGGCGCAGCCGTAATTGCATCAGAACAAATGTGCCTGCGCGGCATCAAAGCTGAATGACACAGTGTCGCCTGCCTGCATGTCAGGCGATTCAGGGGATGCAAACCGGAATTTTGTGCCGTTCGGGGACATTAATTCCACAACTGTTTCTGTTCCCAAGCGTTCGACCAATGTGATTTCACCCTTTAGCATGCCATTTGGATCCAAACGCAAATGTTGGGGGCGAATACCCAGTTTGGCGGTCGCGCCGGCGGATTTTGATTTTGAAACCAAACGCACGCCGCTGACATCCACCCCTTCGCCGCTGAATCCAGCGGTTGCGGCGTCTGCGGCCACATCGGTCAAGGCCCCGTCAAAGAAATTCATCTTGGGCGATCCTAGGAAGCTGGCGACAAATTCATTGTCGGGCTGGTTGAACAATTCCATTGGGGCGCCGACCTGCATGACTTCGCCGTCTTTCAGCACCACAATTTTGTCGGCCAATGTCATCGCTTCGACCTGATCGTGGGTCACATAGATGGTTGTCGCGCCCAATTGTTTATGCAATTTCGCAATTTCCACGCGTGTGTCGTGGCGCAAGGCCGCATCCAGGTTTGACAGGGGTTCATCGAACAAGAAAACCTCGGGGTTACGGACAATCGCACGGCCAATCGCCACACGCTGGCGCTGACCCCCAGACAATGCCGCAGGGCGCCGATCCAGCAGATGTTCCATTTGCAAAATACGCGCGGCATTTTCAACGCGTTCTTTGATTTCCGCCTTTGAAACCTTGTTCAGGCTAAGAGAAAAGGCCATATTGTGGAACACCGACATATGCGGATACAGCGCATAGGATTGGAACACCATGGCAATACCCCGTTCAGATGGGGGCAGGTCCATCACGGGACGGTCGGCGATGACAATTTCACCCGATGTCAGGGTTTCAAGGCCCGCGATCAAACGCAGCAAGGTGGATTTACCACAGCCAGAGGGGCCCACAAACACAACGAATTCGCCCTTGTTGATTTCAAGGTTTACGTTGCGGATCACGTCCACTTGGGCAAAGGATTTGTTTACGTTATTCAGCTCAACTTGCGCCATTTAAACCTCCTCAAAGGTTGCTGTCAGTGTGTCAAAGTCAAAGCAACAGCGCAGGGTCTGTTGATCGCTTGTTCTGTCGAAAATAATTTGGCGTGGACCGCCAGTGATATCGGAAATTACATTGGCCGACATAAAGGCCGGTTGTTGTTTGCGCCATGCAAGGAATTCGGCGAATTGGTTGTAAACCGATCCTTTGCGGTCTGCTTCGTCCAGTCCGGCACTGTCCAAATGTTGGGCAGACACGGGCAGCCATGTTTGATTGGCCGACGAAAATCCGCCGTTTGGTTCGGATTTGCGCCACACCATCGGCGTGCGACATGTATCGCGCCCCAAGAACACAGGCGCAAATTCAATGCCCCAAGGATCTTGCATTTTATCGACTGGGATATCCTGAACATCGGACAGCGCCAATTCTTCGCCCATGTAAACGCAGGTTGACCCGATCAAACAGGTTTCCAGTTTCAGCAACAGCAATTGCATCGCGGGGCGCTGTGCGTCGGTCAGCCCTAGATTTTTCAGCTGGCGTGTGCCCACACGAGGCACGTCGTGGTTGGAAAACGCAAAGGACAGTCGACCCGTGCCGTTAAATGCCGCGACCGCGCTGGTGATTGCCTGTTTCAGGCCGTCCACCGACAAACCATCCCATGCCAACAGGTTAAAGTTATATGTGGCATGCAGACGGCCAGTGTCAGTAAAGGTTTGGCTGGCTTTAATCGGGTCATCGCCGTGCAGTTCACCCATCAAATACCGATCGCCCTCATAGCTGTCGGCGCAGGCGCGATAGGCTTCGCTGAATTGCTGGATGCTGGGTTGGTTCAATTGCGCGCTGTCGTGCAGCTGACGGAAAAATGGCTGTTGTTGCTGTGGCAATTCCCCCAAAACGAAATCAGGATTCGCCAGATTGTTTTGATAGGGCGCGCTGTCCGCGTTGATCGTGTGCACCGCATCCAATCGGAACCCATCCACCCCGCGATCAAACCAGAATTTCGCAATATCGACAAAGGCCTGACGCACATCAGGATTGGCATGGTTTAGGTTTGGCTGTTCGGGCAGGAAATTGTGCAAATAATATTGCTGCCTGCGGGGTTCAAACGTCCAGGCCCGACCGCCAAAGAACGACAACCAGTTTGTGGGTGCCGACCCATCGGGCAGGGGATCCACCCAGTGGAACCAATCCGCCTTGGGGTTGTCGCGCGATTGACGGCTTTCTTGGAACCATGCGTGTTGGTCTGAACAATGGGCGGGGACGATGTCGATCATCAATTTCATGCCCAGATCATGAACCTTGGCAATCATCTGATCGAAATCGTCCAGCGTTCCATATTCGGGGTTGATGTCGCAATAATCCGAGACATCATAGCCGAAATCCTTTTGTGGGGATTTGAAAAACGGGCTGATCCAGATGGCATCGACGCCCAGACCTGCGATATAGTCCAGTCGCGAAATAATCCCCTGCAGATCGCCAATGCCATCGCCGTTCGAATCCTGATAGGACCGCGGATAGATTTGATAAATAACGGCGGTTTCCCACCATTTCAGGTCAGACATATCAGCCCCCCTTGACCGAACCGGCCAAGAGGCCGCGAATGAAATAACGCTGCATCGACAGGAACACGATCACAGGAACCACCATTGAAATCACGGCGGATGCGTTCAGCAGGTGCAGTTGATCCTTGAATGTGCCCAATTGTTTTTGCAAACGGATTGGGAATACCAAATCTTCGGCATTGTTTGGCCCGATATAGAGGGCAACGATCAAGTCATTCCAAACCCATAAGAATTGGAAAATACTGAACGATGCCAGTGCGGGGACCGACAGGGGAACGATGATTTTGGTAAAGATTTGCAGATGGTTTGCCCCATCGATGCGCGCACTTTGCAACAATTCCTTGGGCAAGCCCACAATGTAGTTGCGCAGCAGATAAATCGCCAAAGGCAGGCCAAAGGCGGTGTGCGTGATCCACAGACCGGCAAAGGATTTAGACGCAACCTGACAGGTGTCGGTCACTTCGCAATCGGTCAGCCAGGCGTTCAGCTGTGTGGCCCAGGACGCAATCCCGCTAAAGCCCTGAAGAACCGGCAAAAAGGCAAGCTGTGTCGGCACAACCATCAAAGATACCACGATAACGAATAGCCAGTCACGACCGGGGAAGGACATCCAAGCAAAGGCATAGGCGGCAAAGGCGGCAATCGTGATCGGAATGATCGTTGCTGGGATCGTCACAATGAACGATGAAATCAACGCATTTGGAACATTTTTATCCTCGAACAGAACCTCGATATAGGCATCTGGTCCAAATGTTGGATCCTGCATGATGAACGCATCTAGGTTCTTGGATTTTGGGGAAGTTGCCTCGGGGAAGGTCCATTCAAAATCGCCATTGGGCTGGAATACGAATGACCCATCGCGAACCTCCATCGGTTCGCCAGGTTGCACCAGTTTACGGATCAAAATGGTTTTGCCCGCGTTGTCTGGGTCCGGCACGCGCCCCTTGAACAGGATCGAGGTCACTTCGCCAGTGACGGCATAATTGCTGTCTTCGGTATTCAGGCGGTCGAAAATATTGCCTGAAAAGACAACATTGTTTTGGAATTCATCCCCGTCATGGGTGCTGAACCGGTGGCCCAGTTCTGTCGGGGTAAAGGCCGTCCAGAACCCCGATGTTTTTGAGGCCGTTTCCGAGCGAATGGACGTTGTCACCAAGGCCACAAACGGTACAACCCAGATGAAAACGATCAGCGCCAACACAACGTGGCGTAACGTGCGATTGATCATAGCCTTGCCCCCTAATGTCCCATTTCTTTTTGTTCGCGGCGAATGCGCCACGCGTTGAAAATCATATTTGGCACAACTGTCAGCATCAGCATCACGGCAATCGCCGCAAACAGGTTGTCCACATTATCGCCCCCGATAGACCAGTTGTTGCGCGCGTTTTCCATCATGGTGGCCAACAGCAACTTGTCGTCATCATTGGCCGACAGCGCATAGGGAATATCAAAAACCTTAAGCACAAGGATCACCAATGTTGTCCAAACGACCAACACCGTGGAATAAATCTGTGGCAGTTTGATGCGGAAAAACATTTGATAGGGGTTTGCACCGTCAATGGTGGCCGCCTCAATGGTGTCACTGGGAACACCACGCAATGCGGCAGAAAAAATCACCATGGCAAAGCCGGTTTGCACCCAAACCAAAATCCACATTAGGAAAAAGTTGCCCCAGAATTTCAGGTTATACAGTGGTTCGTTGTATTCCGCCCCATGCCCCAATAACGCTTTCAGCAGGCCAATCTGATACGAGGGTGTCAGGCCATTGATGGTTTCTTGGGCCTGAATGCCGCCGCCGGCGAAAATGTTACGCCAAATGACAGCCGCGCCCACGAATGAAATTGCCAAGGGCACAAAGATAAAGGTTTTGGCAACGATGCCCCATTTGACCGAATCTGCCAAAACCGCGATCAACAACCCAAGGCTGATGCAGACTGTGGGCACCAAAATCAACCACATCAGCGAATTGCGCATCGCCAGACGGAATTGCAAATATCCCAGCGCGTCCGGATCCCACAAAAACGCATAGTTGCGGGTTGACCATTCGCCGCTGGCCTCTTGGAATGAAATGCTAAGCGTGGAAAACGCAGGAACCAGCAGGAACAGCAACAGCAATACCAGGGCAGGGCCCACAAAAATCCACGGTTGGATCGCCTCGATGATGGTGGATTGCCGTCCCAAGGATTGCGGCGCACGCACGCGGGCCAGCCCCATGTTCAACCAGTTGGAAATGCTGAAATACAGGAATGAAATGCCCACGGCAATGATCACCGATCGAATGGCAAAGCCAATCTTGGAAAACCGTTGAACCGTGTCAAATTCCGACAGGGTCCAGGCATATTGTTCGCGAAGCGACAGGCCAAGGCGCGCCAAAGCATCGTCCAGCGGTGCTGTTGCGATATAGGCGGTGATGGCAATGACAGGCAACAAAATGGCGATGGTCAGAAAAATGGCCAAACCGTTGCTTGCGATGACGGGCTTGATCGTGCGCATGGAAACTATCCTATCCCAAGTCAAAACAAGTGTATTAATGATGTAGCAAGGAGCGCGATTTTTCATCACGCTCCTTTTTGTATTTTATAAAACAGGTCGCTTACTTAATCGCGTCCCAAGCAGCCTGAATATTGTCGGCTGTTGTTTGTGCGTCTTGACCGTTTGCAAAGGCTGTCATTTCTGACCAGAATGCGCCGGCACCGATTGCGCCTGGCATCAGGTCAGATGCGTCAAAGCGGAATGTTGTCGCGTTGGACAAAATCTCACCTTGCTTACGCAGCGCGGGTGTCGCGTATGCGTCCAGATTTGCACCTTTGTGTGCGGTCAGGAATGTGCCTTGTGACATCCATGCCTCGTGTGCAGATGCCTCAGTCATGAACTGGAAGAACGCGCGTGTTGCAGGGCTGTCTTTGGTCATTGTCCACAATGTACCTGCACCCAGAACTGGGTTGCCTAGGTCCTCTGATGCGAATGGTGGGAAGTAGAAGAAATCTGCTTCGCCGTTCGCAACTTCTTCGCCTTTTTTCGGGAAGAACGCAGGGATGAATGACGCCTGACGGTGCATCATACAGCTTGCTGGTGTCGAGAATAGACCTTTTGGCGCATCGCCAAAGAATGTTGTCGCAACAGATGACGCGCCACCGGCAACATAATCGTCATTGCGTGAGAACTGTCCGTAAATGTTCATTGCGTTCACAACTTCTGGGCTGTTAAAGGCCAGGTCGTTTGATACCCAACGGTCGTAGTTTTCAGGCGATGTTGTGCGCAGCATGATGTCTTCCATCCAGTCTGTCGCGGTCCAGCCGGTTGCGTTGCCGGATTCAACACCGATACACCATGGTGTGTTGCCGTCTGCGACCATTTGGTCGGACAGGGCAATCAACTCTTCCATTGTTGTTGGGATTTCATAGCCGTTGTCTTCGAACTGTTCTGGTGAATACCAAACCAGTGATTTCAGGTCCATTTTGAACGCAAAGCCATAGAAATCTTTTTTGCCGTTTGCGTCTGCATATGTGCCCAGATCAACCCATGACTGGCCCGCGCCATAGTTGTTGGCCATCCAGTTTGCCAGATCGTCGCCCAGTGGGACCAGGTGGCCTTCTTTCGCCATGTCACCCGCCAAACCTGGCTGAGGGAAAATCGCGATGTTTGGCGCGTTGTTTGAACGCAGGTCAGCCACGATCAGCGCTGCAAAGTCGCGTGAACCGGAATATTTAACAACAGCACCCGTTGCTTTTTCAAAGCAAGAGATGGTGTTTGTCAGCATCTCTTCGTCTTTGCCTTCCATTGAGCCTGCGATGGTGATCACTTCACCTTCGAAATTGCCCAGATCACCCAAGGCAGTGGGTGTGTTACAAACGTCGCTGTGGCCGCCAGCATAGGCTGTGCCTGCCATCATGATCGTCGCTAGGGCTGCTGTGCCCAGAGATTTCACTTTAAAGGTCATTATTTCCTCCCCGAAATAAGATATGCGCCGAAACGCCATGACATAGATTAGATTCGGTTTGACCCGAACAATCCAGTAAACGCTACTTGCCAATACTGACGTGGTCAACGTAAGTGGTGACATAAATTCAAAAAACTGGTAGCGCAAACAGTTTTTTGTTGGTCGTCAAGGGTGTCCTTGAAAACCGAATGTGATCATTACGTTAGGGCAAAAACCCCCCTTGTGAAAAAATCAGTGGACGTCCTGATGTCGTGTCCAGGCCGTACACCTTGCCAATAATAATAGTGTGATCGCCCCCATCGTGTAGGGCAAATGATTCACATTCAAAGCGCGATAGACAATTTTCGATCAGGGGCACGCCAAAGTCGCTGGTGCGCCATTGTGCGGCCGCGTCAAAGGCCTGGGCATTTTTGGAAAAGGCCATGCACAAATTCGCCTGATCCGCGCCCAGAACGTGAATCGCAAAACGATTTGCATTTACGAAATAATCATAACGCCGTGATGTTTTGGAAATGGACCACAGGACCAAGGCGGGATCCAACGACACACTGTTGAAACTGTTGGCCGTCATGCCCACAGGGCCATCGTCGGTGTCGCAGGTCACAATTGTCACGCCGGTTGCAAATTGCGACAGGGCCGAACGCAGGGTTTTGGTGTCAAGTGTTGGGGCGTCATAGGCTGGCATGGCTTGTCCCATTATGCCACCTCGCGGCCCAAAGCGGCGGTGTAGATTTCAAACCAAGTTTGACGATCGATTGTCACGTCCATCGCCTGCGACAGGGTTTTGATACGATCCAGATTATTGGTTCCCATGACGGGCAAGATTTTGGATGGGTGCGCCAGCAACCAAGCCACGGCCACTGCCGCCATATCGCTGTTTTGTTGATCTGCGACCGATTGCAGGGCCTGTGCCACAGGTGTATTGGTGTCTGAAAACAGGCTGCCGCCGCCCAATGGGGACCATGCCATCATGGGCGTGCCGTGCATCTGGTGAAAGGCCACATCACCGTTGGTAAACCCGTCATTTGCTGTCACGCTCAGTTCGATTTGGTTCGTGACCAATTTGTTTTTCATGCCCGATTGCAGCAATTGCCAATCATAGGGGCGGAAATTTGAAACACCGACGCTGCGCACCTTGCCGGATGCGATGGCTTCGTCCAGTGCGGCACCGGTTTCCATGTGGTCCATCATG
This sequence comes from uncultured Paracoccaceae bacterium, assembly GCA_913060475.1. Taxonomy (GTDB): domain Bacteria; phylum Pseudomonadota; class Alphaproteobacteria; order Rhodobacterales; family Rhodobacteraceae; genus CAJXSD01. The sequence continues at coordinate 15,774 of CAJXSD010000026.1, read as the reverse complement.
GGATCGGGGCGGTGGATCAACAACAGGTCGATGTGGTCGATCCCCATCAAACGCAGGGAATGATCGATCGAGGCATGGATATGTGCGCGGCTGGTGTCATAATATTTGACGCGCGCATCGCTATAGCGGCCAACGGGGGCCACGATATCGCATTTGGTTACGATTTCGATTTTGTTGCGCAACTCTGATCCCGCCAGGGCCGCGCCCAGGATTTCTTCGGCCTCGTAGCCGCCATAAATATCGGCTTGGTCCATGGTTGTGATGCCTTGGTCTAAACAGGCGGCAATTTTGTTGCGCACATGGTCGACGCTGGTGTTTGTGTCGTCACCCAGACGCCACATGCCATAAACGATGCGCGAAAAATCCAGATCAGAGGTAATCGAAATACGGTCCATTAGCGGCGTTCTCCTACGCTTAGGGGGGTCAATGGGGGCTGCTCAGGCACACGGCCATAGGCATGTGGCAGCGAACAGGTTTTCATCTGGGGCAACACTTTGCTGCCGAAATGGCGGCATTCGTCAATATGCGGATAACCTGACAGGATAAAGGCGCGAATGCCCATTTTTTGATAGGCTTCCAATTCACTTAGAACTTGGTCCGTTGATCCGACGATGGCCGCGCCACAGCCTGACCGTGCACGCCCGACACCCGTCCAGAGGTGTCGTTCGACAAATCCGTCCATATCCGCCAGATCCCGGTTTTTGGCCTGATGGGACACACCCAGTGATCCGCTGTCCAACGCACGTTCGCGAATGGCGGATCCTTGGTCATCGTCCAGTTTTGACACCAGATGCTGCGCGTATTCGCGGGCCTCTTGTTCGGTGTCGCGCACAATCACATGCACGCGCAATCCGTAATCCAGGGTGCGCCCGTAACGGTCGGCAACCGCATGCACGGCCCGCATCCGTTCGGCCAATTGTTCCTTGGGTTCAGGCCACATCAGATAGACATCGCAATGTTGACCACACAGTTCCAGCGCATCGGGCGAATAGCCGCCAAAATACAACAGGGGACCGCCCGATTGATAGGGGCGCACAGGATCCGTTGTCAGGCCTTGAAAATTATAGACCTGACCTTGGTAATTGATTTCATCCTGCGTCCAGGCCTGTTTTAGAATTTCGACAACCTCGCGTGATCGTTGGTAACGATAGCTGCTGTCTGCCTTTTCGCCGGGAAAATCGCTGCTGATGATGTTGACGGTCAAACGGCCATTCAACATGTGATCCAATGTCGCGATTGTGCGCGCCAACATGATGGGTTGCATTTCACCGCAGCGCACGGCGGCCAACATGTTGATGTCTGATGTGATGGGCGCGCAACCTGCCACGAAACTTAGCGTGTCTTGGCCAACCTGATAAGAGGATGGGCATAGGATGTTGCGAAATCCTTGGGCCTCGGCCTCTTTCACGATATCGCTGCAATGGGCCCATGATGACCGCAATTTGCCATCCGGGACGCCCAGAAATTCATAATCATCTGAACAAAGCGCGGAAAACCACGAAACCTCGGCGGCATCAAGGTCGGGGGATGTAATTGGGACGATGGTCATTTTTCATTCCTGTTGGGTGACTTGGCCCTTGCTTAGCATTCGAATTCGTGTAAATCAATAGTGTATCAATTTTACGATCTGGGCCGAAAATGAAACATCAATCTCTGCCGAAATATGTGCAAATCAGCGAATTGTTGATCCGTGATATTGCGGCGGGTCGGTTGATGGATGGTGAACGCCTGCCACCCGAACGCGATATGGCAAAGTCACTGGGGATATCTGTGGGAACATTGCGCAAAGCGTTGTTGGATTTACAGGATAAAGGCGTGTTAGAGCGCATTCATGGGTCCGGAAATTACATCCGTGCGCAGCGCGATATTTCGTCGGTCTATTCCCTGTTCCGCGTCGAACTGATCGCAGGGGGGGGATTGCCAACGGCGCAGGTCCTGTCGGTGGACACCCTGCCCAAGCCAAAGGAATGGAACAATTCGAACTCCAGCGCACTGGCCCATCGAATCAGGCGTTTGCGCCGATTGAACAATATCCCCGCCATCGTCGAGGAAATCTGGCTGGATCAGGCCGTCTGCCCCCAATTGACCAAGTCCGATCTGTCGGACGCGCTCTATATGTTTTATCGCAAACGCCTGGGGCTTTGGATTACGCATGCCGCGGATCAGCTCACGATCGACCCATCGCCCAAATGGGCGCCCGATGAATTCGGTTGGCCATCAAATGCGCCGACACTGTGCGCCATACGCACCAGCTGGGATCAGGAAAACCGACCCATCGAATTTTCGTACAACTGGATCAATACAAATGTGGCCCGCTATATATCGCGGATCAAGTAGGAGAGAACATGACACCCCCCATTGGATATGGAATTATTGGCTGCGGCATGATGGGCCAAGAGCATTTGCGCAACATTGCGTTGTTGCCTCAGGCCCGCGTCACCGCGATTTTTGAACCGGATGCGGCCATGCGCGACAGTGCGATGGCCCTTGCTCCGGATGCGGTGATGGTTGATACCATGCAGGACGTTTTGGATCGTGACGATGTTGACGTGTTGTTGATCGTGTCGCCCAATCACCTGCATCTGCCCCAATTGGAACAGATTGCAAAATCGCGCCATCGTCCCATTTTGGTGGAAAAACCTCTGTTTACGGCCGTGGATGATTTGGACCGCGTGCGCGCGTTCCAACGCGATTACACGGCGCCGGTCTGGGTTGCGATGGAATATCGCTATATGCCGCCGATCGCGCATTTCCTATCCCAGATTAATGATGTCACGGGCGGTGTGAAAATGCTGTCAATCCGTGAACACAGGTTCCCGTTCTTGGAAAAGGTGGGCGATTGGAACCGGCACAATGCAAAATCGGGCGGCACATTTGTGGAAAAATGCTGTCATTTTTTTGATTTGATGCGGTTTACCCTGGGGGCGAATCCTGTGCGGGTTATGTGTTCGGGCGGGCAAGCCGTCAACCATCTGGATGAGGTCTATGACGGCGTGCCATCGGACATCTGGGATCATGGCTATGTGATCGTCGATTTCGACAACGGCGCACGGGCGATGTTGGAACTGTGTATGTTTGCCGAAGGATCCGCCTATCAAGAAGAGCTGTCGGCCACAGGCCCCGTTGGCAAAATCGAATCCTTTGTTCCGGGACCCACACGGTTTTGGCCGGCGGAAATGGGGCCCGCACCCGTGCCCCATATCGTCGTCAGTCCCCGCACGGGCAAGGGGCTGAGTAAAACGGAAATTCCTGTGGACCCAACATTGTTGGCCGCGGGTGACCACAACGGATCCACATTCTATCAGCACCAGAAATTCTTAGACATGGTCTTGGCCGGTGCATCCACACCCGAGGTCAGCCTAGATGACGGTATCTGGGCGGTACGCATGGGGCAGGCGGCGCAGATTTCGGCGCAAACGGGGCGCGTTGTTACAATTGGTGCCGATGCCACCTTGTCCTAACGTTTTGGGCATTTTTGCTTGGCTGGTGTCGTAATCAGCCAAGCAAAATTTGGCATCGTAACTTGCCAGTGTTTGGGGTGATATCATCCCTAAAAATCCTGGAATCCAGAGTATATTTTGAACAGTCTGTGCATGTATATACGCCATTCGCTTCACAATTAATAACGCAAATAGTTGAATATAAATAGTAAAATTCCAGCTAGAATAATTTGATCAAAAGCGCCGAAATTTCGGCTGACGCAGGGTTCAGGGGCTAGGCAGGCGTTTTTTTTTGTGCAAGACTTGATTCCATAACCAATAAGCTGTGCGCAGGGGCAAAGATTGTCAGCGCGTTTTTGGCAGCATATAATTTAGGGAGTACACAATGAGAAAATCCGATTTCATCAAAGCGCAAGAGCGCCGTTACCAGGCTGGGGCGATTGATCGTCGCCAATTTATCACATCGGTGATTGGTGCGGGCTTGGCGGTTCCAACGGCTTTGGGGTTGGCGTCTTCGGTTGAGGCTGCAACACCCAATCGCGGCGGTTTGTTCCGCTGGGGTATGGGTCACGGATCGACCACAGACACGCTTGATTCTGCGAATTCGGAAAATGGGTTTACCTTGGCCAACGGGTATTGTTTCTCAAACCACCTGACCGAAGTTGACAACACAGGTCAACTGGTTCCCGAATTGGCCGAAAGCTTTGAATCCGATGATGCCAAAACATGGGTCTTCAATCTGCGCAAGGGTGTTGAATTCCACAATGGCAAAACAATGACATCCGCGGATGTGATTGCATCGTTCCAGCACCACATGGGCGAAGAGTCTAAGTCCGCGGCCAAAGGTCTGCTGAGCGCAGTTGAAAGCATGACAGCTGATGGCGATAATCGCGTCATTTTCAAATTGGCAACGGCTAACGCCGATTTCCCGTTTATCGTCAGCGATTATCACCTGTCGATCCGCCCCTCTGTGGATGGTGTGGCTGATTACAATTCCGGTATTGGTACCGGTGGCTATATCCTAGAGAGCTTTGAGCCCGGTGTCCGCTCCAAGCTCAAGCGTAACCCGAACTACTGGAAAGAGGGTCGTGCGCATTTTGACGAAGTTGAACTGCTGTCTATCATCGATGTGACCGCGCGCCAAAACGCCATCATGAATGGCGATGTTGACGTGATCGACCGCGTTGACCCCAAAACCGTGGCCCTGTTGTCGCGTGCGCCTGTTTTGGACATTATGGAACTGACGGGCACGCTGCATTACACATTCCCAATGCGTTTGAATGTGGCGCCGTTTGACAACTATGATCTGCGTATGGCGTTGAAATATGCGATCAAGCGTCAGGAATTGGTTGATAAAATCCTGTTGGGCCACGGCGCGCTGGGCAACGATCATCCGATTTCAACGGCCAACCGGTTCCACAACAGTGCGTTGGAACAGCGCGAATTTGATGCGGAAAAAGCGGCGTACCATTACAAAAAATCTGGCCATTCCGGCGCGATCCAATTGTCCACATCAGACGCGGCCTTTGCCGGTGCGGTCGATGCGGCCCAGTTGATTGCGGCCTCGGCGGCCGAGGCGGGCATCACCGTCGAAGTGGTCCGCGAACCCAAAGATGGTTACTGGTCCAACGTTTGGAACAAAAAGGGCTGGAGCGCGTGTTACTGGGGCGGGCGTCCAACCGAAGATTGGATGTTCTCGGCGGCGTATACAGACGATACCGAATGGAACGATACCGCGTGGAAAGACACCGAAGCGTCGACCAAATTCAACGCAATCGTCCGCGACGCCCGCGCTGAATTGGATAACACCAAGCGTGCCGAAATGTATGCGGAATGCCAGCGTTTGTTGAACGATGACGGTGGAACCATCTGCCCAATGTTTGCAAACTATATCAATGCCGTGTCCAAGAAAATTGGCCATGATGACAAGGTTGCGGCAAACTGGGATACCGACGGCGGCAAAGCGGCCGAGCGTTGGTGGTTTGCCTAGGGGGCCTAGGGCCTGCTGATCGGCGCCGGTGAAAACCGGCGCCCTTATATCTGTCAAATATAGCTAAGGGATATGCTGTGCATCCTGTTTTAACCACCGTTGTACAGCGGCTGGGGTTGGGGATACTGACTCTTTTCGTTGTTTCATTTATTATTTTTGCGTCCATCGAACTTTTACCGGGCGATTTTGGTCAGGCCGTTTTGGGCCAAGCTGCCACCGAAGAAACTGTCGCCGCCTTTCGCAAAGAGCTGGGGTTAGACCAGCCCGCCTATATCCGATATTTTGAGTGGGTTGGGAATGTTTTGCAGGGCGATTTGGGCACCTCGTTTTCGGGCCGTGCAGCATCGGGTGTTGACCGGTCGCGTCCCGTTTTGGAATTGGTGGCCCCGCGTTTAGAAAATACATTGTTTTTGGCGGGGATGACCGCTGCAATTGCCGTGCCTTTGGCATTGTTTTTGGGGATCACAACGGCGCTCTATCGCAATTCCATCTATGACAGGTCGGTGAATGCGGCGACATTGACCACGATTTCGTTCCCTGAATTTTTTGTGGCCTATATCCTGATCCTGTTTTTGGCATCGCTAAACCCAATTTTCCCATCCTTGGCCAATATTGATGCGACGACCGAATTTTGGGACCGGATTTATCGCACCGCTTTGCCTGCGCTGACCCTGACACTGGTTATTGTGGCCCATATGATGCGCATGACGCGTGCGGCAATTATCAATTTGCTGGCCTCGCCCTATATTCAAATGGCGCGACTGACGGGGGCCAGCCAACGCGAAGTTATTTTGAAACACGCGCTACCCAATGCCTGGGCCCCTATCGCAACGGTGATCGCGTTCAACCTGGCCTATCTTGTTGTTGGCGTGGTCGTGGTCGAGGTGGTGTTTGTTTACCCCGGCATTGGCCAGTTGATGGTCGATTCTGTGACCAGCCGCGATATTCCGGTGGTTCAGGCCTGCGCGTTGATTTTCGCCATTACCTATATCCTGTTGAACCTGATTGCTGATGTGATCGGAATTATCACTAATCCAAGGTTGCTACATCCAAAATGACACAGACATCACAAACCTATTCCGCCAAAGACGAAGCAACATCATTTCTAGCCCAGCGAACCGCCTGGGACCGTACCAAGATTTTGTTGAAAAAATCACCCTTCACCGCGCGTTTTGGGATGATTGTTATCGCGTTATACGTAATTGTTGCTGTCTTCGCCCCTTGGATCGCCCCCTATGGAGAAGCTGAGGTTTTCCCAACACCCTATGCCCCATGGGGCGGGGACCATATGTTCGGCACCGATCAAATTGGTCGTGATATCCTGTCGCGTATGATTTACGGCGCGCGCAATACGGTTGGCATTGCCTTTGCCACAACGATTTTGGCGTTCCTGATTGGCGCCAGTCTGGGATTGGCCGCTGCCATCAATCGGTCGTGGTTGGATCAATTTATCAGCCGCAGTGTGGACGTGTTAATGGCAATCCCCAGCTTGATTTTCGCCTTGGTCCTGCTGTCCATTTTTGGATCCTCCGTCATCAACCTGATCATTATTATCGCGGTGTTGGATTCAACCCGTGTGTTTCGTTTAACGCGTGCGGTCGCGGTCAACGTGGTCGTCATGGATTATGTCGAGGCCGCCAAGCTGCGCGGCGAAGGGTTGGGTTGGATCATGCGGCGCGAAATTTTGCCCAATATTATGCCCCCCTTGGTGGCAGAATTCGGGTTGCGATTCTGTTTCGTGTTTTTGACCATCGCGGCCCTGTCTTTTCTGGGGGTGGGGATTCAGCCCCCCACGGCCGACTGGGGTTCAATGGTGCGCGAAAATGCGTCCCTGATCCAATTTGCCCAATATGATTTGAAAGCTGGCTTGACACCATTACTGCCCGCGGCAGCGATTGCACTGCTGACGGTTGCGGTCAACTTTGTTGTTGATTGGTTCCTGCACCACACCAGCGGAATTAAGGATTAATCCATGTCACAAGATACATTGTTAGAAATCAAAGGTCTGAAAATTCAGGGTTTTTCCGATGAACGCTGGCATGACATTGTCAAAGGTGTCGATGTCACCCTGAAACGCGGTCAGGTGATGGGCCTGATCGGGGAATCGGGGGCAGGCAAATCAACGCTTGGATTGGCGGCCATGGGCTTTACCCAGCCGGGGTGTAAAATCACAGGGGGTCAGATCCTGTTTGATGGCGTTGACTTGGCGCAATTGTCGGAAACCGAAAAACGCAGTTACTGGGGCAATCGCATCACCTATGTCGCTCAATCTGCGGCCGCGTCGTTTAATCCAGCGCATCGGCTGATTGATCAGACCACGGCCTCAACTTTGCGGTTTGGCAAGAAATCACAGGCCGAGGCAATGGATGATGCGCGCGCACTTTATGGTGAATTAAACTTGCCCAATCCAGACACCATCGGGGATCGGTACCCCCATCAGGTATCAGGCGGGCAGTTGCAGCGTGTGATGACCGCCATGGCCATGTCGCCGCGGCCTGATTTGATCATCTTTGATGAACCCACAACCGCGCTGGATGTGACCACGCAGGTCGAAGTTCTGACGGCCATGCGCAAAATCGTCGAACATTTTAACACGGCTGCGATTTATATCACCCACGACTTGGCCGTGGTCGCGCAAATGGCCGATTTTATCAAGGTGCTGCGCTATGGCGAAGAGGTCGAAGAGGCCGAAACGCGCAAAATGCTGACCGCGCCAGAGCAAGACTATACAAAATCGCTATGGTCCGTGCGCGCATTGGCCAAAGAGCCGATGCCCGAACAAGAGCCGATCTTGAAGATCAAAAATATCGATGCGGCCTATGGCAAGGTCAAAGTTTTGCATAATGTCGATATCTCGGTTCCGCGCGGATCGACGGTTGCCGTTGTGGGCGAATCTGGGTCGGGCAAATCGACCACCGCGCGGGTGATTACGGGGTTGTTGCCCCCATCCGCGGGTGACATCGAATACGAAGGGCAGCCATTACCGCCCAAACTGCAAGACCGCAGCAAAGATCAAAAGCGCCGCATCCAGATGATTTACCAAATGGCAGACACGGCCATGAACCCACGCCAAACGGTGCGTGAAATTATTGGGCGGCCATTGGAATTTTACCTTGGGTTGCGCGGGCAGGCGGCAGAGAAACGTATTCTTGAACTGTTAGAGATGATCGAACTGGATGGCCGGTTTATCGATCGTTTGCCAGGTGAATTATCGGGTGGGCAAAAACAACGGATTTGTATCGCACGGGCCCTAGCGGCGGAACCCGATTTCATCATCTGTGATGAGGTCACATCCGCCCTGGACCAAATCGTACAAGAAGGCATTTTGCGCCTGCTCATGCGCCTGCAAAAGGAATTGAACCTGACCTATCTGTTTATCACGCATGACATTTCAACCGTGCGTGCGATTTCGGATCAGGTTGTGGTGATGAATTTGGGCCGCGTGGTGGAACAGGGGACCAAAAACGACGTCTTTAGCCCGCCGCACCCTGAATATACCGAATTGCTGCTGTCATCGGTGCCGGAAATGGATCCGGATTGGCTGACCAATCTGAATGCGGCACGCGCCTAGAACAGGGTGATGACCTGATTCAATGGCTTTTTGATCTTGGCCGCTTGGGGTATTTTCGTATCTTGCGCAGGGTACCCCACCGGCAGGATCATAACCGGTTTTTCATTATCTGGCCGTTTGCACAGCGAATTTAGGAACTTCATCGGGTTGGGGGTATGTTCCAAACAGACCAGCCCAGCGTTATGGATGGCGGAAATCAACATGCCCGTGGCGATGCCCACGCTTTCATTGATGTAATAATTTTTGTACCGGCTGCCGTCGGGGTTCAGGCCGTAGCGTTCCGCAAAAACCACGATTAGCCAAGGCGCATCGGTCAGGTGGGGTTTCGATACCCCCGTTCCGATGGGTTCCAGCGCCGACAACCAGGCATCGCCGGCGCCCCCGTCATAGAACTGTTTTTCCTCTTCTTCGGCGGCGGCCCGGATCTGGGATTTCATGTCAGGGTCAGAAATGCCAACAAAATGCCAGGGCTGGCGGTTTGCGCCACTGGGGGCGGTGACGGCCGTGGCCAGGATATTTTCGATGACCTGTTTGGGAACAGGGGTATCGGCATAATCCCGCACCGAATGACGTTTGCGCATATAATCCAGGTAATGTTCAGATGCAGCGATCATATCGGTTTCAGACAGTTGCACACGATCTGGCAAATCAATTGGTGTATAGGTCATGGATCCCCCTTTTTGCGGGATCTTACAGGTTGCGGGGGGGCTGTCAATTTGCCCGTTAAAAATACCCGCGCACGGTGTCGCGCAGTTTCAGGTGCACGTGAGAATACCGGTGACGCACATGAAACCCGGCATAAACGGACTGTTCCAATGTGGGGGCGTCTTGGACGATCTGGGCTTGGTTCGTGTCAACCAACCATTTTGCGGTTTCCTCAAGAACATAGGCGGTGCCCCCGATGCTGGTGATCAACCCCATAACGGCGGCATTCAATCCGCTGGACACGCGTGAATTGGCCAGATCGGGTAACATTTGCTGCTGTTGACGGTCAAAGGCGGGCGCATAGTTTGCGGTGATGAAATTGTTGGGATCGACCTGATCCAATTGCCGGGCCTGGGTTGACACCATGGTAAACCGTACCGCGCCTAGGGTTTCAAAGTGTAGATCGGGATAATACCGCGGTGTGTATAAAACTGCGAAATCCAATGTTCCGGACAACAAATCGCTGCACATCTGATTGGAATAATCCAGTTCCAGATAGAATGACGTTTTCGAAAACTGTTTTTGAAACCCTGCGACCCAATCACCGATATGGGTGGCGGCCAGATCAATTTGTAACCCGATGCGCAATGCGACGGCGGTGTTGCCGCTGCGGGCTGTGGCGCGCAGCGCCTCGCTCCAACTGTGGCGCAGACCGCGCGCATGGGGTTCAAAGGCAAGACCCGCCGCCGTAATTTCCGTGCCGGATCGTGATCGTTGGAACAGGGATTTGCCCACTTGGGTTTCCAGCGATTTGACACGCGCGGAAACGGTCGATTGCGTAATGCCCAAACGCTCAGCCGTTTTGTTAAAACTGCGGCTGTCGATCAGATCAAGAAAGGTATCAATCAGTTCGATTTGCATGTGCTATCTAATCGGTTACGTCGATTAATATAATGCAAAATTTGTGATTGTTTGCAAGCGGTGGGATGGGATAATTTTACGCATCAGAATTCTAAATTGGGGATACCGATGACACAGGATACATCAACCTGCGCACCACGTCGTGCCGCACGGGCAGGCGGGCGCAATGCCCGTCGGGCCGAACGCACCGCACCATTGGCTGAACATTTGCGACCTGTGCGACCAGGGCTGCCGGGCGGCAGTTACAAACCGTTGACCCCCGAAGCGCAGGATCAGATCCATCAGGCGGCCTTGGATGCGCTGGAACAAATCGGCCTGTCCCAAGCGCCGCAATCAGGCATTGATGCCATGACCAAAGCGGGCGCGATTTTGGGCGATGATGGCCGGTTGCGGTTCCCCCGCGCATTGGTTGAGGATATGTTGGCGCTTGCCGCACGCAATATCACCCTGCATGGGCGCGATCCCAAATATGACCTGCACCTAAGCGGGACCAATGTGCATTTCGGAACCGCGGGGGCCGCGGTGCATGTGGTTGATCTGGAAACCAATACCTACCGCGATTCTACCACACAGGATTTGTTTGATGCGGCACGGATCACGCAGAATTTGGACAATGTTCACTTTTTCCAACGGGCTATGGTGTGCCGGGACATCACTGACAATCTGGAAATGGATTTGAACACCATTTATGCCGCGTGCTCGGGCACCAAGAAACATGTGGGCACGTCGTTTTCTGACCCGTCTCATGTGGCCCCATGCATGGAAATGATCCACACGATCGCTGGGTCGGACCAGGTCTGGCGCGAACGTCCCTTTATTTCGAATTCGAACTGCTTTGTCGTGCCACCGATGAAATTTGCCGAAGAAAGCTGTGTCGCGATGGAACAGTGTATCGCAGCTGGCATGCCGGTGTTGTTATTATCGGCGGGGCAGGCGGGGGCCACCGCACCTGCGCCGATTGCCTTGGCGATTGTTCAGGCCGTGGCGGAATGTTTGGCGGGCGTGGTTTATGTGAATTCAATCAAACCCGGGCACCCGGCGATTTTTGGGACTTGGCCGTTTGTGTCCGATTTACGCACAGGCGCGATGTCGGGGGGGTCAGCGGAGCAGGCGCTGCTGACCGCGGGCTGTGCACAGATGCATCAATATTATGGCCTGCCCGGCGGCGCCGCAGCGGGCATCAGCGATTCCAAATTGCCAGATATGCAGGCCGGATGGGAACAGGGCATCACAAATGTGATGGCTGGTTTGTCGGGTTTGAATATGGTCTATGAATCGGTTGGCATGCATGCATCGCTGTTGGGATTCTGTCTAGAGAGTTTGGTTCTGGGCGACGATATCTTGGGGCAGGTGTTGCGGACGGTGCGCGGCATTGATGTCACACCCGACAGTGTGTCGATCGAGGCGATGAAACAGGTCTGTTTGGGCGGTCCCGGCCATTATCTGGGGTCGGAACAAACCTTGGCCCTGATGCAGACGGAATATATCTATCCCACACTTGGCAATCGGATGAGCCCCAAAGAATGGGTCGAAGCGGATCGACCCATTTTGATTGAAAAAGCGATTGCACGCAAAAACGAAATTCTAGACAGTGCAGGGCGCATGATTGATCCCGATCTGGATGATATCATACGCAAAAACTATAACATCTATTTCCAATAGGAGAGCGACATGCACTATGGATATATCGGCCTAGGCAACCTAGGGGCAAATTGTGCTGCCTGTTTGTTAAAGGCAGGGTTTTCCGTAACCGTTTACGATGTGAATGCGGATGCGGCGACCAAACTGGTGGCACAGGGTGCGACATTGGCCGAAAGTGCGGCCCAAGTGGCGCAAAGCGCAGATCACGTCATCACCTGTTTGCCGTCGCCGCGTGTGACCCAGGCGGTCTTGTCCGACATTCTGCCCCATATGGCGGGCAAGCATTGGATCGAAATGTCCACATTGGGGCGTGATGATGTTTTGAAATTTGCCCAAGTGGCGGGCGATCATGATGTGCGCATGTTGGAATTGCCCGTGACGGGCGGCGTGCATTTGGCCGCGCGCGGTGAAATCACGATGCTGCCAGGTGGCGACAAGGATATGGTTGATCTGCATTGGCCCGCGTTCGAAGCGATGGGGAACAAAATATTCCATATGGGCCCCTTGGGGTCTGCGTCGATCATCAAGGTGATCACAAATATGCTGGCCTTTATCCACCTAAAAGCCAGCGCTGAGGCATTGATGCTGGCCAAACGCGGCGGGTTGGATCTGGCACAAGCGTGGAACGCGATTGCAGCCAGTTCCGGCACATCCTTTGTTCACGAAACCGAGGGGGCATTGATTCTGAATGGGTCCTATGATGTGGCCTTTAATATCGATCTGGCGCTAAAGGATTTGGGCTTTGCCCTAGAGTTCGGGCGCGAATTCGGCGTGCCGCTGGATTTGGCAGGGGTGACGAACCAAACCTATGTCGCAGCCAAAGCGGCCTTTGGCGGTGACGCCCAATCGCCGATGATCGCAAAACTGCTTGAGGATCTGTTGGATACCGATCTGCGCGCCGATGGATTCCCTGCGCGTTTGGAATAATCACCATCCCAACTGTGTTTGGCCCCTTGATAGATATGCAGCCCCGACCTAAGTGTGGGGCTGATATAACATAAGGGGCCAACACCAAGATGACAGACACAGAATATACGCCGCCCAAGGTTTGGACATGGGAACAACCAAACGGGGGTGCGTTCCAATCGGTCAATCGCCCCATTTCAGGGGCCACCCATGACGCAGAATTGCCACGCGGCAAACATCCGTTTCAATTGCATTCGCTGGCCACACCAAACGGTGTCAAAGTCACCATCATGTTCGAAGAGTTGCTGGCCGCCGGCCACAGCGGCGCAGAATATGACGCATGGCCCATCCATATCGGGAATGGCGAACAGTTTTCCAGCGGTTTTGTTGCGGTCAACCCGAATTCAAAAATCCCTGCACTGATCGATACGACGCAATCGCCCGATCTGCATATTTTCGAGTCTGCATCGATACTGCTGTATTTGGCGGAACGCTTTGGCGCATTTTTGCCCCAAGATTTGGCTACAAAAACGCAATGTATGAATTGGCTGTTCTGGCAAATGGGCAGCGCGCCCTATCTGGGCGGTGGTTTTGGCCATTTTTATGCCTATGCGCCCACTAAAATGGAATATCCCATCGATCGTTTCACGATGGAGGTCAAACGCCAGTTGGACGTATTGGACAAGCACCTTGCTCAATCACAATACATGGTGGGCGATGAATACACGATTGCTGATATCGCGATTTGGCCTTGGTACGGACAATTGGTCCTGGGGCGCCAATATGATGCGGCGGAATTTTTGGATGTCGCGTCCTATAAAAACGTTCTGCGCTGGGCCGAACAGATTGATGCTCGCGATGCAGTGCGCCGTGGTCGGATGGTGAACCGTTTGCATGGGGATCCCGCACTGCAATTACACGAACGCCACGATTCGTCCGATTTTGATACCAAAACACAGGATAAGGTTGGCCAATCCTAATTGGCCGCTTTGCAAAACTTAAAAAACATATTTGCAAAATTGTAGATATGTTTTGATCGTACCGCATAACGTTTTTTGCTAACCTGACGGAAACAAATCTGGTTATTACGTTATGCGGTTTCGGTTTATTCATAGTTCATTGTTTGCAGTCACGGTTGCGGCCTGCGGTGGCGGCGGAGCCGAAGGGCCTGCAAACCCAGTGACATCCCCGGATCCAACGGACCCCGCACCATCATATAATGTCGAGACGATTCCTTATGCGGTTTTGTCGACCTTGGGGGACGGATCCAGTATCGTACAATTCGAAACGACGGATGGTCTGGCCTATAAGGGGTTTGTTGAAACATTAACCCTCGCCGAAACGCTTAAGACAAAAAACTATGTCATTACCACCCCCACCAGTAACAGCGCCCAGGGGTATTATACACAAACACTGTCAGGGCAGTCCGGTGATGGAAACCAGATTACGTTTGTGTCCAACGGAATTGCCCTGGGCAATGGTGAGGTTGCATCAGTCGTCCTGGTTGAAAATGAAAATATAGGCCGAGCCAATTTGGCAGTTGGTACGAAACCCGTGTCACTGCCCCAATCCGATGTCAGTTACTCGGGACTGGCGCAGGTGTTCCAATCAATCCCCGTGTCAGGCGGGGATCCACTGGAAACCCAAGAAACCGGCACTTTTACCCTGACACTTGATTTTGCGGGCGCGACACCCACCGGGCATTTGTCCACTGCAGATATGTCTCAGTTCCAGTTTACGGTCAGTGATATCACGTTAGATCCCGCGACCGGGGGAATGGCATCCTCTTCTGTGTCCATCGGTGAAATTTCAGGGGCACAGGCCAGTGGCCTGATGCAGGGACAGATTATGGGCGAAAAATCCGCAGGTGTGGCGGGGATCGTTCGGTCACAAACGACGGGCACGGCCTATACCGGCGTATTCTATGGCAAACAATAACGCCACGAGCGCGGCCATCATCTATGCGCAGTGATCGCGTTAATGGCCATTCAAACCGACGCGCCCATCCAAATCGATTCACTGCAAATCATTTATCCTGAGTCTGGTGATGATTCCTGAACCGATTCCACCCGGATTCGGTCGTATTCCCGAAATGCGCCCTGTAAATCTGTGGATAACTCACTGAAACTGTGGTTAACTTTACCAAAAAATGGGCGGTCTGTGATTTTTTTTGAAAAAAGTTGGAAAAAGTGTATTTTAGGGGTTGCGGGTTTTTTGTGGTATGCGTAAAAGCCCCTTCACCGGCAGCGATGATCGCTACGGTGGCCGAGACGGCGGGGCGGAAACGCGGCGCGGTTGAGGGGATAAGAGGCAGATTGAGGCGGTTGCGCTAGGAAATGGTTTAGCGCGGTCGGTGACTTTTGTCTCGACGTTATTTGACAATAGAAGACACTGAAGAGATATGTGGGCAGTTTGGTTCATATCGATGGATCAACATCTGCATATCAACGCTACTAGGGCTTGGCCCGATGATGTAGTGTCAGCTTCACTGTTTGTCGGCTTTCGGTAGCTTTGGTTACTGATGCAACAAACAGTTTTTCCGGTCCTGAACAGACCGGAAGTGATGTGCAGAGGTTCGAACGTCAAGGATAGCATGGTAACATGCTTTCAACTTGAGAGTTTGATCCTGGCTCAGAACGAACGCTGGCGGCAGGCCTAAC
>CAJXSD010000025.1 GCA_913060475.1 uncultured Paracoccaceae bacterium | reverse complement strand
GGAAAAAATCCATATCCACACCCCATCGCGCGGTTGTAGCTCAGTTGGTTAGAGTACCGGCCTGTCACGCCGGGGGTCGCGGGTTCGAGCCCCGTCAACCGCGCCATTTCCACCCCGAAAACCTACCCCAGTAAAATCACAATCCAGGCGCAGCCAACGGCGATTCCCGTCAGGGCCACTGCAGCACTGGCCGCATCCTTGGCAAATTTGGCCGCATCCCGAATTTCGGTGCTAATGTCATCCACAACCCGTTCGATTGCCGTGTTCATACACTCCGCAGCCAGGGTTAAAATGCCCCCCATAATCAATATCGCGGTCTCCGCAGGGCTGAGCGGTAAATACAGCGCCAGCCCACCAGACAAAACATTTGCAACGATCCACTGGTGCAAACTGGGCTCACTGCGCCAAACATGCACAAACCCATTCCATGACCAACGCGTGCGATCCAGAACACGCCGCCCTTGCACCTGTATCCAATTCATATAAATGTGGCTCCCAACCGCTTCGATCTGCCTTGCACCTTAAACGGGGATAGAAAAAAATGAAATCTGCAATTTTACGGCTTCCCACGTCGCTTCTGCTTTTGGCCTGCGCGACACTGGGGCTCGCACCGTTTTTCCCCGCGCCACATATCTGGGAAAAAATTTCGATGTTGACCACCGGCACACCGATGCAACCGATTGATTTTTTTGATCTTGTCTTTCACGGCACGCCATGGGTCCTGCTTGCCCTCAAACTGGCACTCAGTGCGCAATCCCGGGACTAAGCCTTTCATTTTTGCAAAAATACTCGCGCCGCAGGCTTGCGCCCATGGGGCGCAATCTAATGTTTATTTCGCGCCCGATTGCTCTATTTCCTGGGCGCGCTTTTCGACCAACTCAACGATATGATCGACCATTTTGTCGTTGTCGATTTTATGGTCTTGTTTACCGGCCCAATACACCATCCCATGGCCCGCACCGCCGCCTGTGAAACCGACATCCGTCATCAATGCCTCGCCCGGACCATTGACGACACAGCCGATGATCGACAGACTTAGGGGGGTCTTGATGTGCTCCAAACGCTGCTCCAGGGTTTCAACAGTTTTAATCACGTCAAATCCCTGCCGCGCACAAGAGGGGCAGGAAATGATATTGACCCCACGGTGCCGCAGGCCCAGCGATTTCAGGATTTCATACCCCACCTTGACCTCTTGGACAGGGTCCGCAGACAGCGACACGCGAATGGTGTCACCGATACCCATCCACAACAGATTGCCCAATCCAATGGCGGATTTGATGGTGCCCGACGTCAACCCACCGGCCTCTGTGATGCCCAAATGGATGGGGGCATCTGTGGCCTCGGCCAGGGCCTGATAGGCGGCTGCCGCCATGAACACATCTGACGCCTTCACACTGATTTTAAAGTCGTGAAAATCATGATCTTGCAGGATTTTGATATGATCCATCCCGCTCTCGACCATCGCATCGGGGCAGGGTTCGCCGTATTTGTCCAACAAATGCTTTTCCAGCGATCCGGCATTGACCCCGATGCGGATTGAACAATTATGATCCCGCGCGGCTTGGACCACTTCGCGCACACGGTCGGCAGATCCAATATTACCCGGATTGATCCGCAAACAGGCAGCACCGGCTTCGGCCGCCTCAATCCCGCGTTTGTAATGGAAATGAATGTCGGCCACGATGGGCACGGGGCTTTCTTTGACGATTTCTTTCAGGGCGCGCGAACTGTCCTGATCGGGGACCGAAATCCGCACGATATCTGCGCCGGCCTCTGCCGCAGCTTGGACCTGTGCAATTGTGGCACGAATATCTATTGTGACCGTATTGGTCATGGTTTGCACGGATATGGGCGCATCCCCGCCAACAGGAACGTTTCCGACCATGATCTGGCGTGATTTCCGGCGATAGATATTTCGCCATGGGCGGACATGATTGATCGACATATTCTATTCCACTGTTACGCAACCTTAGCCTATACATAGGCGCAGTTGCCCAGTGGTGCAATCGCCAAGGTTATTGTTCTTGCTCAGAAATGGGGGCGATACTGTCAAATTGCAGCTCGGCAACCATACGCGCCAAATTTTCGTCACGCCCCAAATCCGCGGGCGCATAGGTGTCCATCAAACTGGCGACAGACAATTCCACATTCTTGGCCACGTTGCCACCAGTCCCTGCAGGGCCAAACAAATCGCCATTGACGGCAAAATACACCGAACCCGACATGCCCGCACGCAACATTGGTGCGTTTTCTGTCTGGGGTAAAATGTATTCCTCGCCCGGTTTCATGATTTTTTCATACAAAACCGATCCGTTGCTGGATTTGATTTGGACCCAGGCTTCGCGGGTTGCGATCACGGCCAGGGCAGGGCGCGGATCCTCGACCACTTGGGGGGCAGGGATCTGTGCCGTATCAGTCAACACTTCCGCCAAAGCGGCATCAATGCCCGCCGGATCAACGGGGTCCAATTGGGCGACAACGGGATCGACAAAGCTGCCATAGCGGTTTGGATCCAGCGTTGAAATAGGTGCGTC
This sequence comes from uncultured Paracoccaceae bacterium, assembly GCA_913060475.1. Taxonomy (GTDB): domain Bacteria; phylum Pseudomonadota; class Alphaproteobacteria; order Rhodobacterales; family Rhodobacteraceae; genus CAJXSD01. Next base: position 29,038 of record CAJXSD010000025.1, on the reverse strand, counting down.
ACGCGATACCAAAATCGGCACGTCCAATGCCGCGGGGCGGTAAATGCGATCCAATTGGTCGGGCCGCTGGTCAGGGTTTACGCCCGTGACCTGCAAACTGCCATCATCACCTGCCGCTTGGGGCACGTCGAAATCGGTCAACACGACGGGGGCCGTGTCCACTGGCGCGGTTGTGACCTGTTGGATTTCCCGAAACACCGTCCATGCGCCATAGCCCAGACCTGCGACCAACAGTGCCAAGACCGCGATCGATCCGAATGCACTGGCATCAAACCGGTCCAGCATATTTCCTGATGGGGCCAAGATCGCAGAGGGAGATTTGGCAAAAACGCGATCATCGAAACTGTCTGGTGTGCGTGTGCTGACCGCGACAGCGCCCGCACGTTTGGGCAGCGCCTTGTCGGACATCCCGTGGGCCGTGGCAAAACCGCTTTCTGCACAGAACTGGCGAAAAACCTCGTCCTGATCCAACCCCAGATAGCGCGCATAAGACCGCACAAACCCCGCAATAAATCCGGGCGTTTCGAACGCATCGGGGTCGCAGTTTTCGATGGCGGCGATATAGTTGGCGTTGATTTTCAATTCCCGCTGCACGTCAAGCAGTGATTTACCCAAAGTCGCGCGTTCCCCGCGCAGCATGTCGCCAAGCTTAAGTTCGAAATCATCGAACCCTTTGGGTTTACCTGTCTCGGTCTGACCCGCCTCGGTCAGATTTTTTCGTGCCATACCTCAATTTCCCCAGTGCGCGTACCCGTTTGGGCCCCACTTTCGAATCGGCCCCTTACCCTAAGGATGTCTTAACATATATTTCGGATAGTTGCACTGGATTCGCGCCTAAGCGCTAAGATCGGCACGATTCAGCGCACAATGCGACCAAAGCTGGTCCATGCCGCGAATAAGTGTGTCCATTTCCTTGGGCCCATGCACGGGGGATGGGGTGAACCGCAACCGTTCTGTGCCGCGTGGGACCGTCGGGAAATTGATCGGCTGGACGTAAATCCCAAACTGTTCCAACAGCATGTCTGACAGTTTTTTGGTATGCACAGGGTCGCCCACGATCACCGGTACAATATGGCTGCCATGATCGATGATTGGCAAACCCATTGCTTTCAGACGGGTTTTCAGGATTTTTGCCTGTGTTTGGTGTTTGTCGCGCAATTCCTGATCGGTTTTCAAATGCGCAACCGATGCGGCCGCGGCTGCGGCAACAGCGGGGGGCAGGGATGTGGTGAAAATGAACCCAGGTGCATAGGACCGCACCGCGTCACACATTTTCGCGCTGGCCGCGATATAGCCGCCCATCACGCCATAGGCCTTGGCCAGGGTGCCGTTGATAATGTCGATCCGGTCCATCAGACCGTCGCGTTCGGCCACACCCGCCCCGCGGGGGCCATACATACCGACCGCGTGCACTTCGTCGATATAGGTCAATGCGCCGAATTCATCGGCCAGATCACAGATTTCCTTGATGGGGCCGAAATCGCCGTCCATTGAATAAACCGATTCGAACGCAATCACCTTGGGCGCCGCTGGATCGTCCGCGGCCAGCAATTCGCGCAAATGCGCCACATCGTTGTGTTTGAAAATACGTTTCGCACCGCCATTGCGGCGCACGCCTTCGATCATGGACGCATGGTTCAGTTCATCAGAATAAATGATCAAACCGGGGAACAGTTTCGGCAGCGTCGAAAGGGTCGCATCGTTCGCGATATAGGCAGACGTAAACAACAGCGCGGATTCCTTGCCGTGCAGATCTGCCAATTCCCATTCCAAACGTTTGTGATAAACGGTTGTCCCCGAAATATTGCGTGTGCCACCGGATCCGGCACCTGTTGCATCAATCGCTTCGTGCATGGCGGCCAATACGGCGGGGTGTTGGCCCATGCCCAGATAATCGTTGCCGCACCAAACGGTGATGGGTTGTTGCGTCCCATCAGGTTTGTTCCATAGCGCATGCGGGAAATTGCCCTTTTGGCGTTCAATGTCGATAAAGGTCCGATAACGACCCTCTTGATGAAGACGGTTCAGTGCCTGATCAAGATGTGCGTTATAATCCATCTGGTCTTTCCTTTTGCTTGCCATCGTGGCCCGAATTTGCATGCGCCGGCATACGTTTGCTTGCCCTAACATATTCAATTATTCTTATAGGTCAAACTTTTCTTGCATTTTTCTTTCACATTCGGGGCAGGGCCCCGCTGGACAGTCGGATCAGCGGTGTTAGGCTGATCTCGAAACCTAATAACAGGAGAATCGCATGTCGCTAACCCCCGTTTTGGCGCGTATTGACGCAGATTTGGAAAAATCCACGCAAAGATTGCTGGATTTGTTGCGTATACGCTCCATTTCCACCGATCCCGATTATCAATCTGACTGTGATCAAGCAGCGGATTGGTTGGTCAGCGATTTGCAATCCTTTGGTGTTGCGGCGCGTAAATGCCCCACACCGGGACACCCCATGGTCATTGGTCATATGGACGGGCCTGCGGATGCGCCGCATATCCTGTTTTACGGCCACTATGATGTGCAGCCCGTTGATCCGATTGATCTGTGGGATCGGGATCCGTTTGACCCGGTTGTGGAAAACACCCCCAAGGGTCGTGTGATCCGTGGCCGCGGTTCATCCGATGACAAAGGCCAGTTGATGACATTCGTCGAGGCCTGCCGCGCCTGGGTCAGCGAACATGGGGCTTTGCCGTGCAAGGTGACGTTTTTCTTTGAAGGCGAAGAGGAAAGCGGATCGCCCAGTTTGGTGCCATTCATGCAAGAAAACCGCGATGAATTGATGTCAGATGTTGTGCTGATCTGTGACACCGGTCTGTTTCAATCCAAAACGCCTGCGATTGTCACCATGCTGCGCGGGTTGCTGGGCGAAGAAATCATTTTGACAGGCCCTGACAAGGATTTGCATTCCGGTATGTATGGTGGTGTTGCGATCAACCCCATTCGTGTGTTGTCCAAGGTTTTGGCCGGCCTGCACGATGATCAGGGGCGTGTAACCGTGCCCAATTTCTATGATGGTGTGCCTGAATTGCCCGATGACATTGCCCAGCAATGGGATGATTTGAAATTTGATCATGGGGGGTTTTTGGGGGATGTGAACCTGTCCCACCCTGCGGGTGAATTTGATCGCACCCCGCTGGAAATGATTTGGTCGCGGCCCACATGTGAAATCAACGGGATTAATGGGGGATATACGGGCAACGGGTTCAAAACCGTGCTGCCATCCCAAGCCAGCGCCAAGGTCAGTTTCCGTCTGGTCGGTACCCAAGATCCGCTGGAAATTCGCCAAAATTTCCGGGCCTATGTCAAATCCATGCTGCCCCCCGATGTCCAAGTCGCGTTTAAGGAACATGGCGCATCCAAGGCATCGCAAATGGCCACCGACAGCGCGGAATTTGAACAGGCGCGGTTGGCATTGTCCGATGAATGGCCCGATGCCGCGGCCTTTGTCGGCTGTGGTGGATCCATTCCGATTGCGGGCCATTTTCAGCGCATCACAGGGGTCAGCCCGATGTTGATCGGCTTTGCCAAGGATGATGACGCCATCCACAGCCCGAATGAAAAATACGATCTGGACAGTTTCCACAAAGGCATCCGCAGCTGGGCGCGTATTCTGGATGCCGTGTCAGGCGCATCCCCATCGCAAGCGTGACCCATGTTTGACGGGTTTCAGCGTGCCAGCCATCTGCGCGATGGGGTGCAGGTGCAGTATCTGCACGCGCGGTCCGGCAAACAGGCGGTTTTGTTTTTGCACGGGTTTCCGCAAACCCATGCGATGTGGGCCAAAATCGCCCCGCAGTTTACGGGGGATTACGACGTAATTTGCCCCGATCTGCGCGGCTATGGCGCGTCGGATAAACCGCGTGATGTGGCGCACTATTCGTTCACGGAAATGGCGCGTGATCACATCACATTGATGCAGTCACTGGGCTATGACCGCTATCACGTTGTGGGGCATGATCGGGGCGCGCGTGTGGCGCATCGGTTGGCATTACTGGTGCCGGATGCTGTGGCCTCGGTCACGTTGATGGATATTGTGCCCACGCATCTGTTGCTGGAGACCCTCAGTAAAGAGGTGGCGCAGGCCTATTACCATTGGTTTTTTCTGGCCCAACCCGAACCCGTGCCCGAAAATATGATTGCCGCAGATCCGATTGCCTATTTCAACAGTTGTCTGATGGGATGGGGGCAGGCGGGGGACGCAGGATTTGACCCCCAGCAACTGGCCGCCTATCGCGCAGCCTGGCAAGACCGTGATACCATTCGCGGCATGTGCAACGATTATCGCGCAGCTCTGGCCTATGATTTCGAAGATGATGCCGCGGATTTGGGGCGGCGGTTAAATATGCCCGCCTGTATCATGTGGGGGCGCGACGGCATCATGGGCCAGCGGTTTGATGTGCCGGCCACATGGGCTGATCGGTTCGCAAATATCACGCCCGTTGATTTGCCGGGCGGGCATTTTTTCCCTGATCATGTTCCAGATATGGTGGCGCAAAACCTGCGCGATTTTTTACGCGCTTAGGCGGCGATGCACCCAGGATACCGCCCAGCATAGGGCAAAAAACACCAGTGCGGTGCCAATCGTTGTGCCGTAAAATCCGGCCCGTCCCGCCAGATCCATGTCATTTAGGAATGGATAGGGCAGGCCCGATGTCACCTTGCCCACGGGCGCTGTGTTGATGGGGCGCAAGACCGCTTCGCACCAGACGATATAGGCCAGACACATCGACACGATGTAACCCAGCCCCCGCAGGACCTGATGGCCAAAGGCGCGCGACAAAAACAGCGCATCAAATACCAGTAACAGCGGGCCAATCAAATGCAGGTAATATTCCTGAAACCAAACAGGTGTCCCGTCGCCATTGACCAGCTTGGGATCGATGAAAAATAACCGCCAGTACAAAAACATCACCATGATGTTCAAAACAGCGCTGGCCGAAATTAACGCGGCAGGACCATCTGGCGCACCGCTGCGGCGGGCCCGCCACAACAGCCAATGCGCCGCCACTGCCGCACACAGGCCCCAAATCGTCAGGTACCGAAACTGCAGACCGAATTGATCAAAATCCTGCCGCGTGAATTGGTAAAACCAAAACCCAAGTGCCAAAATAAAGGCCGCCATTGAAAATTGGGTTTTGGTCATTGTCCTTATCCTCGTTTGTCAGACACCAGGTCGCGCATCGCATCAAGGGGTACATAGCCACGAACCAATTCATCCTGCAATACGAACGTCGGGGTACCTGTGATTTGCAGGCGTTGGGCCAGCGCGCGTGTGGTGGCGATTTCCATCAACACATCATCGCTGTTCATCCGTTCCATAATTTCGGCGGCGTCATGGCCCAGGCTGGTGGCCAAACGGGTCAAGGTGGCCTCATTGGGCTCACCACTCAGCGCGATCAGCGCATCATGCGCATCCTTGTAGGCGGCACCGCCATGCAGTTGTTTGATGGCAATTGCAAATTGCGATGACGCCATGGATGCGTCACCCAAAATGGGAAATTCCTTGACGATCAATCGGATGTTGCCATCACTTGCCACCAATTCCTCGACATCATCATAGGCTTTGCGACAATAACCGCAGCGGTAATCCATAAACTCGACCAATGTGATATCGCCCTCGGGGTTGCCGCCGACATAGGAAAACCCGTCATCGAAAATATCCTGCGCATTGACCGTGACCAAATCAAAATCTGCGCGCGCTTCGGCTTGTGCTTCGCGTTCGCGCAGGATGCTGACCGCCTCCATGATCAATTCGGGATTTTCCAGAATATAGGCGCGGACTGCATCGCCGAATGCCTGTTGTTCTGTGGCTGTCATATTTGACAGGTCTGTTGCACGCAGCGGTGTTGTGGCCAGGGCCAATGCGGTGCAGGCGGCCAATGTCAAAGTACGTTTCATTGTTTATCCTTTGTGCTCGGACCCCTTGGGGCCGGTTTTGATGTGGTCGTGTTAACGGAAACTTAGAATGTCTTGCGCCCGCTGCCAAGAGGGCGCGCCGCGTGGCAATTGCCCTGCAGCCCGTTCCGCGTGCAGTTTCGCATCCTCAAGCTTACCTTGTAATGCATAGCGTTCGGCCGTCAATAGCGATGCCATCGGCATGTTGCCCGTTTTGGCATAGGCCTGTGCCAGATCGCGCAACAAACTGGCACTGCGAAAATCGCGGTCGCGGGCCTTGGATAATGCGGTCACGGCCGCCTTGGGCTGGCCTGCGGCCAGATGTGCGCGGCCCAAACCGGCCAAAATAATCGGATCCTTCGGCGCATATTTCGCGGCTTGCGCATAGATTTTGGCCGCGCGGGCGAACTGGCGGTTCCGCATCAGCAATTCGGCCTGTAAATCCAATAAAAACGGATCCTTGGGGCGCAGTTGCAGGGCCCTGTCCAATTCAGCCATGGCAGCATTCACATCCCCCTGACGCGACAGGGCCACCGCGCGGCGCATGTATGCGATATCCTTAGACACACTTTCACCGGCACGCCGTAACGTCCATTGGGGTGATCGCAGAAAGGCAGACAATTTCCCAATCGCACGCCCATGCCAATAGCGGGCATCATTGCGGGTGGCCTGTTTCGGGTATGCCCCGGATTGCGCGTCTACGTTGCGTGCACGGTCGCGCGAAATCGGGTGCGATCTGACATAGGGGTCCTGCCGGCCACGGGTCAGGTTTTCTTGGCCCACGAAGATATCCAGCATCTCTTTCATTCCGCGTGGGTCGACGCCGGCGCGCACCATATAGCCCAGGGCCGAACTGTCGGCCGAACTTTCTTCGGCGCGGCTGTGGGCCAGAAATTGGCGCTGTGCGGCGGACCCGATGCCAATGGCCAGACCTGTCGCGGCCTCGCCCTGACCGGTGGTGGCGGCCGCGGCGATGGCCAGTGCCGTGCCAAAGGCTGCGGCGGATCGTGCGGTTTGCATGTTTTGGATGCGGCGCGCGAAATGTCCGTTGGCGATATGCGCCGCCTCATGCGCGATGACCGCCTGAACCTGTTCGGGCGTTTGCGTGCGCAACAACAGGCCCGCATGGACAAAGATATGCCGGCTGTCGATCACAAAGGCGTTCAAATCCATATCATCGACCACCAAAATGCGCACCTGTTGCGATGACAGGCCTGCGGCGGTCAAAATGGGTTTGGATAATTCCGAGAGGGCAAATTCAATATCCGCATCACGCAACAACCCGACCGCATAGGCGGGCAGGGCCGAGAGCCCCCCAAATCCGCAGACCAATCCGATGACGCACAGCAGGCGCAGTAAATATTTCATTGACGCAACCCCATATTCATTGCCAAAAGCACATCCAAGCCCAGATTTCCCTGGGACCCACTGTGGAGCGATGACATGAAAAACTCAACCCGTGGAACGGTCGATCCCTTTATTGTGATGGATGTCATGGAATTGGCCCGTCAGGCCGAGGCCGAGGGCCGCCATATTATTCACATGGAGGTGGGCCAGCCCAGCACATCCGCGCCCGCTAAGGCATTGGATTCGTTGAAACAGTCGCTGTCAACTGATGCTATGGGGTATACGGTCGCGCTGGGGTTGCCGGCGCTTCGGCGTAAAATTGCCGACCTTTATGGGCAGTGGTACAATCTGGATCTGGACCCTGCGCGGGTGGTGATTACGCCCGGATCATCGGGGGCCTTTATTTTGGCGTTTACGTCGCTGTTTGATGGGGGCCAGCGGGTGGGCATCGGAGCGCCCGGCTATCCCAGTTACCGCCAAATCCTGCGTGCGCTGGATTTGCAGGCCGTGGATATTGAAACCACATTGGAAAACCGGTTTCAGCCTGCGCCATCGGATGTGGCCGCGCATGATTTGGCGGGGTTATTGGTGGCCTCGCCTGCGAACCCGACGGGCACAATGTTGGATCGCGACGCCTTGGGGGCGTTGATCGGCGCGACCCAAGATTATGGTGCATCCTTTATCAGCGACGAAATTTATCATGGCATCGAATATGACGCCAAGGCGGTCACCGCGTTGGAATTGTCCGATGATGTCTATGTCATCAATTCCTTTTCGAAATATTTTTCCATGACAGGCTGGCGCGTGGGGTGGATGGTTGTGCCGTCCGATCATGTGCGCCGTGTGGAACGTTTGGTGCAAAATATGTTCATCTGTTCGCCCCATGCGTCCCAAGTGGCCGCATTGGCAGCGCTGGATGCAGGGGATGAATTGGATGAAAATCTGGCCGTCTATCGCCGTAATCGTGATATCATGATGCAGGGTCTGCCCAAGGCCGGATTTGCCAAGATCGCGCCACCGGATGGAGCATTTTATGTGTATGCGGATGTGTCCGAGTTTACCGATAATTCACTGGAATTCGCCCGTGATATTTTGGACAGTGCGGGGGTCGCGGTGACACCGGGTCTGGATTTTGATCCCAAACGCGGCGCGACCACGTTGCGGTTTTCCTATGCCCGCCAAACCGCCGATATCCAAGAGGGACTGGCGCGGTTGGAAACATTCATGCGCCAAAGGGGACATATCGCATGATGGGGACCCCGCGATTTTTTATGGCGCTTGCGGCCCTGATGGTGTGGGTTGGCCTGACCCTGCCATCGGCTGCGCAAACCCCCTTGGGGGGCGTCGCGCGGATCGATCCCATTCAGTCGTGGGTTCACGATCAGGGCGACGATGGCCTAGCGCTGCAACTTTATCTAAGCCAAGGCGTGCCATATCGCATCTTTACGCTGGATGACCCGCGCCGATTGGTGTTGGAATTCAATGCCTTGGATTTCGCGGGGTTCGATTTGCGGCGGTTTGACCAGTCCGATCGTGTGACGGGTCTGCGCTATGGCCAGATGCAGGATGGCTGGTCGCGTATGGTGTTTGATCTGGCGGTGCCCCTACGTCTGGATCGCGCAGGTCTGGCGATTGCGCCCGTGGATCAGACCGCATTATTAACGTTGCACATGCAGGCCACGACCGCGGCCGATTTCGCCCAACGGGCAGGGCCGCCCAATCGTCAGGCCATGGCGGGTTTGCCGCCCCCCGCGGTCACGCGGGTTGAACGCGATCCAAACGCGCCCTTTGTGGTGGCGATTGATCCGGGCCATGGCGGCATCGATCCGGGCGCGCAGGTGGGCGACGCGCATGAGGCCGATTTAATGCTGGCGCTGGCGCGTCTGTTGCGCGATGCATTTCGGCGCACCGATAATCTGCGTGTGATCATGACGCGCGATACAGATGTATTTGTCCCCCTAGAACAGCGCATTCAAATCGCGCATGAGGCGGGGGCAGATGTGTTTATCTCTCTGCACGCCGATATCGTGACCGAAGGAAAGGCCAGCGGTGCCACCGTCTATACCCTGTCGCAACAGGCCACCGATGCGGCATCGGCAAAATTGGCCGAACGCCACGACCGCGCCGAAATTCTGGCCGGCGTCGATCTGCGTGGCACCGATGACGAAGTCACGGGTATTTTGATGGATCTGGCCCGCGGTGAAACCCAGCCACGGTCAATTGCCTTGGCCAAGGTGCTGGTGGACGAATTCGACCAATCGCTGGATCACGTCAACGGACGGCCCCATCGCGGGGCCGATTTTTCGGTGCTTAAGGCCGCAGATATCCCATCCGTTTTGATCGAGGCGGGATTTATGTCGTCGCGCAAGGATTTGAAAAACCTAAAAAACCCTGAATGGCGTCAATCCTTTGCCGATGCGATTGTGCGCGCGGTTCTGAATTGGCGCGCCCAGGATGTGGCCGCGGCGGCCCTGCGCCGGCAATAATCGGAACGGGTCTGACGTGACGCCATCGGCGAAAATCGGCAGAACCCTTTTGACCTTGGACCCTTGCGCGATTATAACGTGGGGACACTGACTGCGGGGGGACAGGTGGTCCGATTCATATTATCCTTTTTCGGCGCGATTTTTACGGCCCTGACCTTGGGGATCATTGCCTTTGCGCTGTCTTTGGGGGCTGTGTTTTGGGTCTATGGGCGTGATTTGCCCAGCCACGCATCCTTGGCGCAATATCATCCGCCCACCATCAGCCGCATTTATTCATCCCAAGGCCGATTGATCGACGAATTCGCCAAGGAACGCCGCCTGTTTACCCCGGCCGAGGAAATTCCGGTGCTGATCAAACAGGCGTTTATTTCGGCCGAGGACAAGAATTTCTATAACCATCCCGGATATGATTTGCGCGGGATTGCCTCGGCTGCGGTGGATGCGGCGCGATCGCGTGGGTCAAACCTGCGCGGGGCGTCAACGATCACGCAACAGGTGATGAAAAATTTCCTGCTGGACGGATCGCGGCGCATCGAACGCAAGATCAAGGAAATCATTCTGGCCACGCGGATCGAACAAACGCTGAGCAAGGAAAAAATCCTCGAACTCTATTTGAATGAAATTTTTCTGGGGCAGAATTCCTATGGTGTGACGGCTGCGGCGCAGACCTATTTCAATAAAACGCTGGCCGAACTGGCCCCGCACGAGGCGGCGTTTTTGGCGTCCTTGCCCAAGGCCCCGTCCGATTATCACCCCGTGCGCCGCAAAGATCGCCTGTTACAACGGCGCAATTATGTGCTGCGCGAAATGTGGCAAAACGGGTATCTGGATGAGGCCACCTATACCGCTGAACGTGCCTTGCCGCTGCGGTCGGTGCAAAATGGCGATTTCGACAGTTTCCGCGCGGTTTTGCCGCCGCGCGATTATTTTACGGATGAAATTCGCCGCCAGTTGACCCGCACCTTTGGCGAGGATGAATTTTTCACCGCAGGGATGAGCGTGCGCGCCACGATCGACCCCGAAATGCAAAAAATCGCGGCAACGGCATTGCAGCGGTCGTTGGAAAAATATGACCGCGACCAAGGTGTGTGGCGCGGCACGGGGTTGCGCATTGATTTGACGCAGCTGGACGCCAAAACCACATGGCGCGATGCCTTGGCCGAATTGCCCGTATCGCGGACAATCCATGTGGATAACCCATGGTATCCCGCCGTTGTCTTGGGGTTCGAAGGCGGCAAAGCACGCATCGGAATTGATGGCGTCGATGACGATCCCGCCGGTCATTGGATTTCGGACCGCGATGTCACATGGGCGCGCAAATTGCGCGATGACGGCGAATTGGGCCCGCAGGCAAAACGCGCGCAGGATCTGTTGGATCTGGGCGATGTGGTCTATGTGCGTGCCATTACCAAGGACGAAGACGGCAGTTTCGTGCGTTGGTCCCTGCGCCAAACCAGCGAGGTGCAGGGCGCGTTTATGGCGATGGATGTGAATTCCGGCCGCGTGATCGCGATGCAGGGCGGGTTTGATTACCAGACATCCGTGTTCAATCGCGCGACACAGGCGGATCGTCAGCCTGGGTCCAGTTTCAAACCCTTTGTCTATGCCTCGGCGCTGGACAGTGGTTATTCGCCTGCGACGATTGTGATCGATGCGCCCATCGAAATTGACACCCCCCAAGGGTTGTGGCGCCCCAAAAACGCGTCAAATCAATTCTATGGTCCCACGCCACTGCGCACGGGGATCGAACGGTCGCGCAACCTGATGACAATCCGTTTGGCGCAGGTGGTTGGCATGGATACCATTGCCGAATATGCCGAAAAATTCGGGGTTTATTCCAATATGGGCCGGTTTCTGGCCAATTCATTGGGGTCCGAGGAAACCACATTATTCAAAATTGTCGCCGCCTATGCGATGTTTGCAAATGGGGGCGAACGGGTTGAACCCACTTTGGTCGATCGCATTCAGGATCGGTTTGGCAAAACCGTGTACCGCCACGATCAGCGCCGCTGCTTGAATTGCGATTTGGAACGGCTGTCCGATGGCAAAGGCCCCTATATCGTTTCCAACCGCGAACGTGTGATGGACGCGATCACGGCCTATCAACTGACATCCATGATGAAAGGCGTGGTCGATCGCGGCACGGCCGCATCCTATGTCAACCTGCCCGTGCCTGCGGCGGGTAAAACAGGGACCACCAATGACGCCAAGGACGCGTGGTTTGTGGGCTTTACGTCGAACATCGTGGCGGGGTGTTACATTGGCTATGATATCCCGCGCCCCATGGGGCGGGGCACATCGGGCGGCGGTATGTGTGGGCCAGTGTTCAATGAATTCATGCAGGCGGCGGTCGAAAAATTTGGCGGCGGACCGTTTCGCGTGCCCGAAAGCGGCGTGTTCATCAACATCGACCGCAACACGGGCGCGCGGCTAAGTGATGATGCGCAGGGCGATTATGTGGTGGCCGAATATTTCCGCGAAGGCGAAGAGCCTGTGTTTGGCGTGACATTCGATGGTGGTTTTGCCATGGGGGGGAATTTCGAAATGATCACCCTAGACGGTGCCGAGGTCAAGACCGTCACCACATCGACGGGCGATCAGGTGCAAATCGGTCCCAAGGCGACGCTTGGCACGCTCAGCTCGGGCGGGCTGTATTAACCCATTGCATTACGTTAATTCTGTTGTTGGCCCATCTTGCTAGATACGGCGGGCTGGGATAACTAGGGCCCAAGACGGGTAATCCAACTATCGACGAACAAGGTGAAACATGCGCGCAGACATTCAAAATATGGTTTCTGAAATCAACAAATCGCTGGATTTGTTGCGCCAGCGCATGGGTTGGGACACGGTTCATCACCGGCTAGAGGAATTCAATGCCCGTGTTGAGGATCCTGATTTATGGAACGATCCTGAAAATGCGCAAAAATTGATGCGCGAACGTCAGGCCTTGGTTGATGCGGTGTCGAACCACGATAGCATGCAGCAGGATTTGAACGACAACATCGAATTGATCGAGTTGGGCGAGTTAGAAGACGACCAAGAGGTGATCAAAGACGCCGAAGAGGCCATTCGCGCCCTGGTTCAGAAAGCCGCCGCCAAAGAGCTGGAGGCGTTGTTGAACGGAGAAGCGGATGCAAACGACACCTTCCTTGAGGTCCATTCTGGCGCAGGCGGCACCGAAAGCTGTGACTGGGCGTCTATGCTGGCCCGGATGTATGTGCGTTGGGCAGAAAAATCCGGTTATACCGTTGAAATGCAATCCGAAACACCGGGCGAAGAGGCCGGAATCAAATCGGTGACCTATAAAATCACGGGGCACAATGCCTATGGCTGGTTGAAATCCGAAAGCGGCGTGCATCGTTTGGTGCGCATTTCACCCTTTGACAGTGCGGCCAAACGGCATACGTCGTTCTGTTCGGTCTGGGTCTATCCGGTGGTTGACGACAACATCGATATTCAGGTGAACCCCGCCGATATTCGCATTGATACGTTCCGATCCTCGGGGGCGGGTGGCCAGCACGTGAATACGACCGACTCGGCCGTGCGGATCACCCACATGCCCACAGGCATCGTTGTGACCAGTTCCGAAAAATCGCAGCACCAGAACCGCGACATCGCGATGAAGGCGTTGAAATCGCGCCTGTATCAGATGGAATTGGACCGCCGCAATGCCGCCATCAATGAGGCGCATGAAAGCAAAGGCGACGCAGGCTGGGGCAACCAAATCCGGTCCTATGTCTTGCAGCCCTATCAAATGGTCAAAGATCTGCGCACAGGCCATGAAACATCCGACACCAAAGGCGTGTTGGACGGGGATCTTGATGCCTTTATGGCGGCGACATTGGCGATGGATGTATCGGGTAAATCGCGCGCGGATGCGAACAACGCGGATTAACCCCGGTGGCATCGGCATCGCGCTGCGACATAATTGCATCAAGGTGATCAATCTTAAAATTTTGTGTCCCCAAGCCTAATGACGTTAGGATTTTGTTCGTTAGTCCATGTGACGATTTTCGCGAACAAAGGACACCACAGTATGCACGGCATCATTCGTTTTATTCAATCCAGACGCTTGGTCACGGTTTTGGGATTGGCGCTGTCCGTGCCTGTGATTTTGTCCTTGGCGCTAGCCGGGGCGCAGATTTGGCAGCAGAAAACAAATTATTCCAAGATTATAGAAGTGGACGAGGTCGTCCATTTCGGGATTGATGGCATGAATTTGGTCGATGCCTTGCGCCGCGAACGTACGGCAGCACTGCCCTTTGTCGCGACGCGCGGCAAAGATGGGCTAGAGGCCTATCAAGCGCATATTGCGATAACAGATCAGATCATTGACGACGTTTTGGTCGAAATCTCAAATCTGCGGACCATCGAAATAAACGATACAATCACCCGCGACCTAGATCTGATCGTCGAGGCATTGACAAATATCAATACCCTGCGCCAAGACGTCCAATCCATGACCTATGCAGGGTTTGAGGTCATTGACCACTATACTGCCATTAATCAAATTGTTATCGATTTTATCGAGGACGCAGTGGCCTTTTCCGATCATGCAGAGATATCGCACAGTTTGGTGACCTCGGTTTATTTGTTGAATGCAACCGAATATTTCGCGATGGAACATGCCTTGGGCGCGGGGGCGTTCCAGGTGGGACGTTGGGACAAAACCAATATTGCACAGCTGAGCGATATCACAAAACGCCAAGAGGTGTTTTTCACAAAATTCCAGCGTACTGCTGCACCGGAACAAGCAGCGATGTATGACACACTGTTGAACAGTGATGCGCATAAATCCATGTTAGAATTGCGTGGAATTGTTGTCGCCTGGGGTCAATTTGGGAATTTCCAAGGATACGATCAGGCGCAGTTTGTCGAAATTTATGACATGATCCACAAAGATTTGCGCGCTCTGGAAATCAAGGCTTTGCAAGATGTTATGGTCATAATTGATGCCAAAATTGATCGTATCTGGGGCGATTATATGACCGTCTTATGGGGGGCATTGATGACGGTGATTGCAACGATTGCGGTTGCCGGTCTGGTGGTCTGGGTGCTGCGCGCGCAGGTCGCTGGTCTGGCGGATGCAGCAAAGCAGATGGCAGGCGGAAATTTGGATATTACCCTGCCGCGGGCCCACAAAAACGAATTGGGGTCTTTGATCATTGCATTGGCCGTTTTTCGCGATGAAACCCGCAAAGCGCAACAGTTTCAGGCTGACGCACGCGCCCAAGCCGTGGCCGAGGCCGCCGAGGCATCGCGCCTGGCCAAAGAAAAGATGGAGCAATCGCATTATGTCGCCGCTGAATTGGAACGCGCAGCAACCGCGATTGAACAGCTGTCGCATTCCGTAAACGTGGCGGCCGAATTGGCAGACCAGGCCCGTACCAAGAGCACATCCATCAAAGAAAAATCAGATCGCGGCACGCAAACCGTTAAAACCGCGATTGCGGCGATGGGCGACATCCGCAACAGTTCCAGCGAAATTTCAAATATCACCAAGTTGATCGATGAAATTTCATTCCAAACCAACCTGTTGGCGCTGAACGCCCGGGTCGAGGCCGCGCGCGCAGGATCGGCGGGACGGGGCTTTGCCGTGGTTGCGGCCGAGGTTCAGCAATTGGCCGCACGCTCGGCCAAGGCTGCCAGTGACATTTCGGAACTGATCGTTCAAAGCAGCAAACAGGTCCAACGTGGGTCGGAAATTGTGAATCAATCCGGTGCCGCCTTGGATGATATCGCCAGCGGCATTTTCGAGGTGGCCGAATCCATCCAAACCGTATCGGCCACCGTGCGCGAACAATCGACCGCGATTAGCGAAATCAACAAAACCACCACTGCGATTGATGGCACGTTGAAAACAATCCTGTCAGACGCCGCCTAATACGTCACATATGCCACAGGCCTACGCCCGTCCTTGATCATAAGGGCGGGCGTTTTTGTGGCGGGCGTTTTTTGTTTGGCAGTTTGCAAAAATGAACTTACACAAAGAAATACCAAAACAGGCAGGGGCACATTATGGATATTTTGAATTTGGACACAGTTGATTTGGTTGCAGAAATCCGTTCGGAAACCATTTCCGCGACCCAGGTTATGCAACTGACGCTGGATCGTGTGGCGGCGGTCAATCCGGCCCATGGGGCGATTGTGTCGATGGCCGATCCCGAAACCTGTTTGTCCGCAGCCCGCGCCATGGACGCACAGGCGGATAAATCTGGCGCGCTCTTTGGTTTGCCCTTGGCGGTCAAGGATCTGTCGAATGCGCAGGGGTTTCCCACCTCTATGGGATCACCGGCCTTTCCCCAAACGCCTGCGGCTCGCGATGACCTGTTTGTGGCGCGGATGCGTGCGGCGGGGGCGGTGGTGATCGGCAAAACCAATACGCCTGAATTTGGTCTGGGCAGTCATACGTTCAACCCCGTTCACGGCACCACGGCCAATGCCTATGATCCCACGCGATCGGCGGGCGGGTCATCGGGGGGCGCAGCCGTGGCACTGGCCACGCGGATGGTGGCGATTGCGGATGGGTCGGATATGATGGGATCGCTGCGCAATCCTGCGGGCTGGAACAACGTCTATGGCATGCGCCCCACATGGGGATTGGTGCCCAGTGAACCCTTGGGCGATACATTCGGCCAGCAGTTGGCCACAAATGGCCCCATGGCCCGCAGCCCGCGGGATTTGGCCCTGTTGCTGGGGGTGCAATCTGGTCCTGATCCGCGTCAGCCCCATGGCCTGCCGGCCCAAGATTTCCTGACCCAGATGCAAGCACATCGCGTCAAGGGCGCGCGGATCGGGTATCTGGGATCCTGGGGCTTGCCCATGGATGCGGGCATTTTGGATATCACGAACAACGCCCTGCGCGATATGGAACGCCTGGGCGTGCAGGTTGACGTGATCGACGCGCCCTTTGATATGGGGGCCCTTTGGCAATCTTGGACCACATTGCGTCATTGGGCGGTCTGTGCGGGATTGTTTGCCTTGTATGACAACGCCAAAACGCGGGACATGTTGAAACCTGCCGCCGTTTGGGAAATTGAAAACGGCTTACAGCTATCGGCGATGGATATTCACCGCGCCTCGGTGATCCGCAGCCAATGGTACGCCCGCGCGGCGGAATTATTTGCCAGATATGATGCGCTGATCCTGCCGTCCGCGCAGGTCTGGCCCTTTGATAAAACATGGGTGCATCCCGAAACCATCGACGGGGTGGCGATGGACACCTATCATCGGTGGATGCAAATCGTGATCCCTGCTGGATTGATCGGTCTGCCGGTGGTGAACTTGCCGATTGGATTTGGCGCAACTGGCCTGCCCGCAGGGGTGCAGATGATCGGTCCCAAGGGATCGGATGCGCGTCTGTTGGGGTATGCGCAGGATTGGCATATGGCCTATCCCTATTCCCAAACCGCACCGGCACACTAGGGGCAGGGGAACAGGTGGCTTGATTTGTGGATGGTGATGCGCCAGTGTAGGTGCAAAACACGGGAAACGCATATCATGCCACATACTGATCGCCCCTTGGGCGTGCCATCCATGGGCCGAATTGACTTGGACCTGATCCGCCATGCCGCACGATTGGCCTGGCAGGATTTGCGCACAGCACCGCGATTTGGGGTGTTTTTTGCGGGGGTCTATGTGGCCTTGGGATGGGCGATGTTATATCTGGCCTATGCCACGGGGCAGACCTATTGGGCGGTTTTGGTTGTCTCGGGCTTTCCCATCATTGGCCCCTTTGCCGCCGTGGGCCTCTATGAGGTGTCGCGCAGACTGGATCTGGGTTTGCCCCTGAATTGGGGGGATATTCTGGGCGTAATTGCCCATCAACGCAAACGCCAATTGCCATCCATCAGCGCGGTGATTATCGTGATATTGCTGTTTTGGTTTTTTCTGGGCCATATGATTTTCGCCCTGTTTCTGGGCCTGTCGGTCATGACCAATGTTTCCAGTTCGTTTGACGTGTTTTTAACCCCGAACGGGTTGATGATGCTGGGGGTTGGCACGCTGGTGGGGGCGGTGTTTTCGCTGTTGGTCTATATGATTACCGTGATTTCGCTGCCGCTGCTGTTGGACCGCGAGGTGGATTTTGTCACCGCGATGATCACATCGTTTCAGGTGGTGCAGAATAATTTTGCAACCATGATGGTCTGGGCCGCGATTATTGCGATTGTGTCCTTTGTTGCGATGCTGCCCGGATTGTTGGGGTTGTTTATCGTATTGCCCTGGGTGGGGCATGCATCGTGGCATATTTATCGTTTGGCCCGCGATCGCACGAATTAGCGGGATCTGCCATTGCATGCCTGTGCCCGCTTGGGTATCTGAACATAAACGAGACACGACAGGAGATTTCTGATGGCACGCGCTTTTCTTTGCCCCGGACAGGGGGCACAAACCATCGGCATGGGACGGGATTTGGCGGATGCCTATCCCGCGGCCCGCGCTGTGTTCCAAGAGGTTGATGACGCCCTGGGCGAAGCGCTGAGCGCATTGATTTGGGAAGGTGACATCGAAACGCTGACCCTGACGCAAAATGCACAGCCCGCCTTGATGGCCACATCCATGGCCGCGTTCCGCGCGCTGGAATCCGAGGGTGTCGATATTTCTGCCGCCTCTTATGTGGCTGGTCATAGCTTGGGCGAATATTCTGCGCTGGCCTTGGCCGGTGCCATCACGGTTGCCGATGCGGCACGTTTGCTGCGGTTGCGCGGGCAGGCGATGCAGGCCGCGGTTCCCGTGGGACAGGGTGCCATGGCCGCGATTTTGGGCCTGGATTTCGCCACCGTGACCCAAGTGGCCGAGGCCGCATCACAGGGCGAGGTGTGCCAAGCCGCCAACGACAATGACCCATCCCAGGTGGTTGTGTCCGGATCCAAGGCGGCCGTGGAACGTGCCGTGGCCATCGCCAAGGAAACCGGCGCAAAACGCGCATTGTTGTTGCCGGTGTCCGCCCCATTCCATTGTGCATTGATGGCCCCTGCGGCGGAAAAAATGGCGCAGGCTTTGGATGATGTGACGATCAACGAACCTGCCGTGCCGGTTGTGTCGAACGTGCGCGCCGAGGCGGTCAGTGACCCAATGTTGATCCGCAATCTGTTGGTGGAACAGGTCACCGGTGCCGTGCGCTGGCGCGAATCTGTTCAATGGATGGCGGAACAGGGTGTCACCGAAATGTGGGAAATCGGCGCGGGCAAGGCATTGTCCGGCATGGTGCGCCGCATTGCCAAGGAAACAAATTGCCGTGCGGTAGGTACGGCTGCGGATGTGGCGGATGCCGCCGCCAGCCTGAAATAAGGCCTGAAGTAAGGAGAGAACATGTTTGATTTAACAGGAAAAAACGCGCTGATCACTGGGGCATCCGGCGGCATTGGTGGCGAAATCGCCAAGGCGCTGCATGCGGCGGGCGCCACGGTTGCCATTTCGGGCACCCGTCAGGGTCCTTTGGATGAACTGGCCGCAGAGTTGGGCGATCGCGTGCATGTGCTGACCTGTAATCTGTCTGATGCCGATGCGGTCGAGGCGCTGCCAAAACAGGCGGTGGCCGCGATGGGCAGCGTTGATATTTTGGTCAATAACGCAGGGATCACTCGCGATAATTTGTTCATGCGTATGTCGGATGACGAATGGAATTCCGTATTGGACGTAAACTTGACCGCCACCATGCGCCTGTGTCGTGGCGTGTTGCGCGGCATGATGAAGGCCCGTTGGGGCCGCATCGTCAACATCAGTTCCGTTGTGGGCACCACCGGCAACCCCGGTCAGGGCAACTATGCCGCGTCCAAGGCGGGCATGATCGGCATGTCCAAATCATTGGCCTATGAGGTCGCAAGCCGTGGCATCACCGTCAACGCAGTGGCCCCCGGATTTATCCAGACGGCCATGACCGATAAATTGAACGATGACCAGAAATCCAACATCCTGACGCAAATTCCCGCAGGCCGCATGGGCCAGCCCGGCGATATTGCGGCGGCGGTGTTGTATTTGGCGTCTGATCAGGCGGGATACATGACCGGATCGACATTGCATGTCAATGGCGGCATGGCCATGGTCTAGGCCGCGCAGCCCTAGATTGCAAATCAAGCCGGATCTTATTGGTCCGGCTTTTTTATGGCCCGTAATATGGCGCGTGTGATTCCCGTATCGCGTGAACATATCGCCCCCATCGCCCAGGGATTGGGGGGCATTGGAACAAAAATCTGGATTTTGTGCCTAAAACCCTGCCGCGGCGTCAAAATCCTGCGATGAAATTATTTGCCAATCGTGTTCATTATGCTATAGCGCAGGTAAGGGTCGGCCAGCGAATGCGGGTCGTCTTTGACTGCTGTGCAGTTTCAACCGCCCTAGAACGGGGTATTGTTCCGGCCTGATACAGGTGGGTATGACATCGGGCCTGGCCCAAGAAATATGAGGATATTAAAATGAGCGATATCGCAGACCGCGTAAAGAAAATCGTTGTAGATCACCTAGGCGTTGACGAAGCAAAAGTTGTCGAAAGCGCATCATTCATTGATGATCTGGGCGCAGACAGCTTGGACACCGTCGAATTGGTAATGGCGTTCGAAGAAGAGTTCGGCATTGAAATTCCTGATGACGCAGCGGAAAACATCCAATCCTTTGGTGACGCGGTCAAATTCATTTCCGAAGCTGCCTAAGCGCACGGATCTGATTTCAGATTTCAAAACCCCTGATCACACGGTCAGGGGTTTTTTGATTCTACAACCAAGCGCAGAAAACAAGCGCAGAAACCTAGCGCAGAAAAATTCCCGAAAACCGCAGCCTTTCGGGCGCATAGATCTTGCCCCCAAGGGGTAAACCACGGTATGTCCTGAGATAACAAGTCTTAGATAAAAGGGGCATGAACATGCGTCGCGTCGTCGTAACAGGATTAGGAATGGTTTCACCGCTGGCTTGCGGTGTCGAAGAAACATGGTCACGTCTGTTGGCTGGACAATCAGGGGCAGGGCCCATCACCCGCTTTGATGCGTCTCGCGTCACGACGAAATACGCCTGCGAAGTACCCTATGGCGATGGCACTGATGGCACCTTTAACCCCGACGACTGGATGGAGGTCAAAGAGCGCCGCAAGGTGGATGATTTCATCCTGTACGGGATTGCCGCGGCGCAACAGGCCGTCGAAGATGCCGGTTGGATGCCCGAGGACCAAGAAAGCCTGCTGCGCACAGGGGTAATGATTGGGTCCGGTATTGGCGGCCTGAATTCGATTGCCAACACCACCCTGATGATGGCCGAAAAAGGCCCGCGCCGCGTGTCCCCGTTTTTCATTCCGGGTGCCTTGATCAACCTGATTTCGGGTCAGGTGTCGATTAAATACGGGTTCAAGGGGCCAAACCATTCGGTCGTGACCGCCTGTTCCACAGGGGCGCATGCCATTGGCGATGCGGCGAGGTTGATCATGACATCGGATGCAGATGTGATGATTGCCGGCGGGGCCGAGGCGGCCATCTGTGAAATCGGGATTGCAGGGTTTAACGCCTGCAAAGCGCTGTCCACCAAACGCGAAGATGACCCACAATCGGCATCACGCCCCTATGATGCGGACCGCGACGGGTTCGTCATGGGCGAAGGGGCCGGCATTGTCGTTCTTGAGGAATACGAACACGCCAAGGCGCGCGGTGCCAAAATCTATGCCGAGGTGCTGGGCTATGGCCTGTCGGGCGACGCCTATCACATCACCGCACCGTCCGAGGACGGCGAGGGCGGCGAACGCGCCATGCGTGCGGCGCTGGCCAAGGCGAATTTGGACCCTGCGCAACTGGATTATGTCAATGCGCACGGCACATCCACCATGGCCGATGTCATCGAATTGGGCGCCGTGGAACGCATGATGGGCGATGCGGCCAGCAAATTGACCATGTCATCGACCAAATCATCCATCGGTCACCTGCTGGGCGCTGCCGGCGCGGTCGAGGCGATTTTTACCATCCTTGCAATCCGTGATCAGGTGGCCCCGCCCACCATCAATTTGGACACGCCCGCGATTGAAACTGCGGTTGATTTGGCCCCCAATGCCAAACGCGAACGCGAAATCAACTATGCTCTGTCAAATTCATTCGGATTTGGTGGCACAAACGCCAGCTTGCTGCTGGGTAAGGTATCGTAATGTGGCGTAGCGTTGCATCAAACGCACTGACATTTCTGATCATCGTTTTTCTGGGCGTGGGTATTGCTGGCCTCTGGGCGAAAAACGAATTTACGCAGGCGGGCCCTCTGGATCAGGGGATTTGCCTGCGCGTGGCGCCTGGCAGCAAATTTTACGACACGGCGGATGTGTTGAAAAAACAGGGTGCGATTTCCAGCGCCGCGCTGTTTCGGATCGGCGCCGAGTATCAAGGCAAATCTAACCAACTGAAAGCAGGCAGTTTTCTGATCCCTGCGGCGGCATCCATGGATCAGGTCGTTGATCTGATTACCAAGGGGGGTGCAAATACCTGTGGGACGGAAATCGTCTATCGTATTGGCGTCGCCTCGACCACAATTCAGGTGCGCGAACTGGATCCCGCGACCGAACGGTTTGTGGAACGGGCCGAATTCAAAATGGGCGACGATGCGCCCAGTGAATACACCCGTGTTCTGGATGGTATGGCCACCCGTCACCGCATCGCCATGGCCGAAGGTGTGACCAGCTGGCAAGTGGTTCAGGCGATCAACGGGATCGAGGTGTTGCAAGGCGAAATCACCGATATTCCCGCCGAAGGCACATTGGCCCCCTATAGCTATGAGGTTGCATCAGGCGACACACGCGCGTCTGTTATCGCCGATATGGTGGCGCGCCAGGTGTCGATCTTGGATCAGGCCTGGGCCAATCGCGCCGCTGATTTGCCGCTTAAATCCAAAGAAGAGGCGCTGATCCTTGCCTCTATCATTGAAAAGGAAACATCCGTTCCCGATGAACGCGGATTGGTCAGTTCTGTTTTTGTCAACCGGTTGAATCAGGGCATGCCATTACAAACGGACCCAACGGTGATCTATGGCATCACCAAGGGGCAGGGTGTTTTGGGCCGTGGTCTGCGCCGGTCGGAATTGCGGGGTGAAACACCTTGGAACACCTATGTGATCCGTGGCTTGCCGCCCACACCCATTGCAAACCCCGGGGCCGAGGCGATTGCCGCGGCGGTCAACCCAGACGACAGCCGCTATATCTTCTTTGTGGCGGATGGTACGGGTGGGCATGCCTTTGCCGAAACCTTGGCCGAACATAACGCCAATGTCGCCAAATGGCGCCAGATCGAGGCCGAACGCGCCACCGATTGATCCTGTGGTTAACAAAATCTGAATCACTTTATTTAGACCCCCGCACATAATGTTGTGTGGGGGTTTGTTATATCTTGCCAAACCGTTACCGCCGCGCACGTTGCAAATTATTGATTTTGTGGATTTTTTCCGAAATTTTTGACATAAGGGATGCGCTGAACATGACCGGCATGTTTGGACAGGGGACCATAGAAAAGGAACCTGAAATCACATGATTTTAATCACCCCGGACGACCAGGCAAATCCGTTGTCTGCCGAATTTGAACGGCTGGAACGGACACTTAGCAGTTTTGCCCAAGATATAGAAAACCTCGCTCAACGGGTTCACTCTGGGGACGTAGTAACCGAAACCGAAGTCCGCAAGCTGTTCCAAGATCTTAGGGGATGGCTTAAGCTGGCCTATGAAGCGGAACGAACCGTTGCAGAACACAACCGAAAAAGTAAAGGAATCTCAGGCGACTATGGGCTTGACCTGGCCCAAGCCAAATCTCAGATCGGGTGCAGATTGGATCGCCTGCGCCGATGTTGCGATCAGGGAAAGGTTTCTCAGTGACCTTTCCGAGGGAGAGCTTATGGCTCTCCCTTTTTTGTTCGAATTTTGGGCGATGGATCATCAACTGCCTCCTGATGGCGACTGGCGATCTTGGATCATTCTGGGCGGCCGTGGGGCGGGGAAAACCCGTGCGGGCGCCGAATGGGTCCGCGCCATGGTCGAGGGGCCGCGCCCCTTGGACGCGGGCCGCGCAAGGCGCGTGGCCTTGGTGGCCGAAACGCTGGATCAGGCGCGCGATGTCATGATTTTTGGCGACAGTGGAATCATGGCCTGTTCGCCCCCCGATCGCCGCCCCAAATGGGAGGCCACGAAAAAACGGCTGATCTGGCCCAACGGGGCCACGGCGCAGATTTTTTCCGCCCATGATCCCCAAGGGTTACGGGGCCCCCAGTTTGACGCCGCATGGTGCGATGAATTGGCCAAATGGCGCATTGGGCAGGACACCTGGGATATGCTGCAATTTGCGCTGCGGTTGGGGGATGATCCACGGGTCTGTGTGACAACAACACCGCGATCGGTGGATGTGCTAAAATCCCTGTTGGCCAGCCCCAGCACCGTGATGACCCACGCCCCCACATCCGCGAACCGTGCCAATCTGGCCGCCAGCTTTCTGGCCGAGGTAAACGCGCGTTACGCCGGTACCCGTTTGGGGCAGCAGGAATTGGATGGCATTTTGATTGATACGGTCGATGGCGCATTGTGGCGCGACGGGGATTTGGCGCAGCTGTCTGTTGACACCTGTCCCGACCTGTCCCGCGTTGTGGTGGCGGTCGATCCCCCTGTCACGGGGCATGCGCGGTCGGACAGTTGCGGGATTATCGTAGCCGGTATTTTGGCGCACGATCCCACGCGGGCGGTTGTGATTGCCGATTACAGCGTTCAGGGCACCAGCCCGCTGGTCTGGGCGCAGGTCGCGATTGATGCCTATCATACCCATAATGCCGATCGCCTGATTGCCGAGGTCAACCAAGGCGGCGATCTGGTCGAAACGGTCATTCGTCAGGTTGATTCCGATGTATCCTATCGCGCCATTCGGGCCAGTCGGGGCAAGGTGGCGCGCGCCGAACCTGTTGCAGCACTCTATGAACAGGGGCGGGTGCAGCATTTGCGCGGCCTGTCGATCTTGGAAAACCAAATGGTGCAAATGTCGGCGCAGGGGTATCACGGCACGGGCAGTCCCGACCGCGTTGATGCGCTGGTACAAGGATTTGGTCAATTGGTGGTCAAACCCGCATCATGAACGTATTGACGGCATCCGCCAAGATACTGCAACAGCGTGGGTGCCCAAATCAAAACCCATTTGGTTTACCGAATTGGGCTGTGCCGCGATTGACAAGGGGGCCAATCAGCCGAACAAATTTTTGGATCCTAAATCGTCGGAATCCAGCCTGCCGCATTATTCGACGGGGCTGCGCGATGACGCGATGCAGCATGCGTTTTTGACGGCGCTGCATGACTATTGGGCCGATCCTGACCATAATCCGGTGTCGCCCACCTATGGCGGGCCAATGATTGCACTGGATCGGATTTATATTTGGGCCTGGGACGCACGCCCCTATCCGTGGTTTCCCAACGCCAAATCCGTCTGGAGTGATGGGCCAAATTATCGCACCGGCCATTGGCTAAACGGACGCGCCACGCATATGCCACTGGCGGCGTTGGTTGCCGAAATATGTACGATCTGTGGTATTTCGCATTTTGATGTATCACTGTTGCACGGCGTCGTTCGCGGCTATACCGTGACATCCCCCGATACGGGCCGCCAAATGTTGCAGGCCCTGTCGGATCGGTACGGATTTGACATGGTTGAACGTGACGGGGCCTTGGTGTTTGTGCCACGGCGTCCCGCGGGCATTGTGACGATTGATCGCGACAGCTTGGTGGCGGTCACGGCACAAGACCCAGTGCTGGAGCACACCCGCATGGCACCGGCCGAATTGCCCGGCCGATTGCAATTGGTCTTTGCCCAGGCGGATGGCGATTTTGACCCCGTGGCCGAAGAAATCGTTGTCCCCTTTGGTGATGCCGATCAGGTGGCGCGCACGGAATTGCCGCTGGTCCTGACCCGATCCGAGGCCCGCGAAACATTGGAACATTGGCTGAGCGATCTGCGGGCAGGGCGCGACACCATTTCCTGCGCGCTGGCCCCATCGTTGGGGGATGTGAACGCGGGCGATCATATCGTATTTCGCGATGCACCCGATCAGGTTTACCGTATCAACCAGATAGAGCGGGGGCCATATTTGAATATCACCGCCCACCGGGTCGATTCCGACGCCTATCAATCGGCACCGCCGATCCAGGATCGGGTTGATCTGACCCCGCATGTGCCGCCCTTGCCGGTGCAAACCGTTTTGTTGGACATTCCCCAGCTGAAATCATTAGATTCCGTTGGGGCGCCCTATGTGGTCGTGTCGGGCAATCCCTGGCCGGGATCTGTTGCGGTGTCGTCGAATGATCTGGATGGCGATCCGGTGCAAAACCTGTTGGTGACACAGCGTGGAATTTTGGGCAAAACCAAAACCGCCCTGACCCCGCACAGCAGTGCCTATCCCGATATGGGCCGCGGGGTCGAGGTTGCGATTGTGTCCGGCGCGCTGCAGTCGATTTCGCAGGCTGCGTTGGAAAATGGCGGAAATTTCGCGGCCATCGGTGTGCCGCAAACCCAACATTGGGAAATCATTCAATTCAAATGGGCCGAATTGATTGCGCCAAACCGGTACCGGTTGACCCATCTGTTGCGCGGGCAGCATGGCACCGATGCCGTGATGCCGCAGGTTTGGCCAGAAGAGACACAGTTTGTTTATCTGGGCGCACAGCCCATGCAAATTCCGCTGTCACTGGAACAACGCGACCAGATGCGACAATATCACATTGGTCCGGCTGGGCGGTCCTTACTGGATGCGGCCTATCGCCAGATTGATTATGCCTATACGGCCCAAGGCCTGCGGGCCATGGCGCCCTGTCATCTGCGGTGTGATTTGGGGGCAGATCAGATTTCCGTCACATGGACGCGGCGGGGGCGTTTGGATGCCGACCGATGGGGGCCCGAGGACATCCCGTTGGAATATAGCGTGGAACGGTATCGCGTTTTGGTGACACGCGGGGATGCGACCCTTTGGGATACTACCGTGGATCAGGCCCAAATCAGCTGGGACAGATCCACATGGGATGGCCTGCTAGGGGCGCAGGGCGCGCAAAATGTGGCGATCCAGGTGGCGCAGCGGGATCCGCAACTGGGCGACGGGTATTTCGCCCGTCTGAATCTGGCCTAGGGGAATAATATGCGGCCCGTTTTACACCCCGACCTTGCGGCTGTTGCGCGGTTTTTGATGACATACCCCCCGAACCTGCGGGCGATGGTCTGCGATACGTTGATCGAACGGGCCCATCTGGCCGATAAACTGCGAAAATCAGGATGCTATCGGCCGGAATTGGGCGATGGCACGCTGCGGGCCACGATTGCGCGGGAAAATTTGCCCTGTGAACCGGATTTGCGCAATGCCAACTTTCGCCATGCAAATCAGGTGGTTTTGGCGCGCCTGGCCTTGTGGATGGCACGCGCGGATGGGGGGCGATCTTGACTTTTGCGGCGAAAAATCCTATGTGTTTCGACAGATTACAAGGATATCGCCATGCGCAAAACACGCGAAAATCTGGTTGCCCTGGACCCCGTTTGGGCGCAACTGGTCGCCGAGGCACAAGAGGCCGTCGAACACGAACCCCTGTTGGGTGGCATGGTGCATCTGTGCGTGTTGCACCATCAATCGATCGAGGCTGCACTGGCCTATCGGATTTCGTCAAAACTGGCGTCGCCCGAAATGTCGGAACAATTGGTGCGTGAAATTTGCGATGCGGCCTATGCCGATGATGAAACACTGGCGCTTAAGGCGCGGGCGGATATCGTGGCCGTCTATGAACGTGATCCCGCCTGCCATCGTTTTTTGCAACCCTTGCTGTTTTTCAAGGGGTTCCAGGCGCTACAGGCCTATCGTGTGGCCCATTGGCTGTGGCAAAAGGGGCGTCAGGACATGGCCTATATGTTCCAGATGCGCATATCCGAGGCATTCGGCGTAGACATCCATCCCGCCGCACGGATCGGTCAGGGCATCATGATTGACCACGCCCATTCCATCGTCATCGGTGAAACGGCGGTTGTGGGCAACAATGTGTCTATGTTGCATTCCGTCACCCTTGGCGGCACCGGTAAAGAGGAAAGCGACCGCCATCCCAAAATCGGCGATGGTGTATTGATCGGGGCTGGGGCCAAGGTGCTGGGCAATATCCATGTGGGCGCCTGCAGCCGCATTGCCGCCGGGTCGGTCGTTTTGGCCGATGTACCGCCAAAATCCACAATGGCCGGTGTTCCCGCGAAGAAGGTGGGCAATGCAGGCTGCACAAACCCATCTGTCACGATGAACCAGATTTTGGGATCCTCGAAATCATAATTAGTGTCAGTTTGATTTGAATTGGGGCGCATTCTGCGCCCTTTTTGCGCATTTAAGGATTTGTTTATGACTTTCGTCTATAGTGATCCCAAATTGTGTCGTTGATGCATTTGGTTATCCAATTAGGGGCGAAATGTGATTTTTCGGTGTGTCATAACTTATTTGGCTGTGGTCATCATGGCAGGGACAGCGGTCGCAGAGAATGAAATGTCATTTTTTGCGGGCGTAGGCGTGCATCGTCCAGGGACGTTGACCTATGACATCAATGGTGATGCGCGTGATGCTGATGGCGCAACGAGATCTGGGCCGCTGTTTGGCATGCGGTATACCCATTGGGTGGGGACCGATGGCATTGGTGTTGAATACAGTCGCGATTTTGCGACCCAACCGGCATTTGATGACCTCGATCAGTTGACCGGTTCGGATGACAGCATTTTTACGCTAAATTATCACAAGGTGTTTCCAGATCAGGTGTTCGATCCCTATGTCGGGTTAGGGGTTGGAGTTTTGAATACGTCTGACGCACAGTTGGCCGGCCCTGCCATGCGTTTTAGCGCGGGGGGACGCTATGCCCTGAATGACGTGATTGATGTTATGGCGGAATACCAATTTACCTATTCGCAGAACCTGTCAGATCCCGAAACCCTAGGCGGACGGGCGGCCGAACAGCATAGGAATGCGATAAATTTGGGTATTAGCTTTGGTTTCTAACAATCTGATATTCCTGAAATAAAAAACCCCGCGATCTGCGGGGTTTTCTAATTATGCCTGTTGTTTTGACATCCGTTTGCGTTCATGCGGATCCAAATACCGTTTGCGCAGACGCACAGATTCTGGTGTGACCTCGACCAATTCGTCATCATTGATATAGGCGATGGCCTCTTCTAGGCTGAAATTGATATGCGGGGTCAAACGCACAGCATCGTCGGAGCCCGAGGCGCGGACGTTGGTCAATTTCTTACCCTTTAGCGGGTTCACCTCTAGGTCATTGTCACGGCTGTGTTCGCCGATGATCATGCCCTGATACACTTTGGCCT
>CAJXSD010000024.1 GCA_913060475.1 uncultured Paracoccaceae bacterium | reverse complement strand
CCCAACGCCAAATCACATCGTAAGCAAGCGTGGTATATGCGTTTGAAGATTGGTGGGCGCAAAGGCTACATTACACGCAGCACGAAACTTACAACGTATGAAGACGCTTACGAGTACGCAAAGAACGAACTACTG
Organism: uncultured Paracoccaceae bacterium; assembly: GCA_913060475.1. Taxonomy (GTDB): domain Bacteria; phylum Pseudomonadota; class Alphaproteobacteria; order Rhodobacterales; family Rhodobacteraceae; genus CAJXSD01. Next base: position 32,806 of record CAJXSD010000024.1, on the reverse strand, counting down.
CGTCTGCAACACGCTGCAAAACTTGGGCACAGTTTAGACGATTACACGTTTGAGAAGCATTGGAACGATTGGTTTGAGCGCAACAAGAAGAATGGCACTTGGACTGCGAGCAGACAGTATTGGCACGAAAAGTACGCTGCACGTTATTTCAAACCATACTTTCAAAACAAAGATGGCACGAGTGTGCTGCTGAACGAGATTACGCCAACGATTGCTTCTGGATATTGGGATTGGCGTATAACGTATTGGGCGAGCGACGAAGGTGTGCGCTTGCAGAAGTACAATCCAAAGCGACGTGGTGCGAAGACAAGCAGCACTAATAATGCAAAGAAAGCACCAGCAGCCAAAACGCTGTTGATGGAGCAAAGTGCGCTTAATCAAATATTTTATGATGCGTTTGAACGTGGGCGTATGCAGCAAGTGTTCAAAATGCGAGCGCCTACGAAAAACAATAAGCCAACAAGACGTGCTGGATTTGACGCTGAAGAATACAACACGCTGACACGCTATCTACGCAGTTATAGGGACTGCGTGGGCGTGTTTGCTGACAAGAGGTTGAACGCTTGGCATAAACTGCAACGACAACAGATGTACTACTTTGTGCTGTTTTTGGCGAACAGTGGGCTGCGTGTTGGCGAAGCACGTGAGATGATGTGGAGCGATATTAAGTTCGACGTGGCTGTTGAAGGCAGCGACAGTGTTATTGCAGAAGTGCGTGTGAGTAAGGAAACGAAAAAAGGACAAGCACGTTTTGTGCAGACGCAGCCAAGCGCAAATGATTACTTAAAGCGCTGGCGTGAAACTTCGCCATACAACAAAACGAACGACTTGGTGTGGTTTGGGCAAGTGGATGCTGAAACACGCACAGTGCAAAAGTTTGTGGATTTAAACAGAGGCTTTCAGCAGTTTCTGCAGCGTGTGCCATACAATGAGCGCAAAGATGGCTTGTTGTACGATAGGGATGGGGACAAGCGCAGTTTGTACAGTCTGCGACACACATATGCGACGCTGCGTTTGGAGAAGGGCGACGTGAGTGTGTATGACTTGGCTATGAATATGGGCTGTAAGGTTGCACAGATTGAAAATCACTACAGCCATCTTGTGTCAAAGAAACGCAGACACGAGATTACGAAGACTAAACGAGCACCAAAGGCTGTGGCGCAAGCAGCAGACGATGCAGAAGACAGTTTTGTGGTAGAGGCGCTGAAACGCTTTAAGCGTGGCGAATTGAGTGAAACTGCGCTGTTGGAAATTATGAAGACGCAGCGGTAAGTCTTAAATCGCAACTGCAACAAAATGTAAAAGCTGCAAACGAAATGAAACCCAACAAGGAAAGCGCAATGATAAGAGCACTTACGGTAAGCGATTTAGATACAATTAAAGATACGTTTTTTAACTCCTTTTCTACAGAGGAGGCGCCAATAACATACGCTGTTATCAAGAGTTTAATTTCAGAAAATGATATTCAAAATAATTACTGTATAGGCTATGAATTGGACGGCAAAGTTGTGAGTGCAGTTGGTTTTTCTCCAGTGTACTTTGATACAGCGTCAGACATTTCAGCATATATTTTGGCACCATTAGCCACCCATAAACTACATCAGAAAAAAGGTATCGCAACAAAGTTAATTGATGCTGCAAAAGCGCACTTTATTAAGAATAGTGTTGATGCGTTGCTCGTTTATGGAGATCCAGCATACTATGGGAGATATGGATTTGACGTTGGTTTGGGTAAGCATTTTGTACCCCCATATCCGCTTGAGTATGAATTTGGATGGCAAGCAATGATGCTTAATGACAAAGATATAAGCAAAGTCACTTTAAAATTTACTTGCGTAAATGCTTTGTCTGATGCTGCACTTTGGTGACTGCTAAACTAACTCTACAGCGTTTGCCAATTGTTCAGCATTCACGTCAATGTAGCGTTGCGTTGTTGCTATGCTGCTGTGTCCAGCAAGTTCTGCAAGCACACGTACACCAACGCCTTTGCTTGCCAAGCGTGTTATAAACGTGCGTCTGCCGCTATGCGAACTTGCGTCTTTCAAACTGCACGTTTTGTAGATGTGTAGCAGCAGTTGGCACATTGTATTGGCGCTGAAAAAGTTGCCTTTTTGACTTTGGAACAGTGCTGCTGTTGGCGCTGTGTTTCGTAGCGCAGTGCGATACTGTGCAAGTTGTCGTTGCAGCACCTTGTTCAAATACACAGTGCGTGTGCGTCTGCCCTTTGTCTGTTCAGCAGCAAGTATGAAACTGCTGCGTACTGCGCCAAGTTCGTCATACACGTCACCAACACGCAGCGCGGCAAGTTCCTTTGCTCGTAAGCCAGCGTTAATGCTGAATAGGACAATGGTTGTGTCGCGTGTGCTGTGCTGACGTGTCGCGCAGTGCGCCAACACACGCTTGATTTCTGCGTCTTTGAGCGTCTGCGCTTGTCTCATTGCTTGCTCCCAAATCTGCTGTTTTCTGTGTGCTTATTGTATTTTCTGACATTGTGTTTGGACAACGATTGATTTGGGAAAAGTAAATTGTTCGATTTCAATTGGTTAAAGCAGAATATCATACAATGCATATAGTATGACATTCTCGTTTGTGTTCAGTGTGTTATGTTGAAACAGTAGGTTTGAACCTACTGTTTTGTGTGACTGTGTTTGAAACACTGTGTTTGAATGCAAAAGAACTTTGCTGCTTTTCGCAAAGCAACAGCAGTAGGGCGAAGCCAACAGTCAATTATAGGTATAACCTTTGTTAGACTGCGTTATGTGTATTTGGGTTTTTGAAGGTGACAGCAAGGCACGTGCAGCGTTTCGCTGCGTATGTCGTCAAACTCCTTCCAACAGTAGCCTTTGCGTTCGTAGATGAATTCAATGTTGTCATGTATCTGTATGCTGTCAGCGCCTTGTATGTGCCTTGTCCAATTTGCCTGTGCTGTGTGCCAAATAGTCTTGTATTGTTTAAGGTGTGTGCCTTTTATAAAGAAATGGAAATGCGTGTTCGTGCGTGTTTTGCCTCGTTCTACAAACACCAACCTTTGTAGTCTTCTGCCTTCGTCATAGTCGCGTCTGCGTAGTATCGCCTTATCTATTGTATTAAAGTAGTGCTGTATGTCTTTGTGCGCCTTACGTTCGTGTATCTCTGTGCCATCAAAATATTTTGCTGTGCCAAATATCCAAAATTGCTGTTGCGCAACCCAAGTCGCACCTTCTGCCTTAATGCGTTCGCGTAGTTCGTGTTCTCTCTAGTTGCTGTTTCTCATCGATAAATACTCTGCGTAAGCACCAACAACGTGCTCACGTGTATTTATGCACGAGGTGAAAAACAGTGACGAAAATGGTTTTGGAAGAAATTAAGCGAGAACTTATGGCTGCGAATGCTGTAAAGGGTGAAGAAGAGTTTTGTGTTGGGTGGCTTGGTAAGAACGCAAGTTATATGCGTACATTAAGGTTTAAAAACTTGCAGCCAAGCGCAGATGCTTTGGCTATTTGTGCAAGTAAATTGAATTATTACAAAACAAAATTGGAGTGCAGCAGCGAAGCACGACATAGGGCTTGGGCAGAGCGTTTTGCTGTGCTGCACGAAAAATGCGCTGCTGCGTTAAACGAACAAGCAGAAGCAAAGTGGCGTGTTGCAGAACGAATGGGTGCTGCTTGAAATGGGTTTTGCGGAAAGAAATTTTGAGACGCAGTTTCTTGTAGTGAAGTACTTACAGATTTGGGGTGGTGATTTTGCACATATGGGGTGGCGTATTGAGTGCTTTGGCTGATGTGCAACGTGCGCTTAATTTGATTAGGCAGATTACGAGTGAGGAACGTGCAGCAGTGCGTTTGGAAGTGTTGCGTTTGATGGCAGTTGCGATTGCTGACGAGGCGCGAGACATTGAACAAAGCACTGCACCAAAGCAAAAGCAGCGTCGTGCTGTGCGTAGTATGCCGTTACCAAAGTTGCCAAATGCACCCAAGTCGCCCCAAGTTGCGCCAAAGCAGTCCTCGCAGCAACAACAGCAGCAGCGAATCGTGCAGCCTATACAACCCATCAAGCCCATAGCGCCCAAGTAGTGCTTACATCGGAAAACGATGTAAGGGCTGTGGGGCAGTGGTGGTGCACAGAGTGTGTAGCAAGCGTACAGTGGGGTAAGGGCAGCGCGGCTATGTGTTGGCTGCTACACGCTGCGAGGGCGCTGTGTGTGCGTTTTTGGCGTTAAATGTGGCGATTTGTGCGGTAGCGAAGGTGTAGTTGCATAAGGCACAGACTGGTATATTCGTGCTTGTAGAAAATGGGGTAAAATGCAGATTTGGGTGAACAGTCCTAAAATAATGATTAGCAGTTAGATCGCATATATTTCAATGGCTTTTTAAGTTATTGATAGTATTATTTAATTTAATGTTCTGAATAGCAAAGCGTTGATAGAGAACATCTTAATCCTTTTAGAAAGGGCTTGCATGATTTGCAGGTCCTTTTTATTTTGCGATGTCCCGGACTTGGGGCGGTCGACGTATTACATCAGAAAAGTTATAGTTGGGCGACTGGATAGGGTTAAATCAATTCGGCAGCCATAGGGATTGACCAATGTATCAGCCAGACCATTTCAAAGATCGCGATGTCGCGCAGATCAGATCGCTTGTATCGCGCTTCCCGCTTGGGACCTGTATTGCGCATACGGGCACGGAATTTGAAATTAATCATCTGCCTGTCATGTGGCGCGATGATACGCTGATTGGGCATATCGCCCTGGCCAATAATATGCATCGCATATTGGAAAACGGGGGCAAGGCGGCATTTGTTTTTCAGGGCGAAGATACCTATATCACGCCTAATTGGTATCCGACCAAATCACAGCACCATGAACATGTGCCAACGTGGAATTACCAAGTTGTTCATATGCACGGAGACCTCTACTTTGATCACAGTGACAAAGCAAAGCGCGCTGCTGTTGGACAGTTGACAAAGTTGCATGAAACACGACTGAATGGGGATCGGGCTTGGGCCATGCGCGATGCGCCGGACGACTTTATCGCAGCCAAAATCGCGAATATTGTAGCAATCCGGTTTCACATAAATTCAATCGAGGCAAAATCCAAGCTAAGTCAAAACCGGGACGCCATCGATTTTCAAGGGGTTCAGCAACACATGGAGGATGCGGGCTGTTCCGGATTGGGTAACCGTATGCAGACCTGGTCTGATTAAGCGCGTATCACGCTATAGCCCTGTGTCAGTCTGTCGTATCTGCGGGTGACGCGGTGATTGTTCCGTTCTTGGATGTTATTTTATAGTATTTGGGATTGTTTTTTGCCAATGCACCCGCGGCGACCAGATCCGTGATCTGCTGGATCGCAACATCTGGGTTATCCCATGACAGACCAGCATGAAACACGTCAAAATCCCACCAGTTTGACGCCATAATTTTTTCAATGGTCTCTTGCGGGAACCGTTTTCGAATGTCATGGGCGGGGACACCGCCGATGATGGCAAAATCGGGGACGTCCTTGGTTACAACGGCGCCGGCACCGACGATCGCACCATGCCCAATCGTTACACCGGATTTAACTTTGACACCTGCGCCGATCCAGACATCGTTTTTAATGGTCGTATCTTTGAAATTGTCAAATTCGGACTTGTCTGGATATCGAAAGGGCGCAGCAAAGACATCCTGATAAAAAAGCGGAGAGGTCGACAGTGCGCTGTCGGGGTGGATTGATAAGATTTGCGTGCCGTTTCCGATGCTGCAATATCGTCCGATCTGAACCCGGTGCAGGCTGCAATGGGGGCTGACATAGGAAAAGGCGCCAATTCTTGCACGGCTGAGGGACACGTTATTGTAAATCCGCACTGGGTTTTCTGTAAAGACCGATGCCCCAATGGAACAGTTATTCGCGATTGTGATGGCAAGTGTCATCGTGGCAGCCCCGGGTTAAATGTAGATGAACGATATCGCGCAGGCATAGCATTTTGCAACGGGCCATTTCAATCGATGCTGCAAAGTGTCTTGACCACATCACGCCAAATTCTTACCGTGGCGCATGTCATATTTGTTTCTTGCGATTGCGGTTTTATTTGAAGTGGTTGGCACCACATTTTTGCCAATGACCCAAAACTTTACCCGGGCGGTGCCCACGGGATTTGTGTTTATTAGCTATGGTGTTTCCTTTTATCTGTTAACCCTTGCCCTACGCGACATCCCGATCGCGATTGTTTACGCGACCTGGTCGGGGATGGGGGTGTTTTTAATCAGCTGCATCGGCTACTTTATCTATGCCCAACACCTGCAATGGCAGGCGATTTTGGGGATGGCATTGATCGTCAGTGGCGTCATTTTGGTAAACGCATTCTCAACCGCGCATTAGCAGGGTGGGCAGACCTGCCATAATTTTGCCCAAAATTTCTGGTTAACATTTTATTAATGTTTGTAGTGAGTTAATCAGTGGTGCGGTAAAATGGGCTTGGTTACGACGTATTTTTTTGCATGTGTGGCCTTATTCATTGTTTTCGCTCTGCTTCGGCCAATGGCGGATGCAGAGGATGACGGTGATTTTTCATATGCTGGATTCTGGCAGCGTTTTGGCGCGATGACCATTGATGGGGTGATCCTCGGTTGGATGGTAATCTGTTATGTTGCCATTCTGATGATCGATCAACGCAATTTTGATTTTGACCAGGTTGCCTCTCAGCTTGGGTTACGTGATATGATTGGTCCTTATCTGATCATATTTTTGTATTCCGTAATTTTCGAAAGTTCCGAGTTAAAAGCCACGCCTGGCAAATTAGCGATGGGGATCTGTGTCGTTGATACGTCGGGGAATCGCATCGTCTTGGGCCAAGCGATTGTGCGTCAGTTGTATCATATTTTTAGCTATGCGACCTTTTACATGGGCTTTGCTCTGGCAGGGGTGACACGCCAGAAACAGGCGTTGCATGACGTCATGGCACAGACCTATGTCATTGAAAAACCTGTGTCCAAGTCCGCCACCAAGTCTATGAAGCGCCAGACATTGGATCGCACGCGCGCATTCTATGCATCCGCACGCCACGCGGTTCAGCCGCGCCGCTATGACCCGAGGTTCTGAAATGGTTGATTGGTATGTGTTTTTCGCAGCTGCACTGGCATTTTTGGACAGACCGCTGGGTTGGGTTTTCCTGACACTGGCTTTTAACCTGTTTGTCTCGGTTCAGTTGGTTTTGTCGTTGTCACGGCGGTCGGCTGATTATGTGGATATCCTGCCCGCGGCATTGTGGCGACGGTTTTTCGCAATGTTGATCGACATTTTGTTGTTATGCTCGGCCGTATATTGGGTGTTTCAGGCAAACGTAATCCCTAGGGAATTTTTGGCCTTGGCAAATGTCGCCTTGTTTCCCATCCTATTGGTTGCGTCCTTGCCTGTCCTTGTGGCTGTGAATGCGGTGTTTGCATTTTTCATCAGTGGAACGCGGCGGGGGACGCCGGGAATGATTGTGATGCGCATCCGAATTGTTGATGTTGACGGATCAATATTGACCTTTCGCAAGGCGTTTTTGCGAAACATCGCACTGGCGTTTAACCTATATTTGTTCGGGTTTGGTATTTTGTCGGCGATGTTTTCCAAGTGGAATCAAACCCTGCACGATCAGATGGTGGGAACCTTGGTGGTGCGGGCGTAAGATCATAAAAAACGGGGGCCATGATGACCCCCGTTTCCTTTGGTTTATGTCGCCGGTTACGCCAGCATGCTCATCGGATTTTCCAATCCGTCGACAATGGCCTGCAGCAATTGTGCACCCAATGCACCGTCGATCACGCGGTGATCCACGGATAATGTCACCGACATCACAGTCGCCACGCTCAGCGATCCGTCATCGGCAACAGCCGGTTTTTTCACACCTGCACCGACAGCCAAAATCGCGCCATGCGGCGGATTGATGACCGCGTCAAAATTGTCGATACCAAACATCCCAAGGTTCGAAATGGCAAAGCTGCCGCCTTGGTATTCGTGGGGTGCCAATTTTTTGGCGCGTGCACGTTTGGCCAGATCTTTCATTTCCGAGGAAAGGGCAGAGAGTGATTTTTTGTCCGCGTCTTTCAGCACAGGGGTAAATAATCCCCCTTCGATCGCGACGGCCACGGCAACATCCGATGGTTTCAGTTGCAACACGCGATCACCCGCCCAAACTGCATTGGCAGCAGGGACGCTTTGCAACGCATTCGCGCAGGCTTTGATAATGAAATCATTCACTGACAGTTTCACGCCGCGCGGTTCCAGTTGTTTGTTGATCTGCGCCCGGAATGACAACAAATCATCAATACGGATATCACGGCGCAAATAGAAATGCGGAATGGTTTGCTTGGCCTCTGTCAGGCGCGCCGCAATCGTTTTGCGCATGCCATCCAGCGGAATTTCCGTGTATTCACGATCAGCGTATAGTTTTGCGATTGCATCGGCTGACACGCTGGGCGCGGGCGCAGGTGCTGGCGCGCCTGCGGCGGGTGCCGCGGTTTGCGCCTGGGGCGCGGCCGCAGTTGGCGTGGCAGACAAAACATCCGCCTTGACGATACGACCACGGGGACCTGACCCTGAAATCTGTGTCAGATCCAACCCTTTGTCTGCAGCAATGCGGCGGGCCAAGGGGGATGCGAAAACGCGGGTACCATCTTGCACTGGTGCTGCAGACGCGGCGGGGGCTGGTGTCGTCTGTGCAGCCGCCGCAGGTGCCGCACTGGCTGCGGGTGCAGCCGGGGCAGGGGGCGCCGATACTGCGACGTCCTCTGCGCTTTCGCCATCCTCTAACAGAACGGCGATGGGGGTGTTTACCTTGACCCCTTCGCTGCCCTCGGCAATCAGGATTTTGCCGATCACGCCTTCGTCGACGGCTTCAAACTCCATCGTGGCTTTGTCTGTTTCGATTTCGGCGATAATGTCGCCCGACGATACGGTATCACCTTCTTTGACCAGCCATTTGGCCAATGTGCCCTCTTCCATCGTGGGGGATAGGGCGGGCATCAGAATTTCTGTTGGCATGTCTAATCCTCTTAACGATAGGTCACTTGTTTCACGGCGGCGACCACTTCGTCTGTGGTGATCAGCGCATGTTTTTCCAAATTCGCCGCATAGGGCATTGGCACGTCCTTGCCTGTACAATTGATCACAGGGGCATCCAGATAATCAAAGGCACGTTCCATGATCGTCGCAGACAGATGGTTGCCGATGGATCCAACGGGCCAGCCTTCTTCTACGGTGACACAGCGGTTCGTTTTCATCACAGATGCGATCACAGTGTCATAATCAATGGGGCGTAGGGTGCGCAGGTCGATCACCTCGGCGGAAATGCCGTCTGCGGCCAATTTGTCGGCAGCCTCAAGCGCATAGGTCATGCCGATGCCAAAGGATACGATGGTGACATCGCTGCCTTCGCGCCAGATGCGGGCCTTGCCAAAGGGGATGGTGAAATCATCCATAACAGGCACATCAAAGGACCGACCATAAAGAATTTCGTTTTCCAGGAAAATCACGGGGTTGTTGTCGCGGATCGCGGTTTTCATCAACCCTTTGTAATCAGACGCGGAATAGGGCATGACCACCCGCAGCCCCGGGATCTGCGCATACCATGCGGCATAATCCTGGCTGTGTTGTGCGCCCACGCGGGCCGCCGCACCATTGGGGCCACGAAACACCATTGGCGCGCCCATTTGACCACCCGACATATACAGCGTTTTCGCGGCCGAGTTGATGATGTGGTCAATCGCCTGCATGGCAAAGTTAAAGGTCATGAATTCAACAATGGGGCGCAATCCGCCGAAGGCAGCACCCACACCAATACCGGCAAAGCCGTGTTCGGTGATGGGCGTGTCAATCACGCGTTTTGATCCGAATTCGTCCAACAAACCCTGTGAAATCTTGTATGCGCCTTGGTATTCCGCGACCTCTTCGCCCATCAAAAACACGGTTTCGTCGCGGCGCATTTCTTCGGCCATGGCGTCACGCAATGCTTCGCGTACGGTTTGTTGTTTCATTTCTGTTCCCTCGGGCCAATCGGGGGATGCCTTGGACACAACCTCGACCGCGGCGGGGGCGGCGGCAACGGCGGGGGCCGTTTCAACGGGGGCCGCTGCGGTTGCCGCTGGGGCGTCTGCGGCAGGGGCCGCGGTTGCCACATCGGACAGGGTTTCGCCGTCCTCGACCAGAATGGCGATGGGGGTATTTACCTTGACGTCTGCGGTGCCTTCGGCGATCAGGATTTTGCCGATCACGCCTTCGTCGACGGCCTCAAATTCCATCGTGGCCTTGTCGGTTTCAATCTCGGCGATTATGTCACCGGACGACACGGTATCGCCCTCTTTGACCAGCCATTTGGCCAGTGTGCCTTCCTCCATCGTGGGGGACAATGCGGGCATAAGAATTTCGGTTGCCATAGTGTTCGTCTCCTTATGCGTAGATGTCTGTCCACAGCTCGTCCAAGCTGGGTTCGGGGCTGGTTTTGGCAAATTCTGCAGATGCGTTGACGATTTCCTTGATCTCTTTGTCGATCGCTTTCAAATCCTCCTCAGAGGCATGACCGCCGGTTAGCAACATAGAGCGTACATTTTCGATTGGATCGCGTTCGTCACGCATTTTTTGCACCTCTTCACGGGTGCGGTATTTGGCCGGGTCTGACATGGAATGCCCGCGATAACGGTATGTTTTGACCTCGAGGATATAGGGGCCCTTGCCGGCACGGCAATGTGCCACCGCCTTTTCACCGGCGGCCTTGACGGCCAAAACATCCATACCATCAACCGCCTCGCCTGGAATGCCAAAGGCAACACCGCGGGTATAGATATCGGGCGATGATGTGGACCGTGCCTGGGCTGTACCCATTGCGTATTGGTTGTTTTCAATCACGAAAATCACCGGCAATTTCCACAGTGCTGCCATGTTAAAGGTTTCATAAACCTGACCTTGGTTGGCCGCGCCGTCACCGAAATATGTAAATGTCACGCGCCCGTTGTCCTGATATTTATCAGCAAAGGCCAGACCCGCGCCCAAGGGGACCTGTGCTGCGACGATGCCGTGGCCACCATAGAAATGTTTTTCCTTGGAAAACATATGCATGGATCCGCCTTTGCCCTTGGAATACCCACCTTCTCGGCCGGTCAATTCGGCCATAACGCCGTTTGCTTCCATGCCGCAGGCCAGCATGTGTCCGTGATCGCGATAGGATGTGATGCGCTTGTCGCCTTCCTCGGCTGCGGCCTCTAGGCCGACAACAACGGCCTCTTGGCCGATGTACAGGTGACAAAATCCACCGATCAAACCCATGCCATACAATTGGCCCGCTTTTTCTTCAAAGCGACGGATCAGTAACATATCGCGGTAATATTTGGTTAGCTCTTCGGCCGATACATTCGGTTTGGCCGAGCTTTTTTTAACAGCCATCTCAACACCCTCGTGAAAAATAGTTTAGTGTTAAACTATCTCTTACAGCAATTTTCACAGCGTTGCGAGAAAAATTTTTGCAGACAGGACAGAGGCATGGCAGATATGCCCATTTTGCATGGGCGATCTGTAGTATCAGCCGCCTGTGGGGCCGTTATTGAATGATAATTTCGTCCGGGCGCACCTGACCCAGAATATCGCGCACCTGTTGATCCAACAGATCCAAATCCAAATAATCGTCAGACATGCGCCGCGTTAGATTTTCCATGCGCGCAACCCGTTGAGAGAGCTGATCCAGTTCCGTTTGTAATTGGGTGTTGTGTGCGACAATTTCTGCACGGCGGAACAGACCGTAATCGCCCTGTACCGCCGCAAAAGTGAAATACAGGCTTAGCGCCAACGCAAGGGCGACCGCCCCCAACATTCCCCATGGTGGTGTATTTCTCTTGCTCATGGTTTGCCTCAATGGTCCCCCGTATCTTCGTGGTTATTCCACGACTATGTCACAAGTGATTCGTTTTGTGAATCCCTGTTTTATAAAAAAATGAAAAAACCCGCCTAAGTGGCGGGTTCAATTGGATAAATGCCCATACTTTCGTAGGGTTAGGCGTTTGACGCGTCATAGATACCCTGAATTGCTGCATCCAGGGCTGCGTTGAATTCTGCGTCAGATTGCTGTGCGCTTAGGGTTTCGGTCAAGGCGCGTGAAAAAGATGCGATAATCCCGCGGTTTTGGGCCAGACGGCTGTTTGCCTCGTGCAGGGAATATCCGCCAGACAGGGCCACAACACGCACAACACGCGGGTGATCGACCAAAGGCGCATATAGGTCAGCCTGTTCCGGTAATGTCAGTTTCAGCATGACGTTTTTATCATCGGGCAGGGCGTTTAACCGATCCAAAATTGCATCGCACAGGATGTTTTCGGCGGCCGCCTTGTCGGCGATCGAAATGGTCACCTCGGGTTCGATAATGGGGATCAACCCATGTCCCAAAATTTGCAGGCCGATGTCAAACTGTTGGTCTACGACCGCACGAATACCGGTTTCGTTCGCCCCATCAATCACAGACCGCATTTTTGTGCCAAAAATCTGTTTTTCGACGGCACGTTCCAGCAAGGCATCCAGATCGGGCATAGGTTTTAGCAGTTTGACGTCGTTTTCCGGATCGGCCAAGCCTTTGTCCACCTTAAGAAACGGAACAACGCCACAGGCATTCCACAGATGTTCGGCCGTTGGCGTGCCGTCAATATCACGATCCATGGTCATTTCGAATAAAATCGCCCCCAAAACACGATCGCCATTAAAGGCGGGCGATGTAATGATGCGGCGGCGCATCTGGTGGATCAGATCATACATTTCCGCATCATTCGAATAGGCGTTTTCGTCAACACCATAAAGCGCCAGGGCCTTGGGGGTTGAACCGCCGCTTTGGTCCAGTGCGGCAATAAAACCGGCGCCTGACTTGATTTTTTCAAATTGCTTTGCGTGTTCTGCGGTGGGTAGGGCTGACATCGTGATGCTCCGGTCTTGTCACTGGTTTCAAGGTTTACCTAACGAAACTTGGGTAGCGTGGCAATCGTGGTTGCGCTATCACCTGCCACAGAAATGACCAGGGCCCAAAAAATGGGCCAAGGTCACGATGGGATCCGGGGAAATGCCTATGATAGGGCCGCAACTCCTGGCAGGGTTTTCCCCTCCATCCATTCCAGAAACGCACCGCCGGCAGTCGAAATATAGCTAAACTGTGCTGCGGCGCCCGATGTGTTCAAGGCGGCCACCGTATCCCCGCCGCCGGCCACCGAAATCAACGCCCCCGATTGCGTTAACTGTGCCGCGTATTCGGCCGCGGCATTGGTGGCAGCGTCAAAGGGTTCGATTTCAAAGGCCCCCAGCGGGCCATTCCAGATCAGCGTTTTGCAGCTGTCAAAGACGGATTTTAGGGTCGCGACCGTTTCGGGCCCTGCGTCCAATATCATGGCATCGCTGGGGCATTGCGCGGCGGACACGGTTTCATGGGGGGCCTGCGCCTTGAATTCGCGGGCGACCACCACATCGCGGGGCAGGTGAATTTTGCAGGTGCCGGTATCCGCCTTGGCCAAAATGTCGCGGGCGGTTTGTGTCATGTCATGTTCGGCCAGCGATGTGCCGACATCCAACCCCTGTGCCGCAAGGAATGTGTTTGCCATGCCACCACCAATGACCAAATGATCGACCTTGCCCACCAAATTGCCCAGCAGTTCCAGCTTGGTTGACACTTTCGCGCCGCCTACGATGGCCACAACGGGACGTTTGGGGGTGCCTAATGCCGCCTCAAGCGCGCTGAGTTCGGCCTGCATCAAACGGCCCGCGCAAGACGGCAGCAACCGCGCGATACCTTCGGTCGAGGCATGGGCGCGGTGCGCTGCGGAAAAGGCATCGTTGCAATAAATATCGCCCAAAGCCGCCAACTCTGCCGAAAATGTGGGATCATTGGCCTCTTCTGCGGCTTGGAAACGGGTGTTTTCCAGCAATAAAACCTGACCCTGTTGCATTGTCGCGACGGCGGCGGTTGCCGCGGGGCCCACCGTTTCGGCAACAAAGGTTACGGGGGCATTAATGTGATGTTCCAGCGCGTCGCGCAGATGGCGCAGGCTCATGTCGTCGTGGCGCGTGCCTTTGGGGCGGCCATAATGGGCCAGCAGTATGGGCATGCCCCCTTGGGCCAGAATGTCTGTTATGGTTGGAACAATTTTTTCGATCCGTGTGTGGTCGGTGATTACCCCATCCTTCATCGGGACGTTGATATCAACCCGCGTTAAAACGCGTTTTCCTGACAGATCCAAATCATCCAGTGTTTTCCAAGCCATGGCCGTTTCCTTTGCGCCTGTTCGGGTGAGATATTGACGAATGCCGCCTTGTGCATCTTGTTCCTTGGATTAAACCAGCTTAGGTATCTATGCAAACCAAAACCAAAGGAGTCTGCCACATGGCCGAGATTAAAGATCCAGAGAACACAATTTTGATGGAACTTAAGGATGGAACCGTTGTTATTGAATTGCTGCCTGACATTGCCCCCGGCCATTGTGACCGGATGAAGGAATTGGCCCGGTCTGGGGCCTATGACAATGTCTGTTTTCACCGTGTGATCGATGGGTTTATGGCGCAGTCCGGCGATGTCAAGCACGGCAATATGGAACAGGATTTTGATTTGCGTATGGCAGGCACCGGTGGGTCCGATTTGCCAAACCTTAAGGCGGAATTTTCCGGCATTCCCCATGATCGCGGCACATTGGGTGCGGCGCGTTCGGCGAACCCAGACAGCGCGAACAGCCAGTTTTTCATCAATTTCAATGACAACCATTTCCTAAACCGTCAGTACACCGTTTATGGACGTGTGATTTCAGGCATGGAATTTGTTGATAATATCACCCGCGGTGAACCGCCTGTGTCTCCAGACCGCATGATTTCGGTCAAGGTTGCCGCCGATGCTTAAGTCAGCGGTTGCAGCACTGGCATGTTGTCTGGCGGCCCCCGCGGTCGCCGATGGCATCGCAATTGAGGTCACAGGCGTTGCCAATGGGACCGTTGTCATCGATCTGTTTGAAGATGTTGCCCCTAAGCACGCCGAGCGGATCATGACATTGGCAGAGCAAGGCCAATATGATGGTGTTGTTTTTCACCGCGTGATTGATGGATTTATGGCCCAAACCGGCGATGTGGAATTTGGCAAAATGGGCCAAGATATGCGCATGGCCGGACGCGGTGGATCATCCTTGCCCGATTTGCCCGCGGAATTTTCGGACGTACCCTATGATCGGGGTGTGGTCGGCATGGCGCGGTCGCAAAACCCAAACAGTGCCAACAGCCAATTTTTCATCATGTTTGACGAGGGATATTTCCTGAATGGGCAATATACCGTTGTCGGTCAAGTGACCCAAGGCATGGATGTGGTTGATGCAATCAAACGCGGCGAGGGCCGCAATGGGGCCGTTTTGGGCGAACCCGATATGATGAAAACCGTCAGCGTCGTTAAATAAACCGGATAGCACGCAAGATCACAATTGCGTGCTAGACCAGACAAAAACGCAGAGCAGTGATACCCTAGCCTGAGCAAAAGGGGAGGAATGTGATGCGGATTTTCATTTGTGTGTTGTTCTTGCTGGCCGGTTCCGTTTCGGCCGATCCAGCGTTTTGGCGGTATGAATGGCCAAATACTGATTTTGAAAAAACAAGCCTGTCAAATTGGCGCGAAGTGCGGTCGGGCGGGCCGGGCAAAGACGGGATACCCGCGATACGTGATCCAGAGTTTCAACCCGTGCAAGATGATGATGTTCTGGCCCCGCGCGAAGGTGTGATCGTCGTTGACCTTGGATCAGCGCCTGCGCGCGCCTATCCGCTGCGATATCTTATGTGGCATGAAATTGTGAATGACACGGTGGGTGGGGTCCCGATTGCGGTGACCTATTGTCCGTTGTGTAATTCGGCTTTGGTATTTGATCGGCGCGTTGCAGGGGATAGGTTATTGTTCGGGGTGACAGGCAAGCTGCGCCATTCGGATATGATCATGTACGATCACCAAAGTGAAAGCTGGTGGCAGCAGGCCATTGGAGAGGCGATTGTGGGTGATATGGTCGGAACCAAACTGGTGCAGCATCCAAGTCGTTTGGTGGGCTGGTCACAGTTCGTGGCTGATCATCCCAACGGTTTGGTTATGCGCACCCCCAAATTTAACAGGCGATACGGCCAAAACCCATATGTTGGGTACGACTTGGCAGAGTATCCGTTTTTGTATCAAGGAGAAAATCCACCCCATGGAATTTCACCACTGGAACGGGTCATACGTATTGGGACCCATGCGTGGCCCATGACTGTCATCAAAGATTTAGGCGAAGTTTCGTATAACGGGATGAAGATAAGTTGGGTTTCTGGTCAGGCATCGGCATTAGACACGGCGCGGTTGGCCGATGGAAGTGACATTGGATCCGTCAGGGTTCAGGCCAAAAACGGCTCAGACGTGGCGCACGATGTGATGTTTGCATTTGCCTTTCATGCGTTTTGGCCCGATGGGATTTGGCATCTTGCAAATGGGGCGCAATAATCTTTGCGTTTGGAGGATTGCGCGGGGGGCTTCCCACCTGCTGGCGCAGGTGGGGTGAGTATTTTTACAAAAATGAAAGACCTATGCCAAGACGATTAGAGCGTGGCGCTTTTTGCCCGCTGAAAGTTTAATTGGGTTTTCTAGCATATCGGCCGTGACCATCAGACCTGGCGAAGAAAGTGGGGCATCGTTCAATTTGGCGCCGTTTTCCGCGATCAGGCGTTTTGCCTCTTTGCCGGATTTGACAAGGCCCGCCTTGATAATGAGTTGGTTGATTGAGATTCCATCGCCAATGTCGTCGGCTGTCAGTGTGACGGTTGGCAGGTCGTCGCCGATGCCGCCTTGTTCAAAGACTTGGCGTGCGGTGTCTTGGGCGGCTGCGGCAGCTTCGGCGCCATGCAAGAGTGTTGTGACTTGGTTTGCGAGGATTACTTTGGCAGTGTTGATTTCGGATCCCTGTAGCGCGCCCAAGCGGTCGCATTCGTCGATGGGCAGTTCGGTGTAGAGTTTTAGGAAACGTCCCACATCGGCATCGGTGGTATTGCGCCAGAATTGCCAGAATTCATAAGCTGACAGCATATCGGCATTGAGCCAGACCGCACCGTTTTGCGATTTGCCCATTTTTTTGCCGTCTGACGTGGTCAACAAGGGCGATGTCAGGCCAAAGACGCGGCCGTTGCAGGCGCGGCGGGTCAGGTCAAGACCGTTGATGATGTTGCCCATTTGATCTGAGCCGCCCATTTGCAGCATGCAGCCATAGCGTTGATGCAGTTCTAGGAAGTCATAGGCCTGCAGGATCATATAGTTGAATTCCAGAAACGACAGGGATTGTTCACGATCCAGCCGCGATTTTACGGATTCGAACGACAACATACGATTGACGCTGAAGTGGCGACCGATGTCGCGCAAAAATTCGAGGTAGTTTAATTCATCCAGCCATTCGGCATTGTTGATCATCAGGGCATCGGATGGGCCGTCACCATAGGTGAGGTAGGCCGAAAACACCTGTTTGATCCCAGCGATATTTGCGTCAATTTGTTCGGTCGTCAGCAAAGGACGTTCGTCGGCGCGAAAGCTGGGATCGCCCACTTTGGTCGTGCCGCCGCCCATCAGAGTGATCGGTTTGCCCCCGGTTTTTTGCAGCCAGCGCAGCATCATGATTTGGATCAGTGATCCCACATGCAGCGATTTTGCGGTCGCGTCAAAGCCGATATAGGCGGGCATGCCCCCGTTTTCCAATGCCTCGTCCAGGCCTGCATAATCGGTGCAATCGGCGACAAAGCCCCGTTCTAGCATGATTTTCAGGAATTCTGATTTTGGTTTAAAGGTCATGGCTTGCCCCGTGAATATGTTTGCGCCATGTCTATAGCGGGGAACCAGTCCAAGGAAAAGACGATGTTTACAAAAAAGCCATATCGCGCAGTGGGAATGATGTCGGGAACATCCTTGGATGGTATTGATGTTGCGGAAATTGTCACCGATGGTGACACGATATTTGAATTCGGGCGCAGTTCTTATCACGCCTATGATGACCAACACCGTCAGGTATTGCGGTCGGGGTTGGGGTGCTGGCCGCATCCCGATCTGGATCCGCTGCAGCGATTGGTTGAACAGCTGCATCTTGCGGCGGCTGCGGAATTTGAGGCAGATATTTTTGGATTTCATGGCCAAACCTTGGCCCATGATCCGGCGGGCGGGCGCACGCATCAAATTGGCAATGGTCAGGTGTTGGCTGATCAGCTGGGCGTGCCTGTCGCATGGGATTTTCGCAGTCGGGATGTGGCGCATGGTGGGCAGGGGGCCCCGTTGGCGCCATTTTTCCATTTTGCCTGCGCCAAGTATTGTGGTGTGACTGATCCGATTGCGATTTTGAATTTGGGCGGGGTTGGCAATATTACTTATGTTGATCCCCGCTATCATGACCCGGCCGTCGAGGGGGCTGTTTTAGCGTTTGACACAGGGCCGGCCAATGCGCCGATAAATGATGCGATGATGGCGCGGTTTGGCGTGGCCTATGATGAAAATGGCCGGGTTGCTGTTCAGGGGCATGTGGATCGGGACATTGTGCAGCGGACCTTGGCCTTGGACTATTTCGCGGCCCCTGCGCCGAAATCGTTGGATCGCGATGCCTTTGCTCAAGTGTTTGATTGGATTTCGGACGCTAAGGATGGTGATGCCATCGCCACCCTGACGCAGATTGTTGTTGCCACGGTTGTCCATGCAGTGGCCCAACTGCCGCAGCGGCCCAGCAGTCTATGGGTCACAGGGGGCGGGCGTAAAAATCCGGTCATTATGGGGGAGCTATCGCACGGTCTACCCTGTCCCGTGATCCCGATTGAGGCTGTGGGCCTTGATGGTGATATGCTTGAGGCGCAGGCCTTTGGGTATCTGGCGGTGCGCGTGGCGCGGGGGCTGCCCATTTCTGCCCCTATGACAACAGGTGTGCCAGTCCTGATGGAGGGCGGGCAGATCGCCCATCCACAATCACGCGCTGCAACTGGCCCCGCCTAGGACGCAAAATTTTGCACAATGGGGATGGTTCAGCTGCACTGGCTTTTCCGCCTCGGCCAGGGTTTCACCCAATTCGAACTGGGGATCATAGGCCAAGAGCGTACAGGCTAGAACACTGGGGTGGCCTGCGCCTTTGCGGCGGACCAACATGCGCGAACTGGCACACATCATGGCATCGGGGGATTTGTTTAGGATATCCCAACAGGCTGTGGTGATTTCTGGCACGTCGACCGTTTCATCCATTTCCGGAAACAGGACCGTCATCGCCGGGTCATAGGCATCAATCGCAAAGCCATGTTTGTCAAACAGCCGCTGGTATCCCGCGCGCGCCTGATCATCGGTTTCGCCCCAAACGGTGCGCCCTGCCACGGCCATGCGGATCCCCTGATCGCGCAGCCATTCCATGCCCGAAATCGTTTTCGCAAAACTGCCAGTACCGCGTTCTGTATCATGATTATTCGCATCGTGGTGATCCAATGAAATGCGCAGGGTTAACTGGTCAGGATAGGCCTGCGCCAATTCCGCCAATTTGGTGCGTACCGATTTGCGCATCATGGGCAACATGGCATTGGTCAGGATCAACACATCATACCCACGGCCAAGCGCCAATTCCGCCATGGCGTTCATGTCTGGGTTCATAAAGGGTTCGCCGCCTGTAAACCCGATTTCGGTAATTGGCCAAGCCCGTTCAACCACCTGGTCCAGATAGTTTTCCAAATCAGTTAGGGGGAAATAGACCAGGGCATCGTTGGTGGGTGAACTGTCAATGTAACAGTTCACACATTCGATGTTGCACAATGTCCCCGTGTTGACCCACAATGTTTTGGGATTGCTTAGCGCGACATGGGCCCGTTCTTCGCCCTTGGCGGTGACAAAGGGGTTTTGGAATTTGCCGGCGTTTGCAGGGTTTGTGATATCTTTCATGGGGCATGTCCTTGGACGGTTTTCCACTGTTGTCACAAAATTGAAGGATTGGCACAATAGTCATGACGCGAATGTGAAAATTAATCTAATGATGGACATAGAATGCATTTCGGACTAAACAGCGCTCGTTAGCGCTAACACAAGCAGAAACTGCGAAAGGACAAACAAATGGTTTCAAGAGTGATTCCAGTCGATCCCTTTGATTTGGTGATATTTGGCGCGTCGGGCGATTTGGCGCGGCGTAAAATCTTGCCCGGTTTGTTCCGCAGATTTCAGTCGGGCCAAATGACCGGTGATTCACAAATCATTGGTGCTGCGCGCAGTGATATGGATGATGCAGGGTTTCGTGAATTGGTGCGTGGCGCGATTGACGAATTCGGGCCAAAACAGACCAAATCGGACGAAGTGGACGAATTTCTGCAGCATCTGTCCTATGTTCCCATTGATGCCAAGGGCACGGGCGGCTGGGATTTGTTGAAATCCAAAATGCGTGACGGCTGTGTGCGGGCCTTTTATTTTTCTGTGGCACCTGCCTTGTTCGGGGATTTGGCCGAACGGTTGCATGGCTATGGTATTGCGCTGGATGACAGCCGCATTGTGGTGGAAAAACCCTTTGGCAAGGATCTGGCATCTGCACGCGCCTTAAACGCCACCTTGGCCCAGCATTTCCGCGAAGACCAGATTTACCGCATTGACCATTATTTGGGCAAGGAAACGGTACAAAACCTGATGGCGGTGCGTTTTGGCAATATGCTGTTTGAACCTTTGTGGAATGCGCAATATGTCGATCATATTCAAATTACGGTTGCAGAAACCGTGGGTGTCGGGGGACGCGGCGGATATTATGATACCTCGGGTGCGATGCGTGACATGGTGCAAAACCATTTGATGCAGCTGTTATGCCTGATTGCGATGGAGCCGCCCGCGAAATTTGAACCCGATGCCGTGCGCGACGAAAAATTAAAGGTCATTCGCGCGCTTGACCCAGTTCTGCCCCACCATATTGTGCGTGGCCAATATGAGGCAGAAGGTGACCATCCCGATTACCGCAGTGCCGTTGAAAATCCACGCTCACGTACCGAAAGCTTTATTGCGCTGAAAACCCATATCAGCAATTGGCGCTGGGCGGGCACACCGTTTTATTTGCGCACAGGCAAACGGATGCGCGCGCGTACATCTGAAATTGCCGTTGTGTTCAAGGAAACGCCGCATTCCATCTTTGGCCCTGATGCCGGCAGCCACCGCAATGCGTTGGTCATTCGGTTGCAACCGGACGAGGGCATTACAATGGACGTCACCATCAAGGAACCCGGACCAGGGGGAATGCGCTTGGTGGATGTGCCGCTGGATATGACATTCGCCGATGCGCTGGGCCCCGATGCCGAGGATGTGCCAGACGCCTATGAACGGTTGATCATGGATGTGATCCGCGGCAACCAGACCCTGTTTATGCGTGGCGACGAAGTCGAAGCGGCCTGGGCCTGGACCGACCCGATTATTCAAGGTTGGGAAACCCGAAATGATGTGCCAAAACCCTATCCTAGTGGATCGGCCGGGCCCGAGGATGCCTTGGCATTGATGCACCGTGATGGCCGCCGTTGGAGAGAGGTAAAGTAATGAAATTTATCGAATACCCAGACCGCGATATTTTGGCATTGGATTTGGCCGGTATTATCGCCGATGAACTGGCCGAGGCATTGCACCACCAAGACCGCGCCACATTGGTTGTGCCAGGTGGCACGACACCCGGGCCGATTTTTGACGATCTCAGCGCGGTTGATTTGGATTGGTCGCGGGTTTCTGTGTCCTTGTCGGATGAACGCTGGGTGCCCGAAACCAGTGACAGGTCGAACACCCGATTGATCAAGGAACGTCTGCTGGTGGGGCCGGCAGCACAGGCGCAATACCTGTCCCTTTATGCGCCGTTTCCCACACCAGAGGAGGGCCTGGACAGCCTGATCCCACAATACCAAGATCACCTGCCAATCACCGTTTTGTTGTTGGGTATGGGGGCAGATATGCACACCGCATCCCTGTTTCCGGGGGCCGATAATTTGGAATTGGCCTTATCCGCGACGGCACCCATTTTATTGCCCATGCGGGCCGCAGGGGCGCCCGAACCCCGCGTGACGCTAACGGCCCCTGTACTGGATCAGGCCATGAACAAACATGTGGTGATTTACGGCGACGACAAAAAACACAGCCTGGAACAGGCGCAGATGCTCGACCCCTATCAGGCCCCGATCCGTGCCGTTCTAGATGGTGCAACCGTGCATTGGGCACCCTAATCCCAGTTTAGGACAGACTATGTTTGACACGTTAAAAACCCTACAGGCCCAGGTGGCCGATCGTCGTATTATTGATTTATTCGCGGCAGATGCAGATCGCGCAAATGATTTTTCCGCGCGTATGGGCGATATGTTTTTTGATTATTCAAAAACAAATATCGATGCACAAACGCGTCAGGCGTTGGTTGATTTGGCGCAATTGCGCGGTGTCGGCGAAAAACGCGATGCAATGTTTCGCGGTGACAAAATAAACGATACCGAAAATCGGGCCGTATTGCACACGGCTTTGCGCAATCTGGACGCCACGCCTGTTATGGTCGATGGCCACGATGTGATGCCGGATGTTTTAGAGACCTTGGCGCGAATGGAACATTTTGCCAATGCGGTGCGCAGTGGTGAATATCCGGGGCAGGGCGGTGCCATTCGCGATGTGGTCAACATCGGTATTGGCGGGTCAGATCTGGGCCCTGTGATGGCCTGTGTGGCGCTTGCGCCATATCATGATGGGCCAAACTGCCATTTTGTGTCGAATGTAGATGGCGCACATGTGGCTGATGTTTTAGCCCCGTTGGACCCTGCGACGACGCTGATCATTGTGGCGTCAAAAACATTTACCACGATTGAAACCATGACCAATGCAAAAACGGCATTTGATTGGATGGCTCAATCGGTGGACGAGCCCGCCAAACAATTTGTGGCCCTGTCGACGGCACGCGAAAAAACCGCAGCCTTTGGCATAACTGATGACCGTGTGTTCGGGTTTGCCGATTGGGTTGGGGGGCGTTATTCCATGTGGGGGCCCATCGGGTTGCCCACCATGTTGGCGGTTGGCCCTGAAAATTTCCGCGATTTTTTGCGCGGTGCACAGGATATGGATGTGCATTTTAAAACCGCGCCCTTTGATCAGAACCTGCCTGTATTGTTGGCCTTGATTGGCATTTGGCATAACCAGATTTGCGGCTATGCGACCCGTGCAGTATTGCCCTATGAACAGCGTCTGTTGCGTTTGCCAGCCTATCTGCAGCAGCTGGAAATGGAAAGCAACGGCAAAGGCGTGTCCATTGATGGCGCGGATTTGCCTTATCATTCGGGGCCGATTGTCTGGGGCGAACCCGGCACCAACGGGCAGCACGCCTTTTACCAGCTGATCCATCAGGGAACGCGTGTGATCCCCTGCGAATTTATGGTGGGCGCACAGTCACATGAACCGCATTTGGGCCATCACCATGATTTATTGGTCGCCAACTGCTTTGCCCAGTCCGAGGCATTGATGCTTGGGCGCAGCTATGACACCGCGCAGGCATTGATGCAGGCGGCGGGCCATCAGGGGGCCGAATTGGACCGCCAGGCGCGCCACCGCGTGTTTCAGGGCAACCGCCCATCCACAACCTTGCTGTATCCGCGTCTAACCCCCCGGGTGTTTGGCCAGATTGTGGCGCTTTATGAACATCGTGTTTTCGTCGAAGGGGTCATTCTGGGGATCAACAGTTTTGATCAATGGGGCGTTGAATTGGGCAAAGAGCTGGCGACCGCCCTTGGGCCGATCGTCACCGGGCAGGCCAGTGCCGACACGAAAGACGGATCAACCCAACGCTTGGTCCAAGAATTGATTCGGATGCGCGGCTAGGCTAGTTTCGCCATTTTTCCAAATTGCGCTGGATCGCGGCGATGCGGTCTGGCGTTTTGGGGTGGCTCATTAACCATGCGGGTGGGGTTGGCCCTGACTGTGTCAGCGTTTCCAATTTCCCCAACAGACTGGTTTGCGCGGTCGGGTCCAGCCCTGCCTGCAACATCATTGCGGTGGCATAGGCGTCTGCCTCGAATTCGTCGTTGCGCGATAGTTTGGCCATCAATACCCGCCCCATCAACCCCGCAATCATCGGCCCGACACCGGGGATCAGGCGGCCCAAAATCATGGTGGCGGCGGTGCGAATGGCATTTTGACCGGTAAAATCAATCATCCGTCTGCGGGTGTGACCCAGTGCGACATGCCCCAATTCATGGGCAATAACGGATGCCAATTCCTGTGCCGTGACCTCGCCCGAGAGGTATTTGTTGTAAAACCCGCGGGTGATGAAAATGCGCCCATCCGGGGCCGCCAAACCGTTGACCGGTTCGATTTCGTACAGATGCACCATCACACGATCCTGATCCAACGCCTGTGCCAATTTCGTCAACATCGGCGACAGGCTGGGATCGACCAGCGGCTGTGATTGGCTGTCTAGAGTGCGATGCAAGCGCCAGACAGAAAATCGATAGCTGATCAGGCCATAGATCACGGCCAATAATATGGGACCCAGTTTTAACATCGTGTTTTATATGGGATCATAGAGTGCCTCTGTCCAGATCAGTCTGAGGAAATTAACGGACCAAGGATTTCATTGCGCCTTCCAATCCTGACAATGTCAGGGGATACATTTCATCCTCGAATATGTCGCGGATCATGCGAATGGATTGCGTATAGGGCCATTGCCGTTCCGGCACCGGGTTCAACCAAACGGTTGAGGGCCATTTGCGGCGCGCGCGGTCTAACCAGACCTGACCTGCCTCGGCGTTCCAGTGTTCATTGGCCCCGCCGGCATAGGCGATTTCATAGGGTGACATGCTGGCATCGCCGACAAAGATGCATTTGTAATCACTGCCATAGGTGTTCAAAATATCGTGTGTGTTTAACTGTTCATTCCAGCGCCGTGCATTGTCGCGCCAGACACCTTCGTACAGGCAGTTATGGAAATAGAAATATTCCATATGTTTGAATTCGGTGCGCGCGGCCGAAAACAATTCTTCGACCATTTTGATATGGGCGTCCATGGACCCGCCGACATCCAGAAACAACACCACCTTGACCGCGTTGCGGCGTTCGGGGCGGGTTTGCACATCTAGGTATCCATGTTCGGCTGTTGCGCGAATGGTGCTGTCAATGTCCAGTTCATCATGTGCCCCATCGCGGGCCCATTTGCGCAGGCGTTTCAACGCCACCTTGATGTTGCGGGTGCCCAGTTCCAAACTGTCGTCCAAATTGCGAAATTCGCGTTTGTCCCAGACCTTGACCGCGCGTTGGTGGCGGCTGCGATCTTGGCCGATGCGCACGCCCTCGGGGTTATACCCATAGGCGCCAAAGGGCGATGTGCCAGCGGTGCCCACCCATTTGTTGCCCCCTTGGTGGCGTCCCTTTTGTTCGGCAAGACGTTGTTTTAACGTCTCCATCAATTTATCAAAACCGCCCAGGGATTTGATTTCGGCCATTTCATCCGCGCTTAGGTGTTTTTCGGCCAGTTTTTCCAGCCATTCGGCGGGAATGTTTACCGCCTCAAGCACATCGGACAGGGAAATATTTTCCAACCCCTTAAAGGTGTTTGAAAACGCGCGGTCATACCGGTCCAGATGGCGTTCATCTTTGACCATTGTGATGCGGCCCAGGTAATAAAACGCATCGATGTCATAGGTGGCCAGTCCCTGTTCCAATGTTCCCAAAAAACCCAGATATTCCCGCAGTGAAACGGGAACACCGGTTTTTCGCAACTGGTCAAAGAACTGCAAAAACATGGGCCTAGATCACAGTACGGTCCAGCAGAATTGTCGCGACCAGGGCCAGAACCGCGAACAAAATGCCAAAGCCTGCGGCGTATTGCAAAATATCCGCGCGATTGCCGTTCAGTTTCTTGGCCCGATACGCCCCAAGTGCTACGCCAATTAATCCAATGATAAGGTACATGTGGTTTCCCGTCTGTGTGTTAGGGTTATCGTTTTTGTCGCGACATAAATGCCAGTCGTTCAAATAAATGAACGTCTTGTTCATTTTTCAACAACGCGCCATGCAGTTTTGGCAACAGGTTTGCGCCATCGCGCTGTAAATCTTCGGGGCTTAGATCCTCGGCCAGGATCAGTTTCAGCCAATCCAGCACCTCAGAGGTGGATGGCTTTTTCTTTAACCCGGGCTGTTCGCGGATGTCATAGAATTGCGTCAATGCGGTCGTCAGCAGTTTTTCTTTGATATCGGGGTAATGCACACGAACGATATCCTGCATTGTTTCGAGATCGGGAAACTGGATGTAATGGAAAAAACACCGTCGCAGGAATGCGTCTGGCAATTCCTTTTCGTTGTTTGACGTAATAATAACGATGGGGCGATTTTCCGCACGGATGGTTTGACCCGTTTCATAGACATAGAATTCCATTTTATCCAGCTCTTGCAGCAGGTCATTTGGGAATTCAATGTCGGCCTTGTCGATTTCATCAATCAACAAAACAACGCGCCGATCCGCGGCAAAGGCCTGCCATAATTTGCCCTGCCGAATATAATTTGCAACGTCATGCACACGTTCGTCTCCCAGCTGGCTGTCGCGCAGACGTGATACGGCATCATATTCGTATAGACCCTGTTGCGCCTTGGTGGTGGATTTGATGTTCCATTCGATCAGATCCAACCCTAACCCCTTGGCCACCTGTTTGGCCAATTCGGTTTTGCCCGTGCCTGGTTCGCCCTTGATCAACAAGGGGCGTTGCAGCTGGATCGCTGCGTTCACGGCTAGGGTTAAATCCTGCGGGGCGACATAATCCGCGGTTGATGTAAATTTCATCAGGCTCTCGGTCCTTGCTCTCAGTCTTTGCTATCGATGTGTTGTGCGCTTTGTAACGACTAAATGAAATAGCTGCAATCTTCGGTTTGGCTAGTGACATTGGGTCATCTTTGCGTTAGATGCACGCCCATAGGCGAGTATCGCATTATGTACGGAGGAGAATGCATGTCACATACTGACCTGCATGAGGGGAAAACAATGAAACAAGACGTTATTCTTCCTGATGATTACACACCAGCCGAAGACGAACCATTTATGAATGACCGTCAGCTGGAATATTTTCGCAGAAAATTAATTGCTTGGAAACACGATTTGCTGTCAGACAGCCGCGACACAATCGAAGGTTTGCAAGGCACCACACGCAACATTCCCGATATCACGGATCGCGCCAGCGAAGAAACCGACCGCGCCCTGGAATTGCGCACGCGTGATCGCCAGCGTAAATTGGTTGCCAAAATTGATGCAGCGCTGCGTCGGATTGACAACGGTGAGTATGGATATTGCGAAATGACCGGTGACCAAATTTCGCTGAAACGTTTGGACGCACGGCCAATCGCAACCATGACCCTAGAGGCGCAAGAAAAACACGAGCGCCGCGAAAAAGTGCATCGCGACGATTGAGACCCAAGCCGAAGTTAACGCTTCGGCTTTTTCAATATGGCGGGGTTTGATTCAGATATATTGGTGGTCGGCGCGGGGATTGGCGGGCTGACCTTTGCCTTGGCGGCCCATCATCATGGGCTGCGCGTTCGCGTTATCGAACAGGCCCCCGCCTTGCGCGAGGTCGGTGCAGGCCTGCAAATCAGCCCAAACGGATTTTACGTTTTGCAAACTTTGGGGCTGGCGCAATCGTTGGATGCGCGCGCCTGCATGGCGCAGGCCATTGAATTGCGCGATTATGCGCAGGGTCGGCTGGCCGCGCGATTAGATTTGCAAAAATATGGTGCCGCGGTTGGGTACCGGTTTTTTCACCGCGCAGATTTATTGGATGTGCTGTATCAGGCCTGTCTTGGGCTGGGGATCGATGTCGCCACAAATTGCCCCGTAACGCAGGTATCACATCAGGGCCACGCGTTGGACACCCCACAGGGTCCCCAAACAGCGGACGTCATCGTTGGGGCGGATGGTGTAAATTCACTTTGCCGGTCCTATGTGTTAGGCGGGCAAGATCAGGCGCAATTTTCCGGGCAGGTGGCCTGGCGCGCGATTGTGCCAAATGATATCGGTCAGGCTGCGATAGCCCAAATCCATATGGCACCGCACCGCCATGTTGTCAGTTACCCGTTGCGCGGCGGGCGGGATTTGAACATGGTCCTGATCCAGGAACACGAGAATTGGACCGATCAAAGCTGGTCGATCCCGGATGAGCCCGATCAGGTCCAGGCGGCCTTTGATGATTTTGGGGGGGCAATCGGTCAGGCCATTTCATCGATTGATCAGGTGAACAAATGGGGATTGTTCCTGCGTCCTGTTGCGCCAACATGGCACCGTGGCAAAATTGTTTTATTGGGCGATGCGGCACATCCAACATTACCCTTTATGGCCCAGGGCGCCGTTCAGGCGATCGAGGATGCATGGGCGCTGGCGGCCTGTTTGGGGCAGGGTGAACCGGTCGTTTCAGCCTATCGCAGATACCAAGATTTGCGCAAACCGCGCGTCACGCGGGTTGTCAATACCGCCAGTCGGAATGCGTGGAAATATCACCTATCGCAGCCCTTGGTCCGGGTATCCGCACAGAACGCGCTGCGCATTGCATCAAAACTGCGGCCCGCGTCCTTGGTGCGGCAGTTTGACTGGATTTACAATTACGATATTACCCAAGAAATCTAGAGATCGAGATCAATCCAAACTGGCACGTGATCTGACGGTTTTTCACCGGCACGCACATCTTTGTCGATCTGACAGTCCCGCAATAAATCCGCACAGCTGGGGGTCAGCAGAAAATGATCAATGCGAATGCCGTCATTGCGGTTCCATGCGCCCGCTTGGTAATCCCAGAAACTATAATGGCCCGGTCCTTGGTGTCTGGCACGAAAGGCCTCGGTAAATCCTAGGTTCACGATTTTGCGAAAGGCCGCGCGGCTTTCGGGGCGAAATAACGCGTCATTGGTCCAGGCGTCGGGGCGGGCGGCATCTTCGGCTTGGGGGATGATATTATAATCGCCCGCCATCAGCGCCGGCATTTCCGAGGCCATCAATTGTTCTGCGCGCGCATAAAGGCGCTGCATCCAGGCCAGTTTATAATCATATTTCGGACCCGGCGCAGGGTTCCCATTGGGCAGGTACAGACCACAGATGCGCAGGGCGGTTTTGCCCACAACCGTTGCCTCGATCCAGCGGGCCTGTTCGTCTGTGTCATCGCCCGGCAGGCCACGGCTGACATCCTCTAGTGGCAGTTTCGACAATATGGCCACGCCGTTGAATGATTTCTGGCCATGGGTTTCGACGTTGTATCCGCGGTCCTCGAAAATTTCGCGGGGAAATGCCTCATCAACGGATTTGATTTCTTGTAACACAACCACATCGGGCTGTGCCTGATCCAGCCATTCGGGCAATGCCGCGATGCGCGCTTTTATTCCGTTGATGTTAAAGGTCGCGATTTTCATGACGGCTCCTTGGGTTGGTGTGCGTCTTGTAACGGGGAAACCGTGACAGTGGCAAGCAGTTTGATTCGTCTGATTCCCCCGAAAACATGGCACTATACCTCTTGAAATGTGGCATGTTCCAATCATAGGGCGAAAAAAGTCCCAGTTTTATGTGACGCGATATCAATGGCTTAACTCAATTCAGGGCTGCGTTTCGCGATGTAACACAACTAAAAGACAAAAAGACACTTGCCTAACACGCATAAGGGGTAATTTTTGGGTCATTCAACCTTGGAGGGAAAAATGCTCAATCTAATCTCACTACCTGAAGTCGAAAGCGCAGTTGATTTTCTAAGCGAAACATCCATCTATGATGGCGTACACACAGGCCGTTTTTCTTCTGGATCAGCGCCAGCCATGTCTAACGATGTGTTTGATGGCGTACACACCGGCCGTTTTTCATCAGGATCAGCACCAACAATGACCAACAATGTCTATGATGGTGTCCATACGGGTCGTTTTTCATCAGGGTCTGCGCCCGTGGCATCCGCCGTTATCACGCAAGGTGAACGCACAGGCGCATTTTCATCTGGTTCATAATGTTGCTAGGGGTGCACCCCAACGCCCCTAACGCATGAACCAGTTCCCAAAACCGCGCGGCACCTCACACTTCCGCGCGGTTTTTTTATCCCAGATTATAGGTTCGTCATGTCAAATATCATTCAGTTCAAACCGCTAATACCCAAAGCCACGCCATCGCAGCGCATTCAATCTGTTCTGGACATGGTTGCCCAGTTACGTCGCAAACCCGACGATGTGTTTTGGCTGAAAGAAAATGCAGAAGCGCTGAATGTGCTGGAATCATCGGGGCAGGCGGTTCCGTCAGAGGCCTTGGCCGTTTACGGCGAATTCTATGATACAATTGAACATAAACTGCAGTTTTTTCCGCAGTATTATCGGTTTTTCCTGTCAATCGCATTGGATCTAGAGGCCTTGGGATTCGCAGGTGACAAGGCGGGCGATCTGGCCCATTGGTGCGCAACACAGCAGTTGGTCGACGGCGAATTGTCTGACCTGCAACGGGCCGAGGCGCGCAGGCTGGCCCAGCGTGTCGATGTGGAATTGACCGGGCTTGAGGGTCTGGATCAGCGGTTGCATCACTTTATCAATACCAGTGCGACCTTTGCCCTGCCCAACAAAAAGGCCGCCTATGAACTGACCCATATCATTTTTTACCTCAGCGAATATGGCCGTCGCGATCCTGCTGTCACTGATCATACCGTAAAATCGCTGCACTTTGTCGGTATTTTGTCGATGCTGGAACAAAACGCGGATTTGTTGGCCGAGGTCTGCATCGCCCTGCAGTTTTGTGGTGCAACGGTCCCTGCAGATTGGACCGCATGGTTAACAAAACACCTGAGCGATGCCCAATTTGGGACAGGGTCCGTGATGGCGGATGACTATCACCAATACCTGATGTGCGATTGGCTGGCGCAGTTACAAGGCGCTGAATGCTTTGAAATGGTTGTGCCTGATCAGGTGGGTTCCATTGATATGCCCCGGTACCAAACAGGTGCCTTGCGTCATTTGTCGCAGGCGATCATGGACACATCCGGATTGATGGCCGTGGGCAGTGTGGCCACCCAGACGCTATCGGTATCATTGCCGCCAGATGTCTATGATATGCTTGAATTCGTGGCGGATACGTCCGAACACTTTGACGAATTTTTCGAAAAATTCACCCGTCAAAGCCCAATTTTGCAGCGCGATGGAAACCGGTTACAGGTTGGACATTAAATCGAAAAACTGGTGCCGCAGCCACAAGAACTGGTTGCATTTGGGTTATTGATCACAAACCGCGCGCCAATCAGTTCATCGGCAAAATCGATCACCGCGTTTTCCAAAAATGGCAGGGATGCACTGTCGATGACCACTTTCTGACCCTGACCCTCTAGGATCATATCCTCGGGGGTTGGGGCGTCCAGTTTTATGTCGTACTGAAACCCGGAACACCCGCCACCTTCGACCGCGATGCGCAGGGCCATGCCCTGGTCTGCGGCGCCGATTTCATCCAGGCGTTCGAAGGCGCGCGGGGTGACTTTGGGGGGCAAAAGCATTTGTTGTGACCTATCCTTAACACGAACCGTTTCCTAGTATATAAGGCAGGCAAAAGGCCACGACAAGAAAGGCATTTTCAATGCAGGCAATTTATGCATCCGCCCCCGATCAGTCGCGCGGGCGATTGCACCCCGAAGGGGACAGCACATTCCGTTCGTGTTTTCAGCGCGATCGCGATCGCATTATCCATTGCAGTGCCTTTCGCAGGTTGAAACACAAAACGCAGGTGTTCGTCGAACACGAAGGTGATTATTTCCGCACCCGCCTGACCCATTCCATCGAGGTGGCCCAAGTGGCCCGCACCATTGCAGGTGAATTGGGATTAAACCACGAACTGGCCGAGGCCGTCGCATTGGCGCATGATTTGGGGCATACCCCCTTTGGTCATACGGGCGAGGATGCGTTAAACGACCTGATGGCGCCCTATGGCGGGTTTGATCACAACGCACAGGCGTTGAAAATTGTAACCGATTTGGAACGCCACTATGCCGAATTCGACGGTCTGAACCTGACATGGGAAACCCTAGAAGGGATTGCAAAACACAATGGCCCTGTGTTGGGCGAATTGCCCCATGCTCTGGCACAATATAACGAACAACACGATCTGGAATTGCACACCTATGCCAGCTGCGAAGCCCAAGTGGCCGCATTGGCTGATGATATCGCCTATAACAATCATGACCTACATGATGGATTGCGGGCCGAATTGTTTTCGACGGATGAAATTGCGGATTTGCCAATATTGCAGGATTGCTTTGCCGCGGTAGATAAAAAATATCCCGGCCTGAATTATTACCGCCGCCGACACGAGGCATTGCGCCGGTTTTTCGGCATTTTGGTCGATGATGTGATGCAGGTGGCCCGCACGAATTTGGCGGATCTATCACCGCAAACAGCCCAGGATATCCGTATGGCCGGCCGGCCAATGGTCCAATTTTCCAATGGCTTATGGTCTGATTTGAAAGTGATCCGAAAATTTCTGTTCACACGAATGTATCGCGCCCCATCTGTCGTGGTGGTACGCCAGGATGTCACGCGTAAATTACTGGCCCTGTTTCCCTTGTTCATGCAGCGCCCCGATTTATTGCCCAAACAATGGCGCAAAGATGTGGCACAGGTGACCACAGAAACCGAACTGGCGCGCATTGTCTGTGACTATATCGCGGGGATGACCGATCGTTTCGCATTGCAGCAGTATGAAGAATTGATTGGCGATGATTAACCCTATAGAGTCGGTTCAATTTTAATCAGCGGATAAGGGATGCAAGCTGATGGCAATGACGGAATTGGGGCTGGACCCCGTGGCTGCGGTGGCCTGTATTGGCGTGCTGGGTGTGGGGGCGCA
>CAJXSD010000023.1 GCA_913060475.1 uncultured Paracoccaceae bacterium | reverse complement strand
AAAGCCGCAATCCGCACCTGGGTGCGCGACATGAAAAAACCTTTTTTGGGTTTGTTTCTGGGGGCACTTTCAGAATAAACCGCCTTGCCCGATAGCATGCTGGATATTAGCGTCAGGGCCATGCCCAATTCTTTATCTTTCCGCTATTTCAAAACCAGTCCAGAAATCATCTGACTTGCAGTTATGCTGTATGTGAGGTTTCCGCTATCACTGAGGAATATTGAAGACCTTATGCATGAACGAGGCGTCGATGTAAGCAATGAATTCGTTAGGTACTAGTTGTATAGATTGCACACCAACGTAATTGGTGAGCTGAATTAGTCTAACAATTTCTCAAAAACCTAAATTGCCTTTTGCAATGTTGGTATTTGAATAAATCCTGTACCCGCTTTGCGCGCCTTCCCGCGCGGCGCGAACGCTGTCGGTAGGGAGTTCGCTGGGTTTTCATCGCCCGTATGTCATCGGTGAAGAAGAGAGAACCTATTATAACGCATATAAGCACAGCCGTGGCTGGGACAACGAGTTCGACTACGTCGAGTTTATTTACGATATTGGATTGACTGATATGCTTGAAACCGTTGACTTTATGACATCCCGTGGCGTGACCGTGGAATTTATTCTGCAAGCTTTTTCCGTATACAGTTTTAAAATGTGGCAACCAGACTATGCGTCTATTCAAATGGCGTTAGTGGGGCAGGGTATCGCCGGATCGAGGCGGGGCCAGAGCATCCTCCATATGGCGCATTTTGTCCTGCCCCTGGCCATCATTTGGGATTTAATGATCTTAAGCTGATCGAGGTTGCGGAATTATTGCACGCCCATCATGAGCAAACCAAATGTACCCCTGATTTTCGGGGTGCTCTGTACGTACAAAGGGTGATTGAGGCGATGCAAACGGCATCAAAAACACAGCGCTGGGTCACGGTGCCATCCTAGGAGAGTGTCATTTCAAAACGAACCTGAGCAGGCATGGCATGCAGCACAATTGATGTATCGCTTGATCTAGCAAGCATGCGTTGAATTTTGGATTGCACAATTTACCGTGGCTCGGATGCCATGTGTATATCTGCGATATTCAGAACGATTTGTTTTATAGAACAGACAACACGCCGATCTGATGGCGAACTTGCCTAGTTTCAGTTCTGGTCTCTTTCGAACAATATTTGTTACGAAAGAGATATAGAATGGCAAAGAAATATACAGACGCTTTTGCGCAGGGTGTGATTCCTATCCATCCGGAAAAATTACACCCTTGCGCAGCATGAAACACCCAAACAATCGTGTTTCACTGGTTTGAACAATGGCATAGCTGCGTTTTGTCAATTCATAGAATGACTGACGTTCGATTGCGATCATGTCCCGATCCAGACCATCGTGTCGTTTCACAATTTCTGCCACCTCTTGGTGAACAGGAGGCAGAAAATCAGGCTGACCATCGACCTGCATCCGACCGGCAAAATCATCGACAAAGGTATCCAGCGGCAGCAGGGTCAAAATCGCGTCAATCGCTTGGGGTGCGGTCAGGTTTTCCATCGCCAACACGCGACCGGAATCCGTTGTTTTTGACATGCTGTGGGATGGAAAATTTGCATCCGCAATAATCAACACATCCCCGTGTCCCATTTTTTGCAGGGTATATAACAGGTCAGCGTTCAATCGGTTGTCGATCAGTTTCAGCATGGGCGTTGTTCCCTTTTTATGTCACCCTAACGCACAGTCTTGGGGCCCGTAAACAGTCGATTTCGCGCACCCGCCAAATGTTTTTGCAATTTTGATACAATTGCGTGTCGACTGCAATAATTGCTTCAAATTCTGTGTGAAATGCACAAAATCGCATGACAAAAATTTTGATCAAACTTGATGATTGGCCTGAATATTCC
This sequence comes from uncultured Paracoccaceae bacterium, assembly GCA_913060475.1. GTDB lineage: Bacteria > Pseudomonadota > Alphaproteobacteria > Rhodobacterales > Rhodobacteraceae > CAJXSD01. The sequence continues at coordinate 32,117 of CAJXSD010000023.1, read as the reverse complement.
TCCATTAGAGATGTAAGAAATTGACATCAATTTGTCGTATTGGGGCTAGGCACGGGGGGCGACTTTGATGCATAGTGGCGCAAACGGGATGGATCAGCACGTCTAAATAATCGTATGGGTGGTTATTTTGCGTGCTGTTTTGTTCTTAACTGGGTTCGATTTTACAGGGGACTTTTATGAAATATCATTGTCCAAAAACTTTCGCGGATGCCGCGCAGATTGCCGCAGATGCCACGGGTGTTATCCGGTATCTGGCGGGTGGAACGGATGTTCTGGTGCAGATGCGCGCAGGCATGGTCACACCAGACGATATGATTGATCTAAAACATATTCCGGGCGTGAAAGAGATTGTTCAAAACGCAGACGGCAGCTGGACCATCGGTGTCGCGGTTGCCGGCGCCGAATTGGGGGCGCATGCCGGGTTTTGCGCCGATTACCCTGGTATCGTCGAGGGGCTGGAACTGGTCGGATCGACCCAAGTTCAGGGGCGTGCAACCCTGACGGGGAACCTGTGCAATGGATCGCCCGCAGCAGACAGCGTACCGGCCATGATCGCGGCGGGGGCTGTGGCGCATGTGGTTGGACCAAATGGCGCGCGGGACGTGGCGGTGGCGGATATCCCCGTGGGCCCAGGTAAAACATCCCTGACCAAGGGGGAATTGATTTCCGCCTTTACCATTCCTGCACGCGGTGCGCAGGGCGGTGATGCCTATCTGCGGTTTACGCCCCGCACGGAAATGGATATCGCGGTTGTGGGCTGCGCTGTGAACCTGACGTTGGACGGTGATCGCGTGGCGTCGGCGCGGGTTGCGATGGGGGCCGTTGCGCCAACCGTAATTGTTATGGATCAGGCCGCGGATGCGATCATTGGGACCACCCTGGATCCGCAGGCATTGGACACCATGGCCACCATTGTATCGGGCGCGGTGAAACCTATCTCAGACAAACGTGGCACGGCCGAATTCCGGACCGATATCGCCGGCGTTTTGGCCAAACGTGCCGCAAAAATTGCCTATGATCGTGCGAAAGGAACCAAGTGATGTCAAAAATCCATATAACCACCAAGGTCAACGGCGAAGAGGTCGAATTTCTAGCCGATCCACGTGATACATTGTTGGATTGCCTGCGCGATCAGCTGGAACTGACCGGCACGAAAGAGGGGTGTTCCACTGGCGACTGTGGGGCCTGTTCTGTGACCGTGGATGGCACCTTGGTCTGTTCATGTCTGATGTTGGGCGTCGAGGCGCAGGATAAACAGATTGAAACCATCGAAGGCATGGCCGAGGACGGCGAATTGCATCCATTGCAGCGTAAATTCATCGAACATGCCGCACTGCAATGTGGGTTCTGTACGCCGGGTATTTTGGTGGCGGCCAAGGCGCTGTTGGCGAAAAACCCTGATCCAAATGAAACCGAGGTTCGGTATTGGTTGGCGGGCAATCTGTGCCGCTGCACGGGCTATGATAAAATCATTCGCGCGGTCATGGATGCCGCGGCTGAAATGCGGGGGGCTGCATAATGGCGAAAGATACTGCAAACGAATTGCGCATTGTTGGAACACGACCCGACCGCCCAGATGGGTTGGACAAGGTCACCGGCCGCGCGCGCTATGGCGCTGATATTTCCGCCGCCGGTTTGTTGCATGGCGCGGTGGTGCGATCACCCCACGCCCATGCGCGGATCGTCAAAATCGACGCATCCAAGGCGCTGGCCCTGTCCGGGGTCAAGGCGGTCGTGACCCGTGCCGATTTCCCAACCGGCCTGACCGGCGAGGCTTGGGATCTGCAAGAAAACACAATGGCGGGCGAACGTGCGCTCTATGATGGGCACGCGGTTGCAGCAGTGGCTGCCACATCCGCGCAATTGGCCCGCGATGCGGCCAAGTTGATTGAGGTCGAATATGAAATTCTGCCCCATGTGACGGATGTCGATGCCGCTATGGCCCCCGATGCCCCCATCATTCGTGAAGGCGCGGCAGACCATTCCGTCCCCGAGGGGCTGCATCCAAACGTTGTGCGTTACATTGAATTCGGACATGGCGACCTTGAGGCCGGCTTTGCCCAAGCCGACATCGTGCGCGAACATCAATACAAAACCGAAGCAGCCCACCAAGGCTATATCGAACCGCATGCCTGCATGGGGCAAATGGGGGCCGATGGCAAAGGGGAAATGTGGGTCTGTACCCAAGGTCATTGGTTCATCCGTAAAATGTGTACCCAAGTGTTGGGGTTAGATGCGTCACAACTGCGCGTCACCCCATCCGAAATTGGTGGTGGTTTCGGTGGCAAAACGACGATTTTCATGGAACCTCTGTCCCTAGCGCTTAGCCGCAAGGCAGGTGGTCGCCCCGTAAAAATCGTCATGTCCCGATCCGAGGTGCTGCGCGCAACCGGTCCGACCGCATCGGCATCGATGGATGTGAAAATCGGTATGACCAAGGATGGCAAAATCACCGCCGGATCGGCGACGTTCCGCATGCAGGGCGGGGCCTTTGCCGGGGCGCCTGTTGATATGGCTCTGTATTGTGCCTTTGCGGCGTATAAGGTGCCCGCGCTGCAGCATGTGGGCTATGACGTCTTGGCAAACCGACCCAAGGCTGCGGCCTATCGTGCGCCCGGATCGCCCATGGCGGCCTTTGCCGTTGAAAGTTTGGTTGATGAAATGTGCACTGAACTGGGGCTGGACCCCCTAGAGGTTCGCGTGAAAAACGCAGCACAATCGCATGAAACATCCAGTTTCGGTCCCAAATTCGGGGTCATCGGGTTGAATGAAACCTTGGCCGCAACGCAGGCGCATCCGAACCTATCGGTTCCCTTGGGTCCGAACCAAGGGCGCGGCATCGCATCGGGGTTTTGGTTTAACCATGGCGGGGATACATCGGTGTCCATGGCCTTGGGCGAAGATGGGACAGTCACCGTATCCATCGGCACACCAGACATCGGCGGCAGCCGTGCATCTATGGCGATGATGGCGGCGGAAACGTTGCAAATTCCTTATGACAATGTGCGGGTCAATATTGTTGAAACCGGTGCCTTGGGTGTGAACGAACCCACCCACGGCAGCCGCGCAACATTCGCCACAGGCAAAGCCACGGTCGAAGCGGCGCAAAGCATGATCGTCGAAATGTGCAAACGCGCTGCAGCCAAATGGGGCATTGAACCCGAGGCGGTGGAATGGCGCGATGGTGCAGCGCATCCTGCGGGGCCAAATGCGGGGGAATACCCACCCATGACTATTGGCGAAATCGGGGCTGCCATGTCCAATACGGGCGGCCCGATTGCAGGGCATCACGAATCTGTGCCAGCCGGCGTTGGCGAAAGCTTTGGCACCCACGTTGTGGATGTTGAGGTCGATCCCGAAACAGGGCGCACAACAATCCTGCGATACCTGGTTGTTCAGGATGCGGGCCGCGCGATCCACCCCGCCTATGTCGAGGGTCAGTATCAGGGCGGTGCAGTCCAAGGGATCGGCTGGGCCCTGAACGAAGAATACGTCTATGACGATATGGGTCGCCTGCAAAACCCTGTGTTTTTGGATTACCGTGTGCCGGTGGCGTCGGATTTGCCGATGATCGACACCGTGATTGTCGAGGTTCCGAACCCCGGCCACCCCTATGGGGTGCGCGGTGTGGGTGAAACAGGCATTGCACCGCCACTGCCGGCCGTGGCCAATGCAGTTGCGGCGGCAACAGGGGTGCGGATGCGTCATTTGCCGATCACGCCATCCAAACTCTTGTCTGCGATCAAGGCGTCAAAGAATGGTTAAAATTGTTCTGTGGTCCGGCCTGCGCCGGTTCACAGATGGCACCCTGGAATTCGAAACAGCTGCCCCAACATTGGGGCGGGCTATGGCGGATTTGGTTGCCCAATACCCCGGGTTGGGCCCGATATTCGATCAGGGCGTGTCAGTGGCCATCGATGGGGATATCGTGCCGCCCAATCCGGCCATGGCCCTGCCTGATGGGGCCGAAGTGCATTTTTTACAACAAATGCGCGGCGGCTAGATGGCACCGCGTAAAACATAAAAAGAGGGGCGGTGCCCCTCTTTTTTGTTTGTGATGTTTATGTCACGTCTTAGCCGATGATGGCGTTCAATGTTGCGCTGGGGCGCATGACGGCTGCCACTTTGGCGGGGTCTGCATGATAATACCCACCCAAATCAGCAGGCGCGCCTTGAACGGCGGCGAACTCTTCGGTGATTTTTGCTTCGTTCTCGGCCAAGGCTTGGGCGATGGGGGCAAAATGTGCCGCGATTTCGGCGTCATCGGATTGTGCCGCCAAAGCTTGGGCCCAATACAGTGCAAAGTAATAGTGGCTGTCACGGTTGTCCGGTTGGCCCACACGGCGCGATGGGGATTTGTTGTTGTCCAAAATCCCTTGGGTCGCGGTTTCGATCGCGGTGGCCATAACGCCCGCTTTGGCGTTGCCTTTTTGGTTGGCTAGGAACGCAAAGCTTTCGCCCAAGGCACAGAATTCGCCCAGGCTGTCCCAGCGCAGGTGGTTTTCCTGTACCAATTGTTGCACGTGTTTGGGGGCCGATCCGCCGGCACCGGTTTCAAACAAACCACCACCCTGCATCAGCTTCACGATCGACAACATTTTCGCCGATGTGCCCAATTCCAGAATGGGGAACAGGTCCGTCAGATAATCGCGCAACACGTTGCCGGTGATGGCGATGCTGTCGGCCCCTGTGCGGATGGTTTCCAATGTCAAACGGGTCGCTTCGCGGGGGGCCAAGATTTGGAATTTATCTGCCACACCTTTTTCAGCCAAAATCGGTTTGACATATTTAATCAATTCCGCATCATGTGCGCGGTTTGCATCCAGCCAGAAAATCGCCTGTGATCCGGTCAGGGCCTGACGTTCGATCCCTAGGTTCACCCAGTCGATGATCGGTGCTTTCTTGGCCGAGGATGACCGCCAAATGTCACCCGCGCTGACGGATTGTTCGTGCAACACATCGCCATTGGCAGCCGTATAGCGCACGCGTCCGGCTGCGGCCATTTCGAATGTTGTGGGGTGGGATCCGTATTCTTCGGCCTTTTGCGCCATCAGGCCCACGTTGGCCACGGCACCCGATGTGGTTGGATCCAGTGCGCCTGTTTCCTTGAAATACTGGATGGTTTCATCGTAAACAGGGGCATAGCAGCTGTCTGGGATGACGCATTTGGTGTCACCCTCTTTGCCATCTGGTCCCCAGCCTTTGCCGCCTGCGCGGATAACCGCAGGCATGGATGCGTCGATAATAACGTCAGATGGAACATGTAGGTTTGTGATGCCACGATCGCTGTCGACCATATACATGGCAGGCCCATCCGCCAATTCCGCCTGAAAATCGGCCAAGATGTCGGCGTGATCGGCCACGCGTGCCAACACATCGCCCAAACCTGAATTGGGGTTCACACCCAATTTCGCCAATGCATCCGCATGTTTCGCGAATGATTTTTCAAAAAACACGGAAACCGCATGACCAAAGATGATCGGGTCGGACACCTTCATCATCGTGGCCTTCATGTGCAGGGAAAACAGCACGCCTTGATCCTTGGCCTCGGCGATTTGTGCCCGCAGGAAATCGCGCAGCGCAGCGGCATTCATAAATGTCGCGTCAACCACGGTGCCTTCGGTCAGATCGATGCCGTCCTTTAACACGGTGACATCGCCATTTTCTGCGATAAATTCGATTTTTGCAGGTCCCGCTTGGGCGGCTGTCACAGTTGTGGACAGTTCATTTGAATAAAAATCATTCGCGCCCATGGTGGACACATGTGTTTTGCTGTCTGCGACCCATGTTCCCATCGAATGCGGGTTTTTCATTGCATAGTTTTTCACAGCCTTCGCCGCGCGGCGGTCTGAATTGCCTTCGCGCAGGACAGGGTTCACGGCCGATCCCTTGATCGTGTCATATTTTGCGCGGATCGCTTTTTCTTCGTCTGTCTTCGGCTCTTCTGGATAGTCGGGCAATGCATAGCCTTGGGATTGCAATTCTTTGATGGCTGCGACCAACTGGGGCACGGATGCGGAAATGTTTGGCAGTTTGATCACATTGGCATCGGGTGTTTTGACCAACTGGCCCAATTCGGCCAAATCGTCGGACTGACGCTGGTCGTCACTTAGAAATTCGGGGAATGTCGCGATGATTCGCCCCGCCAAAGAGATGTCTTTGGTGCCGACAGTGACGCCTGCCGCCTTGGCAAAGGATCGAATAATCGGCAATAACGATGCACTGGCCAGTTCGGGCGCTTCGTCTACAATGGTATACAATATATCGGGGTTTGCGGTATCGGTCATGTTATTTACACCTTTCCAGCCTGACGGGGACGTTAGGATGTCTGGCACCCAACGGACCGGAATTGGCCCAGCTGCATGTGCAGACGCATTGAAATTCATGACCGTTCGATACAAGATTGGTCATGAAATTTCAATGCGCTTAATGTAGCAGTTTGCTTTTTGCTATTCTGCGGCCTCGGCATAATCCGACATTGGCGGACACACACAGATCAGATTTCTATCGCCATAGGCGTTATCGACACGCCCAACGGGGGGCCAATATTTGTCAACGCGGAATGCGCCGGCCGGGAAACATCCCTGTTCGCGGCTATAGGGCCGATCCCAGTCGCCCACCAAATCTTCGATTGTGTGGGGCGCGTTTTTCAAGGGGTTGTTTTCGGGGTCCAATTCGCCCGCCTCGACCGCGCGAATTTCATCACGAATGGCCAACATCGCGTCGCAGAACCGGTCCAATTCCGCTTTGGTCTCGGACTCGGTCGGTTCGATCATCAATGTGCCTGCAACGGGCCAGCTCATGGTGGGGGCGTGGAACCCTGCGTCCATCAGGCGTTTTGCAATATCTTCGACCGTAATATGCGCCGTTTCGGCAAAGGGACGTACGTCCAGAATACATTCATGTGCCACGCGCCCCCGTTTGCCTTTGTATAGCACATCAAACGCACCCTCTAGGCGTTTCGCGATATAGTTTGCATTCAAAATCGCGACCCGCGTCGCTTGGGTCAGGCCGCTGCCCCCCATCATCAAACAATAGGCCCATGATATCGGCAAGATCGAGGCCGAACCAAATGGCGTCGCCGAAACGGCGCCTGTGTTTTCAGGCAGATACGGGGCCAAATGCGATTTCACCCCAATCGGTCCCATACCGGGGCCGCCACCACCATGCGGAATGGCAAAGGTTTTGTGCAGGTTCAAATGGCTGACATCGCCGCCCAAATCGCCAGGCCGTGACAGGCCCACCATGGCGTTCATATTCGCCCCGTCGATATAGACCTGCCCACCGTGATCATGAGTGATTTGGCAAATCTCTTGGACGGTTTCTTCGAATACACCATGGGTTGATGGGTATGTGATCATGCAGCCCGCCAAAACATCGGAATATTTTTCGGCCTTGGCACGGAAATCATCCACGTCGATATCGCCGTTATCTGCGGTTTCCACAGGGATCACTTTCCATCCGACCATCTGCGCGCTGGCTGGGTTGGTGCCATGGGCCGATGTTGGGATCAGGCAAATATTGCGGTGCCCTTCGCCGCGGGCTGAATGGTATTCGCTGATGGTCAACAGACCCGCATATTCACCCTGCGCGCCAGAATTGGGCTGCATCGACATTGCATCATAACCGGTGATCACGCATAGCTTTTGGCTGAGATCCTCGATCAATTCAACATAGCCTTGCGCCTGATCCAATGGGGCATAGGGGTGCATCAGCGAAAATTCACGCCAGCTGACCGGCATCATTTCGGCCGCCGAATTCAACTTCATCGTGCAGGACCCTAGCGGGATCATCGCCCGATCCAACGCCAAATCGCGATCCGACAGCCGCCGCATATACCGCATCATTTCGGTTTCTGCGCGGTTCATATGGAACACATCATGTTCCAAATATTTCGATGTCCGATGCAGCGCATCAGGCACGCGGTATTCAGGTGTATAATCATTGTCCTCACGCTCAATGCCAAAGGCCCGCCAAACCGCCTCGATCGTATCCGTGCGTGTGCGTTCATCCAACGAAATCCCGATCTTGGTTTTGCCCACGCGGCGCAGGTTGACGCCTTCGTTCACTGCGGCTTGCAACACACCGCGCTGCAACAGGCCAACATCAACCGTAATCGTATCAAAAAATGCGTCCGGTTCGACGGTAAATCCTGCCGCTTCTAACCCTTTGGCCAGACGCACGGTTTTTCGGTGGATCCGCTGCGCAATCGCCTTCAGACCTTCGGGCCCATGAAATACCGCATAAAACGATGCCATGACTGCCAACAAGGCCTGCGCTGTACACACGTTCGACGTGGCCTTTTCGCGCCGAATATGCTGTTCACGGGTCTGCAGCGCCAAACGATACGCCTTGTTCCCATGAACATCGACAGAAATACCAACAATGCGCCCTGGCATCGACCGCTTATAGGCATCCTTGGTCGCCATATAGGCCGCATGCGGACCCCCAAATCCCTCAGGCACACCAAACCGCTGGGTCGATCCAACGGCAATATCGGCGCCCATCGCGCCAGGTTCTTTCAGCAGGGTTAACGCCAAAATATCGGCCGCCATAATGGCGATGGCCTTGGCGGCGTGTAACTCTGCAATCACAGATGTAAAATCACGCAAATGACCATAGGTCCCAGGATATTGAAAAATCGCGCCGAATACCTGATCCGCTTGCAAATCTTCAGGTGCGCCAACGATAATTTCAATACCCAAAGGCTTGGCGCGCGTTTGCATCACGGCAATGTTCTGTGGATGACAGTTTTCATCAATAAAAAATGCCTTGGCCTTTGATTTCGCCACACGCTGCGCCATGGTCATCGCCTCGGCGCAGGCTGTCGCCTCATCCAACAGCGACGCATTGGCAATTTCCAAACCGGTTAAATCCGACACCATGGTTTGGAAATTCAATAACGCTTCTAATCGCCCTTGTGAAATTTCGGGCTGATAGGGGGTATAGGCGGTATACCAAGCAGGATTTTCCAAAATATTGCGCTGCACCACAGGCGGCGTGACCGTGCCATAATATCCCTGTCCAATTAAACTGTTCAAAACGCGGTTTTTCGATGCTGTCACGCGCATCCGGTACAGCAATTCGCGCTCGGACAGAGCTTTGCCAAAATCCAATGGCTCAGCCTGACGAATGGATGCAGGGACAGTTTCATCAATCAGTGCCTCTAGGCTCGGCACGCCGACCACCGACAACATCGCGTCCATTTCCTGGGGCGAAGGCCCAATGTGGCGACGATTGGCAAAATCATATGGCAAATAATCTGTGGGCGTAAACGACATCTTCGCTCCTTCAGCGCAAGGCACTTTCATTTTTGTGGGAAATACTCCCGCCGGAGGCTCCGACGGGCGCAAAACTTAACCGATCAGCTTGTTATAAGCATCCTCAGTCATATACTCGTCCATCTGTGATGGATCAGACGGCTTGATTTTGAAAAACCATGCATCCCCCATGGGATCATCATTCACCTTTGATGGCTCATCTGCCAACATTTCGTTCACTTCGACGATTTCCCCGTCCAAGGGGGACAAAATATCGGATGCGGCTTTTACGCTTTCTATCACAACAATTTCATCATCTTTGGAAACGGTTGTGCCTTCTTCGGGCAGTTCGATGAAAACAATGTCTCCCAGTTGTGTGCTGGCATGTTCGGTAATTCCGACCACGATGACACCATCCTCCTCGCGCAGCCATTCATGCTCTTCTGTAAATTTCATTGCTGGTCTCTCCTTGCTCAGCGTTTAAAATTAGACGGAGTATGGGGCAGGGGGCTGACCTGTATGGGCAGTCGTTTGCCTCGTACCTCACCAAATAATACGGTTCCCGTGGCGGTCATTTCAATGTCAACATATCCCATGGCCACGGGTGTGCCGACCGTCGGGCCAAACCCCCCGGATGTAATGGTCCCGATTTCTGTGCTGCTGTCTTCGCTTGCGTACAATGCTACGCCTTCGCGCATGGGCGCGCGGGTTTGTGGGGTCAGACCAACGCGTTTGCGCGACGCACCCTGGGCCAATTGGTCCAAAATGATGGTATCCCCGGGAAATCCGCCAGCGGCTGATCCGCCTGCACGGCGCGATTTTTGAATGGCCCATGTCAGGGCTGCCTCGACTGGGGTCGTGCCTGTGTCGATATCGTGCCCATAGAGGCACAATCCTGCCTCAAGCCGCAAGCTATCGCGTGCGCCCAAACCGATCCATTCCACATCTGCATGATCGGCCAAGGCCGCAGCAACAGTTTCCGCCGCCGCTTGCGGGATTGAAATTTCAAATCCATCCTCGCCGGTATAGCCTGACCGCGATACCCAGCATTCGGCGCCGGCAATCGGGATCGTATCGACATCCATAAATTTCATGTCGACGATGGGGGGATAATGTTCGGCCAACACCGCTTGGGCCATGGGTCCCTGCAATGCCAGCAAGGCGCGATTTGTGATTTCCTTGACGTGGATTTCAGGTTCCAAATGCGCGCGCAAATGGGCGATATCGGCAGTTTTGCAGGCTGCATTGACCACCATAAAAATGTGATCGCCGCGGTTTGCAAACATCAGATCATCCAAAATCCCGCCTGCGTCATTGGTAAAGAATCCATAGCGCTGGCGACCTTCGGCCAAACCTTGGACATCCATCGGGATTAATCTCTCTAACGCGCGCGCGGTTGATGCGTAATCTGCCCCGCGCAAAATCACCTGCCCCATGTGGCTGACGTCAAACAAACCGGCCTTGGTCCGTGTGTGTTGGTGCTCTTTCATCACGCCCAATGGATATTGCACCGGCATATCATATCCGGCAAAGGGCACCATTTTGGCCCCGTTTATCAGGTGCATGTCGTAAAACGGCGTTTTGTTCAGGTCCTCGCCCATCCGGTTCCTCTTATACTTTGGCCGGATGTCCGGCACCACATTTGTCTGGGGTGTGCCCAAACTGCGATGCCCCCTCTGTACCTGTGCCTGAGATCGTTATCCCTTCGGCGGATGCGCTGCATCACTCTCCAGAGTTCTTATTGAACGCGGTCCTTTCGCCTGAGAGTTTCCGGGGCGGTTGCTCCTTCGGCACTGGTTTGCCAGTTCTCCCGTGTTCAATGGTATACGGGATAATTTAAATCTGGCCACCGCGCAAGTCAAATTATTATTAACGACCAAATGTTTTTAAAAAACGACTATTTGACAATGTCCCTGGCTTGGATCACAAACCCACCATTGGCAGGAGGCAGGTATGGATCCCTATTTTTTTGGCTATGGCAGTTTGGTCAACGCAAAAACACATGTCTACCAAGATACGCGCCCCGCGACGTTGCGCGGATGGCGCCGGATCTGGCGGCGCACAGATCTGCGCGATCAGGCATTTTTGACCATTGTTCCAGATGAAAGCACCCAGTTAAAGGGATTGATCGCCCAAGTTCCCAATGCCGATTGGCAGGCGCTGGATGCCCGCGAAATTGGGTACGACCGTCTGCATGCAACGGGTCAGGTCGATCACGATCACCACCCTGATTTGCACGTCGCGATTTATTCAATCCCGCAGAGCACCTGTTATTTGCCCAATCCTGAACATCCCATCTTGCTCAGCTATCTGGATGTGGTGTTGCAGGGGTATTTGCACGTCTTTGGGCCGCAGGGTGTTGCGCATTTTATGGAAACAACAGACGGGTGGGATACCCCCATTCTGAATGATCGCGATACCCCCCGCTATCCGCGCGCGCAACAGTTGTCACAAACAGAAACGGCCCTGGTGGATGAACACCTAAGGGCCGTTAATGCACAGATTTTGTGAACCCACTGGGCCGCGCTAAACTGGGCCGCGTTAAATTGCGGCCTTGATGCTTTCGTCTAGGTAAATTTCGCGCAGGCGTGTGGCCAATGGGCCAACCGCGCCGGTGCCCACAGCGGCACCATCAATTTCGACAACCGGCATAACGAATGTCGATGCAGATGTGATAAACGCTTCGTCCGCGTCCTGTGCCTCGGCTATGGTGAAATTGCGCTCTTCGACCTCCATCTGTGCCTCTTGGGCAAAGCGCAAAACAGCCGCGCGGGTGATGCCATGCAAAATGTCATTTGACAGGGCGCGGGTGATGATTTTGTTGCCTTTGATGATATAGGCATTGTTTGATGTGCCTTCGGTGACGAACCCATCCTCGACCATCCATGCGTCATCACAGCCTGCCTTTTTGGCCATCATTTTGCCCATAGAGGGATAGAGCAGCTGAACGGTTTTAATGTCACGGCGTCCCCAACGCACATCCTCGATCGAAATCACTTTGATCCCGGTCTTGGCCGCAGGGCTGTTGGCCAAACCGGGTTTGTTTTGGGTGAACAAAACGACCGTGGGCTTGGTTGTTTCAGGATCCGGGAACACGAAATCACGATCATTTGGCGCGCCGCGCGAAATTTGCAGATAAATCATGCCGTCTGTGATGTCATTCAAACGTACCAATTCACGATGAACCTCTAACAGCTCCTCTTTGGAAATGGGGTGTGGCATGTCCAATTCGTTCAGAGACCGTTCCAAGCGCACCGCATGCCCGTCGAAATCAATCAATTTACCACCCAAAACGGAGGTCACTTCGTAGACGGCATCCGCCATCAGAAAGCCGCGATCAAAAATGGAAACCTTGGCTTCGGTTTCGGGCAGGTATGTGCCGTTGACGTAAACGGTACGGGTCATGGTGTTGATCCTTTCATTATCCCCACAAATCGGGGTGCGGTGGGTGGACGCCGGCCGCATCAAATTTCAATGGTGTATCACGGTCTTGGGCCAATAATAACGGCCCGTCAAGGTCTGTGATCATCGCACCTTGGGCAATTAATGTTGCAGGGGCCATGGCCAGCGAACTGCCGACCATGCAGCCGACCATAATTTCATAGCCCGCAGCGATGGCAGAACGTTTCAATTCCAGCGCCTCGGTCAGGCCCCCTGTTTTGTCCAGTTTGATGTTCACAACATCATATTTACCGACCAGATGGGGCAGGCTGTTGGTGTCGTGGCAGCTTTCATCTGCGCAAACGGGGACGGGGCGGTCCATGCCGATCAAGGCATCATCATCGGCCGCGGGCAGGGGCTGTTCCACCAATGCTACGCCCAAACGCACCAAGTGCGGGGCCAGATCGGTGTAGACCTCGGCGCTCCACCCTTCGTTGGCGTCGACAATGATTTTCGCCTTGGGTGCACCTGCGCGCACCGCCTCAAGGCGGGGCATATCATCAGGTGTGCCCAGTTTGATCTTCAACAGGGGCCGGTGGGCGTGTTTCATCGCCTGTTCGCGCATCGCCTCGGGCGTGTCCAACGACAGGGTATAGGCGGTAATCTCAGGTTTGGGCGCGGGCAAGCCGATTAAGTCCCACACCCGTTTACCCGCCTGCTTGGCCGCCAAATCCCACAACGCGCAATCAACGGCATTGCGGGCCGCGCCTGCGGGCAACAGATCGTACAAATCCTGACGCGAAAACGCATCAGGCAAGGCATCAATCTGGGCGGTGACGCTGTCTAGCGTTTCGTTGTAACGGGCATAGGGCACACATTCGCCCATGCCCTGATGTTGACCGTCCGATAAACAGACGGTCAAAACCTGTGCTTCGGTCCGCGATCCACGCGAAATGGTGAACACCTGTGCCAGTTTGAACACATCGCGCGTGATTGTGCGTTGCATGCTATACCTCTGCTAATGCGTCGACCAATTTATCTGCACCATACCGGAATGGATCCGTCGCGGGCAGCCCCATATCCGTTTCCACCTGCGCCAAATACGCACGCGCGTCGGTGTCCGTCATGTGCTGTGTGTTGACGGAAACGCCCACAACCTGACAGGCAGGGTTGGCCACGCGCGCCAAGGTCAAGGCAACATCGCGTACCTGTTCCAGACTGGGGGGCGTGTAATCGGGCAAACCACGCATGTGCGGGCGCGTAGGTTCGTGACACAGGATCAGCGCATCCGGCTGACCGCCGTGCACCAATGCCATCGTCACACCGGAATAGGATACGTGGAACAGGCTGCCCTGACCTTCGATCAAATCCCAATGATCATCATCATTGTCAGGTGTCAAATATTCCACAGACCCTGCCATGAAATCCGCGATGACCGCATCCAGCGGCACACCATCCCCTGTAATCAATATGCCCGTTTGCCCTGTGGCGCGGAATGTTGATTTCATGCCCCGTTCACGCATGGTTTTATCCATGGCCAGGGCAGTGTACATCTTGCCAACGGAACAATCTGTGCCCACGGCCAAACACCGCTTGCCACTGCGTTTTTTGCCGTTTGCAATTGGATAATCAACCGTTGGAATACGCACATCAAACAGGGTGCGCCCGTGTTTTTCAGCCGCGGCAACCAGGTCTGGCTCATCATTCAGCAGGTTATGCAGGCCGCTGGCCAAATCAAACCCCATTTCAATGGCTTCGATCAAAACGGCTTTCCAAGCGGCGGAAATAACGCCACCACGATTTGCCACGCCAATGACCAGCGTCTTGGCGCCTGCGTCGCGGGCTTGGGCCAATGTCATGTCGGCAATTCCTAGGTCGGCCTTGCAACCGTCCATGCGAAACTGGGCGACCGCATTTTCGGGGCGCCAATCTTTGATGCCTTGCGCCACTTTGGCGGCCAATTGGTCGGGTGCATCGCCCAAAAACAAGAGATAGGGTGTTTGAATCATGTCAGGCCTCATTCATTATCAATCTGGAAATTACCGTGTCACGTCTCGAAGGTTTTGCGATTTCCACGCAAATTGGCCAAAATTGTGAAAATATATTCGGAAAATATAAGAAATACTCGAATAATATTTTGTAAAACAACAGCTACACCATCGATAATGTGCAAAAAATGCTGCAACGCAGAGATTGGTTGTGCCATTGCAGAAACACCTTGCAAGCGGCCGCGTAATTTAATAACCAATTCAGGACGCAATTCGCAATTTCATTTCTTACAGGAGTCATCATGTCATTCCGCATCCAACCCACACCCGTTGCCCGCCCCAACCGTTGTCAGCTGTTTGGACCGGGATCACGCCCCGCCATTTTTGAAAAAATGGCAGCCAGCGCTGCGGATGTCATCAATCTGGATCTTGAGGATTCTGTTGCGCCATCCGACAAAGACAGCGCGCGCAAAAACATCATCCAGGCCATCAGCGATATCGACTGGGGCAACAAAACGCTATCGGTTCGCATCAATGGTCTTGATACACCCTACTGGTACCGCGATGTTGTGGAGCTGCTGGAACAGGCCTCTGACCGCCTAGATCAAATCATGATCCCTAAGGTGGGCTGCGCAGCTGACATTTACGCGGTGGATGCCTTGGTAACCGCAATCGAACGCGCCCAAGGGCGCACCAAACCAATCTCCTTCGAGGTGATCATCGAATCCGCAGCCGGCATCGCCCATGTCGAAGAAATCGCAGCCGCCAGCCCACGCCTGCAGGCCATGTCACTCGGTGCTGCCGATTTCGCGGCCTCGATGGGGATGGCAACAACAGGCATCGGCGGAACCCAGGAAAACTACTATATGTACCGCGACGGACAAAAACATTGGTCCGATCCATGGCACTGGGCGCAGGCTGCCATCGTCGCCGCCTGCCGCACGCACGGTGTTCTGCCTGTTGATGGACCTTTTGGCGATTTTTCTGATGATGAGGGTTTCCGCGCTCAGGCTTTGCGCTCTGCAACGTTGGGCATGGTCGGCAAATGGGCCATCCATCCAAAACAGGTGGCCCTTGCCAATGATGTCTTTACCCCCTCTGCCGAGGCCGTGGCCGAGGCCCGCGAAATCCTAGACGCCATGGAACAGGCCAAAGCCAAAGGCGAAGGCGCCACAGTTTACAAAGGCCGCCTTGTCGATATTGCGTCAATTAAACAGGCCGAAGTCATCGTAAAACAATATGAAATGATCTCGAACGCATAAACTTTCAGTTTTGCCCAAATACTCTGCGGGGGTCTGGGGGTGCAAAACCCCCAGCTCTTTTTCCATTGAAATGCACCCGACGCTTGCAAATTTGTCCAACCTTGCGCATATATCCCCAAACCCCAACGGAGCAGACGGATGACGCACTACCTCGATTTTGAAAAACCACTCGCCGAAATCGAAGGCAAAGCCGAAGAGCTACGCACTTTGGCCCGCAAAAGCGAAGGCATGGACGTCGAAGCCGAGGCATCCGCTTTGGACAAAAAGGCCGACCAAATGTTGGTTGACCTCTATAAATCTCTAACACCCTGGCGCAAATGTCAGGTCGCGCGTCACCCCGAACGTCCCCATTGCATTGACTATATCAACGCGCTCTTTACTGAATTTACGCCGCTTGCAGGGGATCGTAACTTTGCGGATGATCACGCTGTTATGGGGGGCTTGGCGCGATTTAATGATCAGCCCGTGATCGTGATCGGCCACGAAAAAGGCAATGACACCAAATCCCGTATCGAACGCAATTTCGGCATGGCCCGACCCGAAGGGTATCGCAAGGCCATCCGTTTGATGGATATGGCAGATAAATTTGGCCTGCCGGTTGTGACCTTGGTGGATACCCCCGGTGCTTATCCCGGCAAAGGGGCCGAAGAACGCGGCCAGTCTGAGGCAATCGCACGGTCGACCGAAAAATGTCTGCAAATCGGTGTGCCCGTCATTTCTGTCATTATTGGCGAAGGCGGATCGGGCGGGGCCGTTGCCTTTGCCACTGCAAACCGCGTCGCAATGTTGGAACATTCCGTTTATTCCGTCATCAGCCCCGAAGGGTGTGCATCCATCCTGTGGAAAGACGCCGAAAAAATGCGCGAAGCGGCCGAGGCGTTGCGTCTGACTGCCCAGGATCTGAACAAACTGGCGGTCTGTGATGAAATTATCCCCGAACCGCTGGGCGGCGCACATCGCGACCAAGCGGCTGCAATCAATGCCGTGCGTGCCGCCTTGACAAAAATGCTGGCGGATCTGAATGGCAAATCCGGATCTGATCTGGTCAAGGATCGCCGCCAAAAATTCCTAGATCTTGGTAAACAGGGGTTATCGGCCTAAACCCGTGTCGGCCTGAACTGTGACCCGCTGTTTATGTCGATAGCATTTTCAGCCCTTGGGTCACGTCGGATCGTACGGCCAAACGCAGCCCCGGTTCATCGCCCGATTTCAGGGCCGCCAAAATCAGTTTGTGGAAATGCGGCGGCTCTTTGCGTTGCAATCCACCGTATAATTTGCGCATCGTTGGGCCCAGCTGTAACCAAACTGTTTCGGCCATCGCCAGCATCGCGGGGGCCTGTGCACGCAGATAAAGTGTGCGGTGAAATTCCAAATTTGTTCGGATATAGGCCACAGCATCATGTTCATCGATGGCCGCACCAATCATGGCATTGATCCGCTGCAAACGTTCGATCAAGGCCATATGGGCGCGGGGCAGGGCGCGTGATGCCAATTCGACCTCTAGCAGGGATCGCAGCGCAGCCAACTCTTCGATTCGTTCGTGGGACAGCTCTGGCGTGGCGACGCGGCCAGAATTTGACATGGCCAAGGCCCCCTCGGCCACCAAACGGCGCACCGCTTCACGGGCGGGGGTCATGGAAACGGAATAGCTTTGGCCAATGCCACGCAGGGTCATCGGATGACCCGGTAAAATTTCCCCATGCATGATTCGCGTGCGCAACCCGCGGTAAACGCGATCATGTGCGGCGGATGTATCTGTGGATGCTGTAACAGTTTTCATGGATGTTTTGTGATCACATTTTTACCCAAGGTCAATCGTCAAAGTGATAGTGATGCAATTTTACGCCCTCGGTCCTCAGCCATTGGCGCTGGGCCTGATGGTCGCCATACAGGCGATCGACCACCGCCCAGAATTTAGCCGAATGGTTCATTTCCGCCAAATGTGACACTTCGTGTGCTGCGACATAATCCAACACGTCAGGCGGCGCCATGATCAAGCGCCATGAATACATCAAATGTCCTTGGCTGCTGCATGATCCCCAGCGTGATTTCGTGTCGCGCAGTGTCAATCTGGTATAGGGTATTCCCAGTTTTTTTGAATAGTTATCAGAGGCTTGCGCCAGTTTTTCGCGTGCTTGAACCTTAAGAAATGCTTGGATTTTGCGGCCTGGATGGCCTGTGGATTTGGGCAGGTAAACCCCAGTATCTGTAACCGTAACCCTGCGGGTGTTGCCGTGATGGATGGTCCGTATTTGCCCCAGGAATGGCAGGTCTTGACCAACCTCGACCGATGTCGGGGCGGGCAGATTGTCAAAATGGCCAATGATCCAGTCACGTTTTTGCGCAACGAACCCCACAAATTGGCCGATATCGGCATAGTGCGGGCCAGTGATCGTCACCGTCCGATGCAGTCTGGACACGCGCAGTGACAGCCGCCGTGCCTGTTTTGAGCGTCGCACAGAAATGCGAATTTGGGGCACATCAGGCCAAAAAATCTGCTTCAATTTCTGATCATACTGCGGTAATGATGACATTCGCGCGGATTTCCTTATGAAAGCCTTTGACATACTGCCCGTCTTATGGCAGGTGGCGCAAACCGTCGACAAGACCAAAAGTTTCAAAGGGGACAACTATGCCCAAAGAAGAATGGGGTGTAAAACGCGTATGCCCAACAACCGGCAAGCGTTTTTATGACCTGAACAAAGACCCGATCGTAAGCCCATACACGGGCGAAGTCGTTGAGCTGGACACAACAAAAACACGCATGATCACTGCGGATGCCGAGGATGCGTCAAATCCCGCGAACAAAGCGCGCGACATCGAGGAAGATGTTGTATTGGATGATGATGATGTCGATATGGATCTGGACGATGATCTGCTAGAAGAAGATGACGATGATAACGTGTCGTTGGACGACATCGCAGACATGTCATCCGACGACGACGAATAATCGCGAAAATAATTGGAAAGCCGTGTCAATTTTCACTTGAATACCGGCGCGGCTTTCACTAACTAACCACCACGCAACGATGTTTGCATATGGGGCCTTAGCTCAGCTGGGAGAGCGCTACAATGGCATTGTAGAGGTCAGGGGTTCGATCCCCCTAGGCTCCACCAAATTCCCCAATAACCAAATAGTGTCGTGTTTGTGCCAATCACATGGCGCGATCAGACATGCGTCTGTTGTGGCATCGGGCGACCCTTGGTTCAAAACCAAGGGGGACTTATGTTACAAGAAGCGCGCAATCGCACCGAAATGCTGCAATCGACCATGCAGGACTTGGGGATCCAGACAGCTGTTTTCACAGAAGAAGGCTCGATCGCGTATCTTGCGGGGTTTTGGGGGTATTTGGGCATCGAATTTGGCCGCCCCACATTGCTGGTTGTCCATGCAGACCGCGCGCCGGTGGTTATTACGCCCTTGATGGAATCGGAAATGGTGGCGGAAATGACATGGGTCGAAAACGTCCAGACATGGCAAGATTTCGGCCCAAACAGCTGGGCTGCGGCCTTGGTGGATGCGCTGCCAGAGGCGCCCAAGACCGTGTGGATTGAAAAAAACCAAATCCCCGCAATGGTTTTGCATTGTTTGACAGATCAGTTTCCCGGCGTGACACTGGCGGATATTTCACCGATTTTGGGGCAGCAGCGGATGATCAAATCGCCGCTGGAAATTTCTGTCATGCGACAGGCGGGTGAAATTGCCGGCGCGATGATGGCTGCGGCGCATAACAGTTTGCAACAGGGGGTGGCGGAATACGAATCTGCCTTGGCGGTGATTGACGCAGGATCGCGCAAAGCGGCGGGTTTTTTGACTGCGCAGGGCTGGGACCGGTTTGTGTCCCCAATGATCCACAATTTGCAAATCTTACAAAGCGGGCGCGACAGTTCCATGGTTCATCGCCGTGCCAGCGTAAAGCAGTACGAAAAATACGATCCTGTCTATTTCTGTTTTTGCAACATGGCGCAGTTCAAACAATATAAACTGGGGTTTGATCGCATGTTTCATATCGGTGACGTGCGCGATCAGGATCGGATTGTCCAGCAGGCCGCAATTGATGCACAGCAGGCGGCACTGGCGGCCATTCGCCCGGGGGTTCAGGCCCAAGAGGTCGCGCGTGCGGCAAACGAAGTGTATCGGGCGCGCAATTTTGAAACGGGTTACCGTACGGGCCGGTCCATCGGTACCGCATATCTTGAGGCCCCGGAATTGAAAGAGGGCGATACCACCGTTTTACAACCGGGGATGACGTTTGCAGTCGATGGGGGCATTTCCGTTGATGGGCAAACGGCCGGTCGCATTGGCGATTCGATTGTGGTGACCGAGGATGGGTTTGATTATCTGACCCAATATCCGCGTGAAATATTGCTCAGCCGCTAGGGGGCCGTAATGATACGACTTGGTGTGGCGCAATCCCCTGCCGCCTTGGGTGGGCAGGATGACAGGTTTGCGTGGTTGGAACATCTGCTTGATCGTGGCGCATGTGACGAATTGGATGCGATCCTGCTGCCCGAGCTGTTTCAATGCGGGTATAGTTTAGATGGCGTTTTGGCGACAACCCCCGCGGACCAAGAAATATGGTCTGATCGCGTTTCTGAATTGGCCAAACATCACGGCGTTGCGATTGCATATGGCTATGTCGATCATCAATCCGACAGTCGTTATAATGCAATGAATTTTGTCGATCCTGACGGCACGATTCAGACTTATCGCAAAGCATTGATTCCGCCCGGATTTGAACTGGATGTGTTTCAGTCCGGTCAGGCAAGTGTCCTGTTTGATTGGCGGGGACTGCGCATCGGATTGCTGATTTGCTATGATGTCGAGTTTCCTGAACGTGTCCGCAATTTGGCGCTGCAGGGTGCTGAATTGATATTGGTCCCAACAGCATTGGTCCAGCAGTGGGATGTCGTGGCGCAGCGATTGGTCCCAACGCGTGCTTTTGAAAACGGTGTTTATGTGGCTTATGCCAATCATTGCGGGGCAGGGGGGGCCGCGATGTTTTTAGGGCAAAGCTGTATTGTATCCCCGATTGGCCAAGATGTTGCGCGCGCCGGCGCAGATGAATGCGTCATTCGGGCTGTGATTGACCCGGCCAAGGTGGCCGCCGCGCAATCGCGGCTGCCTTATTTAGATGTGATCAGGGGGCTGTAGTGCAGGCAACCATTTATCTATAGTTGGCCTTCGGCCTCTAACACTTTGCGTGCGGCGCGGAAACATTCCAGTGCTTGGGGGACGCCGCAGTAAATGCCAATGACATGAATGATCGCGCGAATTTCATCCTTGGTGACCCCGTTGTTGATGGCGCCGCGGCAATGCAATTCCCATTCGTGCATTTTGCCCAAGGCCCCGATCATGGACAGGTTCATCATGGACCGTGTTTTTGCGTCAATCACATCATCGCCCCAGCCAAAGCCCCAACACCATGCTGTCATGGCCTCTTGGAATGGGCGGGTAAAATCATCTGCCGCCGCCAGATTATTTTCGACATAGCTGGCCCCCAATGTGGATTTGCGCTGTTCCAATCCCTTTAGGAACAAATCTTCGTCAAAGGTGGTTGTTTGTGTCATGGCTCATGGCTCCTTTTCTTTGTGCGCAGCCTAATCGGGCTAGGGCGGAAATCAACCGTTATCGACCGCCTCGCGCATCCAGCGCTGCAGGTGCAGGATGGAATGTTCTGACGATACGCCGCATTTTGGGTCCACGACCAGTGGTCCGGGCACATATCCGCGCGATTTCAGACCGCGCTGCACGCTTTCGACCAATCGAATGTCCTCTTCTACCGTGGTGGCACGATCTTGCAGGGCCATTTTGCGCACGGTTTCATTGTCGGCCCCGCCAACCGAATACCACCCGCGCCAGACCACAACATGGTCGGCATCAATCGCGCGCCAGTGATAGGTGTTTAACAGGTTCCCAGGATAGACCTGAAACGAAAACATAGGCCACAAAAACCAGCTGGAATATTGGTCGTTGTTCGCAAATCCCGAATTGATGTCATAGGTCATCTGATCCAATGAATTCGACTCGGTCGTGTGGCGCAGACAATATCCCTGGGGCTGGATGTCATAGGTTTCGGGTTTGATCACCCCTGTCGAAAACGTGGGGTGATTTAGCGAGCAGTGATAACATTCGGAATAATTTTCAACCGACACTTTCCAATTGCAGTTTTCCGGAATTTCCACCCATTCCAACGGGGCCAGATCGGCCCAGTTCGGAACAAAGCTTTCCAGTTCTTGGCGCACATTCGGGAACCAGTCGTCCATCGGTTTTGCATTCGGGTCCAGGTTGACAAAAACAAAGCCCAGGAATTCTTCGGTGCGCACCTCGGTCAGGCAGATTTCCGATTTGTTGAACCCCTCAACAGAATTGATATTCGGGCCGGCGCGCAGTTGGCCGGTCAATTCATAGGTCCAGGCATGATAGGGGCAAACAACCACGCGGGTTGTGCCCTGACCCGTTACCAATTGGTGGGCGCGGTGTTGGCAGACGTTGTAAAATGTCCGGATCACCCCATCGCGGCCACGAATGGAAAACAGGCTTTCGCCGGCCAAATCAAAGGCATAGTAATCACCAACCCCCTGTAATTCGGACACATGGCACGCAAACTGCCATGTCTGCGCTAACAGGCCCGCCTGTTCGATTTTGAACACCTCAGGGTCGGTGTAATAGCGTGCCGCCAGGGATCGAATGGGTCCATCGTCTTTCATCACTCTTCTCCGTATATGCCTAGGTCGTGGCGTCGTTTGTGAAATGTTGCGACGCGGTCGACAATTTCATCACTCGCCACCGAAATCACAAAACTTAGCAGCGTTTCAAGCAGGGCAATCAGCGATACCGAGGATGGGAAAAACTGCGGCGTGTCGACATGTGTGATAAACGTATGATCCGCAATCCGTGCAATGGGGCTGGCCGGACTGTCGGTCATGGCGATCACGGTCAATCCCTGTTCCTTGGCCAAACGTGCGGTTTCAACGACTTCGCGTCGATAGGGTGAACAGGTGATGGCGATCAAAACATCTTGGTGGTCGGCCCAGGCAATGTCATCAATGGGTGTCGATCCTGCATGTGGAATGGCATGAAATTGCACCATGCCTGTGGATGCAAGATAGGTGAAATTTCGGGCATTGGCATTATTGACCCCAACGCCCAGCGTATAGACGCGGCGCGAATTCCAGATGGCCTCGGCCGCAGCCTGCAGCTGTTCTGCGGTGATCCCCGAAAACGTCTCGGTCACATTGCGCAGGGCGGCATCGACCATATCCGCATACAGCCCGCCTAGGTCGCCTTGTTTGCGGATATCCTGTAGCCACCGCGCGCGCTCAGGTAGGCTCACTGCACCGCGTCGAATGGCATCGCGAAACGGGGCCCGAAAATCATCGTACCCTTCAAACCCCACTGCACGCGCCATGCGCACGATTGTATTGGGTTTGACCTGAGCGGCCTCTGCAATTTCGCGCACAGTTGACACGCCCACATCCTGCGGGTTCTCCAAAACATATTTTGCCGCCTTTTGCGCCTCGGGTGTCAGGCTGTCCCATTCATCACTGAGACGTTCCAGAATCGCATTTGAAACATTTGTATCATTCATAGTTGACGATGGTACAAATGTTCGATTAGCGTGACAAGCGAAAATCGAATCCATGCAGGAAAAATAATTATGTCTGATTTCCCAAGTTCGGCCAAAGTGGTCATCGTCGGCGGTGGTGTGATGGGGGTGGGTCTTGCCTATCACCTCGCCCATGAAGGATGGGGCAAGGAGACCGTCCTATTGGAAAAGGCCGAGCTGACATCAGGCTCAACTTGGCACGCCGCGGGCCAAATCACCCATTCAACATCAAGCTATTCGCTTGGCAAATGCGTGGATTACAACATCGGGCTTTATTCCGGAAAACTGGAACAGGAAACCGGCCAAGCCGTCACATGGCATGGCTGCGGGTCGTTCCGCCTTGCCTATGACGAGGATGAGATGGATTGGCTGCGCCATACCCTGTCGGTCGGCAATAGCCTTGGGTTCAATATCGAACTGGTCGGGCCCGAAAAAATCCGCGAGCTGCACCCGTTTTATAACCTAGATGGCGTCATTGGCGCGCTGTACACGCCAGATGATGGGCATGCTGATCCCACCAACGTGACCATGGCCATGGCCACAGGCGCACGTCAGTTGGGGGCGAAAATAATCCGCCACTGCCGCGCGACAAATATCACCCGTGACGACGCCAATGACGAATGGATCGTCGAGACCGAACGCGGCACCATCCGCTGTGAACATGTGGTCAATGCCGGCGGAACCTATGCCCGCCAAATGGGGGAATGGTCTGGTCTGCAACTGCCAATGACCTCAATGACACATCATTATTTCGTCACAGAAAATGTGCCTGAGTTTGCCGATCTTGAGACCGAGTTACCTGTTATCCGCGATGACAAGCTTGTTTCGGGCTATATTCGCATGGAGCAGAAAAAAGGCCTGATTGGGATCTATGAAAAGGACAACGTCAATTCCGTGTGGCATGATGAATGCCCATGGGACTATGAAAACTGGCTGTTCGAGGCCGATTACGACCGCGTTATGCCATGGCTTGAAAACTCGCTTGAGCGGATGCCGATTTTTGCAGAGCTTGGCATCACCCGCGAAGTGCACGGCGCAATCTCGCATCCGCCAGATGGCAACCCCCTGATTGGTCCGGCACCTGGTGTGCGCAATTACTGGTGCTGCTGCGGCACGCAAATTGGCATTGGCTGGGGGCCAGGTTTGACCCGCGAATTGGCCCGTTGGATGGTGCATGGCTCGGCGGATATTTCCATGCGCGACTATGATCCGCGTCGCTTTGGCCCTTATGCCACAAAAGAGTGGCAAATCACCAAAGCGCATGAGGATTACAAGCTGCGCCACGAAATCCCCTTTCCACATTTCAACCGCCTCGCAGGGCGCCCAATCAAACCCTCGCCCCTATATGACCGGCTTAAGGAAAAAGGCGCCGTCTATGAAGAGGTCTTTGGCCACGAACGGCCCCGTTGGTTCGCAAAGGGAGATGTAGAACAGCGGGATTACTATTCCTTCCGCCGCACACCTGTGCATGACATCGTCGGCGATGAATGCCGCGCTGTACGCGAGGCCGTGGGCATCATGGATATCTCGGCCTTTACCAAAGTCCGCATAAGCGGCCCCGATGCCGCAACCCTGTTGGATCGGCTGGTCGCCAACCGCCTCCCCTCCAAAGTGGGCGGTATTGGTCTGACACATATGCTGAACCGTAAAGGCCGGATTGAGCTTGAGACAACCGTTGTGCGCCTTACTGAGGATAGCTTTTACCTCGTCTGTGCGGCCTTCTTTGAGCTACGCCTTGTCGATCACCTGAATGCCAATCGTGATGGGGCTGATGTGACGATCGACACGCTCTCGACCGATTGGGCGGCGATTGCATTAAACGGCCCAAAGGCGCGAGATGTCTTGGCGCAATGCACCGATGCGGATCTGTCAAATGCCGGCTTTAAATGGCTATCAGCACAAGAGATCACTGTCGCGGGTCACAAACTCTGGGCGATGCGTCTGTCGTATGCAGGTGAATTGGGATGGGAGCTTCATATCCCACGCGCCGCCGCGTTGGATGTCTATGACGCGCTTTGGGCTGCCGGAGAGGCACATGGCATCAAAGATTACGGCTCATTTGCGATGAATGCCTTGCGTATGGAAAAGATGTTCAAAGGTGCGGGCGAACTCACCAACGAAGTCACTCTGCCCGAGGCCGACGTTATGCGCTTTGCCCGTTTGGACAAAGACTATCTCGGGGTCGAGCACACC
Organism: uncultured Paracoccaceae bacterium; assembly: GCA_913060475.1. Taxonomy (GTDB): domain Bacteria; phylum Pseudomonadota; class Alphaproteobacteria; order Rhodobacterales; family Rhodobacteraceae; genus CAJXSD01. Next base: position 6,423 of record CAJXSD010000023.1, on the reverse strand, counting down.
CGTCAAAGCGCGGCAGAGGCCGAGAGTGGCGACATGAAATGGATCTGTGCCTATCTTGAAATCGAACCCGATGGAATCGAAGATGGCCATGGGGGCGAACCTGTTGTTCTAAATGGTGAGGTGATCGGTACAACCGCATCCGTGGCTTATGGGCACACCTATGGCAAGATCCTTGCCTTTGCCTACATCAAGCCTGCGTCGCATCTCGTCGGTCAAAATGTCGAAGTTATGATAGCCGGCCACATGCGCCCTGCTAAAATTCTCGGCGATGCTGTCTACGATCCAACAAGCGCCCGTCCCCGCACCGATGCGTAATCATCTGTGTTGCTAAACTCTCAGGGGGGTGCGCCGAATATGGGCGCACCGCCCCTAAGAGAAAGGAAGCCAATGCCAGACCACACCCAAGATAGCCTACCCAAAACAATGAACGCGATGGTCACGATGGGCCATGGCGATCTTGATCAATTGGTTTTTCACAAGGCATGGCCCTGCCCACGTCCAAGCGCGGGTGAGGTCCTTATCAAGGTCGCGGCCTGTGGGCTGAACAATACCGATGTCAACACCCGCTCGGGCTGGTACTCCAAAGCAGTAAGCGAGGCCACAACAGGGGGCGCTTTTGACAAGGTGAACGATGACGATCCCACATGGGGCGGCGCGCCCATCACCTTTCCACGCATCCAAGGGGCGGATGTTTGCGGTGTGATCGTCGCGGTGGGCAAGGATGTGGACCCCGCCCGCATTGGCGAGCGCGTGATTACGGACAACTGGCTGCGTGATCCATCCGACCTAACCAACAAGGACAAAACAGGGTATTACGGCTCGGAACGCGATGGCGGTTTTGCGCAATACACAACCCTCCCCGCCACCAACGCGCTTGCAATAAACGCGCCGCATTTTTCGGACGCGGAACTGGCGACCTTTAGCTGTTCGTATTCTACGGCCGAGGGCATGCTGACCCGCGCACAAGTCACCGCGAGCGATACGGTCCTTATTCCGGGGGCCTCTGGCGGTGTCGGCTCGGCGCTTGTGCAACTTGCCAAACTACGCGGCGCGACAGTGATCGCCATGGCCTCACCTACAAAGCATGCGGATGTCGCGAAATTAAACCCCGACATGATCCTTGACCGCGCCCCCGCAAGCCTGCGGGCCGCATTGGGCGAACATAAAATCACAGTCGTCGCGGATGTAGTTGGGGGCCCCTATTGGCCGCAATTGATCGATATCTTGGAACGCGGGGGGCGCTATACCTGTTCAGGGGCCATCGCAGGACCAATGGTCGAGCTGGATCTGCGCACGTTTTATTTGCGGGATCTAACATTTACGGGTTCAACAGTCATTGCTCCACAGGTCACCCAAAACCTGATCCGCTATATCGAAGCGGGGCAAATCAAGCCCGTGTTGGCGGCCACCTATCCACTCAATGAGCTGCGCACCGCCCAAGCCGCCTTTATCGCCAAAGCGCACACAGGCAACATTGTTGTGATCCCATAGCAAAGCGAATTGACCATGCAAGACCACCTTTTCAATGACCTCTTGAACGCCGTCAAATCGCGCTATGATGCGACACCAGACTTGCAAGAGTTTGGCGCATGGCCACAAGACATGACATTCCGCGAAATCGCACCGAACCCACTCCCCGCTATCCGCCAAATTAAAAAATGGCAGGCCCCAGACCCCGTACATATCGCCCTTCAAAACGTCATTGACCTGTGCAATTGGAAACAAACCTACACCGAAGAAGAGGTGGGCTTTGGCTTCTTGCAAGACTACGGATATATCGAACTCTTTGGTCCCGATGGCCATTTCTTAACAAACGAATTGCGGGGCTATATCGCGTATTGGGGCCGTGGGCTCTATTATCCATGGCACCACCACAAGGCTGAGGAAATCTACTGCGTCTTGTCTGGCTCTGCTGTATTTGAGGTCGACACCGCACCCGCACGCACGGTGCACCCCGGCGATTGTCAATATCACGCCTCTGATCAACCGCATGCGATGACCCTGAAATCTGCGCCCATTCTCGCGTTGGTCTTATGGCGTGGCGATGGGTTGGCGGACCTCCCCAAGATGCAGGAAACCTAATGTCTTTCACATTGCAAAAATACTCTGGGGAGCGCGAGGGGCTAGCCCCTCGCACAGCACAAGGTCACACCTCATGAAGATTACACAGATCACAGTATTCCAAGTCAACTTACCTCTCGAACACCCGTATTGGCTCTCGGGGGGACGGCTTAAGTTTGAGGTTCTAGACGCCACACTTGTAAAGATAGAAACAGATGAAGGCGTCACCGGTTGGGGCGAAGGCACCCCTTGGGGGCATACCTATGTGCCCGCACACGGACCAGGTATCCGCGCAGGGATCGAGACGATGGCGCCGTTTATCCTTGGGCTGGATCCGCGCCGTGTCTTGGATGTTGAACGGGCAATGGATCTTGCGCTTCCGGGGCATTTATACGCAAAGTCCCCGATTGATATGGCCTGTTGGGATATCGCTGGTCAGGCCGCAGGTCTGCCAATCGCGGATCTCATGGGCGGGGGCTCACGCACGCCGAAACCAATTGCCTCATCGGTCGGCGCAAAAACGGTCGAGGAAACCCGCACAGTCATGGATCGCTACCGCGCACGTGGATATGTGGCACATTCCGTGAAAATCGGCGGCGATGTAACCCGCGACATTGCCCGCATCCGCGATGTCGAAGCGCACCGACCAGAACATGAAATCATCCTCTATGATGTGAACCGTGGCTGGACACGGCAAGAGGCCCTGCGCGTGATGCGCGCCACCGAAGACCTGCATGTGATGTTTGAACAGCCCTGCGAAACGCTCGACGACATCGCTGCGATCCGCCCGCTGCATAGTGCGCCAGTGAGTGTTGATGAAACCCTCGTCACCCTCCAAGACGGGGCACGGATTGCCCGCGATGGTCTTGCCGAAGTGTTTGGGATCAAACTCAACCGCGTGGGCGGATTGACCAAAGCCGCCCGCCTGCGTGACATCGCACTGGCCCATGGGATCGACCTTTTTGTCATGGCGACCGGCGGCAGCGTCCTTGCCGACACCGAGGCGCTACATTTGGCGGCCACAATCCCCGATCATAACATCAAGGCCGTTTGGGCCTGTCAGGATATGCTGACAGTTGATATCGCAGGCGGGCGCGGCCCCCGCAACATCGACGGACATTTACATCTGCCTGATGCACCGGGTCTGGGCGTTCATCCTGATCTGGCTGCGCTGGGTTCGCCTGTGGGGATCTACACATGAAAATTAGAAAAATTACCCTTTGGTATGTGCCTCTGAAATCACATCAGGCCTATTACATGGCGGACGGGAAAACCTGCGATACGGTGGAAACGGCGGTCATTGCCCTTGAAACGGATACGGGTCTGACGGGCTGGGGCGAAGTCTGCCCAATTCCACATTATTTGCCTGCCTATGCGCGTGGTGTTGGGCCAGCGCTGACCGAAATGGCCCCTGTTATAATTGGCGCGGACCCCTTGGGGCCAGAGGCTGTGATCAGCGCCTGTAACGATTGGTTGCCGGATCACCGCTACGCCAAATCGGCGCTGGATATCGCCTTGTGGGACTTGTTGGGACAGGCGGCACAGGTGCCGTTGTTTGCCTTACTTGGGGGGCGGCGATCTGCGGATATGCCGCTCTATCATTCGATTACATGCGTGGCCCCGGATGAAATGGCCCGTATTGCCGTGGATGCCCAAAATGCAGGCATTACCCAGTTTCAGGTAAAACTGGGGGCAGATGCCGATTGGCAGGCCGATGTTGCGCGATTGCGTTTGGTTCGTCAGGCGGTGGGGCAGGGGCCCTTGGTCTATGGCGATTGGAACTGTGGTGCCACATCGCTGGATGCCACCCGTGTGGGCCGCGCTGTGCAGGATTTGGACATCATGCTGGAACAGCCCTGCGCCACGCTGGACGATTGTGCCCGCGTCAAATCTGCAACGCATCTGCCGATGAAAATGGATGAATTGGCCCAAGACACCGCCAGTTTGTTGCAGGCCCATCAGTTGGGCTTAATGGATGCTGTCGCGCTGAAACTGTCCAAATTTGGGGGCCTGTCTGCCACCCGCGCCGCGCGCGATCTATGCCTGCATTTGGGTGCAAAAATGTGTATCGAGGACACATGGGGATCTGACATTACAACCGCGGCCCTGGCCCATTTGGGGGCCGCCACGGATCCGCGGCGTGTGATGAATGTTTGTGACCTGTCAGGCTATGTCGCACCGCGTCTGGCCGCGGATGGTCCCACGCGCGTGGCCGGCCGGATGGCCCCGCCCGATGGCGTTGGATTGGGCATAACCGTGGATCGCGACCGTTTGGGCCGCCCCGCATTAGAGATTGAGGAATAGACATGAAAAAATTGCACAGCCAATCAGACTGGATCGAACGCGCGAAATCGGTATTGCCTGCGGGTGGCTTTGGCAACTTTGACCCCGGGATCGTCATTGAACGGGGCTTGGGGTCGCGGGTTTGGGATGCAGATGGGACGGAATATGTCGATTACCTGATCGGTTCTGGTCCCATGTTGCTGGGCCATTCGCACCCCGAGGTGATTGAAACCGTTTTGCAGCATTTGCCAAGTGGACAAACATTTTTTGCAAATAACCCCTTGGGGATCGAACTGGCCGAAACCATCTGTGACGCTGTGCCTTGCGCGGAACAGGTGCGATATGTGTCATCGGGCGGCGAAGCGGATATGTACGCCATGCGTTTGGCCCGTGCGTTTCGCGGGCGTGACAAAATCGTCAAGTTCGAAGGCGGCTATCACGGGATGAGTGCCGAAGCCCAGATGAGCCTAGCCCCAAGCCAGCGCGTGAATTTCCCCCAAGCGGTGCCAGACAGCGCAGGTATTCCATCCAGTGTCGCCCAAGATATGTTAATCGCGCCCTTTAACGATTTCGAATATATCACATCGCTGCTGGCCGAATATCACAATGAAATCGCTGCCCTGATTGTGGAACCCTTGCAGCGGATTATCCCGCCCTTGCCCGGGTTTTTGCAGCATTTGCGCGAAGAATGCGACCGATACGGCATTGTCCTGATCTTTGATGAGGTGGTGACAGGGTTTCGCTTTGCCTATGGTGGGGCGCAGGCGGCCTATGGCGTGACCCCTGATCTGGCCACCTTGGGCAAGGTGATTGGCGGTGGGTTTCCATTGGCGGCCATTGCCGGGCGCGCTGACATTATGGCGCATTTTGATAAATCCAAGGTGGGTGCCGATGGATGGTTGATGCAGCTTGGCACATTGTCCGGTAATCCCATTGCTGCGGCTGCAGGGTTAAAGAGCATGGAAATCCTGCGCAGACCGGGTCAATACGACCGGTTAAATGCCTTGGGCCAACAGGTGATTAATATGATTGATCGGGCCTTGGATGCCACTGGTGCGGATTATCACATCGTGGGCGAACCCAGTTTATTTGAGGTGGTTTTTACCAAAACCAAACCCCGCGATTACCGCGATGTTGCGGCGGCAAATGCAGGCCTGTCTGCTGTGTGGAACGCGGCGTTGCGACAGGCCGGTGTTTTCAAATCACCCGGTAAAACCTATCCCAGTTTGGTGCTGACTGCGGATGATCTGGATATCACAGGCCGCGCGATTGACCAGGCGGCAGCGGCCGTTCGGGCCCATTTGGACGGATAAACTATAACCAAACGCAATCTGTGCCGTTAGATTGAAACAGACACCCAAACTGGGATCACACTGGAATGACGGCACAGGTTTGCATCGATCAGGCACAGCAGACAGCGCAGGCCTATGCGCTGGGCTATGACGCCATGATGCGCGATGATTATGCTGCAGCGATTGATGCGTTTTACGCGGTTGTCACCTGTGATCCAACCAGTCGTGTGGGGTGGTTAGGATTGGGGGTCGCACTGCGATGCAATTGCACATTCGAAACAGCGCAACAGGTGTTCGCCCTGCTGCTATCGCGCAATCCCAACGACCTGGATGCCCTGACCTATCAGGCCGAAACGCTGCTGCAGTTGGGCGACAGGGCGCAGGCGCGGGCCTGTCTGCAACGGGGGATGGGGGTATTGGAAAACAAACCTGCGCATCGGTTGAAACCCTTGATCGACGACTTGAACGCGCGGTTGTCCTTAGCTGGACTGCGCGCATGATGACGCCAACGACATTGCTGAATATCATTCGCACAACGGGATCAACCCGTGTGGCCAATGATGCAGCCCAACTGCGTTTGGCGCAAAATCTGCCTGTGGCCGCACCAGGGGACCGCGCACCCACCCAAGGCCAAGTGGCAGATCAGGCGTCTGTGATCCGGCCCAATGCGGGCGGTGCCGACCAGTCGGCCCCCAATTCGGGGTCAGTGCCGACAAATCACCGCCCTGCGGGATCACCGCCCGCACAAACGCTGCAGGCCGGGGGGCATCTGGGATCTGCCGCGCCC
>CAJXSD010000022.1 GCA_913060475.1 uncultured Paracoccaceae bacterium | reverse complement strand
ATCGTGATCCACCGTGCCGATGATGCCCGATCCCCTGCCGCGGCGGCGCAATCCCCGCTGGATCGGGGCAAAAAATCCATCGTGCTGGATTTGAAAAATTCTGATGATGTGCAAATTGCTTTGGATCTGGTGTGTCAGGCCGATGCCCTGATCGAAGGGTTCCGCCCGGGTGTTATGGAAAAACTGGGCCTGGGCCCAGATGTGATCCATGCCCGCGCACCCCATGTGGTCTATGGTCGGATGACAGGCTGGGGCCAAACAGGACCGCTGGCTAAAACGGCGGGGCATGATTTGAATTACATCGCCCGATCAGGCGCGCTGTGGTACGGTGGCGCAGTTGGTCAAACGCCTGTGACGCCGCCGACATTGGTTGGCGATATCGGGGGCGGGGCGCTGTATCTGGTGATTGGTGTCTTGGCTGGGCTGATGCAGGCGCGTCAAACGGGGCAGGGGACGGTGGTGGACGCCGCGATTGTGGATGGATCGGCCCATATGATGGGATTGCTGATGTCCCTTCAGGCCACCGGCAGCCTGTCACAACAGCGGGGCAACAGCCTGCTGGATGGTCCCCATTGGTGCGGCACATACCGCTGCCGTGACGGCGCCTATATCACGGTGCAATGTCTAGAGCCGAAATTTTATGCCGAATTTCTGCGGTTGATGGGTCTGGACCCGGATGGTGCCTATAAACGGCAATTTGATGCGCAGGCTTGGCCGGATTTAACGCAGGATCTGGCAGATCGATTTGCCCTGCATCCGCAGGTGCATTGGGTTCAGCTGTTTGACGGAAGCGATGCCTGTGTGGCCCCCGTTTTTGCGCCGCATGACGCGATGCGCGACCCCCATATTGCCGCCCGCGATATTTGGCATGATGTTCAAGGCAGGGTCACGCCCGCCCCTGCGCCACGGTTTTCAAATTATCGCGCGGCACCCGCCGATATTCCCCAGCGCGATGGGAACCGCGCCCAGATTTTGCAACGCCTGTCATCAGGCCGCTCTGAAACCAATCCATCCTAAAGGAGCCAATATGTCATCTGCGCAGGTTCAGACATTTGATCATCTCTTGCAGTCGCGGTTTTCGTGTCGGGGGTATTTGCCGCAACCCGTCGACAGGGGCACCATTGAAACGATCGTCGAAATGGCCCAGCGGGTGCCCAGTTGGTGCAATTCGCAGCCATGGATGGTGCATTTGTTATCCGCCGACGCCCGCGATGTGTTGTCGGAAAAATTGGTCCAAGCTGCCCTTGCACGCGCGGGAAAACCCGATATTGCCTTTCCTGCACGTTACAGCGGCGTTTATAAACAGCGTCGGTCGGTGTGTGGTTGGCAGCTGTATGATGCGGTAGGCGTCACCAAGGGCGACCGCGCAGGCAGCGTGGCACAGATGATGGAAAATTACCGATTCTTCGGCGCACCCCATGTTGCGATCATTTCAACGCCCAAAGACTTGGGTACCTATGGGGCGGTGGATTGTGGCGCCTTTGTCACGGCCTTTACGCTGGCGGCGCAGGCGCATGGGGTCAGCAGTATTCCCCAAGCGGCCGTTGCCGAAATGTCGGAGGAGGTGCGTTCCGTGATCGGGTTGGCCCAAGATCGCGATGTGTTATGCGCGATTTCGTTTGGGTATCAGGACCCCGACCATCCCGCAAACGGATTTCGCACACAGCGTGCGCCGGTGTCCGAGGTCCTGATCGATGTTGAGGCGTCTTAGTCTGCTGCCTTAGGCTTTGGCTGCGACGATGATCACTTCGACTTTGTGGTGTTCGGTGGCTAGCGCGGATTCGCCTGTTGCGCGGGCGGGGGTGTGGCCCTGTGGAACCCAAGCGTCCCAAACCGCATTCATTTCACCGAAATCATCCATGCTGGCCAGCCAGATTTGTGCGGATAGGATGTGGTTTTTGTCTGATCCGCAGTCGGCCAGCAGGCGGTCAACGTTTGCCAAAATGGTTTTTGTCTGATCTGTCACGCTGTCACCGGGTGTGCCAACCTGGCCTGCAAGATAGATGGTGTCGCCGTGGATGACTGCTTGGGACATGCGGGGGCCAGTCTCTAGTCGTGTGATGTGTGCCATTGCACTCTCCTATTTGAAGGGGGTTTTGAAAATGAATTATTGCACAGGCTTTATCTCAGGTGCTTGTGCGGACATCATTGGGGTATTTGGAAAACCATGTCAAATGTCGTTTGGCCGGCCAATGGTGCGATGTGAGTATTTTTACAAAAATGAAAGGCAGGTCGCGAAAATAGGCAAATCAGCGGAAAGGGTGCAAGTTTATGGTGGCTAATGCTTGCAGCGCGGCGCAGGCAGGGGTAAACGAGGTGAAGAAATTATGGAGCCATACATGTCGATCACAACCGAGACCGCGGCCAAAGTCGCGAAATTGGCGCGTATCCGCGTAGAGGAAGATGCTCTGCCCGCATTGGCGCAGGAGTTTAACAACATTCTTGGATTTATTGAGCAGCTGAATGAGGTGGATGTTGCGGGGGTCGAGCCCATGACATCCGTCACGCCGCAGCGGTTAAAGCGGCGTGTTGATGATGTGACAGATGGAAATCAGCAAGGCAAAGTTTTGAAAAATGCGCCTGATGCGCGTGAAGGATTTTTTGCAGTTCCGAAGGTGGTTGAATAATGAGCGATTTGAATAAATTGACAATTGCCGAGGCCCGCGATCAGCTGCGTGCCAAGGAAATCACATCGCAAGAGCTGACGCAAAGCTGTTTGTCTGCGATTGATGGTGCGGATGCCTTGGGTGCCTTTGTGCATAAAACGCATGACTTGGCCATGTCACAGGCGCAGGCTGCAGATGCACGGCTGGCAGCGGGCGATGCGCCGGACATGTGTGGTATTCCCCTGGGGATTAAGGATCTGTTTTGCACCAAGGGCGTCGATAGCCAAGCGGCAAGTCGCATTTTGCAGGGTTTCAAACCCGAATACGAAAGTACGGTCAGCCAGAACCTGTTGGATGCAGGGACCGTGATGTTGGGCAAACTGAACATGGACGAATTCGCCATGGGCAGTTCCAATGAGACATCTGTTTACGGAAATGCAATTAACCCTTGGAAAGTGGATGACCGTGCCTTGACGCCTGGTGGATCGTCGGGGGGATCGGCAGCGGCCGTTGCGGCGGATTTGTGTTTGGCCGCAACCGGGACAGACACGGGTGGTTCCATTCGCCAGCCCGCAGCGTTTACCGGTATTGTGGGGATCAAGCCCACCTATGGCCGGTGTTCGCGTTGGGGGGTTGTCGCCTTTGCATCGTCGTTAGATCAGGCAGGGCCTATGACGAAAACGGTGCGCGATTCTGCCATCATGTTAGAGGCGATGTGTGGTCATGATCCCAAAGACAGCACCAGCGCCGATTTACCTGTTCCGAATTTTGAGGCGATGTTGACGGGTGATATCCGCGGTAAAAAAATTGGCATTCCCAAAGAATACCGAATGGAGGGTATGCCTGCTGAGATTGAGGCGCTGTGGTCCCAAGGGGCGGATATGTTGCGTGATGCCGGGGCTGAGATTGTCGACATCAGCCTGCCGCACACGAAATACGCCTTGCCGGCGTACTATGTGATTGCGCCTGCCGAGGCATCGTCGAATTTGGCCCGTTATGATGGGGTGCGTTTTGGTCATCGCGCGACATTGGCCGCGGGTGATGGCATCACCGAAATGTACGAAAAAACCCGCGCTGAAGGCTTCGGTCCCGAGGTTCAGCGCCGCATCATGATCGGGACCTATGTGTTATCGGCCGGGTTTTATGACGCCTATTACAACCGCGCGCGCCGCGTTCGTACATTGATCAAGAAAGATTTCGAGGATGTATTTGCCACCGGTGTTGATGCGATTTTGACACCTGCGACCCCCTCTGCGGCCTTTGGCCTGGGGGAAATGACTGATGCAGATCCAGTGCAAATGTACCTAAACGATGTGTTTACGGTCACGGTGAATTTGGCCGGTCTGCCCGGGATATCAGTGCCCACAGGCTTGGATAGCACGGGTTTGCCGCTGGGATTACAATTGATCGGTCGTCCATGGGAAGAGGGCGATTTGCTGAATACCGCCCATGTTTTGGAACAGGCTGCAGGATTTGTAGCCAAACCACAAAAGTGGTGGTAAACCCGGTCCAAGGCATAAGGGGATAAGGCGATGCAAAAACGGATCATTGGATTGGTCATCCTGACATTGGCGGGCTGTGCGGCAGCCCCCAACGACAGCTATACGTCACAGATGGATGATCGTTTGCGTGATGCGCAACTGCAGGGCCTGCCCGCCCCACAACCGGTGTCTGAACAAGCCTTGGACATGGGGCCCGTGATCAGTCAGGAACAGACCGAAACGCCTGCGATTACCGCAGACACTGCGGCAACAACGACCAGGTTTAATAACCCCGGTCTGTCCGATGAACAAAGTTTTGATGCCGTGGCGGACCGTCAAACAATTGAAAGCGATGCAGAGCGTCTGGAACGCAACCGCGCCCTGTATCAGGTCATTGAACCCACAGCCGTACCGCGCAGACCCGGTTCGCAAATCCCCAATATTGTGGCCTATGCCTTGCAAACCAATAATCCTTTGGGCGAACCCTTGTATAAACGGGGTATTTTCGCGACCCAGGCACGCTTTGATCGCAATTGCGCGAAATTTTCATCCGACGCCGCCGCGCAAGAGGCATTTTTAGCTGCAGGTGGCCCGGAAAAGGATGGGCGTGGTTTGGACCCCGACGGCGATGGATATGCCTGTTACTGGGATCCGCGCCCATTTCGGCGTGCCATTCAATCGTCCCAATCCGCATCTGAATGAATGTAATCCGGCACGCATCGCCCAATTTCACCGAACGGCGTGGGGCAGGCGTGCCGCATATGATCGTATTGCACTACACGGCTATGGACAGCGCCGCTGCAGCCCTGCATCGGTTGTGCGCGCCCGAATTCGAGGTGTCGGCGCATTATCTCATCGACCAATCGGGCCAGGTGTTTGAACTGGTCCACCCGAATATGCGCGCATGGCATGCTGGAAAATCGTTCTGGGCTGGCGAATGCGATATTAATTCAGTCTCGATCGGGATCGAGCTATGCAATCTGGGCAACCATCCCTATCCGGCGGCACAGATGGCGGCATTGCAGCAATTGCTTGGCAACCTGTGCGCCCGCTATGACATTGATCGCCACCAGATATGGGGCCATTCTGATGTATCTATCGGGCGTAAAACGGACCCTGGTCCGCGCTTTGATTGGCGGGGGCTTTCTCGGGCGGGATTTGGTCTTTGGCCCTGCGATGCTGCGATTGACGTAGCTCTGGACTGTGCTCATTTCATGGATCACGCAGCCATGATCGGCTATGATCGATCAGCGGGTCTTGATGCGGTGCTGGCGGCCGTGCGCTTACACTATGCTCCGATGCGCCACGGGCCGCTTGAGACTGCGGATTGCCGACTTGTCAATGACCTTGCCAGAAAAATCAATGGTTGACGGCGTGCGCCGTTGCCCGTACTGCGGCAACGCGCGGTGGGCTGGATGACCGCGGGTGCACCGCACCCGAGGAAAGTCCGGACTCCTCAAAGCATTGGTGCCAGGTAACGCCTGGGCGGGGCAACCCGACGGAAAGCGCCACAGAAATGAAACCGCCTGCGGTCCACGCAGGTAAGGGTGAAACGGTGGAGTAAGAGCCCACCGGGGATCTGGCAACAGATCCCGCATGGCAAGCCCCACCAGGAGCAATGCCAAATAGGGACCTTGCGCAGGTTTGATCGGGCAACCGATATCACTGCACGATTGCTTTGATCGAAAGGTCCGGGTTGGCAGCTAGAGGCCCGCAAGCAATTGCAGGCCAAGATGAATGGTCATCCAAGGGGGCAACCTCTGGACAGAATCCGGCTTATAGGCCCACCGCGCATATTTTTGTCTGAAAATAACCGAATGCCTGTTGACTCGGACGCGATCTCCGTTAAAAGGCATGGCTCATAGGAATTCGCGGGCAACCTCATCGCCCGCCGCAGGAGATGTAAAATGGCGAAGCCAACCACGATTAAAATCCGCCTGAACTCGACCGCGGGCACTGGCCACTTCTACGTGACCAAGAAAAACGCGCGCACCATGACCGAAAAAATGGTTGTGCGTAAATATGACCCCGTTGTTCGTAAACACGTCGAATACAAAGAAGGCAAAATCAAGTAAATCAACTTGATATCCAATACAAAAGGCCGCGTATCACACGCGGCTTTTTTATTTCAGTTTTGCTAAAATACTCTGGGGGAATTGTTCAAAATTCTAATTTTGAACAAGGGGGCAACGCCCCAAAAACCGCCCTAAAAACCAAATCATACAAAAAATTAGGGGCCGCAAACTGCGCCCCCTTTTTCTCTCATATGGTGCCTTATATCTGGCTCGGTCTTATTCTCGGTTGCCCAAAAACTGCAGCAAGAACATGAACAGGTTCACAAAATCCAGATACAGTTGCAACGCACCAAAGATTGCCGATTTTTCCAACCAGGCCACATCGCCGTGCTGCGCATGCGCGATGTAAGTGGTTTTGATATTTTGCGTGTCATAGGCGGTCAGACCTGCAAAGATCAAAACACCCAAAGCGGAAATCGCGAAATGTATCGCAGGCGAGCCCAAGAAAATGTTTACGATCGATGCAACCACCAGACCGATCACACCCATGATCAAAAACGCACCCCAACCTGAAATGTCTTTCTTGGTGGTGTATCCCCACAATGACAACCCAGCAAAGGCGATGGCTGTGATCAAGAATGTCTGCACGATCGAAAACGATGTATAGACCAAAAAGATCGAGCTAAGAGACGCGCCCATCAATGCCGCATAGACATAGAAAAACAGCTGTGCACCCGCGGCAGATGTCCGCTGTGCAACGGCGCCAAAGGCGAATACCATACCCAGCGGGGCCAACATCACCACCCATTTCAACGGGGATGTGTATAATGCAACCCCCAGACCGGTCAGCAATGTACCGTTTTGCATCTGCGCGGCGGCGCTTGCAGGGTCTGTTGTCACGGCCAATCCGGCCAGGGCCCATGCTGCCAGTGCGGTGATAATCAGACCGACCGACATTGTGCCGTATACTTTATTCATGTGGGCGCGCAGACCCTCATCAATCCGTGCGGCGCGGGCGCCTGCTGCGGACCGTAATGATTCAAATTGTGCCATATAAGCCTCCGATTATTTGGGAAGCCGACTTCCCATACTGCCACTGATATTGGGAATGTGATCCCAGTATTCAAGTTATTTTGTCACGATTTTTCGAAACTTTCATCAAATTTTTGTGCGCATTAGATGGTAATCACCACTTTGCCAGTTGATTTACGGGCCTTTAGCAAATCCAACCCCTTTTGTGCCTCATTCAATGGGAATGTTGCGCTGATGTGGGGGGTTAATTTTCCCTCTTGGTACCATCCGGTCAGCTTGGCTAAACTGTCGGTGATAACCTGGGGTTTGAATTTCAGGTATCCCCCCCAATAAAACCCCTCGACCGTAATATTTTTGACCAACAGGTGGTTTGCAGGAATTTGGGGAACTGACCCGCTGGCAAATCCGATGATAATCATGCGCGCTTCGGGTCGACAGGCGCGAAAGGCGGCTTTGAACTGGTCGCCCCCTACGGGATCATAGACGACGTCGACACCGCCCAATGCCTTAAGCTGCGCCAACAGGTCCTCTTGGGTTGCGTCAACCACGTGATCCGCGCCGGCCTGTTTCGCAATGGCCAGTTTATCGGCCCCCCGCGCGACGGCAATCACGCGCGCGCCCATCAATTTGCCCAATTCAACCGCTGTCAGGCCAACACCGCCGGCCGCACCCAAAACCAACAGGGTTTCACCCGCCTGTAATTTGGCCCGATATTCTAGGGCCACATGGCTGGTTCCATAGGCGATTTGAAATGCGGCCGCGTCCTGAAACGACATTGCATCCGGAATAACAACGCATCGGTTGACATCAAAACAGCCCAGTTCCGCCAAACCACCCTGACCGCCAAATACGGCAACGCGCGTGCCGGGGGCGGGGCCATCGGTGTCTGGCCCCAATGCGTCAACCACGCCGGCCACCTCCATCCCTAGGGTAAAGGGTGGGGGCGGTGTATCCTGATAGGTGCCATCTTGCATCAAAATATCGGCAAAATTCAGACCGCAGGCCTTGATTTGGATCCGAACCTCACCACATTGGGGCTGCGGTGGGTTGAGTGTTTCCAATTTGGGGGATCTGTCAAAGGATGAAACGCGATAAGCTTGCATGGGTGCCTCTTTTTGTGACAGATCGTAAATTGGGGTTTGTTTTGTGTCAATCTATGGTGCAAATTTGATATCACCGCAACCTCAGGTGTAGATGCCGGCTACACTTCTTGCGATTGAACCTATACGTTTTAGTATTCGTTTAACGTTTGAAGTCTGTGTTATACTGCATGTGGTTGAGTAACAGTTGACGAGTGTGTTCTAGGCTTGGCGAATGACCTGCGATGTATCGCGCGGTTGTTTGTAACTGTTTGGTAATTATTTCCCGCCTAAGATGCGGACAACGACAAAGGACAATAAAAATGACCCATCCCGTTGATGTGCATGTTGGAAAACGCATCCGCCACCGTCGCTGGTTGGTTGGAATGACCCAACAGCAATTGGCAGAGCAAGTAGGCATCAAATTCCAGCAAATCCAGAAATATGAAACCGGTGCGAACCGCGTCAGCGCGTCGCGTTTGTGGGATATTTCGCGGGCCCTGCAGGTGTCGATCAGCTTCTTCTTTGAAGGGATCGAAGATCAGGTCGAGGGGACAGAGGCAGCAGAGGCCCCCACAGATATCATGGCCGACAAAGAGGCATTGGACCTGATCCGGTCCTATTACGCGATCCCTGAAAATCAACGCCGCCGCTTGTTTGATTTGGCACGCGTTCTTAGCGATGTCGCTTGATTTTTCGTGATCCGTGCCTTAGCCCTCATGTGAAAGAAATGGGGGCAGAATGTCACATCACATATCGCAGTCTGAATACGCCGATATTTTAGAGGTTGCACATGAAATGGCCGACGCTGCCCGCGCGGCCATTTTGCCGTTGTTTCGATCGCCTGTCTTGAACGCGGATAATAAATTGGCCCAAGGGTTCGATCCAGTGACCCAAGCGGATCGTGCCGCAGAACAGGCCATGCGGGCTGTGCTGGCCCATCGCCGCCCGATGGATGCCATTTTGGGCGAAGAATTTGCGGCAACATCCGGAACGTCGCCGTTTCGCTGGGTTCTGGATCCCATTGACGGGACGCGCGCATTTTTGTGTGGTGCGCCAACTTGGGGGGTGTTGATTGCCTTGGAACATGACCAACAGGGCCCCGTGTTTGGCATGATTGATCAGCCCTACATTGGTGAACGGTTTGTGGGCTATGCGGATCGGGCGGCCCTGCATTGGGGTCAGGGCCATGTCAATTTAACCACATCACAGCGGCAAAAACTGGATGACGCGATTTTGTGCAGCACCTTTCCCGAAATCGGAACGCGTGACGAAAAACAGGCCTTTGATCAGGTAGCCGAGCGGTGCAAACTGGTACGCTATGGATTGGACTGCTATGCCTATGCCCTGCTTGCGGCGGGGCATATTGATCTGGTGATCGAGGCGGGGTTGAACGCCTACGATGTCCAGGCACCGATTGCTGTCATTCAGGCGGCCGGCGGGATTGTGACCAATTGGTCAGGCGCCTCCGCGCATCAAGGCGGCCAAATTATCGCGGCGGCCAATGCGACATTGCATCAACAGGCACTTTCTTTTTTGCAACCCTATGCCGAGGGATAGGCGATGACAGCACTTTTGATTCAGAATGCAACCCATGTCTTAACCATGGATGACGATCGCCGTGAATTATCGGGGGTCGATATCTTGATCGAACATGGGGCCATTTCGAATATTGGCCCATCCCTGGTGGCCCCTGCCGGTGCCGCGATCGTGTCAGGGCGCGACTGTGTTGTGACACCGGGATTGATCAACACACACCATCATTTGTATCAAACTCTAACCCGTGCCGTGCCCGGGGCGCAGGATGCACTTTTGTTTGGTTGGCTGCAGCGTCTTTATCCGATTTGGGCGCGTTTTGGTCCTGATGAAATGCGGGTTTCAGCCATGGTGGGACTGGCCGAACTGGCGCTGTCGGGCTGCACCATGACATCGGATCACTTATACCTCTATCCGAATGGATCGCGGTTGGATGACACGATCGAGGCCGCGCAGACGGTGGGCCTGCGGTTTTTTCCCACCCGCGGCGCAATGAGCATCGGCGAAAGCGATGGGGGATTGCCCCCTGACAGTCTGGTCGAGGACGAGGACGCCATTCTGGACGATTGCATCCGTGTGATTGATGCGTTTCATGATCCTGATCCTGCGTCGATGGTGCGGGTTGGTATCGCGCCCTGTTCCCCCTTTTCCGTGTCGCGGGATTTGATGCGCAACGCGGCCTTGCTGGCACGGGACAAGCGCGTGTTTTTGCATACGCATTTGGCCGAAAACGACGAAGACATCGCCTATTCCCTAGAAAAATTTGGCTGCCGCCCCGGAGAATATGCCCAAGATCTGGGCTGGACCGGTTCTGATGTATGGCATGCGCATTGCGTCAAGTTGGATGATCGCGAAATCAAATTATTTGCGGGCACAAAAACGGGCGTGGCCCATTGCCCCTGTTCGAATTGCAGGCTGGGGTCCGGCATTGCGCCCGTGCGTGCGATGCGGGATGCGGGTGTGCCTGTTGGGTTGGGTGTCGATGGATCGGCCAGCAATGATTTGGGCAATCTGATGGACGAGGCCCGCCAGACACTGTTATTGCAACGCGTCCAAAACGGTGCCGACGCCATGAGCGCGCGCGAAGCTCTGGAAATTGCGACCCGTGGTGGGGCCGATGTGTTGGGGCGGCCTGAATGCGGGCGCATTGCGCTGGGTAAACGGGCCGATATCGCGATTTGGGATATCAGCGGCGTCGAATCGGCCGGCAGCTGGGATCCCGCCGCCTTGGTTCTGGCCGGCCCAAACAAAGTGCGCCATTTGCTCGTGCAGGGTAAACAGATCGTGTCAGATTATCACATGGTCACGCTGGATTTGCCCCGCGTGATCGAACAGCAAAATATAATGGCCCGCCGCTTGATGGATTAAATGCGTTTCTTGCCGGCAATCCAACTGGCCGAAATGGCGCGATCATCGCCCATCATAAGGGTTGGGAAAACGGCCTGCCACGCGTCATCCGCTTGGGCAAAGCGTTGGGCAATGGCCGGGGTTGATGCCAGATTGATTGCGATAATATCTGCCTCTTGTCCAATGGCTAGATTGCCAATCTTGTCTTGCAAATGCAGGGCTTGCGCCGAACCCACTGTGGCCAGCCAGAATAAATGTGCCGGATGCAGCGCGTTGCCGCGCAGCTGTCCAATTTCATAGGCGGTGGCCATGGTACGCAACATCGAAAAATTTGACCCGCCGCCCGTGTCGGTGGCCAATCCTGCGGTAATGCCCGCTGCGCGCAGCCCCACTGCATCAAACAGTCCAGATCCGATAAAGGTGTTTGACGTTGGGCAATGGACCACGGCGGCCCCCACTTCGGCCAACCGGTCGATTTCGCGCGGTCGCAGGTGGATGGCGTGACCGTAAATGCCACGATCCCCCAACAGGCCAAAGGTTTCGTAGGTGTCCAAATAATCCCGCGCCGATGGGAACAGGGATGCAACCCATTCGATTTCGTCGGTCTGTTCGCTCAGGTGCGTTTGCATCAAACAACTAGGGTTTTCGGCCCATAATGCCCCAAGGGCGGCCAATTGATCGGGGGTGGATGTCGGCGAGAATCGCGGTGTGATCGCATAGGTCCCACGCCCGATGCCATGCCAGCGCTGGATCAGGGTATTACTGTCGTCATATGCCAGCTGCGCGGTGTCGCGCAATCCATCCGGCGCGTTGCGATCCATACAGGTTTTGCCCGCAACGATCCGCATATTCCGCGATTGCGCCGCCTGGAAAACCGCGTCAACACTCTCGGGATGGATGGTGCAGTAACTGGCGACCGTGGTGGTGCCATGATCTAGGGCCAAATCCAAATACCGGCCCGCCACGGTTTGGGCATAGGCGGGATCGTGAAATTTCATTTCCTCGGGAAAGGTATAGGTGTTCAGCCAATCGATCAGACGTTTGCCCCAACTGGCAATGATGCCTGTTTGTGGGTAATGCACATGCGCATCGACAAATCCGGCACAAATCAGATGGTTTGTATAATGTTCGACTGGGGTGTTTGGATAGGTTTTTCCAATGCGATCATAGGACCCCACATCTATGATGACACCATTTTCAATACAAACGGCACCATCCGTGTTCAGCTGTGCTGCATGTTCTGGTCCGACCTTAAAGGGGTCATTTGTGAAATTCAGCGTCATTGCGCGCAGTATTTGCATCCTATCCTCATCCGTCATGAACTGACCTAGATTAGTCTGCAAGTCGCGTGGCGTAAACTATAACTTTTGGGTGTGATCGCTCCGTCGAATAGGGTACACATCCCCAAAACCAAGGAGGCTGTGATGCAAGACGATTCCCAATTCCACGTGTCAGACACAGACTTCACCGCAGACGATTACGCATTGGACCGCAATACCGTGACGGCCATTATGGCCGCGGTTGATCGCCAGGATCGCGATGCCTTGGTCGCCTTGCTCGATCCGCTGCACCCCGCGGACATTGCCGACCTTCTGGAACAGATGGATGGTGCCACGCGGCGCGCGGCCGTGTCTCTTTATGACAAAGAGTTCGATGGCGACATTTTGTCGGAATTGGACGATGCTCTGCGTCAGGAAATTATCAGCTATCTGCGCCCCGACGTCCTGATCGAGGCGGTGCGCGATCTGGAATCAGATGACGTCGTCGACCTGATCGAAGATCTTGAACGGGAAAATCAATCGGCCGTTCTGGATGCGCTGGATGACAGCGATCGTTTGGCCGTTGAACAGTCGCTGAAATATCCTGAATATTCCGCAGGGCGTTTGATGCAGCGCGAAATTGTCATGGCCCCCGAACACTGGACCGTGGGTCAGGCCATCGATTTTTTGCGAAATGCCGATGAGTTGCCAGAACAGTTTTATCACGTGGTTTTGGTCGATCCGCGCATGCATCCCGTGGCCAATGTGACCTTGGGCAAATTGATGTCGTCGAAACGGGCCGTCCCCTTGATCGATCTGGCCGAAGATATCTTTAAGGTCATTCCCGTGACCCAAGATTGGTCGGAAATCGCCTATGCCTTTAACCAATATCACCTGATCTCAGCGCCCGTGATTGACGAACAGGACCGGTTGGTGGGGGTGATTACCATTGACGACGCCATGACCGTCATGGACGAAGAGCACGAAGAAGACATCCTGCGCCTTGCCGGTGTGGGCGAAGAAAGTAGCCTGTCGGACAGCGTAATCCGCACGACCAGACAACGCCTGCCTTGGTTGGTTGTGAATTTGGTCACTGCGATTTTGGCATCCATCGTGATTTCCCTGTTCGAAGGGACAATCCAGCAATTCGTGGCCCTGGCGGTGTTGATGCCCATTGTTGCGTCCATGGGGGGGAACGCCGGCACACAAAGTTTGACCGTCGCCGTGCGCGCCATCGCGACCAAAGATTTGACCGGATCGAACGTATGGCGCGTTATTCGTCGCGAAATTTTGGTGGGTGCCATCAACGGCGCGGTTTTCGCAATTTTGATGGGAATTGTCGGTTTGATTTGGTTTGATTCGCTGGTTCTTGCCTATGTGATTGCTGTGGCCATGGTGGTCAATTTGGTGGTTGCTGGGCTGGCAGGGACGGGCATCCCGATTGTTTTGGAAAAACTGAATATTGACCCTGCCTTGGCCTCGGGTGCCTTTGTGACCACGGTGACAGATGTTGTCGGATTTTTCGCCTTTCTTGGATTGGCAGGGTGGTGGTTATTATGACGCTAGAGGACCTGAAATCGAACGCACGCCGCGCGGCATTTGCACGCCGCAAACAGGCCCATGCCGCAGACAGTGGTGCATCCTGTGGCGTATTATCGTCATTTTTGGCGGGGCATCGCGGCGTGCCGGTCGCTGGATACATGCCCATTCGCACCGAAATTGACCCGCTGCCCGCGATGGCGGAATGTGCCGCGCATGGGGATGTGGGCGTTCCCGTTATTTTGGCCCAGGCGCAGCCGTTGAAATTTTCCAAATGGACGCCCGATTGTGTGATGATTGATGGTCCCTTTGGTGCGTCCATTCCGCAGGTGGACGATTTTATTGTGCCTGAAATTGTGATCGTTCCGCTGGTTGCCTTTGATGATAAGGGCGGGCGATTGGGCTATGGTGGTGGATTTTATGACCGCACGCTGGAACTGCTGCGCGCACAGGGGCCTGTTTTGGCTGTGGGCTTTGCTTATGATGCGCAACAGGCTGATCAGCTGCCCCTTGAGCCGACGGATCAACCCCTGGATATGATTGTCACCGAAAGTCGGATCATTGAGTTTAACCGGTAACTGCGCGGCCTTGCGCTTTGGCGGAACTGGGCCTAGGGATAGGGGATGAAGATTTTATTTCTAGGCGATGTCATGGGCCGCGCTGGGCGCGATGCGATCGTGGCAAATTTGAAACAGATGCGCAGCGATTGGCGCATCGATTTTGTTGTGGTGAATGCCGAAAACGCATCAAACGGGGCGGGGTTAACCGAACAGCATGCCAAGCTGATCCTTGAGGCGGGGGCCGATTGCGTCACCTTGGGCGATCATGCCTTTGATAAAAAGGATATGCTGAGTTATATCGAACAAGACACTCGCATTATCCGACCGCTGAATTTTGCCAAGAACGCCCCCGGTCGCGGCGCGCGCATTTTTTCCGATACGCGGGGGCGCAAAATACTGGTGGCACAGGTTTTGGGGCAGGTGTTCATGAAACGCGCCTTTGATGATCCCTTTAGTGCGGTGGATCAGGTTTTGCGCAACCATCCATTGGGCGGTCAGGTCCAAGCGATTGTTTTGGATGTCCACTGCGAAGCGACATCGGAAAAAATGGCCATGGGGCATTTCTGTGATGGGCGTGCATCATTGGTTGTTGGCACGCATACCCATGTTCCAACCGGCGACGCGATGATTTTATCCAAGGGCACAGGGTATCAAACCGACGCGGGGATGTGTGGCGATTATAACAGTGTGATCGGCATGGATCCCGCCGAACCCCTGCGCCGATTTGTGACTGGGATGACAAAAAACCGGTTTGAACCGGCAATGGGGCCTGCCACATTGTCCGGCGTTTTGTTGGAAACGGACGATAAAACGGGTAAGGCGGTGGCCATCCAAATGATCCGCCATGGCGGAAAACTGGAACAATCTGCCCCATGATCCAGCGGTTTTGGCCCTATGTTGTTTTGATCCTGTTGGGGGCGGGGTGGGGCGCGTCAATTCCATTGACCAAAATTGTGGTGTCCTCAGGCCATCAGGAATTCGGATTAATTTTCTGGCAATTGGCCATTATGTCGGTGTTATTGTCTGCGGTTGTCATGTTGCGCGGCAAACGGATCCAGCTGGGCCTGCCGTCGTTGAAATTGTTCGCCATTGTTGCGCTGGTTGGTACGGTCTTGCCCAATACGGCATCCTATACCGCGGCTGTGCATTTGCCCGCGGCCTTTATGGCCATACTGATTGCAACCGTGGCGATGTGGGCCTTTCCCATTGCGATTGCCATGGGGCAGGACAGATTTTCATGGAAACGCCTGTTGGGGCTGGTGATCGGATTGATCGCAGTGATTTTGTTGGTGGCCCCCACGGCCAGTTTCCCAGACAGATCGGTTTTATGGTTTGTTCCCATCGCCCTGATTGCCCCGTTTTTTTATGGGATCGAGGGGAATTATATTTCCAAATTCGGCACGTTGCACCATGGTCCGATTGAAACGTTACTGGGGGCCTCGGTTGTTGGGTGGGTTATTGTCACACCCGCCGCCGTGGCCACGGGGCAGATGTTTAATCCCTTGGCCAATTTCGGCGCGGGCGAATGGGCGCTGCTTGCAAACAGCCTGATCCATGCGATCGTCTATACCAGCTATGTCTGGCTGGTCGGTCGTGTTGGATCCGTTTTTGCCGCCCAAGTCAGCTATATGGTCACCATTTTCGGGGTGTGCTGGTCGATATTGTTCCTGGGCGAAGCACAATCCCCCTATCTTTGGGCCTCACTTGTTTGCATGATAGCAGGCATGAGCTTGGTGCAAACACGTTCAAAGGACAAATAATGCTGTCAAACTTTTTCACATCCCCCGATGTGGCGCCCTATCTGGCGATTTTGGTTGTGTTGACAATGTTTGTCATGTTCATCCGCGAAACCTATCCGACCGAGGTCGTCGCGCTGGGCGGTGTATCGGTTTTGTTGGCCACAGGCATCTTGCCCTATGACGCGGGGTTGGCGGTGCTGTCAAACCCTGCGCCATGGACCATTGCGGCGATGTTTTTGGTGATGGGGGCCTTGGTGCGCACGGGGGCCTTGGATGCCTTTACCGTTTTTGCGGATGCGCAGGCGAAAACGTATCCAAAACGCGCGATTGCCATGATGATGGGATTTGTGGTTTTGGCGTCAGCTATCGTATCGAATACACCGGTCGTTGTGGTCATGATCCCGGTGTTCGTGCAATTGTCGCGCACCTTGGGGCTGGCATCGTCGAAATTGTTGATCCCCCTGTCCTATGCGGCGATTATGGGGGGAATGTTGACCCTGATTGGCACATCCACAAACCTGTTGGTTGATGGCGTGGCCCGCGCCCAAGGGATGCAACCCTTTGGCATTTTTGAAACAACGCCGGTGGCCATTGTGGTCGTCATATGGGGCATGATTTATCTACGCTTTGTCAGCCCGATTTTGTTGCCAGAACGTGACAGCATGGCCAGCCTGCTGTCCGATAAATCCAAAAAGAAATTTTTCACCGAGGCCGTCATTCCGCCCGAGTCGGCGTTAATCGATCAGCCCGTGACCAGCATCGCCCTGTTCAAACGGGATGGGGTGCGCTTGATTGACGTGATCCGTGGTGATGCATCGCTGCGCCGCAATATGAAAGATGTGGTGTTGCAGTCCGGTGATCGCGTTGTATTGCGCACGAAAATGGCCGAACTGCTAAGCCTGCAACAGGACAAAAGCCTGCGTCCAGTCGATCAGGTATCCGCCGTTGAAACCACCACGGTTGAGGTGCTGATCACACCCGGGTGCCGCATGGTGGCGCGCAGTTTAGGCAATCTGCGTTTGCGTCGCCGGTACGGGGTCTACCCATTGGCCGTGCATCGGCGCAATCAAAACATTGGCCGCCAGCTGGATGAATTGGTGGTACAGGTGGGCGATACCCTGTTGCTTGAGGGCGCGCCCGAAGACATTCAGCGACTGGCCGCTGATATGAATATGGTGGATGTGTCAAAACCTGCGGCCCGCGCCTATCGCCGTGGACATGCGCCCATTGCGGTGCTGGTCCTGCTGGGCATTGTTATTTTGGCCGCCCTAGGGCTGGCCCCCATTTTTATGCTAAGCATTCTGGCCGTGGCCATTATTTTCCTGACTCGCTGCATTGACGCGGATGAGGCATTTGATTTCGTCGAAGGACGCCTGTTGGCCCTGATTTTCGCGATGTTGGGCATTGGTGCCGGGCTGGAACATTCTGGCGCGGTTCAGCTGATTGTCGACGCGCTGGCCCCCTATATTTCACTGCTGCCGGGGGTGTTGATGATTTGGGCGATCTATCTGCTAACATCGGTACTGACGGAAATGGTGTCGAATAATGCGGTGGCGGTTGTGGTCACCCCGATTGCGATTGGCTTGGCCCAGGCAATGGGCGTTGATCCACGCCCGTTTGTTGTGGCGGTGATGGTGGCGGCCTCGGCATCCTTTGCGACACCGATCGGGTATCAAACGAATATGCTGGTCTATGGGCCAGGGGGGTATCGGTTTACTGATTTTCTGCGGGTCGGCATTCCGCTGAACCTCAGCATCGGGATCATCGTTTCGGTGATGATTCCATACGTCTTTCCGCTTTAGGGGGGCTTGCCCCGCCGCGCAGGCAGGCTTAATAAGGGCAAAATTCATTTTTCGGAGGATACCATGGCAGGCCATTCAAAATGGGCAAACATTCAGCACCGCAAAGGGCGGCAGGATGCGGCGCGGTCAAAATTGTTTTCAAAACTGTCAAAAGAAATCACGGTCGCCGCTAAAATGGGTGATCCAGACCCAGAAAAAAACCCACGCCTGCGCTTGGCCGTAAAAGAGGCGAAATCGAATTCCGTGCCCAAGGATGTGATCGAACGCGCGATTAAAAAATCCGCAGCAGGCGATGGGGATGATTACGAAGAAATCCGTTACGAAGGCTATGGCCCCAACGGCGTTGCCATTATTGTCGAAGCGATGACCGATAACCGCAACCGCACTGCGTCAAACGTTCGGTCCACATTTTCCAAAAACGGGGGCAACCTGGGCGAAACGGGATCGGTTGGGTTCATGTTCGAACGCAAGGGCGAAATTACCTATGGTGCCGATGTGGGCGATGCCGATACTGTTATGATGGCCGCAATCGAAGCCGGCGCAGAGGATGTTGAATCCTCAGACGATGGGCATGTCATCTGGTGTCAGGATACGGACCTGTCAGATGTGGCGAACGCCTTGGAACAGGAATTGGGCGAAAGCCAATCGACAAAATTGGTCTGGAAACCCACCACAACAACCGAGCTGGACCTAGATGGGATGCGCGGACTGATGAAATTGATCGATGCGCTTGAGGATGATGATGACGTTCAACGTGTCACATCAAATTTCGAAGCGTCAGACGACGTTATGGACCAGTTATAGGATTATACGCGATATTTTGAATAAGGCGCAGTTTTGCCGCGCCTTTTTCATTTTTAGACGCAAACTATCATTTTAACTTAAAAAAATTTCACGCTTGACGTGACTTTTTTGGTTATAATTCCCAAATTGATTTATTTTGTTTTGGGGTAAGGCGCTGAATTTCCTTGTAATTATGGGTTAATTACCTACATTCCTTTAGTAGTGATCTATTCCGAAAGAAAAAGTTGAAAATATAACTTTAGTATGATTAATTGTCCTTACGAGAACAATTAAATGCGGGTCTAATTATGTCATCACAACGATATTTAAATGTCGCGCAACTGCGCGAATTACTGCACGGAATGGAACACGATTTAGGTCTGGGCCATTTGACACAAAACGAAAAAGATGTGTTTTACGCTGTGCAACTGGTGATTTCGGCAAAAGACGGTGTCGCCAGATCAGAAGATATCAAGAACCACGAATTATCCAGAGGCATCACGCAGCCAACGTTCCACCGAAGTTTGAAGAGTTTGGTGGAAAAGGGCCTGTTGGCGCATGCGCCCAACACCAAAGCGGGATCTTATGTAAACCCTGAACCATTATCGCAGCGTCAGGCCGTTCAATTGGCGGCCGTGATCTAACGGGTTGAAATAACGGATATACGCAGCAATGGTTGCGTGCTAAAACGCCCCAGTCAAACAGGGGCGTTTTTTTATGGGTAGTTTGGTTTCGGGATTTTTTCTTGGATTTTCGCTGATCTTGGCGATCGGGTCGCAAAATGCCTTTGTTTTGCGGGCAGGTCTGGCGCGTAAATTTGTTCTGCCCATTGTATTGACCTGCGCGGTCTCTGACGCGGTGTTAATTATTGCAGGGGTTTCGGGGTTGGGGGCCTTGATCAACCAGATGCCCGATTTGATTACGGCCATTCGATATTTCGGTGCAGCATTTCTGGCATTTTATGGGGTGCGATCGTGGATGGCGGCGCTGCGGGCCAGTGATGGTTTAACCGCAGAGGGTGTTTTGAACACGCAGCGCCAAGCCATTGTCACCTGTTTGATGTTTACTTGGCTAAACCCCCATGTTTACCTGGACACCGTTGTGCTGTTGGGATCCATTTCACAAACACATTCCAGCCCTGTGCTGTTCGCGGTTGGGGCAACTTTGGCCAGCTTTATCTTCTTTTTCAGTTTGGGATTTGGGGCGCGGTTGTTGGCGCCACTGTTTGCAGCCCGCCGCGCTTGGCAAGTGCTGGATTTTGTGATTGGCATCATTATGTTCAGCCTTGCATTTATGCTGATACGGGGGGCCTGATGCCACAGACACCAAACACTGCCACAAACACGGCCAAGGGTGTGTTTTGGATGGTCGTCACGGGGATTATGTTTGTCTGCGTGACAGCAGGGGTGAAATTTGTTGATGGCCGTGTTCCTGCGGGGCAGGCGGCATTTTTGCGCTATGCCTTGGGTTTGGTGTTGCTGGCGCCAATGCTGAAACATATGTCGATGTCCGTTTTGACGAAATCCAATCTGATATTGTTGGGCGCGCGTGGGATTGTGCACGGGGTTGCGGTGAATTTGTGGTTTTATGCTATGGCGGTCATCCCGATGGCCGATGTGACAGCTATGAACTATATGACCCCTGTTTATGTGACGATCGGGGCGGCGATATTTCTGGGCGAAACGCTGGCGCTGCGTCGGATCATTGCGATCGGGGTGGCGTTGATTGGGGCCTTTATCATTTTGCGGCCCGGGTTTCGCGACGTGTCGTCTGGCCATTTGGCGATGTTGGCGACGTCGTTGGGGTTTGCGGGATCCTATCTGATTGCAAAACGCGTGTCTGGTTTTTTGCACCCCTCGGTCGTGGTTGTGGCCCTGTCAATTTTGGTCACAATCGTGTTGGCGCCCCTAGCATGGTGGGTCTGGGTGCCGCCATCTGCGGGGGATGTGGCGCTGCTGTTTGCGGTCGCGTGTTTTGCAACAATTGGGCATTACACCATGACATTGGCCTTTGCGGCGGCCCCCGTCACGGTTACGCAGCCGGTCACATTTTTACAACTGATCTGGGCCGTTGCGACGGGTGCCATTGTGTTTGGCGAAGCGATTGACCTTTGGGTCATTGTCGGTGCAGGCCTGATCATGGCCGCGATTTCGTTCATGACTTGGCGCGAGGCGCGATCGCGCAAACGGGTCGTGACCCCCCATGTCCAATCGGAACACCCGCGACCCAAGTGATGAAATTTTGTGCAGTTGTCCCAGCCATCGCCGAATTTTCAAAATGTTATGACGATTTGACTAATCTCGGCCCGGAACGGTACGTTGCTGGAACTATGTTAAAACTTGATCACATCGTAATTTCCGCGCAATCCCTGTCCCAAGGGGTCGATTATATCCAAAACCTTTTGGGGGTTCAGATGACGCAGGGAGGCAAACATGCGGCCTTTGGGACGCATAACGCGCTGCTGTCGCTGGGGGATTCCTATCTTGAGGTGATTGCCATTGATCCAGACGCACCCAAGCCACCCCATGCGCGTTGGTTTGGTTTGGATACGTTTTCCGGCCCGCCGCGCTTGACGAATTGGGTGCTGCAGACCGATAAACCGCGCCGTGTTATCGGGAAAACCCTGATCGGTACGGGGGATATGATGACGGTATCGCGCGATGATTTGACCTGGCAAATCACGGTTCCGAAATCGGGGCATTTGCCGCTGGATGATTGTGCGCCTGCGGTGATCGACTGGATGGGGGCGGACCATCCAGTGACACATCTGCCGGATGTGGGGTGTCGGTTGGCCCGTTTGCAAATTGAACACCCCCATGCGATTTCGCTGAAATCCTTTCTGATGGGCGGGTTTTCGGACCAACGCGTGGTTGTGCGTGGCCGCGAATGTGCCGGGCTGTCCGTCACAGTGGAATGCCCGAATGGGGTTATCACATTAACCTAACAGTTTCGTGAAATTTCCTGCGGGGCGGTGCAATTCGCTGTCGGTCGGATTGGTTTCGTGTTAGACGGGATCTGTTATGTCAATCTGGTCCAAAATATCCCAAGCTTTATCCGCGCTGGCCAATGGTGAAAGCCTGTCTGCGGTCTTTGACCGTCTGCGCACGCCGCCAGAGCGCACCATCGCCTTTACCATTGCGGTGATTGCCTTGGGGGCCAAAATGGCCAAGGCTGATGGGCGTGTGACCCGAGACGAAGTCACAGCCTTTCGCCAAGTGTTCCAAATTCCCGCAGCAGATCAAGATCATGCCGCGCGCGTGTTTAATTTGGCGCGCCAGGATGTGGCAGGCTATGATATCTATGCCCGTCGGATCGGGGCCATGTTCGGGGCAGGGCACCAGACACTGCGCGATTTGCTAGAGGGGCTGTTTTACATCGCCATCGCAGACGGGACGTATCACCCGCAGGAAAATACATTTCTAGCCGATGTTGCCAAAATCTTTGGCCTGTCAGGGCCCGAATTTGACAAATTGCGCGCCACGTTTGTACCCGATGCTGTGCCGGATCCTTATTGTGTTTTGGGAATTGATCCCACCGATGATCCCGATGTGATCCGTGCCGCGTATCGCAGGTTGGCGCGTGAATATCATCCGGATCAACTGATCGCCCGTGGCCTACCCCAAGAGGCCATCACACTGGCCGAACGCAAAATGGCGCAGATCAACGATGCCTATGATCACCTAACCCGCGCGCGGTAATCGGATATGCGGATCGCCACCTATAACGTGGAATGGTTCAATGCCTTGTTTGATGATGCGGGCGATTTGCAGGACGATCAGGGATGGTCGGGCCGCTATAACGTCACGCGCCACGATCAAATTGCCGCCCTGGGCACCGTATTTCATGCCGTGAATGCCGATATCATTTTATTGGTCGAGGCCCCCGATCACAGCACCACGCGCAGCACGATAACGGCATTAAATCAGTTTTGCAGCCGGTTTGATTTGCGCACCAATGCGATTACCATGGGCTATGCGAATGACACACAACAGGAATTGGCAATCCTTTATGATCCCCGTGTCTGCACCCTGACACATGCCCCGCAGGCCAGTGAACGGGCCCCACTGTTTGACACATGTTTTGAAATTGATCTTGATATCGACGCGCGTCTTGATCGTGTTGAATTTTCGAAACCCCCCTTGGAAACCCGGGTTTCATTGGCCAGCGGTGCCCAGTTTGAAATGATCGGCGTGCATCTGAAATCCAAGGCCCCCCACGGTGCGCGTAACCCGCAAGAGGCGATGCAGCAATCCATCAAGAACCGCCGCAAACAATTGGCCCAGGCCATCTGGCTGCGCCGCCGTGTGTCGGACCGCTTGGCGGCGGGGCTGGATGTGATCGTTTTGGGCGATTTTAATGATGGGCCGGGGTTGGATACCTATGAAACCCTGTTTGGACGTTCATCGATTGAAATCATCGCAGGTGCCGGATCGCACGATGTGCCAATGTTTGACCCGCATGTCGCGCAGGTGGTAGTGAATGAATTTGGCGATCATCCCTACAGCGCACGGTTTCAAGGGCGCGATCAACCAAAACATCTGAATGCCTTGATCGACTATATTTTTGTCAGCCCGAACCTTAGGGGCATGGGCGGGCAATGGCGCATTTGGAACCCATATGAAACGCAATTGGCACCGGAATTGGCCCAGGCATTAATCACGGCCAGTGACCATTTCCCGGTGACGTTGGACATTGATCTGGCCTAGCGGATCACAACCTTGGGCGCCAGTTTTAATGATTTCGCAAGCGACTCAAACCGCGCCTGTGCCACTTCGCCAAACAAGGGCATCATATCGCTGGACAGTTCCAAAATGACCTTTTGCCGTTTGCGGTTGATGGTCAATTCGGCATGCATGTGGTCGTCGGAAATCCACAGCATAGCCCCCAGCCGCATTGCCTTGCCGATGATTTCTGCCGATTGCAGTTGCTTTTCATTCAGCAGGGTAAACAGATCGGCAAAGGGCGACCCATCACGGCTGTTTTTATATCGGTGTAACAGGGCCAGACCCAACCAAACCCGTTCGGAATGTTTCAACCCGCCCAAATTGGCACGTGTGGCATTGTCAAAACAGACCTCGGCGCGGTAATCGGGGTGCGCGCGCCACGACACATCGTGCAGATGGCAGGCCGCCTGGATCAGGCGCAAAAAATCATCCGTGGCCAAGGGAAATAACCCTTTGACAAAATCAAACAGATGCATGCCATACCCTGGGATTCGGGCATCCTTCATCTCGGCAAAATGGCAGGCTTCGATCAATGGATCGCGGTCGCGCATGTCCTGGGGCATTTCTTCATAGAGCATGCCTTCGCGGATGCCATAACTGGACAGGGCAATATCCTTGGGTTTAAAGACCGATAGGATACGCTTTAACACTTCGGCGGCATAGGGGACCAATGCCATACGGCTGGCGGATATGCCGGCTTGGGCCCGGATTTGATCGTGATCATGATCGCCCAGATAGGCGATGGTGTCGCGAATGTCGGCCGTGCTCATCCGGTATTCATGCATGACATGCAGCGGATAGTTGCGGCGCAGCATATCGACGCGCGCCAAGGCCCGCCAAGACCCCCCAACCAGGAACAAACGATTGTGCTGCGGCCCCAGCGCGTCATGCATTTTGTGCAGAGTCTCTTTGATATGGCGCAGGCGGGCCTTCTGGCCGCCCTTGATTTCCAACAGCTTAAGCGGCCCCAAATCGGATGAAATCCGCTTGCCCACATGACCGCCACTGATTTCGGCCAGTTCCATCGATGATCCGCCAATATCGCAGACCAGACCATAGCTGCCGGGCCAGCCCAATAATACCCCTTGGGCCGATAAACGCGCCTCTTCTAATCCGTCGATGATCCAGATTTTTTGACCCGTTTTTTCCAATACCTCGTTGCAGAATTCGATGCCATCGACGGCATCACGCACGGCGGCGGTGGCCACGGCGGTTAATTTGGGCACGCCCATCCCCTTGGCCAGATGCACAAATCTGTCAATCGCGGCCAAGGCCCGTTTGCGCCCATCCGGGTTCAACTGCCCCGAACGCGCCATACCGGCCCCCAAGGCGCACATGATTTTTTCATTGTAAAAATACGCAGGCGACCGGGCGGCCCCGTCAAATACAACCAAACGGACCGAATTTGATCCCACATCAATCACGCCAACTTTTTTCAGATAGGGGTATTTGACATTGGCAAAATCGGCACTGTCATAGGGGGCCCATTGTGCTTTGGTCGTCTGGTTCATCCTGTGCCTCGTTCGTCGGGAACATTGCCTGTTGTAAATCGGGGCGCGGCCCTAATCAACTGCAAGTTTGTCCAGAACCTCGGCGGCAAAGCGCCGCGTAATGTTGCGATGTTCAGCCAAGGCCTGCCGATCCAATTCATCCACGATGAATTGCGCCTGTTCAAAGGACCGGTCACACCGCGTCAACAGATATTGCAAAACATCGGGTCCAGGGAACAATTGGCGATCGGAAAACAATTTGGCCAGCAATGCGATAAACAGGGAATCATCAGGATCAGCCAATGTCGCGGCACGCGCCCCCTGCAGGCGCGATGCCAGGTCGGGCAGGGCCAGCGGCCATTTTCCGGGATCTGTGCGCCCTGTGATCAGCATATAATTGCCCTGTGCGGCAATCAGGTTATGCAAATGAAACATGGCCTGTTCCGTGGCCATGTCGCCGGCCATCTGATCCAAATCATCCACAACAACATTGGTTTGCGTCAATTCGGTCACATCGTGCTGTGTTAATTCGGCCGCAGGGATTACGGCGGCCCCTGCGGTGGTGGCCCAAACATGCGATAGGTGCGTTTTGCCCGACCCTTTGGCCCCATAGAGGATATGTTTGCGATTGGGCCAGTTTTCCCAATCCTCAATCAAGGCAACGGCCAGTGCGTTACTGTGTGAAATGAAAAAATCACCGCGCCCCAACGATGTCCGTTTGGGCAAATCTAAAATCAGCTGTTTCGACATTTCACTCTTTCGGATCTATTCCACTTAGCCCGCGGTACAGGCGGCTTTGCAGATAATTCGATATCCCAAATCTTGCAAGCACCCCGATACTGGCCGCAACGGGGACCGCAACCAGCATGCCGATAAATCCAAACAACGCACCAAAAACGGATAGGGCCAACATCAACCAAACCGGATGCAATCCCACCGAATTGCCGACCAGTTTCGGGGTCAGTAAGTTGCCTTCTAGGAATTGGCCAATGAAAAATATGCCCGCGACCAACCCGATGCTGACCCAATCCCCCCAGAATTGAAACAGGGCCAATCCGATGGCCAGCGCACCGCCCAACAATGCGCCGACATAGGGAATAAACGTGACCAATCCAGCAATGGCACCCACGATCAATCCAAAATCCAGCCCGACAATCATCAAGGCAACGGCGTAATATGTGCCCAGGATCAGACAAACAGATCCCATACCCCGCACGAAAGACGATAGGGTTTTATCAATGTCGCGCATCAATTGGCGGACAACCGGCGCATGATCCAGTGGCAGCAGCGCATTGATCCGCGTAATCATATTGTCCCAATCCAACAGCAAATACACCGCAACCACGGGCGAAATCACGAACAACAGTACGATGTTTAACAAGGATGCCGCCGAGGATAGCAGAGTGGCCAACAGCGACGCGCCCTTTTGCTGAATGGACGCGCCAACCGATAAAAACGCCTCTCGGATAGGCGAGGTATCATCAAGCAAACTGGGAAATTGTTCCGCAAAAAACAGTTGCAGTTGTTTGAAAATGGCAGGCGCCGTATTAAACAGATTGGTCGTTTGCTGAATTAACGTTGGAATGATCAAGATAGCGGCCAGGAAAAACACCAAAATTGAAAAAACGGTGATGATCGCCGTGGCCGCAATGCGCGACAGCCCCATTGCCTCTAACCGGTCGGCCACCGGATCCAGGAAATACGCAATCGCCGCCCCAACCACAAAGGGCAGCAATACATTTCCCAATGACCATAACACCAGCGCCACAACCACCGCCGTGATGCCCCAATATTTTGCTTGTTCTCGAACTGGCAATGCCACGCGCTTTCTCCCTTGCGACAATACATATAACGTGCGGAACATGGTTGCTTTTTTCAACCCCAAATCGTATCCCGCCATAAGCGTCCTTTGCGAATGCGATACCGACTGTAACCAAATCTTATCCAAGGAACCCCAAAATGCGCCTGACCCGCTATTTCCTGCCCGTCCTAAAAGAAACGCCCGCCGAGGCGCAAATTGTCAGCCACCGTTTGATGCTGCGTGCAGGTATGATCAAACAGGCCAGCGCAGGGATTTATTCGTGGCTGCCCATGGGGTTCAAGGTGCTGCGTAAACTGGAAAATATCATCCATCAGGAACAAATCCGCGCGGGCCATATTCCCATTCAAATGCCCATCATCCAATCCGCGGACCTTTGGCGCGAAAGCGGCCGCTATGACGCCTATGGCGCGGAAATGCTGCGCATCAAGGATCGTCATGACCGCGACGTGCTCTTTACCCCCACGGCCGAGGAATTGGTGACAGATATCTTCCGCTCACACGTTGGCAGCTACAAAGATTTGCCCCTGACCCTATATCAAATCCAATGGAAATTCCGCGACGAAGTGCGCCCCCGTTTTGGCGTGATGCGCGGCCGCGAATTTTACATGAAAGACGGCTATAACTTTGACCTGACCAAAGAGGACGCGCTACACGCCTATAACCGCCACCTGGTCAGCTATCTGCGCACCTACGAACGCATGGGGCTTCAGGCCATTCCAATGCGCGCTGACAGTGGCCCCATCGGTGGTGACGATACACATGAATTCCTGGTTTTGGCAGAAACTGGCGAATCCGAGGTGTTTTATGACAGCCAGGTCACCGATCTGACCTTTGGCGATCGCGACATCGATTATGACGACCGCGCACAATGTCAGGCCGTGCTGGACGAATTCACATCGCTCTATGCACGCACCGACGAAACCCATGACGAGGCATTGTTTAACGCAATCCCCGCAGACCGCCGCCGCGTGGCCCGCGGGATCGAGGTTGGGCAAATCTTTTACTTCGGCACCAAATACTCTGAATCTATGGGTGCAACGGTTGCAGATGCGCAGGGCAATAACGTGCCCGTCCATATGGGCAGCCACGGCATCGGCGTCAGCCGCCTGATTGGCGCGATCATCGAGGCCAGCCATGACGAAAATGGCATCATCTGGCCCGAGGGCGTGACACCCTTCCACTGCGGTATCGTAAACCTAAAACAGGGCGACGCCGAGGCTGACGCCGCCTGCGACGCGATTTACAAATCACTCACCGCGCTGGGCCTTGAACCCCTCTACGATGATCGTAACGAACGCGCGGGCGGCAAATTCGCCACGATGGATCTGATCGGTCTGCCGTGGCGCATAACAGTGGGTCCACGCGGTTTGAAAAATGGTGTCGTTGAACTCACCTCTCGCCGCACAGGGGAATCGCAAGAACTGCCACCGGAACAGGCGGTCGCGAAAATCCACGAAATTTACCAAAACCTCTAACGATCAAAAACCGCGCAGCCTAAAACCTGCGCGGTTTCGTCTTTCATTTTTGTAAAAATACTCGCGCCGCAGGCTTGCGCGTTAGCGCAATCAGACCTCTCAGCAATCAATCCCTATCCACGCAATCCAGTCCACTCAACCCAGCGCCCGTGAAAATCCGCGCGCCCTAAAATATATTGAACGCCCTCGGGCCAAAGCGACAATCGCAAAGCCGCACTGTCAACCTCCCCATCATATTCCATTGCAAAATGCGCAAATGGCCGACACGTGGTTTCCCACGACGCCGCCAGGTCCAAAGCATTTTGAAATTTCCGCTCGGCGGTTTTATCAAAATACTGACGCACAACTGTGTGATAAATGAAATGAACAACTCCATCGCTTTGCGCCTCTATGCGCTTGGCCAATCAAGGGCCGGCATCACCGCGCTCAACCTTTATGTGCTGATGGGGCAGGGCGGCGGCCAATCGCTCTGATCAGTCAAACTGATCTGGCCAGCTATAAGCGCGCAGTTTCAACACATCGCTTGGATCCTGCGCATCCAGCGGGGCAATATCAACACCTGCCCGATCAACCACTGAAATGTCCCCCTTGGGCACACAGCCGCCGCGCCAATCGGGGGTCAGCGTCAAAAATCGGGTCTGGGGGCGAAAATTGAAATCCCTGCGCCGCCACGCCATAGCGATCAAAGTTCAAATTCAATCCCGCGCTTGCCCCAATTTCCGACACCATCAAGGGCATTTGAAACCGATCCACCACCACCCGTGCGGCGGCAGAAATCGCGCTGGATCGGCGAATTTCGTTGGTTTGCGGCGGTACCATCACCCATGGTGCAATCCAATCTGCATTCTGCGCAATCGCTTGGCAAAGACCTGCCCAAATCCGATCTTGGTCCCATTGCGCGGGGGGATAGGCCTTGGCCAAAGCGCAATCTGGATTTTTCAACACAAACCCATGCAATGCACCGGCCAGTCGCAGGGGGAAATTTCCGGCAAAGATATCGGGATCGTGAACCAACTGCGCCAGCGGGTCGAACACATCCGACCCTTGGGCGATTTTATCTCCTAATAACTCCATCAAGTTGCCCATAAAAGGCGATCCAAGATCGTGGCAATTTCGGGCCTGACCATAGAAAATCGAACTGGAAATCATTTAAACCTATCAACCAATTTTTGCAGCGGGGATCTGTCATCCTCGGCTACATCGTTGATTGAGGGTGCGTTTTTGTCAAGTTGGGGCTGCGAGGTCTTTGCAGGCTTGGGCTCTTTCACAGGTTGCGGGCGGGCTAGGGCGACGGCATTCATAAACCCTGCCGTATCACCATCGGCCAGTTTCGCCGCACCGCGCCCGATGCCGCGGATCAAATCATCCAACCAATCCTGATCGGCCTTTGCAAAATCAGACAAGACATATCCGGCAACACGATCTTTGTGGCCAGGATGTCCAATCCCCAATCGCACGCGATGATAGGCCTCGCCGATATGTTGGTGAATAGATCGCAATCCGTTGTGCCCTGCGTGCCCGCCGCCGGTTTTCACGCGGCATTTCCCGGGGGCTAAATCCAATTCATCGTGAAAAACCACCACATCATCCGGTGTCAGTTTATAAAACCGCATGGCTTCGCCAACGGATTGGCCCGACAGGTTCATAAATGTTTCGGGCTTTAGCAAAATAACCTTGTCATCGCCCAGACGACCTTCGGTCATTTGTGCCTGAAATTTGGACCGCCATGGCCCAAACCCGTGCGCCTGCGCGATTTCATCCATCGCCATAAATCCGATATTATGACGGTTTTCGGCGTATTTTGGGCCAGGGTTTCCGAGACCTACGAAAATCTGCATATCTTTCCCTCTTTTGCGGCAACATAGATTGTTGGTCAAAGGGTTGCAAAGACAAAAAAACGGGACCCAAGGCCCCGTTTTCAACTTCATATCGTGCAGAGGTTTACTCTTCTGCTTCGCCTTCGCCCTCTTCTTCGTCATCGGACTGTGCTTTCAACCCTGATGGCGCAGAAATGTTAGCAATCACAAAGTTACGATCGATCGTCGCTTTGGTGCCTTCTGGCAATGTCACGTCATTGATGTGTACGATGTCACCGATGGCCATGCCTGTCAGATCAACAGTGATTTTTTCAGGAATGTCACCTGCAGTTACAACCAATTCAACCTCGGGGCGGACAATAGTCAAAACACCACCGCGTTTGATGCCTGGTGCGGCCTCTTCGTTGATGAATTCAACGGGGATGAACAGGTTGATTTTTGATGTGCGGCGCAGACGCATGAAATCAACGTGCGTTGGCAAATCTTTGACAACATCGCGCTGAACGTCACGGCAGATGACGCGAACATCTTCTTGGCCTTCGACCTGCATGTTGAACAGGGTTGACAGGAAACGGCCTTGCTTGAGGCGTTTCAGCAATTCGTTGAAGGGCATTTGAATCGCCAGCGGGTCTTGACCGCCACCGTAAATAACACCAGGTACCATGCCGTCGCGACGTGCTTGACGAGCGGCGCCCTTGCCTGTCCCCGTACGTGCGATAGCTGTTAGATTTGGAATCTCGTTAGCCATAATATATCTCCTTAGCTTCGTGCAGAACTCCTCCAAGGCTGTAGCCCTGCATGGATCGCGCGTATAGATCAGTTTGCCCCGAATGGAAAGCGGTTTTATTGACCGGCGGATGTAAATCCAATTGCGGGCGGTCGGATTTGGCGATCTAACTGCGCATATGAAAATAGTTGATGATGTGATTCTGTCGCGCTCTGTTTTACCGGCCTTTGTGATGCTGGGCGCAGCCTTTGGCGCATTTGCGGCCTATGTGCCTGATATCAAATCGCAAATTTCGGCCACGGACGGTGTGTTTGGATTGGCGATGTTTATTGCGGCCATCGGATCGGTGATCACAATGTGGTTGGCACCGAAACTGGATGTGCTGTTGGGGCGTCGCGCCATAGTGATTTTAATGGGCGTCTTTGGGGGTGTGTTTTTGATCCCAACCTTTGCGCCGGTGTTGGCCGTTTTTACGGTCGGCATGATCATCACATCGTCCATCGCGGGGACAACGGATGTGATTATGAATGCACGTTTGTCACAAATCGAATCGCGCAATGGTGTGACCCTGATGGGGTTGAATCATGCGGTGTTTTCCTTTGCCTATGCGATTTCGGCGGTCATAGCGGGGATGACACGCGGCGCAGGGATCAGTGCGGGGCAATATGCCTTGGGGATCCTTGTGTTGATTGCGGCGTTGATTTGGATCACCACCAGTCCCGACAGGGCATCAGACGCGACCCAGGATGATGCGGCACAGGTGTCTGTGCCTTGGGGAATTGTCATTGTGCCGGGTTTTGCGATCATGGTGGCCTTTATGACAGAATTGGCCAGCGAAGCGTGATCTGCGTTGCATATAGAACGTGTGCTGTCCGCCTCGGCCGAATTGTCTGCCTTGGGGCCTGCGATTTTGGGGGCCACGATGGGTATGGGGCGTTTGGCGGGGCAATATCTGTTGCAAAATGTGGCCGAGCTAAAAATCGTGCGTCTTGGGGCGATTGTGTCTGCTGTTGGGGTATTGGCGGCGGCCCATGGGGATGGTCCTGTGTTTGTTTACACAGGCTTTGCCTTGCTGGGGGCAGGGGTGTCGGTGATGGTGCCCATGCTCTTTGCCCATGTGGGAAAGGTCACGCCAGAACATCTGCGCACCCAAGCCATTTCGCGGGTTGCGGTCATCGGCTATATCGGGTTTTTCCTAGGGCCGCCCATGATGGGTTTTCTGTCGGAATTGGGAACGCTGAGCACATCATTTACCGCGATTGCGGCACTTTTGATCGCGGTGACCGTTGTGTTGCGATGATGGGTGCGATGATGGCGCAGGTTCAGGCCCATTCACGCCCGAAGTCTTTGGGCACCAACAGGGTGTTGCGGTCGACATCCGTAATCAACCGATGCCCGCACAGCGCCATGGATGTGTCCAATTCCTTGTGAATGACCTCTAACGCTTTGGTCACGCCTTGTTCGCCCATTGCGCCCAAGCCATAGATATAGGACCGCCCGATATAGGTGCCCTGGGCGCCCAAGGCCACGGCCTTTAACACATCTTGGCCTGATCTGATGCCGCTGTCCAAATGAACCTCGATCTGATCGCCGACGGCGTCCATAATCGCAGGCAGGGCCTTGATCGAACTGATGGCACCATCCAGCTGGCGACCGCCGTGGTTTGACACAACAATCGCATCGGCCCCGACCGACAGCGCGGCCTTGGCGTCATCTGCATCCAATATGCCCTTAAGGATCACCTTGCCGCCCCATTCCGCTTTGATTTTTGCAACTTTGTCCCAGTCCAGGCTATGGTCAAAACTGGTGGCCGTCCATTCGGACAGGGATGACGTATCCTTGACCCCTGAGGCATGACCCACAATGTTGCCAAAGGTACGCCGTTTCGTGCCCAACATCCCCAAACCCCACTGCCATTTGGTGGACAGGTTGATCATGTTTTTCAACGTAGGCTTGGGGGGCGCGGACAGGCCGTTTTTGATGTCTTTGTGGCGTTG
Organism: uncultured Paracoccaceae bacterium; assembly: GCA_913060475.1. Lineage (GTDB taxonomy): Bacteria > Pseudomonadota > Alphaproteobacteria > Rhodobacterales > Rhodobacteraceae > CAJXSD01. The sequence goes on along the minus strand of CAJXSD010000022.1, from coordinate 2,901 downwards.
CCCAAGGATTTGCAAATCCAGCGTAATGACCAATGCAGAACAGTTCGCATCCTTGGCCCGCTGGATCAGACTTGAGACAAAACCGGTGTCTTTCATGGTGTAGAGTTGAAACCAAAATGGTTTACTGGTGTTTGTGGCGACATCCTCGATCGAACAGATGGACATGGTCGATAGGGTAAAGGGGACCCCGAATTTTTCCGCCGCCCGCGCCGCCTTGATTTCGCCATCGGCCGATTGCATGCCTGTGAACCCAACGGGGGCCAATGCCACGGGCATCGACACATCTTGGCCGATCATCTGCGTTGCCGTGCTGCGGTTTGTCATATCCACGGCCACACGTTGTTTTAACCGGATTTGGTCGAAATCGCTGACATTTTCGCGAAAGGTCTGTTCGCTCCAACTGCCCGACTCGGTATAGTCGTAAAACATTTTGGGGACGCGGCGGACATAGATGTCTTTCAAATCTTGGATATTGGTGATCACGGGCATTTGGGATATCCTTGCAAACTGGTGATATTTATTTACCAATTTTGTGAATTTTGCAACCCCAAAGCGATAATAGGATGGGTCCAAAATAAAACAGGCGACCCAAGGGCCGCCCATCAATAACCGACTGGGTCGTTATGATCAGGCCGAATGCGCCCCATCGGCCAATGATTTGACAAAGGCCAGAACCTCATCCACGGATTTGCCCGATGCCAATTCGGATACGATGGCCGATCCCACGACCGTACCATCGGCGATGCCTGCAATGTCTTTGGCGGTTTCGGGGGTGCGCACGCCGAACCCGACGATGATCGGCAGATCCGTTTTGGATTTGATGCGTGCAACCTCGGGGGCGACGACATTGGCCTGTGCGGCGGCGGCGCCTGTGATCCCCGTAATCGAGACATAATAAACAAAGCCGGAGGTGTTCTCCAAAACCTTGGGCAGGCGTTTGTCATCGGTGGTGGGGGTGGCCAGTCGAATGAAATTTAATCCGGCTTGCTGTGCTGGAATGCACAATTCGTCGTCTTCTTCTGGGGGCAGGTCAACGATGATTAACCCATCAATTCCCGCCGCTTTGGCATCGGCCAAGAATTGGTCCACCCCGCGGCTGTAAATCGGGTTGTAATATCCCATCAACACAATCGGTGTGGTGTCATCCGTTTCACGAAAGGCGCGGGCCATGTCCAAGGTCCGTTCCAACGTCATGCCCGCGGCCAAGGCGCGCTGGCCGGCCAATTGAATCGCGGGACCATCGGCCATAGGGTCGGTAAAGGGCAGGCCCAATTCGATAATATCAACACCCGCTGCGGGCAAACCACGCACCAATTCCAGCGATGTGTCGTAATCGGGATCCCCGGCCATAACATAGGATACAAACGCCTTTTTACCCTCTTTGCGCAAGGCTGCGAATTTATCGTCAATTCTGGTCATCTTGGGTCCCCTCAACAAATCTGGGATCGGTTTGACCTTAATCGTTGATAAAAATCAATAGCCGCCGGGCTGTATTTCGCACAAAAAGATTGTAAAGCGTGATTTTAGGGCGCGCGGGCGTGTAAAACAGGGGCGAATGGCTTGCGCCTGACAGGGGCACAGCCTACAAGCGCCAGAAACATATCTAGGAGAGATCACATGGGTTTTAAAATGGGTATCGTCGGTCTGCCGAACGTGGGTAAATCAACCCTGTTTAACGCATTGACCAAAACGGCTGCCGCGCAGGCTGCAAATTTCCCGTTTTGTACCATTGAACCCAACGTCGGGGATGTGGCTGTTCCAGACGCGCGTCTGGACAGATTGGCCGCGATTGCGGGATCGAAACAGATCATTCCAACGCGCCTGACCTTTGTCGATATTGCAGGTCTGGTCAAAGGCGCGTCCAAGGGCGAAGGGTTGGGCAACCAGTTTTTGGCCAATATCCGCGAAACCGATGCGATTGCCCATGTGCTGCGGTGTTTCGAAGATGGTGATGTCACCCACGTCGAGGGGCGTGTTGATCCGGTGGCCGATGCCGATACGATCGAAACCGAATTGATGATCGCCGATATGGAAAGCATCGAAAAACGCCTGCAAAACCTAAGCCGCAAAGTGCGCGGTGGCGACAAAGATGCGGTTCAACAAGAACGTTTGTTGAAAGAGGCCTTGGCCGCGCTGGAAAATGGAAAACCCGCCCGTTCGGTTGTTGTCGATGCCGAAGATGCACGCGCCTGGAAAAACCTGCAGCTGTTGACGACCAAGCCGATTTTATACGTTTGCAACGTGGGCGAAGGGAATGCCGCGAATGGCAATGAATATTCCGCCAAAGTGGCCGAGATGGCCGCAGCCCAAGGCGCAGGAACCGTTATTATTTCTGCCCAGATCGAAGAGGAAATCAGCCAGCTTGAGGCCGAAGAAGCAGACATGTTCCTGTCTGAAATGGGCCTTGAAGAAGCGGGGTTGGACCGTCTGATCCGGGCGGGCTATGATTTGTTGAAATTGGAAACCTACTTTACCGTTGGTCCCAAAGAGGCCCGCGCCTGGACCATCCGCCAGGGCACGGCCGCCCCACAGGCCGCGGGCGTGATTCACGGTGATTTTGAACGTGGCTTTATTCGTGCCGAAACGATCGCCTATGATGACTATGTCACCTGCAATGGCGAAACCGGGGCAAAAGAAGCCGGCAAGATGCGCGTCGAGGGGAAATCATATATCGTCCAAGATGGTGATGTGATGCATTTCCTGTTCAACACCTAACCTGTTACTCAGAGGGCTGTTTTTATGCGGTGTGGCCCGTTCGGGCCACGCAGGGTTGTCCGTCCTGTGAACGGGCTGTGCCCTTATCTCAGGCCGTCCAGGATGGTTGGACCGTGACGTGTAATTTTCTAAGAAAAAACAAGCTGGGCCTCTTGTCCATTTGATTATGTCACTATAAAGAGGTCG
>CAJXSD010000021.1 GCA_913060475.1 uncultured Paracoccaceae bacterium | reverse complement strand
CAATCCGTAATGTTCGATATAATTAACCACCTCAAGGTGATAAATCGCGATAATTGACTGTAACAGGAACAAACCAATTCCGGTCCATCCTGCAATCAGATAGGCCGCGCCTAGCAATAGGATTTGCAATCCCCAATACAGAAAAAACGGATTTTTAGGATGCGCCCAAGGCAACGATTTACGGGCCAGTTTTGCGGCCTCGGCCCGAAAGGCTGATGCGTAACATTGGGGCAGAACTCGGAAAAAATAGCTGTAAAACTCTTCGCCATATCGGGCAGAAACAGGGTCGCGCGGGGTGCCGACATAGGTGTGATGCACCAGCAAATGTTCCGAACGGAAATGGGAATACATCACCATCGCCAGCAAAATGTCAGCGCATCCGCGTTCCCATTTATTGCGTTGATGCATCAATTCATGGGCGTAATTGATGCCAATCACCCCGTTGACCATTCCAATACAAACAAAGATGGCAACCTGTTGCCCCAGATCAAATTGGCCCGTTCCACACAAATACAAAAACCCAAACAGCGTGATCAATTGCAATGGAACCCAAATGAGTGTCAGGGTCCGGTGCCAGAATAATTCTCTGTCTGTGGTATCTGCATCCAGATTTGCTGTATTCAATCCACCAATCAGGTCCAGCCAGACAATCACAGCCCACACGAGGCTAAAGGCGATGACAAACTGCCAGCCGTCAAGCCAAAGCGCACTCCAGAGTGCGGCCCACAGGATGAGGGCGCTGTAAAATGGTAACGCTGCGCGAAACATCAAACCCTTTGGAAAATGCACCTTTTACTATCCCTTTGGTTGTTGCGATGGTCAGTTAATGTTTATCACGATTTTTTCCCTACTGGAACGGCCTCGAATACTTTGCGCATCACAGTTGGGAGATCGCTGGCAGAAAACTCGGCCTCATCGACAAAATCGCCGCGTTGTGGTTGGCGGTCCATAGGGACGTAGGCGGTCTGAACCGTTAAGAACAGATGGAAATGCGTAAATGTATGTTTAACTGTCGTGTTTTGTGTTTTCCATTCGGCGCGAATGGGCGGCGCAGGGGCGGGGTCGTCGCCCCAGTCCGTGGTGGGCCAGCCTAACATCCCGCCCAATAAACCGCTGTCGGGTCGGCGTTCCAATAACATTGCGCCATCAACGCGACGGGCAACATAGGCGATGCCATATCGCTTTGGTTTTGGAACTCTGGGCGCTTTGCGTGGTAATTGCAATTGCGTCCCCGCGGCGCAGGCGCGGCAGTTTTGTCGCCAAGGGCATAACCCGCAGGCGGGATTTTTGGGGGTGCAGATGGTGGCACCCAGATCCATGATCGCCTGTGCATAATCCCCCGGCCTGTCCCTGGGGGTCAGTGTGGCCGCCAAATCGGTCAGCTGAGGTTTTGATTGCGGAAGGGGCGCGTGTATATCAAAAACACGCGAAATGACGCGTTCGACATTGCCGTCCACCACGGTGGCAGGCTGATCAAACGCAATTGATGCAATCGCGGCGGCCGTATAGGGCCCAATCCCGGGCAATTGGATCAATCCATCATAGGTATCTGGAAACGCGCCGTTCAGGTCGTGATGCACAACGCGGGCACATTTCAACAAATTGCGGGCCCGTGCGTAATACCCCAACCCCGCCCATTGCGCCATGACATCCGCATCATCGGCCAGTGCCAGATCATTTACCGTTGGCCACAGGCTGACAAATCGGGTAAAGTAGACGCGTACAGCTGCAACGGTGGTTTGTTGCAACATCACCTCAGACAACCAGATGCGATAGGGGTCTGGTATGACGCCCGATTGCCGCTGCGCCGGGCCGACCCGCCACGGCATTTTCCGCGCGTGGTGGTCGTACCACTCTAACAGATCCAAAGATTTCGGTGCTTCACGCAAGATTGATCCCTTTTATACCTAGAATTGACTGGCGGTGGTCGGACAAAACAGTAAGATAGCAGGAAACGCAAGAGAGACCAGATGTACCCCAAGCCCAGACGATCCAATGGTTTTAAACGCGCTATATCGCTGATGGAAACACAAATCCGTCAGGCCAGCGAAACGCGCGGTTTTGCACATGTGCAAATTCTGACCCATTGGCCGGATATTGTGGGCACGGATTTGGCGCAAAATTGCAAACCAATTGACGTGAAATACCAAAAATCGGGGCTGGGGGCGACCCTGTCTGTTCTGACAACTGGGGCCTTTGCGCCGATGATCGAAATGCAAAAGGATATCATCCGATCACGGGTCAACGCGGTCTATGGCTACAAAGCCATATCCAAGGTGCGTGTCACCCAAACGGCCCCCACCGGATTTGCCGAAGGACAGGCTGAATTTACCCCCAAACCCAAATCCCCCATGGCGCCCAATCCGGCCATTTCACAGGCCTCAGATGCCATGACACAAGGGGTCAGTGACGCAAATTTGAAACGCGCCCTTGAAGGTTTGGCCAAGAACGTTCTATCAAAGCAAAAATGACCATTTATGGAAAAGGAAACGAAATGCTTAATATCACCCGCCGTGCTGTTGTTGCCGTTCTCTCTGCGGTGATTTTGGCCCTGCCTGCGACTGGTTCGTGGGCACAAGACGCCGAAACACCCGCGGCCGACGTGATCGAAATGACCATGGGGTCCGATGATGCAACCGTGACAGTGATCGAATATGCATCCTTTACCTGTCCGCATTGTCAGCGGTTTCACAGTGATGTCATGCCACAGCTTAAGGCGAATTACATAGACACCGGCAAAATCAAATTCGTGTTCCGCGAGGTGTATTTTGATAAATACGGCATGTGGGCATCCCTGATCGCGCGCTGCGCTGGGCCCGACCGGTATTTTGGCGTATCCGGTTTGATTTTCGACAACCTCAACACCTGGGCCCGCGCCGGCAGTGATTTGGCGGTCGTGAACGAATTGTCGAAACTGGGTGCCATGGCAGGTTTGGAAAGCGATGAAATACAGGCCTGTTTGCAAGACGGTGACAAATTGGGCGCATTGGTCGGTTGGTATCGTGATAACGTCACCCGTGACGAGGTGAATTCAACCCCAACCTTGATTATCAACGGCGTCAAACATTCGAACATGTCCTATGACGAATTGTCGGCCCTGCTTGACGAACAGTTGGCGAACTAATGTCTGCACCGCTTAAGGGGATCAAGGTCGTCGAGCTTGCTCGGATCTTGGCCGGCCCTTGGGCTGGGCAAACGCTGTCTGATCTGGGCGCAGATGTCATTAAGGTCGAGGCCCCCCAAGGGGACGATACCCGTGCCTGGGGGCCCCCGTTTATTGACCATGACGGCGAACGCTCTGCCGCGTATTTTCATTGCTGCAATCGCGGCAAATCGTCGATCACGGTTGATTTTCGCACCCCCCAAGGGCGGGCGCAGGTCCACGATCTGATCCGTAATGCGGATATTGTCATCGAAAATTTCAAGGTTGGCGGTCTGGCCAAATATAATCTGGATTATGCCAGCCTGTCCGCGATTAATCCGCGTTTGATTTATTGTTCGATTACGGGGTTTGGTCAAACTGGCCCTTATGCCCATCGTGCAGGATACGATTATATCATTCAGGGCATGTCGGGGTTCATGTCGGTCACAGGTGATCCACAGGGCCAACCTCAGCGCGCAGGTGTGGCGATTACGGATGTCTTTACCGGCGTATATTCCACGACCGCGATATTGGCAGCCCTGCATCAGCGCCAATCAACTGGCAAGGGGCAACACATAGATATGGCATTGCTGGATTGTGCCGTGTCCGTGATGGCAAACCAATCAATGAACTATCTGTCCACCGGCCAAACCCCAGAGCGGACGGGCAATCTGCATCCCAATCTGACGCCTTATCAGGTCTTTGGCTGTTTAGATGGGCATATCATAATCGCCACAGGCAACGACGGCCAATTCCAGCGTTTATGTTCGGTGTTGGGGTTGGATCATCTGGCAACAGATCCGGATTATTTGCACAATTCCGACCGTATTGCGCATCGTGATATCTTGGGGTCGTTGATTCAGGACAAAACACGGAATTTCACAAAATCAGATCTGTTGCAGCACTGCGAAGATCACGGGATTCCCGCAGGGCCGATCAACACATTACACGAGGTGTTTGACGATCCCCAAGTCATCGCACGCAATCTGCGCATCGATCCTGACGGGGTTCCTGGGGTGCGATCGCCCTTTGTTTTTTCGGACGCTGAATTGAAATTGGATCGACCATCGCCGAAATTGGGTCAGGACAATTCCCGATTGGTTGCCGATGCCAAAACAGGGGCCAAAACATCTGACAGCTGATCGGTGTTTTCAAACCCAAGACGGACGGGCAGAAAGGGGATTGTCCCCTGATATTCTCTGGGCAGACGGACCGCGTCCTTTTCCGTTGTGATCAGGTCGGCGCCCAGGCTGTGCGCTTGGTGGGCTAGGCGTTTGATCAGCGCGGGCGTTAGGGGTTGGTGGTCGTCCAAATTCACCGTCTCGACAATCTGGGCCCCCAAATCGGACAGGGTCTTATAGAATTTCTCGGGCTGTCCGATCCCAGCAAACGCCAGATAGCGGCCTTGGGTCCAGTCCATTCCCGTTTCAACGGGGTGCAGGGCCCCCCGCAAGATGGGTTTGGAAAAATGCCCAAGATTAGTTTTCAGTGCTGGGTTGATCGGGTCATTGCCAAGGATCACAACGGCATCGGCACGGGCAAGTCCCGATTTGACAGGTTCACGCAAGGGCCCTGCAGGCAGGCACAGTCCGTTTCCAAATCCCTGTTTGCCATCCACAACCACCAGCGACAGTGTGCGGGCAAAGCTGGGGTCTTGGAAACCGTCATCCACCAAAACAACCTGGGCCCCTGCCGCCATGGCCGCGTGGATCCCGTCATCGCGTTTAGGCGTCACCCATGTTTTCACAAAGGCCGCCATGATGAGGGGTTCATCACCGGTTTGATCGGCCGTGTGTTTGGTCGGTTCGACCAAAAAAGTCGCACCGATTTTGGCCCCATAGCCGCGGGATACAATATGCACATCAATGTTATGGTCCATGAAATATTGCGCCAGTGCGATGGTTGTGGGCGTCTTACCTGTGCCCCCGACGTTTATATTTCCGATGCAGATGGTGGGAATATGCGGCGCGGTCGCATCCATTTTTTTGACCCGCTGCGCCGTGGCCCATGCATATAATCGGCCCAAAGGCCATAGCAGGCAGGCATAAAGTCCGATCCTTTGGTTCCAGAATTTTGGGGCTTGCACGGTTGTTTATCCCTCTTGGTGGTCCATGATGGCTGCGATGACGGTGTCCGTTGCCTCGGCACCTGCGGATGTATATTCCCATGCGGCGACCCCCATCTGGGCGGCCAAGGCGGGATTAGATGTTTGTATCACAGCCGTTGCCAAACTGTCACTGTCGCCAATGATCCGCGCGGCACCGGACTGGGTCAATTCGCCATAATCCTGCAAGTAATCGGAAATATGGGGCCCATAGATGATTGCAGCCCCCATAGCGGCCACTGGATAGGGATCAATCCCGCGACATTGGGGGGACAGAGAATTTGCCAGAAAAACCGCCCCCGATAATGCAATCCATCGGGCGTATTCATCGGGGCCGTCGGCCAGGTAGACGGCCGTTGAATTATCGGGGTATTGATCCAGGCTGCGCTGGGCGACGCGTAAACCCATGTCTTTTATTTGTTCTGCAAAGCTTTGTTCCAATGCCTCAGAGTCTGGGGCAAGGATTAACAGCATGCGATGATTTGACCGCAGCACAATGCGATGGGCCGCCAAAATCGATCCCAGTTCGGCTGCAGATACGTTCAACGCACCCCAACGGGGGCGTTGTTTGATCATGTCAAATTCGGTTGGGTCTCCCAAAATCGTCGGGACAGAGACGGCCCGCTGCAAAGGACCCGTAACCCTGATACGGTCCGTTGGTGCAGACGCCCGGGCAATGCGGTCGGCGGCTTGGGGGGTGTCCACGCAAATCAAGGAGGCATCCCGGATGACCCGCAGGCTGTGGGGATCAAACAGGCCAAACCGTTTTTGCGGGATATCAGACAGGGATATATTTGCCAAAATTACGTGCAGCCCATCGCGGTCCGACAGACGCGCAAGGCCATTGAATTTTGGGGGGCCGACCCAAACGATGCTAAGCCGGTTCGCCGTGTTGGGCAGGTTTTGCCAGAGGCTGGGGGCATCGTGGATGTGGTTTTGGAACACCCATGCGGAATTTGGGGGATCCACAGCCTCAGGCCAGGTGTCGTGTGACGATAAACTGCAAACATGGCCCGTGGTACCCCAAATACGGTTACACAGATACCGCGCCGCGCGATGGTGATCGGATCCGGCAGCATGTACCCAAATCGATGGCTTGGGGTCTGCGTTGTGCATAATGAGTCTTTCCTAACTGAAAAAACCTTAGGGACGAACAGGTGCAAGGTAAAGCATTTGGCCCAAATTTGTGCAGTACAAACGAAAAGGGCCGTCGAGAAAGACAGCCCTTAACCAAATATTCAGGTGTGCGGAGATTAGAATCCCAAGCCTTCGTATTTCTTTTTGAATTTGGAAACACGGCCACCTTGGTCCAGCAGGCGTGTGCCACCGCCGGTCCACGCAGGGTGCGCAGATGGGTCGATATCCAACGCCATTGTGTCGCCTTCTTTGCCCCAAGTGGACCGCATTTTGATGATGGTACCGTCTGTCAATTTGACGTCGATAAAATGATAATCGGGATGGATGTCTGCTTTCATCGGTCCGGTCCTTATGCGTCGTTTTTGGGTTTGTAGTTGTTCATCTCTGCAATACGTGCAGATTTACCGCGGCGCGAACGTAGGTAGTACAGTTTCGCACGACGTACACGGCCACGACGAACAACAGTGATGCTGTCGATGTTTGTAGAATACAAGGGGAACACACGTTCCACGCCTTCGCCGAATGAAATTTTGCGAACAGTGAATGAACCCGCGATGCCCGCGCCGTTTTTACGGCTGATGCAGACGCCTTCGTAGTTCTGAACACGTGTGCGTGTCCCTTCGGTTACTTTGTATCCGACGCGGATGGTGTCACCCGCTTTGAAATCTGGGATTTCTTTTCCCAATGCGGCGATTTGTTCCGCCTCTAGCTGTGCGATCAAGTCCATCGCAAGTCTCCTTATTGCTTGTGGTTTTGTCCACAAAGTTGTTGCGCGGCCTCAGAACTCTTGGTCTTCGATCGGGTCCCTATAAAAATAAGCCCGCCAGAGGATCAGGTCGTCATTGCTGTGGTCAGTTTTATCAAAAGCCTGCCGAAGTCACAGACCATAAAAAAGAGACGGATCACCGTCTAAAACCATGGGCGGTGTATAGTGAGTCGTTGTAGGAAAAGCAAGGGGCTTTGCCCCTCTGCGCGGGGCGCATTCACCCCAGGATATTTCGCGACAAAAAATGTTATCTTTTTGTGTATTTTTCCCACAGATCCGGGCGGCGTTGCTGCGTAAGTGATTTGGATTGTTCTGTGCGCCATTTTTCGATGTTTTCATGGTGGCCAGACATGATGACATCGGGAATGTGGCGACCCTGCCAGATCGGAGGGCGGGTATATTGAGGATGTTCGAGGAGCCCGTTTGAATGGCTTTCTTCGAGGGTGGAGGCGGCATTTCCGAGTACGCCGGGTCGTAGGCGGATTGTAGCGTCTATCATGGCTTGGGCCGCGATTTCGCCGCCTGTCAGGACGAAATCCCCGAGCGAGACCTCTTGTATGTTGTAATGGTCCAGGACGCGTTGGTCGACACCTTCGAAACGGCCGCACAAGAGGATGACCCCGGGACCCTGAGACCAGCGTCGCGCGGTTTCCTGGGTAAAGGGCGTGCCGCGGGGGGATAGGTATAGCAACGGCGTGTTGGGGGGCGATTTTGCGATGGCCTGTTCGATGGCAGGACCCACTACGTCGGCGCGCAAAACCATGCCTGCACCACCGCCGGCGGGGGTATCATCGACATTTTTATGTTTGGTGAGGCCAAAATCACGCAGGTCGATTGTTTCGAGTTGCCATTTACCCTGGTCCAGCGCGCGGCCCGTTAGGCTGGTGCCAAGGACGCCCGGAAATGCGCCGGGAAAGAGTGTTATGATTTGTGCCGTCCAGACGCCAGCCAAGCGCGGGGTCGGGGTCATCAGGTCACGCGGCTGAAGTGTTGCAGAAATGGATTTGCGACCATAAGATTTCGGCGTATTTGTCATTGTCAATGTCCCTGTTGGGCGTAAATTAGTGGCCCGATTTGACCTGCCAGGGCTAGAAGCCCTCCGGGTTAGAACAACCCCTCGGGTGGGTCAGCGACGATGATGCGTTGGGCCATGTCAACGGTCGGCACGCATTGTTTGGTAAAGGGCAGTAACACGGTTGCCGTTGCATTGGGAACGGAAATTTCCAACAAGTCGGTAGCGCCGTGGTTTTGAACGCTGCGTACGCTGCCCAAGACGGTGCCGCCGGTATCCTGAACAGTTATGCCCACCAGATCGGAATAGTAATATTCGTCGTCGGGCAATTGGGGCAGGCGTGATTTCGGGACATAAAGTTCGGTTCCCTTTAGGGCGTCTGCGTCCTCTTTGGTGATGATGCCTGTCATTCGGGCTGTCAGGGCCTTTTTGATCTGGCCTGTCAAAACGATGTCGAATTCCATTGTGCCGTCCTGGGTTTGAAAGGGGGCATAGTTTTCGATATCGGTTGGATTGGTCGTGTAGCTTTTGAGGCGGACTTCGCCTTTTACGCCAAAGGCACCCGCGATTGCGCCGACACAGATGAGTTCTTGGGACATGGCTGGAACCTATTTACATAAAATCTGCTGCTCTTGCTGAGAGAGTTCAGACCTAAGATTGGGGGACTTGCAAATTGTGTCAATACCTGGGGACAGGCGTGCGTGTTCTACTTTTATGCCCAGGTACAGTCCAAATCCGACAAAGCAGATCACGAAGAAGAGGCGAATGGGACCGAACATGCAAATTCCCTGTGGAGGTATGTCCCGCGGAGAGGGCCCGCGGGACAGCTGTGCTTATTCTTCTGCTGCTGATTCGGCTGCTTCTGCGGCTTTGGCGGCTTTCTCTTCTGCGCGGTCTTGCATTTTCTTGCCTGGTACGGCTTTCTTGGGGTTGTTGCGTGATTTCTTTTCGATCACGCCTGCGGCCTCAAGGAAGCGAGAAACGCGGTCTGTTAGCTGTGCGCCTTGGCCCATCCAGTATTGGATGCGCTCTACGTTCATGACAACGCGATTTTCGTCGTCTTTGGCCAGCAATGGGTTATATGTGCCCAGTTTTTCGACGTAACGGCCATCGCGTGGCATGCGGCTGTCAGCTGCTACAATACGGTAGAATGGGCGTTTTTTTGAGCCACCACGGGCCAAGCGGATTTTCATAGCCATTGTTTGTTCTCCTTATGAATGGCGGATAGGGGCGGACCCCTAAGATTGGTGTTGTTTATGGTGTTGGATGACTTCCTGAATGATGAAATTCAGAAATTTCTTAGCAAACTCGGGGTCGAGATCGGCCTCGGCTGCAAGGGCTTCTAGCCGTGCGATCTGGCGTTCTTCACGCGCAGGATCAGACGGGGGAAGTTCGTGTTCGGCCTTTAGTTTCCCAACGGCCTGAGTATGTTTAAAACGCTCACCCAAAGTATAGACGAGGATTGCATCAAGGCGGTCGATGCTTTGACGGTGTGTTTTCAGGACTTCTGCGGCGCGGGTTACTACGTCGGTCATGTGTCAAAACTCCCCAAAAATCGACGACGATATTGCGTGGGTACTATATCGGTGTATTGTCTGATCATGCCAACACCTCGGATGCGGGGGGGTGGCGGTAAAGATGATCTTCGCCCATGTGGACGTTCGTGTAGCTGCGTTCAAATGTGGCGCCCATGCGTTCGGCCAATTTGATCGAGCGTGTGTTTCCAGGGACAATGTTCGATGTCAGGGTTGTAAAGCCTAAGGCCTCATACGCCCAGCGGCGTGCCCGCGTCGCAGCCTCATAGGCGATGGAGCGGCCTTCGAACCCGTCAAAGACGACCCAACCGACCTCGGGTTCTGGCCAGCCTTCGGGATTCCAGATGCCGCTGATGCCCGCGATATCGCCCTGTTTCGTTTCGATGGTGAAATACCCGTAGCCATGCCAATGCCAATGGCCAACGTTCAGAGTGAACCAACGCCATGCATCGCCGCGGTTCGGAGAGGAGCCGAAACCGTTGGAGCGTTCTTGATCGAGTAAAAATGCAATCACGGGTTCTGCGTCGCGTTTTTCAGGGCCGCGCAGGATCAAGTTTTCGGAGTGCAAAACAGGGGCGTTGGTGAGGGGCATGTTAGGTAATGCCCCCCTGTGAGGGTTGCACTGTCGGAGCCTCCGGCTGGAGTATTTGTGGCAAAAATGAAAGCATTATTTCTTTTTCCCGAACCCGCTGAGGCCTGAAGGCAGACCCATTCCGCCGCCAAGTCCAGGCAATTTGCCGCCCATGCCCAGTTGTTTGGCGGCTGCTTCCATTGCGGCGGGGTCCATTTGGGATGGGTCCATGCCCGCCGGCATTTTGGGCATGCCGCCTTTGCCGAACATGCCGCGCATGGCTTGTTTTAGCATACCGCCTTTGCCCATTTTGCCCATTTTTTTCATCATGTCCGCCATTTGGCGGTGCATTTTAAGTAATTTGTTTAATTCGCTGACCTCAAGCCCTGCGCCGGCTGCGATGCGTTTCTTGCGGCTGGCCTGCAGGATTTGGGGATTGGCGCGTTCGCGTTTGGTCATGGAATTGATCAGCGCGATTTGACGTTTGAAGATGGTGTCATCCATGCCGGATTCAGCCGCCTGTTTGGCCATTTTGCCCATGCCGGGCATCATGGACATGATTGATTCCATGCCGCCCATTTTCATCATCTGTTCCAATTGCATGCGCAGGTCGTTCATGTTGAATTGGCCCTTTTGGAACCGTTTCATCATGCGTTCGGCCTGTTCGGCCTCGATCGTTTCCTGTGCCTTTTCGACGAGGGCCACGATGTCGCCCATACCAAGGATGCGGCCCGCGATACGGTCCGGTTCAAAGGTTTCCAGCGCATCCATTTTTTCGCCAAGGCCGACGAAGCGGATGGGTTTGCCGGTGACAGCCCGCATTGACAAGGCCGCGCCACCGCGACCGTCACCGTCCATACGGGTCAGGACCACGCCGGATACGCCGATTTTATCGTCAAATTCGGTGGCCACATTGACCGCATCCTGACCGGTCAGGCCGTCAACCACCAACAGGGTTTCCCGTGGGGTGACGACGTCGCGTACGGCGGCGGCCTGTGCGATCAATTCTTGATCGATGTGCAAACGGCCCGCGGTGTCCAACATATAGACATCATAGCCGCCCAAAGAGGCCTGCGTTTTGGCGCGTTTGGCGATGGCTACGGGGTCCTCGCCTTTGACGATGGGCAGGGTATCGACGCCGATTTGGGCGCCCAGGATTTGCAGCTGTTCCATCGCGGCGGGGCGGTTGACGTCCAAAGATGCCATGAGCACGCGTTTGCCATCCCGTTCCTTAAGGCGTTTGGCCAGTTTCGCGGTGGTGGTCGTTTTACCCGAGCCTTGCAAACCCACCATCAGAATCGGCGCAGGTGCGTTGTCGATTTTCAATTTGCCGGGATCTTCGGCACCGGATAGGACTTGGATCAATTCGTCGTGGACGATTTTGACCACCTGTTGGCCGGGGGTGACGGATTTGGTGACAGCTTGGCCTGTTGCTTTGGCTTGCACCGCTTTGACGAAATCGCGTGCCACGGGCAGGGATACGTCTGCCTCAAGCAGGGCGACGCGCACTTCGCGTAGGGCGGTTTTAACATCGTCTTCGGACAGGGCGCCCTGTTTTGTTAGCCGGTCAAAGACACCAGACAGGCGTTCGGACAGATTTTCAAACATGTCGCGGCTCCTTTGTTACTACGGCCATCATATAATCACAGCGCCCAAAAAACGAAGGCCCCTGTGGGCGAAACCTCGCTGACAGGGGGCGATCCTTGTATTGGACAAGGACCGGAAGTTAGACGACTCCCGGAAACTTGGGGTGGAATTACAGGTTTTTTCTGGCAGAGTCAACGCGACAGGGATAAAACAGGGTCATTCGGCCAGACTGGCTGGCCTATCGGGATCAAGATTAGGGTTCAATGCAGAATTGGGATGAATTCAAAACCGCGTTTCATGTGGCGCGATTGGGAACGGTCAGTGCCGCAGCCGAGGTGTTGGGCGTGCATCATTCCACTGTGATCCGCCACATCGATTCACTGGAGCGGCGGTTAAAGGTCAAGCTGTTTCAGCGGCATGCCCGTGGGTACACGCCCACAGATGCGGGTTTGGATGTCATGCAAGTGGCCCAAGCCACCGAAGATCAATTCCAGCAGTTGACCAGCCGATTGGTCGGACAGGGGGATCAGGTCAGCGGTGATATTGTTTTAACCTCGCTTGCGGATCTGACACCGGATTTGATGCCGGTGTTGGGCGCGTTTCAGCAAAAATATCCACTGATTAATTTGACCTATCTGACAGATGAACGTGTGTTTCGTTTGGCCTATGGCGAGGCCCATGTTGCCATTCGTGCGGGCCGTGAAAATCAAGATCCAGATAACATCGTGCAACGTTTGTTCGATATTCAATTCGAATTGGTCGGGCATCCGCGGTATCTGGATCAATTCGGGACACCGAATACATTGGCGGATTTGATCAATCATCGCATCATTGGGTTCGACAGCCAATCGCGGGCGCCACATTATAAATGGCTGTATGATACATTCCCCGATATCACGCTGGCATTGAAATGCGCAGATACACAATCCGTGCGTCAAGCGGTTAAGGCCGGGTTAGGTTTGGGATTTTTACCGTCAGAGCAGGCAAAACAGGATGGGTTTGTGACAGTTATGACAAATCCAACCGAATGGACATCACCGATTTGGTGCGTCACACATGTCGATTTGCACCGCACACCCAAGGTGCACGCCATGGTGCGTCATTTGAAAGCATGGGGAAAGCGGCACGGCGCTGGGCCACGGGCCTGATTCAGGTGCGGAGTAATTTACGTTCCAGCATGGTCCGCATCCAAGGTATGTGACAGGAATTGTTCAAAGGCATCCAGATCCATTTCGCCAAACTGGCCAAAGCTTTGCATCCAGACCGATGCAGGTCGCAAAGCGGCGGGTTCCAGTTTGCACCACTTTACCCGCCCCCGCTTTTCCTGGGAAATCAGGCCTGCGTTGGTCAGGATGGTTAAATGTTTCGAAATGGCTGCCAGGGAAATTTCGAATGGTTCTGCCACATCCGTGACGGCCATGTCATCTTCTAGCAGCATCATCAAAATGCTGCGCCGCGTCGGATCCGCCAGTGCGGCAAAGACGATATCAAGCTGCGTGTCCATCCTGCGGTCCTTAAATTATCCCCGTTCTAGTTAGACGGACGCAGGGGAATAATCAACCGATTGGTTGAATATCGGTTTTCGACGTTTTTGACGCAAATCCTGTGCATTGCAATTACAAAGCGGAATCTGACAATTAAAATAATATAATATTTACAATAATTTAAATTGTAATTTGGTGCGGCGAAACTGTCGTTGACTCAGGGGGGATTGGACAGTATCACACAGACCAACAGTCCTAGGGGGGCCAGATGGCGGATCCGAACAACTCTGACACGTTGAAATCGTTAGAGGATAAGATCAACGCAGCGAAAGCGGCGCAGTCAGATGGCAAACGTGGGGACGAACACTATTCCGCGGCTCAGGTTGGGTGGCAGATGGTGACCGAGCTGGTCGCAGGCATTGGGATCGGGTTCGGGATCGGTTACGGGTTGGACCATTTGTTTGGAACGCTGCCCTGGCTGATGTTGATATTTACTTTGCTGGGCTTTGTTGCTGGCATCAAAACAATGATGCGATCGGCGGCAAATCTGCAGCGTGATAATTTGGCCGCCGATGCGGCGAAACATGACAAGAGGACGTGACCGTGGCAAGCGAAGCGCACACAGCAACAGAAAGCAGTTTGGTCTTTCACCCAATGGACCAATTCATCGTCAAGCCGTTGTTTGGCAATGGTCCGGTGGAATGGTACACAATCACGAACGTGACCCTATGGCTGGCGCTGGCTGTCGTCGCAATCATCGCGCTGATGGTTTTCGGGACGTCACGTCGCGCAGTGGTTCCATCGCGCACGCAGTCAATCGGTGAATTGGCCTATGGCTTCGTTTATAAAATGGTCGAAGATGTAACCGGCAAAGACGCGGTTGTGTTTTTCCCGTACATCATGACCCTGTTCATGTTTATCGTGACCGCCAACTTCCTGGGTTTGCTGCCCATGTCATTTACCACCACATCGCATTTTGCGGTAACCGCGGTTTTGGCGCTGGCTGTATTTTTGACCGTAACCATCGTCGGTTTCGTGAAAAATGGCGCGGGATTTCTGGGCCTGTTTTGGGTGTCATCCGCACCCCTGGCGCTGCGTCCCGTGTTGGCGATCATTGAATTGATCTCATACTTTGTCCGCCCTGTTAGCCATTCTATCCGTCTTGCGGGTAACGTTATGGCGGGCCACGCGGTTATCAAAGTGTTCGCGGGCTTTGCCGCTATTGCAGCAATTGCACCCGTTTCCGTTGTTGCCATCACGGCGATGTACGGTCTTGAAATCCTCGTAGCGTTTATCCAAGCCTACGTGTTTACCATTCTGACCTGCGTGTATCTGAAAGATGCGCTGCATCCATCACACTAAGGTCTGAACCTCATTTATCCCTATAACTTCCAATCGTAAGGAGACATCACCATGGAAGGTCAATTGGCACATATCGGCGCAGGTCTGGCAGCAATCGGTTCAGGCGCGGCAGCTATCGGTGTTGGCAACGTTGCTGGCAACTACTTGGCAGGCGCACTGCGTAACCCATCAGCGGCAGCATCACAAACAGCGACATTGTTCATCGGTATCGCGTTCGCAGAAGCTCTGGGCATCTTCTCGTTCCTAGTAGCTCTGTTGTTGATGTTCGCTGTATAAGAACTCTTCGGAAATATCCCTTACGGTCGGATAGGCCTGGCCACAGGCCTATCCGGTTCCTTTAGGTTCCGACGGAGGACGTTATGGCGACGAATACACACGAAACTGTCAGCGCATGTGTCGATTCATACGGCAGTGCTGTTGGCATGCCCCAACTTTGCGGCGAATGGATGGGCAACCAGATTTTTTGGTTGGTGATCACACTTGTCGTAATCTTTATCGTTTTGTCACGGATCGCGTTGCCCCGCATCGCAGCCGTTTTGGCGGAACGTCAGGGGACAATTACAAACGACATCGCCGCGGCGGAAGAGTTCAAATCCAAAGCTGCAGCCGCAGAAGATGCGTATAACCAAGCGCTGAGCGAAGCCCGCGCAGAGGCTGCCCGCATTGTCGAGGCAACCAAAGCCGAGATCAAAGCCGATCTGGATACTGCGATGGCCCAAGCGGACGCCGAGATTAAGGCGAAGTCGGATGCTGGTGCGAAAGCAATCGCAGACATCCGGGCAAATGCCATGGCAAGCGTCGAAGAAATCGCGAAATCGGCCACAGCTGATATCGTATCGGTCCTGGGCGGCAACGCGGATGACGCAGCTGTTTCAGCCGCAGTGACCACCGAGTTGAAAGGGTAAGGCTATGATGCGTTATATTGCACCCATCGTCGCGCTATCATTGGCGACACCAGCTGCAGCGGCATCTGGCCCGTTCTTCTCTCTTGGCAACACGAACTTTATCGTTACGTTGGGTTTCTTGCTGTTCATCGCGGTTTTGATGTATTTCAAAGTTCCGGGCATGATCGGCAAAATGCTGGACCAACGTGCAGAGGGCATTCAATCAGAATTGAACGAAGCACGTGCACTGCGTGACGAAGCTCAGGCCATTTTGGCAAGCTATGAGCGTAAGCAAAAAGAAGTCCAAGAGCAAGCTGATCGGATCGTCGCAAGCGCACGCAAAGACGCCGAAGATGCTGCAGCGCAGGCAAAGGAAGATTTGAAAGCCTCAGTTGCCCGCCGATTGGCCGCCGCAGAAGAGCAAATCGCATCTGCCCAGTCGGCTGCAGAGCGTGAAGTCCGTGATGCTGCGGTGAGCGTTGCAATCAGTGCAGCACGCAAAGTCATTGCCGATCAAATGACTGCTGCAGAAGGCAACAAATTGATTGATGCAGCGATTGCCGAGGTCGACAAATTGCATTGATCTGTAACGGATCATTTGTAGGATTAAAAAGGCCCGCATCGAGCGGGCCTTTTTAATGCCGTTGGCAAGAGTATTTTTACAAAAATGAAAGCGGTATGGGCGTAGATTGCCGGGACCCCTGATTAAGATTTCTGTGCTTGTAGCACTGTGACGGCAATCATATCGGTCACATCTGACGCGCTGCAGCCACGGGAGAGGTCATTTGCGGGTTTCGCCAAGCCTTGCAAGATTGGACCAAGTGCCGTCGCCCCGCCAAGACGTTCGGTGATTTTGTAACCTATATTCCCTGCGTCCAGATTCGGAAAAATCATGACATTTGCCTGACCTGCGACGGTACTGTCGGGGGCCTTGCGCTGGCCGACGTCGGGAACAAAGGCGGCATCGAATTGCAGTTCACCGTCGACATCGAGTTGTGGGTATTCTGTTTTTAGGCGCTGCGTTGCAGACGCAACTTTGGACACGTTTGGATGTTTGGCGCTGCCTTTGGTGGAAAAAGAGAGCATGGCAATTTTTGGGTCCTGGTCCAAAAGTTGTTTGCTGGACTGCGCGGATGCCAGCGCAATTTGCACCAGTTCTTGTTCGGATGGATCAATCACAAGGCCACAGTCGGAATATACCATTGCGCGTCCGTCGGGTAGATACATCAAAAAGCAAGAGGATATCATTGAAGTATCGCTGCGGGTTCCGATGATTTGAATTGCTGCGCGCACAACGTCTGGCGTCGTGTAGACCGCGCCATTGACCGTACCATTAGCGTGGCCTGCATCGACCAAGAGCGTGGCAAAGATTAGGGGGTCGTGCAGTGCAGTCAGCACATCCTGATGAGATAGGCCGCGGTGTTTGCGTTTGTCATAATACTGCGCAGCCAGATCATCTGTCAGCGGTGACAGCGCTGGATCGATGACCTGAAGAGCGTCTGAGGGACCGACATCATGACCCGCGAGTTTTTGTATAATATTTTCGGTATCGCCGACCAAAATTATATCGGCGATGCCGTGTTTTATGGCGTCTAACGCCCCTTGAATGATCCGGTCGTCCTCAGCTTCGGCCAATGCTATGACGGGCTTGGGGGGGAGGTTTAGGTTCAGGACCTGTTCAATTGGGCGTTTGATCACGGAGTTTGCCTTATACTTGTTGAGGGCGCATGTCGTCGGCGCTGATACCTGCAACCGAGACCGGTTTTTTCATGGCATCGCGGCGGAATGGTTCACCAAGTTCCTGGTTGATCATGGCTTCGATCAAGGTGGTTACACCGTTTTCCATTTGATCTTTGATCGCTTGGTTCAGTGCGGCGGTCAATTCGTCCATTGTCCGTGCGACGACACCTTTTAGGCCGCACGCCTGTGCGATTCCGGCGTAGGACACTTGGGTGTCCAATTCAGTGCCAACAAAGTTATCATCGAACCACAGGGTCGAGTTACGCTTTTCCGCGCCCCATTGATAGTTGCGGAACACGATTTGCGTGACCGCTGGCCAATCACCGCGGCCAATCGCTGTCAGTTCGTTGACCGCGATACCAAAGGCACCATCCCCTGCAAAGCCGACAACCGGTACGTCAGGTTGCCCGATTTTGGCGCCCACAATCGCGGGTAGGCCATAGCCACATGGGCCAAACAGACCTGGGGCCAGGTATTTGCGACCCTCATCAAATGATGGATAGGCGTTGCCGATTGCGCAGTTGTTGCCGATGTCGGATGAAATGATCGCTTCGCGTGGCAGGGCAGACTGAATCGCGCGCCATGCCATACGGGGTGACATCCAATCAGGTTTATCTGCGCGGGCGCGTTGGTTCCATGTTGTGCCTGGATCATCGTCTTCGTGATCCATTGAGCTGAGTTGTTGCGCCCAGCGTGATTTTTTCTCGGCGATTTTTGCTTTGCGTTCTTCGCGGCCGGCGTCGCCTGCAGTGTCGGACAATTGTGCCAAGATACCTTTGGCGGCCTTGGCTGCGTCTGCGACGATGCCTACGGTGACTTTCTTGGTCAGGCCAATGCGGTCTGGATTGATATCCACCTGAATGATTTTCGCATCAGCTGGCCAATATTCCATGCCGTAGCCGGGCAATGTGGAAAACGGGTTCAAACGTGTGCCTAGGCACAGAACAACATCTGCCTCGCTGATCAGTTCCATGCCCGCCTTGGACCCGTTATAGCCCAGAGGACCCGCGAACAGTGGGTGACCACCAGGGAATGCATCATTGTGCTGATAGCCCACGCAAACGGGTGCGTCCAAGCGTTCGGCCAAGATGCGCGATGCCTCGATCCCGCCTTGGGACAGGACCACGCCTGCGCCGTTCAGGATAACTGGGTTTTTCGCGGTTGACAGCAATGCAGCCGCCTCGGCGATTGCGTTTTCGCCGCCCGATGGACGTTCGAATTCGACAACCGCAGGCAGGTCAACATCAATGATTTGGGTCCACATGTCGCGTGGGATGTTCAGCTGCGCAGGCGCAGAGGCGCGCTTGGCGTTCATGATAACGCGGTTTAGCACTTCGCACACGCGGGATGGATCGCGGACCTCTTCTTGGTAGGCGACCATATCTTCGAACAATTTCATCTGTTCGACTTCTTGGAAACCACCCTGACCGATTGTTTTGTTGGCGGCCTGTGGGGTGACCAGCAGCAATGGGGTGTGGTTCCAGTATGCCGTTTTCACAGCCGTGACAAAGTTTGTGATGCCGGGGCCGTTTTGGGCAATCATCATCGACATTTTGCCGGTGGCGCGGGTATAACCGTCAGCCATCATGCCTGCCGACCCTTCGTGGGCGCAATCCCAGAATTTAATGCCAGCTTTCGGGAATAAATCGGATATCGGCATCATTGCGGATCCGATGATACCAAATGCGTGCTGGATGCCATGCATTTGCAGCGTTTTTACAAACGCTTCTTCTGTTGTCATTTTCATGTTTGGGACTCCCAAGTCTTAACGATGGTAAACTCTATTGGCTTTATTTCTAGAGCGAGATATCGCAATCCAATAGGGCCAGTTTTAATTACAGATTATGGCCAGATGCCTGAATGGACATCGCAATTTGGCGAATCCCATCCTGAATAAGATGGGGCTGTATCGACGAAAATGCGAGACGATAAAAATTGCTGGGCGCCTGCGCGCCATCGAAAAAATCCTTGCCGGGTTCAATCAATACGCTGTGGTCGATCAAGGCGCTTGCCAGCTCGGTCGTGTCGACATGATCCGGTGCACGCATCCAGATGGATGATCCCCCTTGTGGTGGTTCCCCGTGAATTGTCAGGCCGTATTCGTTGATCGCCGACAATATTTTCGTGCGGCGATCGTTAAAATTCCGCGTCATACGTTTTATCAACGCATCGTAATGGCCCAAACTCAGAAAATAGGCCGCGGTGCGTTGAATATGGCCCGGGGGATGGCGCAGGACCGATGCCCGCAGGGCGCGGGCCTCTTTTATGAATGTTTCAGATCCAACCAAATACCCCAGACGCAGTCCGGGAAATAGGGATTTGGAAAAGCTGCCGACGTAAATCACCCGTCCTTCTTGGTCCAATGATTTCAGCGCAGGGGATGTGGATCCCGTCTCTTTTATTTCGAACTCATAGTCGTCTTCGACGATGATGGCGTCTAATTCGGCGGCGCGTTTTAGCAAATCTTGCCTGCGCTTTAGGGGCATGGTCAATGTGGTAGGGCATTGGTGGCTGGGCGTGGTATAAATGACCGATGTTTCGGGGGGGATCAAATCCGGCTGCATGCCAAATTCATCTAAATCGACGGGATGAACGTGACAGCGCGATTGTGCCAATATCTCACGCAGCGCGGGATAACATGGGTTTTCAATGGTTGCTGTGCGGCGCTGCGTCAGCAAGACCTGCGTTGCCAGCCAAAGGGCGTTTTGCGCGCCCAAGGTGACCAAAATTTGATCAGGGCGCGCAATAATTCCGCGGCGTGGCAATGAATGGCGCGCGATGAATTCAGTCAACATTGGATCATCGCGGTCAAAGTAGTCGGCTGTCAAAGCCGAGAAATCCTTGGCCCCTAATGCGCGCAGGGCACATAGGCGCCAGTTTGCATGATCGAACAAGCTGGGGTCCGTTTGACCATAGATAAAGGGATACCGAAACTGCGCCCAATTGCGGGGTTTTTTCAAGCTGGGTCCGCCGGAAAACTTTTGTCCAATCGCTTTGGTCCAGTCGACCGTTTCTTGGGGTGCGGATTGCGGTGAAAATTTTGGGGCATCGGGGGCATTTTCGGACACATAAAACCCGGACCGATCCCGCGCTGCCACATAATCTGACGCCAACAATTCGGTATAGGCTAGGGATACGGTGATCCGACTGACGCCCAAATGATTTGCCAATTTCCGCGTGGACGGCAGTTTTTCACCACGTTTGAAACGGCCGCTCAGGATGCCTTGGGCAATCATTTGTTGAATGCGCGCCTGCAGCGTGCCCTGGGACGTGGGGTCCAAGAAAAATGTGTCTATTGGTATCGCCATGGCGCGACGATAGACCAAAGTTTTGTCGCGGTAAATCGCCAAGGAATGCCACAGATCGCGGGTATCCCACAAAAGGGGGTAATCCCAAGGTATGTAATGCTAATACGAAAGTATACAAAATCTATAATAAGAACATATTTCGCAACAATCGTTCAAATATTTGTTTATCTAAGGTACATGTCACCGGCGTGAGACAGGAGTGCAAGGTGCCGATCGAAGATGATAATATTTCAACACATTTGATATTTGGCCGCAATCTACGCCAATTATGCAAACGTGTCGGCACCATCGCTGAGGTGGCCGATCATCTTGATGTGAATCGCGTACAAATGAATCGTATTCTGAACGGCGAAAGTTTCCCAAAACCGCGTCTGATGAAACGAATTTGTGATTACTTCGAAGTTGATGCACGAATTTTGTTACAGCCCTTGGCCGAGTTAGAGGGCGAACCCGTCGGAAGCCTAAGGGCCAGTATGCGAATGGCGTCCGCGCTGGAATATGCGTTATATGGTCAGGATTTCACCGTATCAGCCGAGGACGACGCAAACATTATTCCCGACGGATTGCATCTGTTGTTGCGGCCTTCGTTTTTGTGGCGCGACACAATTTGGGTTTCAATGGTGCGGTTTTTTTCGCACAATGATGTACGTTTGGTGCGCGGCATCGATCCCGTGGCCAAGGGCATGAAACGATCTGATGCGGTGCCGATCCGGTCGCGCGAATTTCGCGGGGCGGTCACGCGGGCAACAGATGGCATCAGCTTTATTTATACAACCAATGTTCCCAATTCGACCTTGGGTGTTGACCATTTTACCACGCGGTCATGGCGTACATATGGGTTTTTGACGGGCCGCTGTATGTTCATGAGCCCGTCAAATCCGATAGATCGCAGTGTGGTTCCCTGTATTTTGCAACCGCTTGAACAAAACACAGCCGAAATTTTACGCACAGCGCGCCAAACAGGGTTTCGTGATCTTGCCGAGGTGCCCTCGCGCTATCACGCAACCCTGCTGGCCAAGGCCTATTAACCGAAAACCCGACCCAACGCCTGATCAACTGCGTCAGTAATCTGGTCGATGTCATCTGCGGTCGCGATCAAGGCAGGGCTGAAACACAATGTGTTGTTCATGCCCGGGATTGACCGGTTTGTTGCCCCGATGACCACGCCTTGGGCCATGCAGTCTGCGACAACGGCCTGGACCATTTTTTCGGCGGCTGGTTCCTTGGTCGCACGATCGGCGACCAATTCAGCACCACAGAACAACCCTTTGCCACGAACTTGGCCGATGACGGCGTGTTTGTCTGCCAATGCATTTAGGTTGTTCATCATGCGTTCGCCCATGGCGACCGTATTATCCAACAGGTTTTCATCCTCGATAATACGCATGTTTTCGATCGCCGCCGCAGGACCGGCTGTACAGCCACCAAATGTTGAAATGTCGCGGAAATAGTTCAGGGGATCGCTGGCGTCATCTTTGAACATGTCAAACACCTCTTCGGTGGTGACCAAACATGCAATCGCGGCATAGCCAGATGCCACACCCTTGGCCATTGTGACCATATCGGGTTTGATGCCGTAATGCTGATACCCAAACCAAGTGCCGGTCCGGCCAACGCCGCAGACAACTTCGTCGATGTGCAACAGGATATCGTATTTTTTACAAATTTCCTGAACACGTTCCCAATATCCTGGGGGCGGTGTGATCACGCCACCACCGGCGGTTACAGGTTCAAGGCACAGTGCGCCGACTGTATCGGGACCCTCTGCCAGGATCACCTCTTCGATCGCATTTGCTGCGGCGATTCCGTATTCCTCGCCGGACAGATTCCATTGGGCGCGATATTCTAGGCAGTGGGGGACACGCACGAAACCGGGTGTATAGGGGCCATAATGCGCGTTGCGTTCATCTTGGCCGCCTGCGGACAAACAGCTGATCGTGGTGCCGTGGTAATCGCGTTCGCGGTACAACACTTTGTGTTTTTTGCCGCCATAGCGTTTCTGTGCGATTTGGCGTACCATTTTGAACGCCTTTTCATTCGCTTCAGAGCCCGAGTTACAATAATAAACGCGGCTTAGGCCTGGCATTTTTGAAATCAGTTTTTCGGCAAACAGGGCACCGGGAATGGATCCTGCCGACCCGGCAAAGTAATTCAGTTTGATCAACTGATCCCGCACAGCGTTGGCGATGCTTTCGCGGCCATAGCCAACGTTTACGGTCCAGACACCACCGGATACGGCGTCGATGTGTTCCTTGCCATGTTGGTCCCATACACGCATGCCTTTGCCTTCGACGATGATTCTGGGCTCACCTGTTTCGAAAGCTTTGTGTTGCATCAAATGATGCCAAACATTTGCGCGGTCAGCGTCGACCACATGTGATAAGTCGTTTTCGCGAAGCATTGTGTTCATTTTTCAGGGTCCTTTATACCAATCGCTTGCCTTCGCCAGCGCAGGATGAATCTATATACCTTTGTTTGGCGATTTTGCGACTTTTTATAGGGCCAGTTTGATAAATGAAATATATCCAGAAAGCGGGGAAAAATCGTAAAAAATGGTCGCGGTTCGGGCCTAAAATTCTGATTTTCATTGCAAATACGATTTTAATGGCTGATTAAGTTTTAGGCAAACAATCACCCAAACAAATTTTTTTCAGAAAAAAACATTGATCGGAATCGCGATATGGGGTCGGATTGGGCAGGCTGACACGCAGCCGCCAATAATCTGGCCGTAACAGGCACGGGCCCCGATCAGAGGGCAAACCATGGGAGCGTATAAATGAAATTTACGAAAAAAATTCTGTCCACCACAGCCGCAGCTGCACTGATGATGTCAGCGGGCGCTGCCTCTGCGATGGATGAAATTACGGTTGCATACTTTCTAGAATGGCCAATGCCGTTCGAGTATGCAAAACAAATGGGCACATACGAAGAAGAGATGGGTGTCAAAATCAACTGGGTCAGCTTTGACACTGGTACCGCGATGAGCGCGGCGATGGCATCTGGCGACGTGCACATTTCCGTCAGCCAAGGGGTTCCTCCATTCGTTGTGGCTGCAAGCGCTGGCCAAGATTTGCAAATCATTGACGTTGCTGTGTCCTATTCAGACAACGACAACTGTGTGGTGTCATCAGCGCTGGAAATCGACAAAGACAGCGCAGGCGAACTGGCCGGCAAGAAAGTGGCCGTACCATTGGGGACCGCTGCCCACTATGGTTTCCTAAAACAGATGGACCATTTCGGTGTTGCTCTGGACAGCCTAGAGGTTGTTGACATGGCTCCCGCCGAAGGCGCGGCAGCGCTGGCGCAGGGGTCTGTTGATATGGCCTGTGGCTGGGGCGGTGCGTTGCGCCGTATGAAAGAACACGGCAACGTCCTGTTGACAGGCGCCGAAAAAGAAGAGCTGGGCATTCTGGTATTCGACGTGACATCCGCACCTGCAAATGTTGTTGCTGAAAACGCGGATCTGGTTGCGAAATTCCTGAAAGTGACCGCAGATGCGAACGCAATGTGGAACGCAGGTGGCGACCAAGCTGCGGCAATGATCCCAGTGATCGCCAAAGATGCGGGTATGGACGAAGCATCCACAGCCGAAACAATGGCCACATTCGTATTCCCATCCGTTGACGAACAGATGGGTGCGAAATGGCTGGGCGGTGGTGCCCAGAACTTTATGAAAGGCGTTGCAGATGTGTTTGTGAATGCAGGCAGCATCGATAGCGCTTTGGACAGCTATGCGGGTAATGTAAACACTGGCCCACTGTCAGCAGCCAAAGGCATGTAATCGTGCCACTGTGGACCGCGGGTGATGCGGTCCACATTTCCTTTTCACTTATAATTTAGCGAAAGAAAGGCAGCCATGTCGGGACTGTCCATTCAAAATATCTCTATGCGGTTTGACCTGCCGAACGGGTCATCTGTACAGGCGTTAAAAAACGTATCGCTTGACCTAAAGAAAGGCGACCTAATGTCTGTGCTGGGGCCATCGGGCTGTGGGAAAACGACGCTTTTAAACATCGTTGCAGGTTTCTTGGCCCCGACCGAAGGTCAGATTATGCTAAACGACCATGTGGTCAAGGGACCAGATGCGGAACGTGGCATGGTATTCCAACAGGGCGCGTTGTTCGAATGGATGAACGTGCGCGAAAATGTCGGATTTGGCCCCCGTATGAAGGGCATGCCCAAAGCCGAAATGAACGAAACAGTGGACCATCTGTTAGATGTCGTTGGTCTGCGTGATTTCAAAGAGAAAGCCGTTTACGAATTGTCCGGCGGGATGCAGCAGCGTGTGGCGTTGGCCCGTTGTTTGGCAAATGATCCTGACGTGATTTTAATGGACGAACCGCTGGGCGCATTGGATGCCTTGACCCGCGAAAAAATGCAGTCTCTGGTTTTGAAGCTATGGAAAGAAACCGGCAAAACGATCATTCTGATCACCCACTCGGTCGAAGAGGCACTGTTGTTGGGGGAACGGTTGTTGGTCATGGCGCCGCGGCCAGGTCGGATCCATCGTGAATATCGTCTGCCATTCGCGGATTTGGGTGTAAACGCAGATCTGCGCGAGGTTAAAAAACACCCTGATTACGCCAAAACACGCGAAGAAATCTTGTCGATGATCTGGGATATGGAAGAAGAAATTATGGGCCGTCAGGAGGAGCAAGCATGAGCGTGATTGTTCAACTGTTCGACGAACTGATCACAGTTCTGCAAACGATGCTGCAAATCCTGCCATATTTGGTGGGCTATGTTGCCTTGATCATGGCAACGACTGTGATTTGGCGCATGGTCAAACGGTTTTTGACCCCGAAATCAGATTTTGGATCCTTAAAAACCGTGACCTTTGGTGACGCCAGCGCGGTGACATCGAACATGGCCGCTTCGGTTATATCGGTGGTGTTCATTTTCTTGGTCTGGGGGGCCTTTACGGGGTCGAAATTGGTGCCCGGATTTGTCCACATGCCCGGCGCGTTTCAGGGCGAGGTCACCTTTAGCTATGATATCGAATTGCCTGACGGTGCGACGACCTCTGCGCAGGCCAAGGTGGTTGTGTTCCCCGCCGGAACCGCAGCACCTGCGGTAGAGATAGAAGAAGGCACCGGTTCCGCCAAGAATGATGCAATTGCGATTCAGTCCTATCGCAACAAACTGTTGGCCTGGGATAAAAACGATGAATTCAATCGAAAGGCAGGCGCACGGATTGTCGCGATCGAAGGGCAACCCGTAAGCGCGGGTGGCGAAGTCGAGCTGGACAACCTGCGCGTTGCCGTGACATCCAAAGGTACCCTGAACATCGAGCCGAACAAAGGCGTTCAGATGGAGAAAATCTGGTTACCCGCGCCCGAGGATGTTGTTAGCCGCCTGATTGAAATTGGATCCGAAGGGTTCAAAAATATCACATTGGCAGAACACTTGGCCTATTCTCTGTTCCGCGTGGTCGTGGGCTTTATCATCGGGGCCGCCGTGGGTATTCCGTTGGGATATGCAATGGGGTTGTCCGACTGGTTCCGCGGATGGTTCGACCCAATCGTTGAATTTATGCGCCCTGTTCCGCCGTTGGCATTGATCCCGCTTGTGATCATCTGGGCCGGCATCGGCGAGGTTGGCAAGATCATCCTGCTGTTCCTGGCGGCTTTATGGATCATGGCAATCGCGGCACGTTCGGGTGTGTCAGGGGTGCGTATTTCCAAGGTGCATGCGGCCTATTCACTGGGGGCCAGCAAATGGCAGGTCATGCGTCACGTGATCATACCAAACAGTCTGCCCGAAATCTTTACCGGTGCGCGGGTTGCGATGGGTGTTTGTTGGGGCACTGTGGTTGCGGCCGAATTGGTCGCCGCGGAAAAAGGTGTCGGGATGATGATTATGGTTGCTGCCAAATTCCAGCAGACGGACATCGTCATTCTTGGGATTGTTGTGATCGGGATTGTCGGGTTGGCAATCGACCTGTTGGTCCGTTGGGCAGAACGCGTCATGGTTCCATGGAAAGGCCGCGGATAAGCCAAGCCGTATAACATCAGAACGAAAAAACGGCCCCTTGGGGGCCGTTTTTTGATGGCGGTTTGCGCAAAACATAAAAAAACCCGCCCAAAATAGGACGGGGTTTTGTTACTTAATTGTCCTGCCTAGCTGATGGCGGCCGCTTTTACATCCTCGTCGATATAGGGGATGTATTGTTCAAAGTTATCTGCAAACATCTGAACCAGTTTTTGTGCCTGCGCGTCATAGGCATCGGCATCTGCCCATGTGCTGCGTGGATCCAGCAATGTGCCATCAACACCATCCACTGCAATCGGGACATCAAACCCAAAGTTCGGATCTTTGCGGAATTTGGCCTCGGCCAAGCTGCCGTCCAGGGCCGCGGTTAACAGGGCGCGGGTGGCCTTGATCGGCATGCGTGACCCCGTGCCATAGGCGCCACCGGTCCAGCCAGTGTTGACCAACCAGCAGGTTGCGCCGTGTTTTGCGATCTTGTCGCGCAGCAGATTGCCGTATTCTTCGGGGCGGCGTGGCATAAACGGCGCGCCGAAGCAGGTTGAAAATGTGGGTTCTGGTTCGGTCACACCACGTTCTGTGCCGGCCACTTTCGATGTGAACCCTGACAGAAAATGGTACATCGCCTGCGCCGGTGTCAAACGTGAAATGGGTGGCAAAACGCCAAAGGCATCACATGTCAGCATAATGATGTTTTTGGGGTGCCCGCCTAGGGCCGTGTCAGACGCGTTGGAAATGTATTCCAGCGGATAGGCGCAGCGCATGTTTGCGGTCAGGCTGTCGTCGTTGAAATCCAAATCCAATGTTTCGGGGTCGAACACCATATTTTCAATGACGGTGCCGAATTTCTGCGTGGTTGCATAAATTTCGGGCTCGGCCTCGGCATTCAGGTTGATGGTCTTGGCATAGCAGCCACCTTCGAAATTGAATGTGCCGCGATCGGACCACCCATGTTCGTCGTCGCCAATCAGGACCCGTGCAGGGTCTGCGGACAATGTTGTTTTACCTGTGCCCGACAGGCCAAAGAATACGGCCGTATCAACAGGGTTACCTACCGCATGATTTGCAGAACAATGCATGGGCATGATGCCTTTTTCGGGCAAGAGGTAATTCAGCAAGGTAAAGACAGATTTTTTGTTTTCGCCCGCATATTCCGTACCGCCGATCAAGATCATTTTGCGATCAAAGTTCATCGCGATCACGGTTTCACTGCGGCAGTTGTGTTTTTCTGGGTTCGCCTGGAATGTCGGGCAGTTGATGACTGTGAAATCTGCCAAAAACGTATCGATCTGGTTGCGATCTGGGCGGCGCAGCAGGTGGCGGATGAACAGGCTGTGCCAAGCCAGTTCTGTGATCATACGCACATTGATGGATTGTTCGGGATCTGCACCGCCAACCAAATCTTGCACGAAATAATCTTTGCCCTGCATATGGGCGACCATATCTGTATACAGCGCGTCAAAACCCTCGGGTGACATGGCGGCATTGTTTTCCCACCAGATTTTGTCAGCAACCGACGCGGTTTTAACGATGTGTTTGTCTTTGGGGGACCGGCCCGTAAATTTGCCGGTTTCGACCAAGAATGTACCGCCTTGGCCCAATGTCCCTTCGTTTCGTTTCAAAGCCGCCTCAATCAAGGCGGGCTCAATAAAGTTATAATAGACATTTCCCAGACCATTGATGCCTTGATCTTCTAGCCGGAATTGCGGGTTCACCCGTCCTAATGTCATTGTCTAACTCCTGTAGCCGCGTCCTTGCGGCGGAAATATTTCACGACCCATCGGTGGGCGCCAACAGCCGTGGAATGCCTGATCATTCAGTATTCAAGATGTGCATAACATCTTGGTGTGCACAAAGAATAGGTACAATTTACCGCAGTTAGCGCAATCATCGAATGTTAGCGCAAACGTTAACGCAATCTTTTGACCTATGGGAAACATTGGAAAATCATTTCATAGAATGCACAACAGGTTTTGCATGAAATTCTAAAAATGATTCGCGAATTGTCGTTGAATATTCTAAACAAACGACGGAATATATAGACCGGTGAATGGTGAGGTAAGGCATGGCAACAATTGCATTGGTTGATGACGATCGCAATATTTTAACATCTGTTTCGATCCTTTTGGAATCAGAGGGTTACGATGTTGAAACATATAATGACGGTCAATCCGCACTGGATGCGTTTAACCGCAAGTTGCCAGATCTGGCCGTGCTGGATATCAAGATGCCGCGCATGGACGGTATGGAGCTGCTGCAGCGGTTGCGGCAAAAAACATCTATGCCCGTTATTTTCCTGACATCTAAAGATGATGAAATCGACGAAATTTTGGGCCTGCGGATGGGGGCCGATGACTATGTCAAAAAACCGTTTTCGCAGCGGTTGCTGGTCGAACGTGTGCGCAGCCTGTTTCGCCGCCAAGAAGCATTGGATGGCGCCGAAATCGAAGAGACAGAGGACACCAAGGTTATGGTGCGCGGCCAATTGACAATGGACCCCCTGCGTCATTCCGTTTCGTGGAAGGGCAATAACGTCACCCTGACCGTAACCGAATTTATGCTGTTACAGGCCTTGGCCCAGCGACCCGGTTTCGTCAAAAGTCGCGATCAATTAATGGATGTCGCCTATGACGATCAAATTTACGTGGATGACCGCACCATTGACAGCCACATAAAACGTCTGCGCAAAAAAATGCGTACCGCCGATGACAGCTTTAACGCCATTGAAACACTGTATGGCATTGGATATCGCTATAACGAAGAATAACGGCACAGATCCCGATCAAAGGGGAAAAATATGCGCCTGCTAAGGCCCAAAAAGAAATCTGGTGTGCAGGTCGGTGGTGAGGAATGGGACAAACGCCTAAGCGTCACGGATCCCTCTGACCCGAACCTTCGCAAGGGTGGGCTGTTCGCGTTTCGTCGGTCCCCGCTGACGCGCAAAATTGTTACCCTGAAACTGATTGCGCTGAATATTCTGATTATTGGGGTGCTGAACCAGAACGCTGCGCGTGAAAACTTGGTGTCACAGCGTTCAACATCTTTGTTGGCCGAGGCACAGCTAATCGCGCATTCGGTCAGGTTATCAGCGGAGGATAACTTGGATCAGACGATCCATCAGATGACCATTCGCGATCACTATGATCTGTTGGTCATGGATGGTCAGCGACAGATTATCGCGCGGCGCGATGCCAAGGTTCTGAGCACCGATAATCAGCCCACACAGCAACGCATGTTCATCACGGGTGCGCTGGATTACGTTTGGAATGGTGTACAAACGATCATCCGATTTGGACAACCAGGTGAACCATTGGCCGAATTCCCTGCTGAACGTTTGGCCGGTATTGCACAGCGTGTGCAGCAAAATGGTGTCGCTTATCTGGACATGTATGCGACTGAAAATTCGCCATTGGCTTTTAGTGCGGTGGTCCCCGTTGATCCGCGTCAGCCGGAACGTGGTGTTGTTGTCCTGCGCAGTGCCTCTGGTGATATTGATCGGTTTATTCGGGCCGAGCGGGAACGCGTTTTGCAGTTGTTGTTGATGGGCGTGGTCATTTCTGTTTTTCTAAGCCTTGTGTTGGCGGCCACGATTGCAAATCCATTGAACCAACTGGCGACCGCGGCGGAATTAGGGCGCGATCACAACAAAAAACGTGCAGCCCCCGGGCGGGTAAAAATCCCCGATTTCAAAGGGCGGCCGGATGAAATTGGTCGGTTGTCTTCGGCGTTGCGGGGGATGGTTGCGGCGTTGTATGATCGAATTGACGCGAATGAACAATTTGCAGCCGATGTTGCACATGAAATCAAAAATCCGCTGGCATCCTTACGGTCGGCTGTTGCAACCCTGACAATGGCGAAAAAGGATGAACAGCGTGCCAGATTGATTGAGGTGATCGACCATGACGTACGTCGTCTGGACCGGTTGGTCAGCGATATTTCCAATGCGTCCCGGTTAGACAGTGAATTGGTCAAGGATGAACAGGAACAGTTTGATTTGGTTCCAATGGTGCGGGGGTTATCAGAATATCTAGGATCGCAAGCACAATCCAAGGGGATCGATTTTATTGTCGATCTGCCCGAACAACAAATCACCATCAACGGGCTTGAGGCCCGATTGGCCCAGGTGTTCGTGAACCTGATCGGCAATGCGATCAGTTTCTGCCAAGAGGGTGACGCCGTACGTATTTGGGTGCGTATGCGGGATTTGCGTGTTTTGATTGTGGTCGAGGATACGGGCCCCGGCATTCCTGAACAGGCCTTGGAAAAGATATTCAAGCGGTTTTATTCAGAACGCCCTGCGTCCGATTTCGGGAATAATTCCGGACTGGGCCTGGCGATATCAAAACAGATCGTCGAGGCGCATAATGGCGTGATTTGGGCCGAAAATATTCGTCCGACCCATGCCGCACCAGATAGTCCGCCGCTGGGCGCACGGTTTGTCGTCGGGTTGCCCGTATGACGCACACATCACAGCGCGTTCATGGCAGTTCCGTTGAACTTGCAGGGCAGGGGATTTTGATACTGGGCCCATCAGGCGCGGGAAAATCCAGTTTAGCACGGGATTTGGTCGTTCTGGGGGCCAGATTAATTGCGGATGATCAAACCATCTTGGTGGGGCAGGGGACAACAGTGACCATGACACGACCACCCAGTTTGCCCCAAGGTATCGAACTGCGCGGGATTGGTGTGGTCGCCTGCCCCATGGTTGATACGGCCCCGCTTGGGGTGGTTGTGGATTTGTCCCAAAGGGAACCGGACCGCATACCACCCCAGCGGGAATATGCAGTCTTGGACCGCAAATTTCCCCTTATTTACGGCGCTGGACTGGACGGATTAGCCCAAAGCCTATACCTATATGTCAACCATGGTCGATTACCGATCTAATCTGGACGCATCTATGTCTGACGCACACACAAAGGCCGCAACAAAAATCGTCTTGGTCACTGGCCTGTCCGGTGCAGGGCGATCGACCGCGATTCGCGCACTTGAGGATCTGGGATATGAAACCATTGATAATCTGCCCCTTAGCCTGTTGCCGAACATCCTAACGGCGCAAAACCGTCCATCGCAAATTGCGGTGGGGCTGGATGCGCGCAACCGTGATTTTTCGGTGCACGGGATGTTGGACATGCTGCAGCATTTGTCTGAAATCCCGCAGATTGCATATGATTTGGTCTTTATCACCAGTGAGAGTGATGTTTTGGTGCGCCGGTTTTCAGAAACACGCCGGCGCCACCCATTGGCGCCCGCCGAAACGCCCTTGGCGGGGATTGAACGCGAACGTGATTTATTGGTCCCGATCATGGCGCGTGCGGATATTGTCATCAACTCATCCGAGATGAGCCCCCATGACCTGCGCGCCGATATTGCGCGGTATTTTACGACAGAACGATCGGTTGGATTGGCGGTGTCCGTGCAATCATTTTCGTATAAACGGGGATTACCGCGTGGGGTAGACATGATGTTCGATTGTCGGTTTCTAAACAATCCCTATTGGCAACCCGAATTGCGTGGGCTAAATGGTCGTGACACAGACATCCAAAATTATGTGCAGGCTGATCCACGGTTCCCTGAATTTTTCGCAAAAATTTCTGATCTTAGCCGTTTTTTGTTGCCAGCCTATACGGATGAGGGCAAAACCCATTTTTCAATAGGGTTTGGTTGCACTGGCGGTCAGCACCGTTCGGTTGCCCTTGCGGAACTTTTGGCGAATGCGCTTGCTAATCAGGGTTGGCAGGTGTCTATTCGACACCGCGAATTGGAACGTAACACGGCCTAAGGGCCAAAGCTGAGGGTTGAGCGTGATCGGTATCGTTATCGTAGCGCATGGCGGATTGGCCAAAGAATATTTGGCAGCGGTTGAACATGTGGTCGGCCGCCAGGCAGGTGTTGTGTCTGTGTCAATCGAGGCGGAATGCAACCGCGCCGCTAAACAGCAGGAAATTTGTGACGCCGCACAGACCGTTGATATGGGCCATGGTGTTGTCCTGGTCACAGATATGTTCGGTGGCAGCCCATCCAATTTGGCAATCAAGGCGTGTGGCCCCGAAAATCGTCGTATTTTATATGGTGCCAATTTACCGATGTTGATCAAGCTGGCCAAAACCCGGCATTTAAAGATTGATCAGTCCGTTGATGCCGCGTTATCTGCTGGCCGGAAATATCTAAACGTCCACACTCTTTAGAAAGAAGCCATCATATGTCCGATGCCGTTCAGCGCGAATTAAAGATTATCAACGAAAAGGGCCTGCATGCACGCGCATCGGCGAAATTTGTGGACGTTGTAGAACAGTTTGATGCCCAAGCGACCGTCGAAAAAGACGGGTTGGATGCCACTGGTGACAGCATCATGGGGCTGCTGATGTTGGCGGCATCGAAAGGCACCTTTGTCCAAGTGACGACGACTGGGCCGCAAGCGGCAGAATTGATGCAGGCGCTGGACGCCTTGGTCGCTGACCGCTTTGGAGAAGACCAGTAGCGGGATGGTTGCAATCCATTATATCCCGTGGACAGGCACCAAACCAAGAACAGACAATGCCTATGACAGCCGCCGCCTGTCCTATGCCACGACGTTTCCTAGCCCTTTCAAACGGCGCGTGATCCAAACCATGGAAATGTGCACGGGCAAACTGCGATTGTTGTCCAAGGTCCGTAAATTTGAATCTATGGGCATTCCCCGCGGCCAACCGTTCTGGGCGCAGGCGTTGGATGTGATGGGGATCACGTTGCAAACCCCGATCGAGCAAATCAATAATATTCCCAAAACCGGCCCAGTTGTCGTCGTGGCGAACCATCCGCATGGGTTGGTCGATGGTATGATTTTGGCGGAATTGATTGGGCGCGTGCGTCAGGATTATAGAATTCTGACCCGATCGTTATTGACGGGCGTTGATCAGATCCAAGATTTCATGATCCCTGTCCCCTTTGATCACGAAGAGGACGCGATCAAAAAAAGCCTAGAGATGCGCAAAGCCGCAATGTCACATTTGGCCCAAGGCGGTGTGATCGTGGTGTTTCCGTCAGGCAAGGTTGCCAACAGTCACACGATGTTCGGCCCCGTGATTGAGGGCGATTGGAACCCCTTTACTGCCAAAATGATCCAGAAATCCGGTGCGACTGTGGTGCCAATTTTTTTCCCAGGCGGGAATTCGCGTGCCTATCAAATCGCGGCACAAATTTCGCCGACAATACGTCAGGGTTTATTAATTCACGAAGTTGTCCATGCTCTGAACAAACCGCAAAAACCGATTGTCGGCGCACCCATACCAAGGTCCGCGATTGAAAAATGGTCATCTAACCCGCGCGGTTTTATGGAATGGCTGCGTCAGCACACCATCAGTTTGACATAAATCACCGCGTCGGCACGGGCGTTTCCCCGCGGTAATCATAAAATCCACGTTGTGTTTTACGGCCTAACCATCCGGCCTCGACATATTTCGTCAACAGGGGGCAGGGGCGATATTTGGTGTCGGCCAATCCATCATGCAGCACATTCATAATGGCCAAACAGGTGTCTAGCCCGATGAAATCGGCCAATTCCAAGGGGCCCATGGGGTGATTTGCCCCCAGTTTCATGGATTGGTCAATGGATTCCACCGACCCCACACCTTCGTACAGGGTATATACCGCTTCGTTGATCATGGGCATCAAGATACGGTTTACGATAAAGGCGGGGAAATCTTCGGCGCTGGCGGCGGTTTTGCCCAAGGTATTTACCACCTCAAGACAGCTTTGATAGGTGGCTTGGTCGGTGGCAATCCCGCGGATCAGTTCAACCAATTGCATCACTGGAACAGGATTCATAAAATGGAACCCCATAAATCGTTCGGGACGATCCGTGCGGCTGGCCAGACGTGTGATCGAAATCGACGATGTATTCGATGTTAAAATCGTATGGTCCAGCAAATGGGGCAGCAGCGAATCAAATATTTTCTGTTTGATTTTTTCGTCTTCTGTCGCGGCCTCGATCACCAAATCGGTTTTGGCTGCCCCTGCGATATCCAATGTCGGCGAAATGCGCGCAATGGCTGCGGTCTGATCTTCGGCTGAGATTTTGCCACCTTTGACCTGTCGGTCCATGTTTTTTTGGATCCGCGCGATGGCTGCATCAATCCGGTCTTGGTCCAGATCATTCAGAACCACATCATACCCTGCCAGTGCCATAACATGGGCAATGCCATTGCCCATCTGTCCTGCGCCGATAATACCCACGGATTTGATCGCCATGTCCCGTTCCTTTCGCTAGTGATCACACAATACGCCGTATTCTTCGCAAGAGGCAAGCAGAGAAGATACCCGAAAGACCAGCAAATCAGAAGTATATGGACCTGCGTTGCGCATAAAAAATCAGCACGATTTTTGTAAAATCATGCTGATTTGGTCTTGTATTCAGCCCCTATGCATCGTATCCACAGCCGCAATAGGGGTATAGCTCAGTTGGTAGAGCGACGGTCTCCAAAACCGTAGGTCCCGGGTTCGAGCCCTGGTGCCCCTGCCACCCACCATTAATCGATAATATCGCCAGCGGCCACAACAGTTGGAATGATCGCGGGCGTTACGACCCCCAAGGATAGGGTCAGAACGATTGCAATTTTCTTCATGTCGCTATGTCGCTGGCGTTAATCGATAATGTCACTGGCCGCCACGTGGGTTGGGACCAATGTTGCTGCGCCACCGCTCACGGCCAAGATCATTGCAAGTACAAGTGTTTTCATAACTTTCCCTTTCATTAGCTTCATGTTGAATTTACTTTCGTCGGTATGACGAAGGTATAGGTGCAAGCCCTGTGCCAACTGTGGCGGGACGAAAATGCAAATATTTTGCCCTGCTCTTGCATTATTCGTGGTTTGCGACTAAGTGGACACAAACGAAAAAGGTGTTATGAAATGGCCACGACCAACCCAGCCCAGTTTATTCAGCAAGTCCGTTCAGAAGTGTCCAAGATCACTTGGCCCACACGTCGCGAAGTTTTGCTGACCACTGTTATGGTGTTTGCCCTGTCTGCATTGGCGGCATTATTTTTCGGATTGGTTGATTTGATTATTCGGTTTGGATTGCAGACCCTGCTTGGATTTTTCTGATCTGGGGAAACCGACCCTAATCTAAATTCAGTGATCATGTTTGATTATTGCCCGCGTTTTGCGGGCTTTATCATTTTGGGATGAATTGCTTTGAATTGATGCAATTTTGGTCAAAATCTGTTTAGTCTGGCGAAAACTAATCCTTTCGGGGTATTGATCGTGCTGGCACCACCCAAGTTGACGGAACGGGAGCGTCAAATATTGCCCTATCTAATCGCTGGGGCAACACGAAACGAAATTGCCGCTACACTGGGGATTGTTCCGGATACAGTGAAAATCCATGTGAAAAACCTGTTGGAAAAATTTGAGGCATCGACTGTGCGCGATGGGTTCAAAGCCATGAGTTTGTATCAGCAGTATTACGGAATTTCTGGATCAGGGGCAGATCGTTTCATTCATTCAGCCGATGTTTCAGTGTGCACCATGGATCGTTTTAAAAAATTTCATGTGACTACCCACATCGATTTAACGGTGATGCAGGGGGAAATCGAAAGACTGTATTTTTCGCAATTATCGGTAAATCAGGTCGAGGCGATATCGGCCACTGGGGTCCGATTAAACCCCCCGCATTTTCAAGATGGCCGGTTGTACTTTGGGCTTGTGCCCCCTGCGCCGCTGGTGGCGGGGGACCGATTTCAATATTCGTTTACCGCAGCCGTAACCGCGACCGCAACCAAGGTATTGCAAGAGTATTACGAAGAAACCAGCTTTCCCGCCACGCGACGCAGTTACGAATTGAAAATGCCTGAGGGCAGCGGCGTGTCAGAGCATGGGTATGAGGTGTTTTCCGGAATGCACAAATTGGCCGACTATAAACTGACAATCGAAAAAACGTCGACATCCGTCAAATATATCGACAATGATCCACAGGTGCCATTGCGATTTAAATTGTGGTGGCGTTAGGGGTGTGCCGCGAATTGACATGGGGCATCTGTCGCGGTTTCGTTCTTGGCCATGTAAATTAGGCGATGGTCGCGAAAATTGGTCAAATATCATTGCATTCGCGGCCATAGCTGTTTAAAGAGCCGGCAACTTAGGTACACAGTGCGCTTCGATTCGGATTGCGCACGATTTTTTGTTGGTCCGACCAATCATCGTTGGACTAAAAGAAAAGGAAAACGACAGATGGCAAAGCGGTGGTATTCGGTCAGCGTTCTTTCGAATTTCGAAAAGAAGATCGCTGAACAAATCAGAACAGCCGTCGAGGAATCGGGGCTGCAGGACCAGATCGAAGAAGTTTTGGTTCCAACCGAAGAAGTCATCGAAGTGCGTCGCGGCAAGAAAGTGACAACAGAGCGTCGTTTTATGCCGGGCTATGTTTTGGTGCGCATGGAAATGTCGGATCAGGGGTATCACCTGATTAACTCGATCAACCGTGTCACCGGGTTTTTGGGCCCCCAAGGTCGCCCCATGCCGATGCGCGATGCTGAGGTGAACCAGATCCTCAACCGCGTCCAAGAGGGCGAAGAGGCACCACGCACCTTGATCAACTTTGACATTGGTGAACGCGTCAAGGTAAATGATGGTCCCTTCGAAGGCTTTGACGGTATGGTCGAGGGCGTCGATGATGAACATCAGCGTTTGAAAGTCAGCGTTTCCATCTTTGGTCGTGAAACGCCGGTTGAATTGGAATTTACTCAGGTCTCGAAGCAGGTCTGATGTGAATGTGGGAGATTGCGGCGCCGCGGTGTCCGGATCTGACCACACAACGTAGTTGCCCCGATGACGCGTCAAAGGGGCGTTGAGAAAGGAACAGGCTTATGGCCAAGAAGTTAGTCGGTACGCTAAAGCTGCAGATCCCTGCAGGTCAAGCAAACCCATCCCCCCCCGTTGGTCCAGCGCTGGGTCAGCGCGGCATCAACATCATGGAATTCTGTAAAGCGTTCAACGCGAAAA
>CAJXSD010000020.1 GCA_913060475.1 uncultured Paracoccaceae bacterium | reverse complement strand
CCCGACCCACTGATTACAAATCAGTTGCTCTACCAGCTGAGCTATAGGGGCACTGACGCGTCTTTAGCCAATGCGGAAAAGGGTTGCAAGACCCCTTTTAAAAAAATGTAAAATTATTTTGCGGTTCTTGCCAACAGCAGAACCGATGCGATCCCGACGGCGATGATATACATCGATGCAGGTGCGGCCTGGGACAGGTTTTCCAGGCTGGCCTGTTCATGGACACGGGTCGCCAAGGTGTTGAAATTAAACGGGCGCAGCAACAGTGTCGCTGGCAGTTCCTTGACACAATCGACAAAGACCAGCAATGTTGCAGACCCCACGGATCCTTTGATCAAGGGGACATACACATCGCGCAGCACCTGGGTGTGATTGCGCCCCAATGATCGCGCGGCATTTGCCAGATTGGGTGACACACGCCCCATTGCCGCATCAGCAGCCCCCTGAGCGATTGCGAAAAAACGCACAAAGTATGACAAGACCAAAGCAAAAGCTGTGCCCGTCAAAATCAACCCGGGGTCGACGCCAAATGCAGCCTCTACAAAATCGGCGATCGCGTTATCAATGGTGGCCAAGGGGATCAAAATACCAACCCCCAAAACAGCCCCCGGTGCGGCATAGCCGATTGTGGTGATGGGTGACAATATGCGT
Source organism: uncultured Paracoccaceae bacterium (assembly GCA_913060475.1). Lineage (GTDB taxonomy): Bacteria > Pseudomonadota > Alphaproteobacteria > Rhodobacterales > Rhodobacteraceae > CAJXSD01. The sequence goes on along the minus strand of CAJXSD010000020.1, from coordinate 39,484 downwards.
GGCAATCCACGTCCCGACAGGCGCACGCCATAGACCATGAACAGCCCAGCCGCCACCGTTACAACCGCGGCACTGCCCCCGGCCAACAAGGTATTTTTCAACGCTTTCAGCAATTCAGGGTTGGACCATTCGGGAATGTGATGCAGCGCATGGTTGCCCAAAACGCTGGCCGGCAGGATGAACCCGATCAGGACAGGAACACCACAGGCGGCGAATGCCAAAAACGATGCACGGCCTGTCAGGGTCTGCGGCGCAATGGGCCGATGATGGCGCGATAGATTGAAATACCGCATTCTGGTGCGGCCAAATTTTTCCAACACAACCAACAGGACAACAACACCCAATACGACCGATGCCAATTGCGCGGCACCGCCTGCGTTATTTGTTTGCAGCCAAACGTTGAAAATACCCGTGGTCAGGGTCTGAACCGCGAAATAGCTGACCGTGCCATAATCATTGACCGTTTCCATCATCACGATGGCAGCACCCGCGGCAATCGCGGGCCGGGCAAGCGGCAAACCGATTTTGAAAAACCGCCCCAAGGGCGACACGCCCAACGATTGCGCCACCTCGTCCGAGGCACCCGATTGTTCGCGAAACGCCGCCCGCGTCAGCAGGTAGACATAAGGATAGAGCGCAAATGTCAGCACAAACACCGCAGCACCAAAGGATCGGATTTCCGGAAACCAATAATCGCGCGATGTTTTCCACCCCATCACATCCCGCAGTGCCGTCTGCACGGGCCCCGCATATTCCAGCAAATCAACCAGCGCATAGGCGCCAACATAGGCTGGAATTGCCAAAGGCAACAATAACAGCCATTCCAACCAACGCGATCCGAAAAACCGGTACCGCGTGATCAGCCACGCCGCGCCTGCGCCGATCAGAATTGCGCCAAATCCGACCGACCCCATCAAGGCAACTGTTGTGCCAAAATACCGCGGCAATGTGGTCGACAGCAAATGGGGCCAAATGTTGTCTGTGGGGAAAAAAGCCAGATAAATCACCGACAAAATCGGCAAAATGACAATGGTGGCAATCACAATGGCCCCCAACGACCAAATCCCCGCCCCATTTAGGCGCCAGCGTGTCGTTGGTGTCGCGCGACTGACCTGCACAACTTGTCCTTTTATCGTTGTTTACACATTGCTAAAACCATTGTGGCTTATATACAAATAGATACCGCAATCCACAAGAAAGCGATCAGATGGACATTTTGCTGCATGCAGGGGCGCATCCAACCGACAATGACACGTTAATGGTGTCTATGAAAAACAACAAACCTGCATTGGATCGGTGTCACGTTGCGGTGCCTGATCCTGTTTTATATCGCCGATCGCTAAGACAGGCGATGCGCCAAATCGAAGGCGCACAATTTACTGATGAACTGCGCGATATGCTGTATGACAGCATTTGTGGCGACCAGCCCCCTGACACGCAGGCCATGGTGTTATCTGTACCCATGTTGTTTGCGCCCCCTGCACAAACGGTGGCACAGGGCGTGTTTTTCCCACAAGCTGTTGAAAAACTGCGCAGCGCGGTTGAGGTTTTTAAAAACGACAATATCAAACTGTTTTTTTCAATTCGCAACCCTGCCACATATTTGGCGGCCCTTATGAAAACCTGTGATTCGGACAATTTGTCAGCGGTAATCGCGAATTCTGCCCCCGAATCCCTAAGATGGAGCGAATTAGTTCTGCGCCTGCAGGCCCATTTTCTGGATATGGACATCACCCTGTGGTGTTACGAAGATTCGCCCTTTGTCTGGCAAGATGTCATCCGCGCGGTCGGGCAGGTTCCGCCAAATATCGCGATCAAAGATACCTATCGTTTGTATTTGCATCTGCTCAGCGATGTGGGACAGGCGCGATTTGTCGCCTATATGAACAAAAACACCAACCTCAGCATAGAAAAAAAACGCGAGGTTATGTTTGCCTTTGCCGAAAAATTCGGGCGCCCCGAAATTATGGACCAGGATGTGTCCTTGACCGGATTGACGCAAGAGGATGTGGATTTCCTGACCGACCTTTACGAAGATGATTTGGCAAAAATCGCGGAAATCCCCAATGTCAGGTTAATATTCCCCTGATCCCCCTACTGCATGCCCAGTGCTTCTTTGTACATCTCTAACACAGCCTCTTCTTCGGCGATGTCATTTTGGTCACGTTTGCGCAATGTAATCAGCTTGCGCATGACTTTGGTGTCATAGCCGCGCCCCTTTGCTTCGGCCATCACCTCTTTTTGTTGGTCGGCGATCTCTTTTTTCTCGATCTCTAAACGTTCAAACCGTTCAATGAATTGGCGCAGTTCATCGGCTGTGACGCGATATGTTGCATCTGTAATTTCGTCGTTCATCTGTGACCTCTTGCTTGCTTGATCCGATGTAGCCTGTGCGCGATGGGCATGCAACCCGCTTGCCCTTGCTCTGACAATTCTTTTGTCATATGCCACAGGAAACAATTGTTATGGAGGCAAACGATGCCAATTCTAATTTGGGGCGGTGCTGCAGTATCTGTTATCGGATTGATCGGCCTGATCATCAGCATTCTGAAAGTATCCAAAGCCAAAAAAACCGCTGCCAATGATGACGAACTGCGCGAAGCTGTTAAGAAAGTTGTACCCCTGAACATGGGTGCCCTTTTACTCTCAACCTTTGGTTTGATGATGGTGATCTTGGGCATTTTCTTTAAATAATTTTGGCAAAATTCAGAACGACAAATTTTTTACTTGAAATACATTCCATTTTTAATATATATTCATTTGTGAATAAGAATGGAGATTCTGATGAAACCCGAAGTTACCGCATTTTTCGACGAAGCAACCTTTACCGTTTCGTTTGTTGTTAAGGATCCCAACGGTTCGGCCTGTGCCATTGTCGACAGCGTTTTGGATTTTGACTATGCGTCCGGTCACACGGACACGAAATCGGCAGATGAAATCATCCAGTATGTCAAGGACAACAACCTTGAGGTCCAGTGGCTGCTGGAATCACATGTTCACGCCGACCACCTGTCCGCCGCCCCCTATATCCAAAAACAAGTCGGCGGCAAAATCGGCATCGGCGATCGCATCACCGTAGTCCAGGACACCTTTGGCAAAGTGTTCAACGAAGGCACCGAATTCCAACGTGATGGTAGCCAGTTCGATAAACTGTTCCAAGAGGGCGATGTATTCCACATTGGCCAAATGCGTGGCGAAGTGTTGCACACACCCGGTCACACCCCTGCCTGTCTGACTTATGTTGTGGGTGACGCTGCCTTTGTTGGTGATACACTGTTCATGCCGGATTTCGGGACCGCGCGCTGCGATTTCCCGGGTGGGTCGTCTGAAACACTGTACAACTCGATCCAGAAAATCCTGGCCTTGCCAGATGAAACACGCATCTTCGTTGGTCACGACTACAAAGCGCCTGGCCGTGACGAATTTGCATGGGAAACAACCGTTGCCGAACAAAAGGCGTTGAACGTACATGTCGGCGGCGGAAAATCAGAGGAAGAATTCGTATCCATGCGCGATGCACGGGATGCGAATTTGGCGAAACCACGTCTGATTATCCCATCCTTGCAGGTGAACATGCGCGCCGGCAACATGCCGCCCGCGGATGAACAGGGTAACGTATACCTAAAGGTACCTGTCAACAAAATCTGAACCTTAGCAGGGTTTAAGTGGGGACATCCCAGTGCGGAACATCGCGCTGGGATAAACAGCTAACAATCGGAAATACAAAATGCACATAGACTATATTTACGGTCTGATCGGCGGCCTGCTGATCGGAACCGGCGGTGCCATTTACCTGATCGGGAATGGGCGCATCATGGGGGCCAGCGGCATCATCGGCGGTCTGGTCGATAAATCGGGATGGTCCACCGCAGCTGAACGGATCACATTTCTGGCGGGCGTATTTTTGATGCCCTTGATGGTGATCCAATTCTGGGACCGCACAGAAACCAACATCACTGACAATGTGGTACAGCTGGTCGCAGCGGGTCTGCTGGTGGGCGTTGGTACACGGATTGCCAATGGCTGTACATCAGGCCACGGTGTTTGCGGCATTTCACGCCTGTCCCTGCGCGGGATCGTGGCAACAGTGTTTTATATCGGTGCGGGCGGTCTAACCATGGCCACATTGCGCCACGTTTTGGGGTTGATCTGATGCGGAATATTATTGCTTTCGTTGCTGGTTTGTTTTTCGGCGGTGGTCTGGTGGTCTCAGGAATGACCAACACGGCCAAAGTCCAGGGGTGGTTGGATGTCTTTGGCGCATGGGATCCCACTTTGGCCTTTGTTATGGGCGGCGCGATGATCCCGATGGCGATTGCTTGGGCCTATACCAAGGGACGCACACCCGTCGTAGGGGGATCGTTCCCGGCAAAACCTGATCCCAAATTGGGCCGCAATCTGGTTGTTGGATCTGTTCTGTTTGGCGCAGGTTGGGCCACAGCGGGTCTGTGCCCTGGCCCTGCGATTGCATCGCTTGGCTTTGGCGGATCGTCATTGTGGATTTTCGTTGCCGCAATGCTGGGGGGCATGTTAATTGCACCCATTTTCAAAGCGCAGTTGGAAAAAATGGACGGATAAATCCCAGTCTGCAGGGAATTCCGTTAGGCAACGCCGTCGATCACATCCTGATCGGTGGCGTCGTCATATTCGGCCAAGGCGTCCAGCCAATCTTGGTCTAATGCGTCTTCGATGTCGGTGTCATAAACGGTATCTGGCTTGGATATATTATCGACAACAGTGGCAGGGAGAGCCTCGGGTTCGGTTGGAACCGCATCGACCACCAGATCTGCATCGGAATCCAAAATCATTTGAACCGCACGCGATCCCGATTGACGCCCCAAGCTGCACAGATATTCTGGCCCGCCGCCTTGGGGTCTTAGACGAACATCGCTTAGGGCGTTTAGGGGCAAAATCACTTGGTGTCCGGCCTCAATCTTGGCCAAATCAGCCAGTGTAATTTTGATACGCGCCAATTCGGCGGACATCTGAACCGGTAGCTCGGAAATTTGCGGGCAATCTTTGACTATTTCCGGACCATGGTTTCCCGCCTCGGGGGTTTGGGGAATTTGCAATCCGATCATCACTTTGCCAGACACACCCCCTTCGCCCATGCGAAACGCCATCGACACAATGTCAAACCCGCGTTCAGAAAAATGCGATACATCGGACAGGGTTTTCACCCACGATTTCCGACCAAAGCCCGCCTGAACCAGGCCATGGCCGATCGCATCCTCAAGTATTGCATCGATAAAGGGCACAGTCAGTGCGAAATCTGTCTGTGTCGCCTGGCGTCCGTGACAGGCACGCCCCAACACACGGCCGATGGTCTGGACCTCAACCATGGCGCCCAAGGCATGTTGATCAAACGCAATGAAAACACCCGCCCCTTGATCAGAACTGCACCATGACACCAATGCCATATCGCCCAACAATGCAGGCACGTCGTCCGACAGCACCCGCAACGCATGCCGCCGTCCGGCCGTTAACGGCAGCGCCAGCGCCACATGGGCCGCGCGGGTCACGCATTTGGCCCACTGCCCCGCATTTTGCGGTGCCTTGCCCCGATCCGAACGCGACAGTTTGCGTTGAATAATTGTGCGATGTTCCATCCTAAAACCATGTGCCGACGCTATGTCCGAACAATGGCATGTGATCGGTTACAATTTCCTTAATGGCCACTAAAATTATGCGCATCCACAGCAAAGGTCACGCGAAACGCCCCACCGCCCTGCCCCGGTAGATAAGCGATGTCGCCCCCCAAACGCCCCATGATTTCGCGACATATGGCCAATCCCAACCCTGCGCCACCCGCCTTGGTTTGGCCAACACGAGCGAATTTTTCGAAAATCATTTCCTGATCCTCTTTGGGAATGCCCGATCCATTATCAACAAAATCGCAAATTATGCGCCCCGCGCGATGCGTCAGCGAAATTGTCAATTCAGGCGCAGCGGCATCGCAATATTTGCGTGCATTTGTGATGAGATTGATAAAGACCTGTCCCAAGCGATCAGGATCGGTAATCACATCGGGAACCGTATCGCTTAGGCGCAAATTTATACGCAGTATCCGATGCGCTTCACCGGCTTGAACGGTCGCAATGGCCCTGCGCAGCAAATCATTTGGACTGCAGGCCACCAAATTCAAATGGACCTGCCCGTTTTCCAAAACACTAAGATCCAGCAAATCATCCAGCAATCGGGTCAGGCGCGTCGATTCTGCATGAATGATGGTGGCATATTTGTTCAAATCTTGCCGATCTAGGTCACCTGCCTCTTTCATGATTTCGGAAAATGCCAGGATTGAGGTCATGGGCGTGCGTAATTCATGGCTGATCTGGGATAAAAACGCATCCTTTTGTACCGAGATCTGTGTAAGTTTATCGTTTGCATTGCGCAGCTGACGGGCCGTTCGACTTAGCTCTTCTGATTGCAATTCCAAACGCGACGAATACTCCATCATCTGGGCCGTTTCATCGGCCACGGCCATCAAATCCTGCACTGTGACCGATGTGCCGCCCACAATTTGCCCGACCATCGCATGGGCCGTGGCCGCCCCAACGGATCCCGCCAATTCACGTTCCAAACGTTCAAGGAATTCGGGGGTCGGTTCGGGCAAAAATCCGGATACGCCTTGCTTGTGCGCCTCGGACTGGAACAATTTTTGCGCCTGCACCGATCCGATGATGCGTTGCGCCATGACCATTAAATCTTCGCTTTGGCCGGCTTTGCCGGTCCAGCCACTGGTCGCAGAAGAATGATCAAATACATTTACAAACTGTGCACCCTGCAATCGTTCCAAGGGGGATGGGAAATCAATCAGTGATACAAAGACAAAAACCACGGCATTTAACAGCATGCTCCAGAATATTGTGTGAACCAGCGGATCCAGCCCATCAATTCCGAATAACGCCTGTGGCCGCAGCGCCCCAATGCCCCACGGGCCATTCTGCATCAGGTTTGCCGACATCACCACATCGGCCCCAAAACTGGGCAAAAACAGGCTATAGCCCCAAACAAAAAACCCAACCAGCAGCCCGCAAATCGCACCCATGCGGGTCGATCCGCGCCAAAACAACCCACCGATCATGGCAGGTAACACTTGGGCCACGCCCGTAAACGAAATCAACCCGATCGCGGCCAATGCTGCACTGCCACCAGACAGCGAATAATAGAGATAGCCCAAAAACAATACGAACCCGATCGAGACCCGCCGCGCCAACAACACAATACGCCGCACATCGCCAAACGCCGAAAACTTGCCCTGCCAGTACCGCAACCAAATGGGCATAACGATGTGGTTCGACACCATGGTCGCCAAGGCCAAGGATGCCACCACCACCATTGAGGTGGCCGATGAAAACCCGCCCAAGAACGACAAAATGGCCAAGGTATCCTGTCCTAATGCCAAAGGGATTGTCAAAACATATAAATCTGGGTTCGACCCTTGGGGCAATATCGATTGCCCAACAACGGCGATGGGCAAAACAAAGAGGGACATCAACAAAACATAGGTGGGAAATGCCCAAGATGCCGTCTGTAAATGGCGTTCGTCTTCGTTTTCGACGACAAGCACCTGAAACATACGCGGCAGTGTTAAAAACGCTGCAGCTGATAAAAATGTCAAAGCCACCCAGCGCGCATTATCCATGTGCCAATTCTGGTGCGGGGATGCGTTGATCGCCTCTAACATCGGGGCCAGACCGCCACTGACACCCCAGACCACAAAGATGCCCACGGCCACAAGCGCGCATAATTTTACAATCGCTTCGACAGCAATGGCCATGACAACACCGTGGTGTCGTTCGTTCACATCCAGATTTCGCGTCCCAAAAATAATCGTGAAAAACGCCAGACCCAGCGCAACCCATAATGCTGACCTGTCATTCCCCGCCCCCATCATGCCAAGATCGTCAGCCTGCGCAAAGGCCGAAAATGACAAGGTCACGGATTGCAATTGCAACGCGATATAGGGCGTTGTTCCGACAACGGCCAAAACGGTAACCAATGCGGCCAATAAATTTGATTTTCCAAACCGCGATGACAACAAATCCGCAATCGATGTCACCCGCTGCGCCCGACCGATACGTACCAATTTACGCAGGATCCACCACCATCCCAGCATCACCAAACTGGGCCCAAGGTAAATGGTCAGATATTCCAACCCAGATCGTGCCGCATATCCCACAGCCCCATAAAATGTCCACGCCGTGCAGTAAATGGACAGTGACAGCGTATAGACCCAAGGCGACCGCAACCATGCCCCCCGCCCCTGCGCGGCAGCACGTTCAGCCCAAAATGCCACGAAAAATAACACGGCAACATAGAAAATGCTGGCTGAAATCAGAAAATTGATCATGTCAGTCGCGGTCCCGCGGTGCTGATGGCCCGTCAGTGCCAATTCCGCCCGCAAATTCGGCAGAATGGCGCAACCGGCGTGACAATGCGAAACTGAGTACAATCATAAGCGCCCAGGTACAGAAAAAATAAATCGCCAGACGGGCGATTTCTGGTGGATTTTGGGTGTCATTGGCCCAAAGCGCGGGCACAAGCCACAAAATGCCAGCCAAGATCGGCAAAACACGCAGCGCATCTACCAAACGGCGGGTGCGGTATCGATCGCGTTCTAGAAATATCGGGGGCTTCTTGGCCATTGTTAGGGCACCAGATCATTTGCCGCGGCCAAGACATCGGCATTAGAAAACGGCTTGGTCATGAAACGGCTGACCCCCAAAGACTGGGCCAATTCGCGATCTTTGGTTTGGCCACGCGCGGTCAAGATCAATACGGGCAAATCTTGGAACTGCGCGTCTTGCCGCAGATCGCGTAAAATATCAAATCCGCTTTTGCCAGGCAACATAACGTCCAAGATCACCAAATCCGGTTTGCGGCGCAAAATCGCATCGTTAGCATCATGACCGTTTGAATGTGTGGCAACCGTCCAACCATCCCGTGACAGTATAAAACTGATCGCCTCGATGATGTTTGGCTCATCCTCGATCAGCAAGACAGTCTTGCTCATCCCGTTTCCCCCGTTTGTCGCGCTGCACATTTTTTATGACATCTAAGACGTATTTGCCAAATTTGTCAAAGACCTTGATGCCCTAGAATGCTGCCTTCGCGCCGGGCAGGACAGGCATTGCGCGCACAGACCCGGCAGGCGGCCCCAACACGCAAAGGGTCAATTCCGTCTGTTTCGTGCCGTGGAATGATCAACATATAGGACCGCGTCATGGGATAGGGTGTTGTATCATAGGCAGGCTGGACCTCGGCATAGCTGATGGTGTCAAATGTCCCGCCCTCGCGGCCTGTATGGCGCAATACCATTGAAATGGGGGCCATGGGCCGACCGATCGCCGCGAAAATGGGCCACAAGGCGCAGGCCGACCCAAATCGCGGAATATGAAACCCCGCAACCGGTTTTCGCATAGTAAAACTGCCCGAGGCATCGCAACAGGCCAGACCAATATCGGTTCCTAAATCCTGCGATGATAAAAACGCCAAGCGCCGCATTACGGTCGGAATATCAGATCGCACCGCTTGGGCCAATTGCACCGTGTCAAACCCACATACATCAACAGCATCCATCAAGGTTTGTTTGGGAATTCTGGCCGCATCGTCCAAGTAACGGTTGGCAAAATCCATCGCCAATGATCGCGCCTGCCCCGACATCAATTCACGCGCATCCGCGATATAGGCCTGCCAGTCTTGGGGGGAAAAATGATCAAAGTCATCAAAACAATACTCATGCGCGGCCCAGAACGCATCCAATTCATCCCATGGCGTACCTATGGACACTGTATCTTGGGATGATGTATCCAGATATGACACCAAGGCTTGGGCCCCTTCGGTCAATCGCCGGCTGTCTTCGTTTAGATTCCGGTGAAATCGACTACGCCATTCAGGGGCGATATCGTCTGTATCCGCTAAAATTGACGATGTCGACCGGATGGCCGTAACTGTTGTCAGAACCTCGTGTAACGATGTTGCCAAATGTGGATCATGCGACAGACGATCATTCAAAACATCTACTGTCTGTTCCATCTGACGCAATTTGCGATCCAGTGAAATCGTCAATTCCGCCCATTGCGGGAAACGGGTTGCAAAATCGATAGCGCGTTCAATAACTTGGCCATCCCGCCCATGGTCGCTGGCACATTCCTTTAACCGCCCAACCAACGAAGATTGCACCCCCTCTGACAAGGTCGCGGCATCCATCTCTAGTGCATTGGCAAGATTTATCAACAATTTTCCTGCGATTCTGCGCCGATTGTGTTCAATCAGGTTTAGATATGACGCCGAAATTCCGACCATTTCAGCCAATTCTGCCTGTTTTAACCCCACCGCAATACGCCGTTCACGCAGTCGCGCACCAGTCGATCCAGTATCTAACGCCATGAAAAACCCCCAAGTAACAACAAGATGCCCCAAGAATTGTAAATATCTTTACAAAATACCTTTGCATACTGTGTAATAATTTACAAAAAGATTATTGTATTTGAAAGTGTTATTGCGAAATTTTCTGAAACACGGGAATAATAAGACAGCACAAATGTGCATTGCATCGGCAGGAGGAGCCGATTTGCAAAAACTTAATGGGAGGATTTTATGTCCAAATTAGACCTGACGCGCCGTGGCGTGATCAAATCTGGTGCAGTTGCAGGCGCGGGCCTTGCTCTGCCAACAATTTTCACAGCCTCATCCGCTGCTGCTTATGTAAACGAACCAACTGGTTCAACTGTTACCCTGGGTTTTAACGTACCACAAACTGGCCCCTATGCCGACGAAGGCGCGGACGAATTGCGCGCCTATATGCTGGCGGTTGAACACCTGAACGGTGAAGGCGACGGCGGCATGTTGAACACGTTCAGCTCGAAAGCGCTGAAGGGCAACGGCATCTTGGGCAAAAAGGTTGAGTACGTCACAGGTGACACACAAACCAAACCAGACGCCGCACGCGCATCCGCACGTTCGATGATCGAAAAAGACGGCGCAGTTATGATCACCGGTGGTTCGTCATCTGGTGTGGCTGTTGCGGTTCAGGCCCTGTGCCAAGAAGCGGGCATCATCTTTATGGCCGGTCTGACACACTCAAACGACACAACGGGCAAAGACAAAAAAGCAAATGGCTTCCGCCACTTCTTTAACTCTTACATGTCTGGTGCGGCACTGGCGCCGATCTTGGCCGACCGTTACGGCAAAGACCGCAAGGCCTATCACCTGACCGCCGACTATAACTGGGGTTACACCACAGAAGAAGCGGTTCGCACATCCACAGAAGCGATGGGCTGGGAAACAGTTGCAGCGGTGAAAACACCACTGGCACAAACTGACTTCTCGTCTTATGTCGCCCCTGTTCTGAACTCGGGTGCGGACGTTCTGGTTCTGAACCACTACGGCGGCAACATGGTCAACTCTTTGACTTCTGCGGTTCAGTTTGGTCTGCGCGCAGCCCAAGCCAATGGCAAAAACTTTGAAATCGTTGTTCCCCTGTATTCACGCCTGATGGCGAAAGGTGCGGGTAAAAACGTGGCTGGCATCTTTGGGTCCACAAACTGGCACTGGTCTTTGGAAAACGTTGCAGGCGCACGTTATGCAGGTACCAACGCATTTGTGAAATCATTCGGTGAAAAATACGGCTTCCCACCCTCACAGGCGGCACACACAACATATTGTCAGACACTGCTGTATGCTGACGCATGTGAACGTGCGGGCACATTCAACCCATGTGGTGTTGGCCAAGCCCTAGAAGGTTTCGAATTCGACGGTCTGGGCAATGGTCCAACATTGTACCGTGCCGAAGACCACCAGTGTTTCAAAGACGTTCTGGTTGTGAAGGGTAACGAAAACCCAACATCAGACTTTGACCTGTTGGAAATCGTTGACGTGACACCTGCAGCCGCAGTGACATATGACGCCTCAATCTTTGGTGGCGAATTGGGTTCATGTAACCCAGGTGCATAATTGCACACAGACCCCGCGTTAATCGCGGGGTCCTTCCATATTTTTGGGAAAATTCAACAGCGGCCCGGGCCGCTATAAATTCTTGATCTCGCATGCGGGATCTAGGGGGCTACATGGATCAAATCATTCTACAAATCTTAAACGGGTTAGACAAAGGCAGCGCTTATGCCCTTATTGCGCTTGGTCTAACACTGATCTTTGGCACATTAGGTGTCGTGAATTTCGCGCATGGTGCGTTGTTTATGTTGGGCGCATTCTGTGCGGTCACATTGAACCGCATTTTGTCACTGTCGCATACGGTCATCGACGAAACCAAGAAGGACTTTCTGGGCAATCCACTCAAGGTAGAGGTCCCCTATGTCCAAGGGTGGTTCGGCGAAAGCACCGGACAGGCCATCATTGATTGGAGTGTGCCGCTTGCGATTTTGTTTACGATCCCCGTCATGATCGCCATTGGCGTGATCATGGAACGCGGTTTGATCAAACATTTCTATAAGCGCCCCCATGCGGACCAGATCTTGGTGACCTTTGGTCTGGCCATTGTTTTGCAGGAAATCGTAAAATATTACTTTGGTGCGAACCAGATCCCGATGAACGCCCCCCAGGCATTTTTCGGATCATTCGACTTTGGTGCAATGATTGGCATGGAGCCCGGCGCAATCATCTATCCCTACTGGCGGATCATTTATTTCTGCTTTGCGGCGGTTTTGGTCGGCGGCGTTCTGGCATTTTTGCAATTCACCACATTTGGTATGGTTGTGCGTGCCGGCATGGCCGATCGCGAAACCGTTGGATTGCTGGGGATCAACATTGACCGCCGTTTTACCATTATGTTCGGTATTGCCGCCGCGGTCGCGGGTCTGGCGGGTGTGATGTATACCCCGATCAACCCACCTAACTATCACATGGGGATGGATTTCCTTGTGATTTCGTTCGTTGTGGTTGTTGTTGGCGGCATGGGGTCGTTACCCGGTGCGATTTTGGCCGGCCTACTGTTGGGCATTCTTGAAAGCTTTGCGTCCATGCGCCAAATCATCGAACTGCTGCCAGGGATTAACCAAGTTGTGATCTATCTTGCTGCAATCGTAATTCTGTTGACCCGTCCGCGTGGTCTGATGGGCCGTAAAGGCGTGATGGAGGACTAATTCATGCTAGGTTTAAACAAAAAAGACACGTCCCTGCTGGTTGCTGTCGCGCTGTTGGTTGCCCTTGCACCAATCATCCTGAACCCCTTTCCCGAAGGGTCAGCATTGGCCCAGTTTAATGCGGGCTATCCTGACCTGATGCAACGCTTTGTCATCTTTGGCATCTTTGCGGTTGGTTTTAACATTCTGTTTGGTTTGACAGGGTATCTGTCCTTTGGCCACGCCGCATTTTTGGGCGCAGGATCCTATGCCGGCGTTTGGATGCTGAAATTGCTGACGATAAACGTCATCCCTGCGATTTTGATTTCAACGGTGGTTGCGGGTCTGTTTTCAATCCTGATCGGCTATATCTCATTGCGTCGTTCCGGCATCTACTTCTCGATCCTGACACTGGCCTTTGCGCAGATGTCATTTGCCTTGGCCGCATCCGTGTTGACACCGATCACAGGCGGGGAAACCGGTTTGCAAACTGCATTGGACGATCCGCGCATTTTGGATGGGGCCAATACAACTGGTAACATCCCAGCCCCCAGCCTGTTCGGCATGGAAATGAGCGATAGTTTACAGGTCAATGTCGCTGGTTGGTTGTGGACATTCAATGTCGGTTACTATCTGGCGGGCGTGATTTTGTTGATTGCATTCTATGTTGCGATCCGCATTTTCCGGTCACCATTCGGATTGATGCTGCGCGCCATCAAATCAAACCAACAGCGTTTGACATATACCGGATTGAACACACGCCCCTATATGCTGGCCTGCTTTGTGATTTCTGGCATGTATGCTGGTCTGGCCGGCGGTCTGATGGTCGCCATGGACCCATTGGCCGGCGCCGAGCGTATGCAATGGACCGCATCAGGAGAAGTTGTTTTGATGACAATCCTTGGTGGCATCGGCACCCTGATCGGTCCGGTTCTGGGCGCAGGCTTGATCAAATACTTTGAAAACATCTTTTCAAAAATCAACTCGAACCTGCTGCACGAATGGTTTGCATTCCTGCCCGACGGGCTTGAGGATTTCGTTGTCGCCATCATCTATCCGTTTATCGGCAAAGGGTGGCACCTGACATTGGGTCTGATGTTTATGGCAGTCATCATTTTCTTGCCAGGTGGCTTGGTCGAACTGGGTCAAAAGATTGCGCGCAAAATGTCGGGCAAATCTGATGACAAACAAACAAAGTCTACGGAATAAGGGGTACAAACAATGGGTATTCTAGACGTAAAAGACGTAGGCAAACGTTTCGGCGGCCTACAGGCGCTGGGTGATGTGAACCTAAGTGTACAAGAAAACACATGCCACGCGATTATCGGGCCAAACGGAGCGGGCAAATCAACCTTGTTGAACTGCTTGATCGGGAAACTGATCCCGGATACGGGCAGCGTCATGTTTGACGGCCAATCCGTGTTGGGCCGCAACCCCTATGAAATCAACCAAATGGGGATTTCACGGGTGTTCCAAACCCCCGAAATTTTCGGTGATCTGTCCGTATTGGAAAATATGATGATCCCAATTTTCGCCAAACGCGATGGGTCATTCAAATTGGATGCCGTCAGCGGGTTCTTGTCACATCGCGATGTGATGGAACAAGCCGAGGAAATGCTGGTCGACATGAATATGGCTGACAAACGTCACATGCATGCGGCATCCATGTCGCGCGGTGATAAACGGCGTTTGGAAATTGGCATGTGTCTGTCGCAAACCCCACGCCTGTTGTTGTTGGACGAACCAACCGCAGGTATGGCGCGTGCTGACACCAACAACACCATCGATCTGCTAAAACAGATCAAAGAAGAACGTGACATCACCATCGCCATTATTGAACATGACATGCATGTTGTGTTTTCTTTGGCAGACCGGATCACCGTTTTGGCACAAGGCACACCTTTGGTTGAGGACACGCCAGAAAACATCAAAGGCAACCCCAAAGTCAAAGAAGCCTACCTGGGCGAAACACAATAAGGAGACAGCATGATGAGTGGAAATCTTGCAACACAAACGCATGCACCTGCATTCCTGTCTGTGCATGACATTCATGCCTACTACGGAGAGAGCTATATCGTCCAAGGTGTCAGCTTTAACGTTCATGAAGGCGAAATTTTGGCCCTGCTGGGGCGCAACGGCGCAGGCAAAACATCGACCCTGCGCACCATTGCCCGTCTGGACAACCCCCAGCTGGTCAAAGGCGAAATTTGGCTGGATCACCAACACCTGCACACAATGGCCAGCCACGAAGCGGCCGTCGCTGGGATCGGTCTGGTCCCAGAAGATCGTCGCATCATCCCCGGCCTAACGGTCGAGGAAAACCTGCAATTGGCCCAAATTGTTGAACCCGTAGGTTGGGGCATTGATCGGTTGTACGACCTGTTCCCCCGCTTGGGCGAACGCCGCAAACAAGAGGGCGTGACATTGTCGGGCGGCGAACAACAAATGTTGGCCATCGCCCGCGCCTTGGCCCGCGACATCAAGGTATTGTTGCTGGACGAACCATACGAAGGCTTGGCGCCCGTGATCGTGGACGAAATCGAAAAAACACTGCATCTGATCCGCGAACAGGGTATCACAACCGTGATCGTTGAACAAAACGCTGTTCGCGCATTGAACCTGTCCGATCGTGCCGTGATTTTGGACACCGGATCCGTGGTCTTTGATGGCACCGCCAAAGAGGTGCTGGACAATGCCGACCTTCGGGCCGAATATCTGGCAATCTGATCAAAACGTCAGGGCAACTTACCGGTTGCCCTGAAATCTTTCTGGACCCTAATAACCAAGAATACGGGGAAATTATGTCTGATAAAATGTATCCACCCAGCGCAGATTTCATTTCAAATGCGCATATCGACAAAAATAAATATGACGCGATGTATGCGCAGTCGATCAATGATCCTGACGCATTTTGGGCCGAACATGGCAAACGCATCGATTGGATCAAACCATATACCAAAATCAAAAACGTCAACTATGGCCATCCGGATGTTTCCATCAAATGGTTTGAGGACGGCGAATTAAACGTTGCGGCAAACTGTGTGGATCGCCACCTGCCAACGCGCGGTACCCAAACCGCCATCATCTGGGAAGGCGACAACCCAGATGAAAGCAAACACATCACCTATAACGAGCTGTCGCAACAGGTGAACAAACTGGCAAACGTCTATAAATCAATGGGCGTCGGCAAAGGCGACCGGGTTGTATTGTATTTACCCATGATCCCCGAGGCCGCCTATGCGATGCTGGCCTGTGCGCGCATTGGTGCCATCCATTCCATCGTCTTTGCCGGATTTTCACCCGAAGCCTTGGCCGCACGCGTTGACGGATGCAAAGCATCCTTGATCGTCACCGCGGATGAGGCCCCCCGCGGCGGACGCAACACACCGCTGAAAGCCAACGTTGACAAGGCGCTGGAAATTTGCGGCGATGTGCAAACTCTGGTCGTTGAACGCACCGGCGGTGATGTCACCATGGCCTCGGGCCGCGATCATTCCTATACCGCCGCCATGGCATCGGCATCCGCTGACTGCGCGCCCGAGGCCATGAACGCCGAAGATCCGCTGTTTATCCTGTACACATCAGGTTCAACGGGTGCGCCCA
The DNA here is from genome assembly GCA_913060475.1 of uncultured Paracoccaceae bacterium. Taxonomy (GTDB): domain Bacteria; phylum Pseudomonadota; class Alphaproteobacteria; order Rhodobacterales; family Rhodobacteraceae; genus CAJXSD01. Next base: position 22,796 of record CAJXSD010000020.1, on the reverse strand, counting down.
AGGGCGTTCAGCATTGTTCTGGTGGCTATCTGGTCTGGGCCGCGATGACGCATGAATATGTGTTCGACTATCACGAAGGTGACATTTACTGGTGTACCGCTGACGTAGGCTGGGTGACAGGTCACAGCTATATCGTCTATGGACCTTTGGCCAATGGCGCCACCACATTGATGTTCGAAGGCGTGCCCACATACCCCGACGCATCGCGGTTCTGGCAGGTCTGCGAAAAACACAAAGTCAATCAATTCTATACCGCCCCAACCGCAATCCGTGCGTTGATGGGTCAGGGCACAGAATTCGTCGAAAAATGCGATCTGTCATCGTTGAAGGTACTGGGCACAGTGGGTGAACCCATCAACCCCGAAGCCTGGAATTGGTACAATGATGTGGTCGGCAAGGGCAAATGCCCCATCGTTGACACATGGTGGCAAACCGAAACCGGCGGTCATTTGATGACCCCCCTACCCGGTGCAACCGCGACCAAACCAGGGTCATGCACAACCCCATTCTTTGGCGTACAGCCTATCATCCTTGATCCCCAATCCGGCGCGGAAATCACATCAGTTGAGGCCGAAGGCGTGCTGTGCATGAAAGACAGCTGGCCCGGCCAAATGCGCACGGTTTACGGCGATCATGACCGTTTTGTGAAAACATACTTCTCTGACTACAAAGGGTATTATTTCACAGGCGACGGCTGCCGTCGTGACGCAGACGGATATTACTGGATCACCGGCCGCGTCGATGACGTGATCAACGTATCCGGCCACCGCATGGGCACCGCCGAAGTCGAAAGCGCCCTTGTCGCGCATGACAAAGTATCCGAAGCCGCCGTTGTCGGGTACCCCCATGACATCAAGGGACAAGGCATTTACTGCTATGTCACACTGATGGCCGGAGAAGAGCCCAGCGACGAATTGCGCATCGAATTGCGCAATTGGGTGCGCAAGGAAATCGGTCCCATTGCATCACCTGACCTGATCCAATGGGCGCCTGGTTTGCCCAAAACCCGATCCGGCAAAATCATGCGCCGCATCCTGCGCAAAATCGCGGAGGATGATTTCGGCGCCTTGGGCGATACATCAACATTGGCCGATCCCTCTGTGGTGGACGATCTGATTGAAAACCGGATGAACCGCAAAGATTGATCCAAACCCAGACGACTGTTTTGGGGCCGGTTTCACCACCGGCCCCGTTTTTTCGACACCTGCATGTGTTAAATTTTCCTTTTCCCTAGGTTAAAAAACTGTCAAAACTACCCATGTAACAAAAACGCCTCCTTTTCAGCTGGAAAAATCTGGCTTATAGGGGGCGCTGAAACAGACACAGCAGATAACTGCGACAGGTGCTTGAGGGAAAATATGACAAAAAATAACCGCGATCAGGACGTAGAATTCATTCAGGCCTTGGCCGAACTGTTGCGTGAAAACGATCTAACAGAACTAGAGGTGCGCCGCGAATACGGCGAAGATGACAGCCTGGATGTGCGTGTCAGCCGTGCAACCACCGTTGTACAGGCCGCCGCCCCCGCGCCAGTTGCGGCCGCGGCCCCCGTCGCGGCACCTGCTGCACCTGCGGCACCCGCCGCCGCTGCCCCCCAAGAGGACCCAGCCAGCCACCCAGGCGCGGTCACATCCCCGATGGTTGGCACTGTTTACATGCAGGCCGAACCAGGTGCGGCCCCCTTTATCAGCGTGGGCGCAACCGTCAAAGAGGGCGACACATTGTTGATCGTCGAGGCGATGAAGACCATGAACCAAATCCCGTCGCCCAAATCCGGAACCGTCAAACGGATTCTGGTCGAAGACGGTGCCGCCGTCGAATATGGCGCCCCCTTGGTGATCATCGAGTAAGGCGCAGCCATGTTTGATAAAATCTTAATCGCCAACCGCGGGGAAATCGCATTACGCGTCATTCGGGCCTGTCGTGAAATGGGCATCCGTTCGGTCGCAGTGCATTCGACCGCGGATGCGGACGCGATGCATGTGCGCATGGCCGACGAATCCGTCTGCATTGGCCCCGCCCCCGGAACAGACAGTTACCTGTCGATGCCCGCGATCATTTCCGCATGTGAAATCACCGGCGCGCAGGCCATTCACCCCGGGTATGGGTTTTTGTCCGAAAACGCGCGTTTTGTCCAAATCGTAGAAGATCACGGCCTGACATTTATCGGCCCCACAGCGGAACACATCCGCATCATGGGCGATAAAATCACCGCCAAGGAAACCATGAAAGCACTGGGCGTGCCTTGTGTTCCCGGGTCTGACGGCGGCGTTGCCACATTGGACGAGGCCAAGCAAATCGGCCGCGATTTTGGTTACCCTGTGATCATCAAAGCCACAGCCGGTGGTGGCGGTCGCGGGATGAAAGTCGCCCGAAACGAAGCCGAGATGGAAACCGCCTTTCGCACAGCCCGCAGCGAAAGCAAGGCCGCCTTTGGCAATGATGAGGTCTATATCGAAAAATACCTGACCACGCCGCGGCACATTGAAATTCAGGTGTTCGGCGATGGCAAGGGCAATGCCGTACATTTGGGCGAACGCGATTGTTCGCTGCAGCGCCGCCATCAGAAAGTGTTCGAAGAGGCCCCAGGCCCCTGTATCTCTGCAGAAGAGCGCGCAAAGATCGGGAAAATCTGTGCCGATGCGGTTGCGAAAATCAACTATATCGGTGCCGGTACGATTGAATTCCTATACGAAAACGGCGAATTTTATTTCATCGAAATGAATACCCGTTTGCAGGTGGAACACCCCGTCACCGAAGCCATTTTCGGTGTTGATTTGGTGCGCGAACAAATCCGTGTCGCCGAAGGCCTGCCCATGTCATTTACACAAGATGATCTGGAAATTAACGGTCACGCAATTGAGGTGCGCATCAATGCAGAACGCCTGCCGAATTTCGCCCCCTGTCCAGGCAAAGTCACGGCGTTTCATGCGCCTGGTGGATTGGGCGTGCGCATGGACAGTGCGCTTTATGCGGGGTATTCGATCCCACCCTATTACGACAGTTTGATCGCCAAACTCATCGTGCACGGGCGGGACCGCGCCGAAGCGATTTCACGCCTGCATCGTGCGCTGAACGAATTGATCGTGGATGGTGTGGACACGACCGTTCCCCTGTTCCACCAACTGTTACAGGAATCTGATATCCATTCGGGCGACTATAACATCCACTGGCTGGAAAAATGGCTGGAACAAAACAACCCCTAACGACCAGAGCTGCCCACGGGCAGCTTTGACATTTTTAAACAGTGCGCCCGCTGCGCGGCCCAGTTCGGACAGGACCCGTATGGAAACCACGTTGACCATTCCGCTGTTGCTGCACGCCTATTCCATCGGCGTTTTCCCAATGGCCGAAAGCCGTAACAGCACCGAAATTCACTGGATCGAACCACGTCAGCGGGGCATTATGCCATTGGACGGGTTTCATATATCGCGTTCCCTGCGCCGTGCGATCCGGCGCCAAGACGTGCATGTAACCATCAACCAAGATTTCCCGTCGGTGGTCCAGGCCTGTGCAAACAGGGATGAAACCTGGATCAATGACGCGATTTTTCAGGCCTATCTCAGGCTGCATCGCGCGGGCCACGCCCACAGTCTTGAGGTTTGGGCCAATGATCAATTGGTCGGTGGGGTCTATGGGGTTGCAATTGGGGCTGCGTTTTTTGGCGAAAGTATGTTTTCCAAACAAACAAACGCCTCAAAAATTGCATTGGCCTATCTGGTGGATCGGTTGAATAAAACGGGGTTCGTGTTGTTTGACACCCAATTCACCACACCCCATTTGATCAGCCTTGGTGGCCAAGAGGTGGACAAAGATTGCTATCGTCGCCTATTGAGTGACGCGATCAAGTTAGAGGCCGATTTCTGCGACAAACGCTATTGTGCCGATCCCGTGGAAATATCACAGCGTAACACCCAAACATCATAGCGCGCATGATCCAAGGGATTTAGCGCAGGCGAGGATGCCAACATCCACCCCGAAAATACCAACGCATCCGTGCGCCCGTCTGTCACCGTCAAATGCGCATAGGCATCGCCCATCGGGTTATCCACGGGATACCGACATTCATCCAGCGCGACAGTTAACGGCCCCATGGTCTGCGATTGGGACACAGCCAGCGACACATCGCTGACATCGCCACTGACGCGGTCCAGCATGCGCAAAACGGCGCCGCCTGCGTTTTCTGCCCGCTCTTGTCCCTGTGCCGGCAGTATCATGCAGGCCAAAGCGATAAGAGAGGCGACGAAGCTGTGACGCACTATTCCGATCCGCCGCTGCCCACGAATTTCATCAAAAGTGATACCAAACTGACCGACCCTTGGGTGTCGATCACTTCGTCGCCATCGGTCAGATAATCGAACGATCCGCCTGGAATGATTTCGACAAAGTTACCGCCCAACAACCCCTCGGATGCGATGGTCATTGCGCTGTCATCGGGGATGGCAACTGATCGATCAATGGAAACAATTGCTTCGGCGCGATAGGTATCGGGATTTAGCTGCAACCCTGTCACTGCGCCGATTTTCACGCCTGCCAAACGAACGTCGGTGCCGACACTGATCCCCTCAGCTGATCGGAACCCGGCGGTTAGCGTATAGCTGTCACCACCAATTTTCGCCCCCGAGGACTGTGCAGCATATCCGACAAACGCAATTGCCGCGGCCAGCACGACGGCCCCCAAAGTGATTTCAGCCTTGTTTTCGGACATCTGTGTCGATCCCTATTCGGGTTGCCACGCTTCGTAATCGCTGCGGGATTGTACCTCGGCCTTGCGCAGAGACCCTGCGGGTGCATAGGCCATTGCCGTACCCGTCAGGTTTTCCTGATGCGGTTTTTCCCATGTTTTACGGGGCAGCGGTTGTTCAGCAGGTGATGTTTTCCATGTGTGATGCAGCCAGCCATGCCATTCAGGGCTGACGCGGCTTGCCTCCATATCGCCATTGAAAATAACCCAGCGGCGTTTGTCATCACGGGTGCGATAATACACATTGCCCTGATCATCCTCGCCCACTTTCACGCCTTTGCGCCATGTGTATAGCTGAGTGTTCAGGGTTTGACTGTTCCACCATGTAACAGCGCGCAGCAATGTATTTACGATTCCCATTGGATTCTCCGGCTTAATCTTGTCCGCTTTATGCAACAGTTTTTATACTGCGTCCAGTGCCCCCGCATTAGCCCGCGGTTGCGGGCTCTTTGGTGCCATTTTCGCCATAGATCATCAAGGGCGCAGCAGACGTTGTCACGGATTCCTCATTCACGACAACCTCGGTCACGTCGTCCATGCCTGGCAGATCGAACATGGTGTCCAGCAAGGTCTCCTCCATAATGGAACGCAGACCACGCGCACCGGTTTTACGATCAATCGCACGCTGCGAAATCGCTTTCAGCGCATCATCGGTGAATGTCAGCTTGGTATCTTCCAGCTCGAACAGGCGTTGATATTGTTTGACCAGTGCATTTTTGGGTTCGGTCAGGATTGTGACCAATGCGTCTTGGTCCAAATCCTCAAGCGTTGCCAATACGGGCAAGCGGCCCACAAATTCAGGGATCAATCCGAATTTCAACAAATCTTCAGGTTCAAGGTCGCGGAAAATTTCGCCCACACCGCGGGCATCATTGTCGCGAACATCTGCGCCAAATCCGATTGCGCTGCCCTTGCCGCGCTGCGCAATGATTTTATCCAAGCCCGCAAATGCGCCACCACAGATGAACAAAATATTTGTGGTATCAACCTGCAAAAATTCCTGTTGCGGATGTTTGCGACCGCCCTGCGGGGGAACCGATGCGACGGTGCCCTCCATCAACTTCAACAAGGCTTGCTGCACACCCTCGCCCGACACATCGCGGGTGATGGAGGGGTTTTCTGATTTGCGGGTAATTTTGTCAACTTCGTCGATATAAACGATACCGCGTTGGGCGCGATCCACGTTGTATTCGGACGCTTGCAGCAATTTCAGGATAATGTTTTCAACATCTTCACCTACATACCCGGCCTCGGTCAACGTGGTGGCATCCGCCATGGTAAAGGGGACATCCAAAATCCGCGCCAATGTTTGGGCCAGCAATGTTTTACCGCACCCTGTCGGACCGATCAGCAAAATATTGGATTTCGACAATTCGATTTCACCGGATTTGCCCGACTGGTCCAAACGTTTGTAATGGTTGTGTACCGCGACGGACAAAACACGCTTGGCCTTGGCCTGTCCGATGACATAATCATCCAACACGGCGCAGATTTCTTTGGGCGTTGGCATGCCTTCGCTGGTTTTCAAACCCGAGGACTTCGTTTCCTCGCGGATGATATCCATACACAGTTCAACGCATTCATCACAAATGTAAACCGTTGGCCCCGCAATCAGTTTTCGAACCTCATGCTGGCTTTTACCGCAAAAGCTGCAATAAAGTGTTGCTTTACCATCGCCTGAATTCGTCGCCATGCTTAACCTTTCGGACCAATCTAGTAGTGTAACGTCCCAAACCGCGGAATGTTACCGACAGCTTAGGACAGGGCGCAAGGCACCACAATGGCTAAATTAGAATTTTTTCCATTGTGATGCGTTCAATCATTCGTCAGCCTGTGCGCGTTTGGACACGATTTCATCAATCAGCCCCCAATCTTTCGCATCCTCGGGGGACATGAAATTGTCGCGTTCTAATGCGGCCTCGACTGTTTCCAAATCCTGGCCAGTGTGTTGCACATAAATTTGGTTCAGACGGTTTTTCAGTTTTTGCGTTTCCTGGGCATGGATCATAATGTCGGTTGCCTGCCCCTGATATCCGCCCGAGGGCTGGTGCACCATGACGCGGCTGTTTGGCAGGGAATAACGCATGCCCGCCTCGCCCGCGGCCAACAGCAATGACCCCATGGATGCCGCTTGCCCGATCACCAGCGTTGATACCTTGGGACGGATATATTGCATGGTATCATAAATCGACAGACCTGAGGTCACAACACCACCAGGGCTGTTGATATACATGCTGATTTCCTTGGATGGATTTTCCGCCTCAAGGTGCAGCAACTGCGCCACGATCAGCGATGACATGCCATCATGTACGGGACCATTGAGGAAAATGATGCGTTCTTTCAGCAGGCGTGAAAAAATATCATAGGCACGTTCGCCGCGGCTGGTTTGTTCGACCACCATCGGGACCAAGGTGTTCATGTATACGTCTAAGGGATCTTTCATAGTAACCTACCTATCATATCTAAGCCTTTCCTAGAAACTTAGTCCGCGTCGCAGGCAGCTGCAATAGCCCAGCGGCATTTTGATATGATCTGTCAAAATTTATTTTTCGTTAACGCCCAAACAGGGCATGCAGTGCCAATTTCCGCCGCGATATCAAAAACAACGCCGAATACCCGTTTTCAAGGAACAAGAAAGTCATTAAACTGTGCACACAAACCAAAGGGCCCATCGTGACACAGGCAAAATTCATTCAGCGCGGCGCAGCCAGTTTTTCGGTCGACACCTCGGGACCGGCCAAGGTGTTCTATTTTGTACTGCTGCCCAAAATGACAATGCTGGCCTTTTCCTCGGCTCTGGAACCGTTGCGTATCGCAAACCAGCTTAGCCAAAAAACACTGTATGAATGGTACACAATGACACCGGATGGCGCGCCTGTGACCTGTTCGAACGGTGTGACGATTACCCCTGACATGGCATTGGACACGATCCCCAAGGATGCCACAGTGTTTGTCTGTTCCGGGGTTGAACCAGGCAAGGCGGCATCAGCCGATGTGTTAAACTGGATCCGGCGCAACCACCGCACGGGCACCCAGATGGGCGGCATTTGCACCGGGGCCTTTGCCTTGGCGCAGGCGGGAATTATTGGAAAATCACGCTTTACCCTGCATTGGGAAAATCAGCCCGCGTTTTCGGAATTATTCCCAGATTTGGTGCCGACGCAGAACCTCTATGAAATTGAAGATCGGTTGATTACCTGCGGCGGCGGGAATGCCGCAACGGATTTGATGTTGGATTTGATCGAACGTGACCACGGGTCCGATATTGCCCTGGTCATTGCAGATATGTGTATCCACAAACGATCCAACGATCGCAGCGCGCCGCAGAAATCATCGCTGTCGGTTGCCATTGGATCGCGCAATCAAAAACTGTTGCACGCCATCCAAGTCATGAGTCAAACCGTAGAAGAGCCCCTGCCCCTGTTAGATTTATGCGACACCTTGGGGATTTCGCGGCGCCAATTGGAACGGTTGTTCAAAAAATACACCCATCAATCACCGACCCAGTTTTATTACGGTTTGCGATTGGAACGGGCGCATGCGTTGTTAAACGAAACCAATCTGACCATCACGGAAATTGCGGCCGCCACCGGGTTTAATTCAACATCCCATTTGGCGCGGCAATATCGTTCGAAATACGGCGTCCCCCCAAATGCGTTTCGCAAAGCATGGGGCGCAGGACAGGGTTGACACCAGGTGATCGCAGGCTAGTTGCCCGCAAAAGAGGTCGCATATGTTCATCCCAACCCAACAGGCAGCGTTAGACCAATTAACGCAATTTATTCCAAACGCAGGGGCACATTACGCCCAATATCGCAACTTTGACTTTGGCGCGGATCGGCGGACCAATGTATCCACGCTGTCCCCCTATATCCGGCGGCGCGTTATATCAGAACGCCATGTGTTAGGGCAGGTTCTGACCCAACACAGCCGCAAAGAGGCCGAAAAATTCATACAAGAGGTATTCTGGCGCACCTATTGGAAAGGCTGGCTGGAACTGCGGCCCTATGTCTGGCGCGAATACAGGGCCGCGCTAGACCGGCATATGAATGATGTGCAAACCCAATCTGGGCTGCGTCAACGTTGGACCCGGGCCTGTTTGGGTGATACGGGCATCGACTGTTTCGATGTTTGGGCCAAGGAATTGGTAAAAACCGGTTACCTGCATAATCATACGCGCATGTGGTTTGCATCGATTTGGGTTTTCACGCTGGAATTGCCCTGGGAATTGGGTGCCGATTTTTTCCTGCGCCACTTGCTGGACGGCGATCCCGCCAGCAACACGCTAAGCTGGCGATGGGTGGCAGGGCTGCACACCACGGGCAAGGCGTATCTGGCAACCCCGGACAACATCGCCAAATTTACACGCAACCGATTTGCCCCAACCGGATTGACCCCCGCATTGCCGCGGCTGCCCGATTTCACACATCACGCCCCGAAACCCCTGGGGCCGCGGGTTATTCCACGCATTGCGGGGCGCGTTGGTGTCTTGGGGCATGACGATGACATGGATCTGTCCGACATTGCAGACCTTGGACAGACGGCGGTCAGCTATGCTTATGTCACTGGACTGACAGATCTAAGTCCCCTGACCCTGTCGGACACCGTCACAAATTTTGTCGAATGCCTCGCCCAGGATCATGCGGCCCGCACAGACGGCGCACCCGCGACCATCCTGCGCAGTGTGTCAGACATGCGGGCCTGGGCGCAGCGTCATGCATTAGATGTGATCGTGACCCCCTATGCCCCTGTCGGACCTGTTGCGGACATGTTGGTTCAGTTTGAACGTGAAGACGCGCAGGGCGACCCGCAGGTGGTGCAAATCATGACGGGCTATGACGCGCGTGCATGGCCCAAGGCAACGCATGGGTTTTTCCGGTTCAAATCCCATATCGACGAATTTCTGGACCGGATTGAGGCATAAAAAATGGCGCGACCAAGCGCGCCATTTCAATCAGCTGTTATGTCACCTTACTGAAACTGTTTCAGATATTCGATGACGGCCGCGATTTCGCTGTCTTTGCGCAGGCCGGCAAAGGACATTTTGGTACCCTTTGCAAACGCTTTTGGCTTGGCTAGGAATGCGGACAAATTCGCTTCATCCCAGACCATGCCATCGTCCTTCATTTGACCAAAGACTTTGGAATAGCGGAAATCCTCGATATGGCCGATGGATGCACCTACAACGCCGTTCAAAACGGGGCCCGTTTTGTTTGATGCGCCTTCACCCACTTGGTGGCAGGCTTTACATTTTCTGAAAACCTTTTCGCCCTTTGCGGCCAATTCTGCGTCAAACGCTGCGGCGACCACTTCGGGTTCGGCTGGTGTTTCTTCGACCACGGCGGCGACCTCAACAACGGGTTCAGCTGCGGCTTCTTCTGCGCCCTCTTCCTCTGGGGTCACGTCCAACACCAAAGCGCGCATGGTGATTTCAACGCTGTCTTTACAATCTGTCATGCAGGCTTCGGTAAAGACGGCATATTCCGTTTCCGCGCGATCATCGATGATGAACCCATCAGCGTTGGGCATTTCAACGTCGAAAAACGTATCCTTGGATAATTCAAAATCATCGTCGATCAAGTCATTTGAATACAGAATATAGGCGGTGATGGCATAGACATCATCATCGGACAATGACTGCGCATTTCCAAAGGGCATTGAACGGCGCACATAGTCGAACGCTGTCGACAGATAGGGCCAGTAGGATCCAACGGTTTTCAATGGATCTTCGTGGTCCAATGTGTCCATACCGCCGGCCAGTTTGGGCCAATTGTCCACGCCTTCGGCGAAATCACCGTGACAGATCGCACAATGTTCGGCGAATAATTCGTCACCATCAATTGCATTACCAGACCCTGCAGGCAGACCCGTTCCATCCGGGGAAACATCCAGATCCCATGCGGCGATTTCCTCTGGCAGGGCAGCACGGCCCAAACCAAATTTTTCCGCAGCAACTGGAGATGCCAACAAAGTGGCCGCGATTACAGAATTAAGAAATTTCGACATTCTCTGCCTCCCCATTGGATCTTACCCACCATGTTTGGATACAGTTGTTGTGATAGATTGAATTCAGGCCACGAACATCGCGCAATTGCGTTTTGGTGGGCTGAACATAACCAGTGTCATCATGTGCGCGCGACTGCAGGAACATTTCCTGACCGTCCCAATTGATGTCCAGATAGAACCGTGACATCGCACCCTTGGATCCTGGCGCGCCCAAACGGGCCTCTTGCCAGTTTTTACCGCCGTCGATAGACACATCGACACGGGTGATGGCACCACGGCCCGACCATGCCAGACCTGTGATCACCAACGGTCCTTTGCCGTGTTTGATCGGTGCCTGCGGTGATGGGCTGGTGACCACGGATTTTGCATCCATGACCCATGTCCATTTACGGGATGTGCCGTCTGCCAAAGTATCGGTGTATTTCGATGTTTCTTCGCGGCTTTCGACGGCTTGGTTTGTCACCTCAATGCGGCGCAACCATTTAACCCACATGTTGCCTTCCCAACCGGGAACGACCAAACGCACAGGATAGCCATGTTCTTTGCGCAGCGCTTCGCCGTTTGCCTTGAACGCGACCAACACGTCGTCCAACGCCTTTTCCAATGGGATCGAACGGCCGTTTGACGATGCATCCGCACCCTCAACATAAACCCATTTGCCCTCGGTCTGAATACCCGCTTCGTTCAGCAACGTCCGCAGGGGAACGCCTGTGTATTCCATATTGTGGATCATGCCATGGGTGAACTGTGCACCGTTCAGCTGGGCGCCTGCCCATTCCATGCCTGTGTTCGCCGCACATTCGCAGAAATACACATGGTTTTCACGGGGGAACCGTTCCAGATCTTCGTAAGTAAAGACCAATGGGGTATCGACCAGACCATTGATCATCAAACGGTAATCTTCTTTGCGCATTTCGATCGCACCCGAATGGTGACGTTCAAACGCACAGCCCTGTGGCGTGATTGTGCCGTCCAGCGCATGGATCGGGGTAAAGTTGATCGAGCTGATGGTATCGGCTGTCAACCATTCCACGTTGCGGCGAACCACATCGGATTCGAATTCGATAGGCAAACCATATGGGGTGGCATCAACACCGTCCCCTGTGGCCTGTGCCCAAACCTGTTTTTCTGTGATCAAGGGATCACCGGCTGCCTTGGCAACCGATGCGGCAACCGTTCCTGCACCCGCAGCGGCCGCCCCCGTCAGAAACTGACGGCGGGACGCTTTGCCATTCTTGAAGCTGACTGTCATTGTCTAAATGCTCCTTTGCTAGTTGATGTTCAGCTGGCTTAGATGCCAACCACTTTCACGCTGTTATTCGGGGCCACAGTGATTGTGCCCTGCTTGCGGATGTGGCTTTCGACCACGTCCCAAATTTGTGGACCTTCGGTGCCTTCGTTTACGGATGCCCAGCCTGCAACAACATAGGTTTTCGCAGGATCAATCGCCTCGCCTGTTTTCAACAGGGTCATTTCCGAAATACGGCTGCCTTGGGGTTTGGACACGTCAATGCGGTATCCCATGCCACCAATACGCACCATGTCGCCGCCCTGCTGGTAATAGGGATCAACGTTAAACAGGTTATCAGCCACATCCTCTAGGATCACATGGATGAATTCACCTGTCATTTCCGTGCGGTACGCTTTGCCATAGGTCATTGAGGTGACGTTCCAGATGTCTTCGCGGGTGATATCCTGGCCTGGCAGGATGGATGGACCCCAACGCACGCCAGGTGACATGGAAATGTCAGCCTCGCGTTCTTGGATTAGGGCGTCACAGATCAGATCATCCCATGTCCCGTTGAAATTGCCACGACGATACAACAGGCTATCGGTCTGGCCGATCACCTCGGTCAGTTGATCCAGATAGGGCGCACGCTGTTCGTCAATCAGCGCGGTCATATTCGCATCTGGCGTAATCACATCCGAGAAAATGGGGATCAATTTATGTTTGAAACCCATCATGCGTCCATCGCGTACATCCAAATCAACACGGCTGACGAATTTGCCGTTTGATCCTGAGGCGACGATGATTGTTTCACCCACCAACACAGGTTCGGGCAAAGCGTCGTGCGTGTGGCCGGACAAAATGACATCGATGCCAGATACACGACCGGCCATTTTCTTGTCTACGTCGAAACCGTTGTGGGACAAAACAACGACAACCTCTGCACCCATGCCGCGCACTTCGTCGACCATTTCCTGCATCCGTTGATCACGAATACCAAAGCTGTATTCAGGGAACATCCAGCCGGGGTTCGCGATGGGCATATAGGGGAAGGCCTGGCCGATAACCGCAACTTTGGCACCACCGCGTTCGAACATTTTATAAGGCGGGAACAGGTCCGTGGGTTCATCCCATTCCGCATCGAAAATGTTTTGACCCAAAGCCGCAAAAGGCAGATTTTCAACAATTTCTTGTACACGTTCGGACCCTAGGGTGAATTCCCAGTGGAACGTCATCGCATCAGGGTTCAGCGCATTCATTACGTTGACCATATCCTGACCCTGGGTGTGATAACAGGTATAGGACCCGTGCCACGTATCACCACCGTCCAACAAAATCGCATCAGGGCGATCGGCACGAATGGAATTGACCACAGTTGCCACGCGGTCCAAACCGCCGACACGTCCATAGGTCTGCGCCATTGCCGTAAAATCGTTATAGGTCAACGCATAGTGGGAGGGAGAACCATCATTGATCCCGTACATTTTACGAAAATCAGCGCCGGTGACGTGCGGCACCTGACCAAAGGCAGGACCAACACCCAAGTTGATTTCCGGTTCGCGGAAATAGATCGGCTTTAGCTGTGCATGAATGTCCGTGATGTGGATCAAGGTGACATTACCAAACGTGTCAAACTGCAACAGGTCATCCTGGGTCAGACGCTGTTGCGCCGCCAAACGGGACCAATTGCCAAAGCCTGAGGCACCATACATGGCCGTAGCAGCCATACCAACCTGAAGAAAGTCGCGACGAGAGATCATGAGAGTAGCATCCTTGCATCACGCATCATATGCGCATATTTGAATGGGTCAAAAAGAAGATAACCCCACACGCCAAAAACGTGCGGGGCTATGGTGATTAGTTACGAACTGATGGTGCTTCGACCGACAGACCGTTGCCGCGTGACGCGACATACAGTTCCAGCGCGATGAATTCCGCTGAACCTGGTTTGAATGTTTCTGCGCGTGTATCGCGAACACACCCTTTGAAACGGGCATGTGCCGTGTTCAATTTCGCGTTTTTCAAACGGTATACAGGGAAACCGTTGATCTGACCTTGGGACAGATGGTCCGCGCGGATCATATTGCCATAGTTCTGCTCGTGGCAGCTTGCGCATGACAAATCCAACTGGCCTGTCCGTGTGTAATACAGGTCTTTGCCCGCTTCCCATGTCGCCTGGACTGGGCCGTCGATTGCAACATTTACTGGCATGCCGCGCGATTGCACAGAAATCAACGCCTCCATCGCGGCCATGTCGCCGGATGTATAGCCGTATTTTTCTGCGCCCATTTTATTTTCGCGACAATCGTTGATTTGCATCGCCAGCGTGCGAACCTCTTCGGCCGCGTCATTCCACTTGGGATATACGGCGCGCACACCAACCATAGAGTCAGCAACATCGCCATGGCATGACGCGCATGATTTGCCCTCAGAGCCTTCGACTGCGTCCCACGCCTCAGCTGCGGCATCAACGGCAACCATACCTGGGTTGTCGAAATCGTCCATCTGCATTAGCTGGGTTTCGTCTGACCGGAAACGCCAACCTGACAACACTTCGTCCAAGGCGTCGGACAAATGTGCAGGCGCGGCAGTCTTGGTCACCATTTCGATTTCGCCGTTTACAACCAGCTCTGCGTCTTCATCCGCGAAAACCGAGGTGGAAAGTAGCACGGCTGCAATTGCTGTGACTGCTTTAATTTTCATAGCTGTTCCTCCCGTAAATGTGGCCCCACCTAAGGCGAGGCCACCAATGTCTAAACCGGTTTAGCCGATTGCGACTCTCTTTGATTCTTCATAGACTGAACCGTCATCATCATACCAAGTGAACTTGAATTCACCTGCTTCTGGAACAGTTGCCTCGAATTGGAAATATGGGTTGGTCGAAATAGCAGGTTCCATCGCTACATCAATAACCGATTTTCCGTTGAAATCGCACGTAAAGCGATTGATGATCGAGCGTGGGATTTTGTTACCGTCGCCATCTTTACGCTGACCAGATTCCATTTTGTGGCTGATCAAACATTTGATTGTTACGACTTCGCCTGCAGCTGCCTTTTTGGGAGCTTTCACGCGTGGTTTTACACCGTCTGCCATAATACTATACTCCTATCCAGACTTTAGCCGCCGCAGCCGCCGATTGTTACTTTCACAGTTTGCTGTGCTTTGGCGAATGACCCATCAGCCATTTTCGCAATCGCAACAACATCTTGTGTGCCGGCCAAACGGATCCGTGTGGACGCAGATTGCGTGCCGGACAGTTCGCCAAAATTATATGTTGCAACACCAGGTGTTGGGTTGCCTGCGGCCAACAACATGATTGATACCGCGCCTTCGGCGGATACGTCGATTGGAACAGTGTTGCCGTTTTCAGCAATCTCGGGTGCGCCCAATGTGACACCACCGTCGGCGACAGCTGCGCCGCCTGTGAACGCAGCAATTGCATCATCGGCAGCTGCGTTTACGCGGAATGGCAAGATTGTCAGAGCTGCAGCGCCCAGACCCAACGCCAATGTTTCGCGTCTTGAGAAGTCCATCATGATCTCCTTAGTTAATGATAAATCGCTTAGTCTTGCAGGGATGCAAGAAAGGCGACAACGTCTTCGATTTCTTGTGCAGTCAGCAATGGTGACAATTCTTTGGCCGCTTTGCCAGTATACGCGTCACCTGGACGGTTGAACCCGTCAACCTTGTAATATGCTGGCATAACGGTGCCTTCGAATGTTTTCTTGGAATTCACCAAAATACCGCGCAGCTCTGCGGCTGAGCGATACCCGCCGACGCCATCCAATGTTGGACCAACTTCACCATGGAACAGTTCATCTGCCCACGCCTCGGCCGAATGGCACGCAATACAGTTACCGCGTTTTTTGCTGACGATTACGCTGCGACCGTTTGCAGGATCACCCGCAACGCCGGTCAAAGATGCTTCTACAGCACCGTATTCGTCGAATACGACGTCGCCTGGTGCTACTGTTTCGGCGAACGATGCACTTGCCAGTGCCAAGCCCGCCGCGACTGTTAGAGATGTTAGCCTCATAAATCCTCCCGTGGCTACCTAGTTTGGTGTGATAGCTTTGTATACCGTAGTTCACTATCCCATATGAACGCAACAACAAATTCGCAAAAATGAATAATTGATTGCGAATTTTCTTAATTACCCGCCTGCCGCTCGGCTATGCGGCGGGCATGATAGCGTTGAAAATCTTCACCATCTTCAATCAGATAGCGTTCTTCGTTGACCCAAGTAAACAGGTCCAGTGTCGTCCCTCGACCAAAGGCCCCGGGCATGGTCGCAACCGCCGCTTGGGGCGCGGTCAGGCCATCGGCCACCTCTTGGGGTAGAAACATGATTGTCGGCGTAAACAGAATCCCCCAGCGGCGCGCCAGGTCTTTTTCCGACATCTCTTCTCCGTCGAAATCAACCGCTGCAGTGTCGCCGTGCAAATTCAGCTGAACCACGAAAAAATTCTCTTCGATGTAATCGGACACGGTCGGATCCGAAAACACCTCTTCGTGCATTTTTTTGCAGTAAATACAGCCACGTTGTTCAAAAAACAAAACCAGCCGCTTGCCTTCGGCATTGGCCTCGGCCAAATCTTCGCGCAGGTCCTTGAATGTGTCGCGCATCCAGTCGGTTTTGTGCAACCCGTCATCCCCGATTTCCGAGGCCGCCACCCAAGTTGCACTAAATAACATGACCAGCAATGTGCTTAGATATTTCTTCATAGTTTCACCTCATTGATTACAACGACGTAAACGCCGGAAAGGTTTCAATCATCCAGTTTGCAATTTCATTGATTCGATTGGTGATCAGCAACAGGGCAAATGTCAGCATTAACAGCCCCATGACCTTTTCCACCACCCCCATGTGGCGCCGGAAGCGTGCCGCAAATTTCAAAAACGGTTTAATGAAAAACGCAGCAATCACAAAGGGTAACGTTAACCCCACCCCAAAAACAAACAACAGCCCCACGCCCTGCATTGCCGTATCTTCGAAACTGGCGGTCATGATGACCGCCGTCAGCACGCCACCCACACAAGGCGTCCATCCAGCGGCAAAGGCAAGCCCAACAACATAGGACCCCACCAGCGACATGTTGTTTGTGTCGCCCGCATTGACCTGAAATTGCCGGTTCAAAAATCCGATTTTTATGACGCCCAGAAAATGCAGCCCGATCAGCGCGATGATCGCAGCCGAGGCATAGCGAAATTCGTCTTGGTACATTTTGAAACTTTGCGACACAGAAAACGCAGCCGCGCCCAGCAACACAAAAACAGTTATGATTCCCGCGGAAAACATCACCGATGACACGACCGCTTTGCGTTGGACATTGGCGGGCAAATCCCCATCGGCGTTCAACGTCGCCATTCCTGTCCCAGCCATATAGCTTAGGTAAAATGGGACGATCGGCAGAATGCAGGGTGAAAAAAACACCACCAGCCCGCCAACAAACGCGCCCCAGATGGAAACATCGAACATTTGGGTTATCCTTGTTTTATTCAAATATTCATATTATGTTATACGGATAAAATTCCGTCAATTGGGGCTGTGATGCTAAAGCAATTTATTTTTGTCATCGGTGCATTTATTCTGACGCTGGTTCCTGCATGGGGCAGCGAATATGAATTGGTCATGGTCAAGCGTGATGGCTGTGTGTATTGCGAAATCTGGGAACGGGATCTGGGCCCGATTTATCCAAAAACGGATGTAGGGGCTTTTGCCCCGCTGCGCATGGTGGATATTGCCGAAACTAAGAGCGCTGATACACCATTTAAGACGCCCGTTGTTTTCACGCCCACGTTTGTCATCATGAAAAACGGCGCAGAAATGCGCCGCATGGAGGGATACCAGAGCGAAGATTTTTTCTGGGCCGTTCTGGAAATGATCCTAGAGCGTGAGACAGAGTTTGTTCCTGCATCTAAATCTATAGCTCCAAAGAGCGAGGATAAATCATGAAACGTGTTTTTCTGGCCTGCGGCCTGATGTGCCTATCCACCCCTGTTTTGGCGCAAGATGCCTTTGTCACGTCAAAATCACTGCGCCCGGAATTGGCGCTGACTGCGGCGCAGGCGGCGCTGCAATCGTGCCAGGACAGCGGGTATCAGGTGGGCGTCACAGTTGTCGACCGATCTGGCCTGCCGCAGGTGTTCCTGCGGGATCGTTATGCAGGTTTGCACGTCTATGAAACATCGCGCCGCAAGGCCTGGACCGCGGTCAGTTTCCGCACATCGACCAGCGATCTGGCACAATCAACGCAGTCCGGTCAAACAGCATCGGGCATTCGCCATCTGACAGACGCATTGCCACTGGGCGGGGGGGTGGTTATCTATGCAGGGGATGGATCCATCGTTGGCGGCATCGGAATTTCAGGCGCCCCTGGTCCAGACTTAGATGAAATTTGCGCCCAAGACGGGCTAGATGCGATTGCTGATGAAATTGCTTTTTGATACAGACAGCCTGTGCCATACTAGAGCGCAGAAGATAGGATAATTATAATGGCATTACCGGTCATCACAGACGACATGTCCGAAGAAGACATCGACGCAATCGTTGAAAACGCAACCACGGCGTCCGGTTTTCTGAAAGCAATCAGCCACGAAGGCCGTTTAATGATCCTGTGCCATCTGGTGTCCGGCGAAAAATCTGTCACCGAGCTAGAGGACCTGATTTCCGCAAGACAAGCGGCGGTATCGCAACAATTGTCGCGCCTGCGCCTAGAAGGTTTGGTGGTACCACGTCGCGATGGCAAGACGATTTATTACCGTTTGGCAGATGACAAACCCAAACGCGTACTAGAGGTGGTCTATGAATTGTTCTGCAAAATGCCCGAGCCAAAAAACAACTGATTGATTTTCGCGCACCCTGTGCCATAGTAACCATGGGAAAATCATCAGGAATTCAATATGATTGATCTGTTCGGTGAACATATTCTTGTCGCCCTGATTGGGCTGTTTGGTGGACTGCTGTTGGGATTGGCTGCGCGGCTGGGGCGGTTTTGCACCCTTGGCGCAATCGAAGATCAAGCCTATGCCGCCAATAACACACGTTTGCGGATGTGGGGCATCAGCATCGGGCTGTCCATGCTGGGCAGCTTTGGCCTGATGGCCGCAGGTTTGTTTGATCCGGCGGACACATTTTATCTGGCGACGGCCTGGAATCCGCTGGCCTCGATCATTGGCGGTGTGATGTTTGGCTATGGCATGGCGCTTTGCGGTAATTGTGGCTATGGCGCATTGGCCCGATTGGGGGGGGGCGATTTGCGCGCATTTGTCATCGTTTTGGTCATGGGGATCGCGACCTATGTCGTCATGTCTGGCCCATTGGCGCAATTGCGGGTCTGGGCGTTTCCGACCGCATCTGCGGGCCCCCAATCCCAAGGGTTTGCCCATCTGATTGCCAGCGCTTTGCCGCTATCCCCTGCCATGATCGGCATGATATCGGGGTGCGCCATTTTTCTCATGACGCTGCTGACCGGCGAATTTTGGAAAAAACGCAAAGAGGTCTTTTGGTCGCTGGTGGTTGCCATCGCCATCGTATCAGGTTGGGCGGGTACGACCTGGGTGGCGCAAAACGGGTTTGCAGCCATCATGGTTGAATCGCATACATTTTCCGCCCCCGTCGGCGAAAGCATCCTATATGCCATGAATGGCAGCGCGCTTACGCTTAGTTTCGGGATCGGATCGGTTGCCGGTGTCTGGACCGGCGCCCTGATCGGTTCCCTGCGCAAAGGCCATTTCAGATGGGAAGCCTGCGAAGACCCCCGCGAATTGCGCCGTCAGATCATCGGGGCGGCCATTATGGGCGTGGGTGCCGTGATTGCAATGGGATGTTCCGTTGGCCAGGGTATCTCGGCCTTTAGCCTGCTGGCCTATAGCGCACCGGTGACATTTATCGCGATTTATGCCGGTGCGCGCCTGGGCCTGCGCCAACTGATCGAAGGGTTTGCGCCCGTTTAATTGGGGCGCAAATCATCGATTAAGACGTCGTATTCTGATATTCCGCCAAACGCGCCACATAGCGGGCCAGCGTATCAATTTCCAAATTGATCGGATCACCCACCTTGGATTGTCCCCAAGTTGTGACCTGTTTTGTATGGGGCACCAGATTGATACCAAAGGTGTTTGCATCAACTTCGTTCACGGTCAGGGACGTCCCGTTCAGTGTCACCGACCCTTTCGGCGCGATAAAGCGGGCAAGATCGGCAGGCGCTTGGAATGTCATGCGCGTGCTGTCGCCTTCGTCCCGCATGGCGATCAATTCGGCCACACCATCCACGTGACCAGACACAATATGACCGCCCAGTTCATCCCCCAACCGCAGCGCACGTTCTAGGTTGACGCGTTTGCCAATATGCCACTGATTACGCCCCAAATTGGTCACAGATACGGTTTCTGCACTGATTTCAACCTCAAACCAATCATCGCCCAGCGCAACAACCGTTAAACACACGCCATCGCACGCGATTGATGCACCGATATCGATTGTATCAGTGTCGTAATTTGTTTTAATCCGCGCCTTTAGATCCCCGCGCTGTTCCAGCTCGACAATTTGGCCCATATCCGTCACGATGCCTGTAAACATTTGCGGTTTCTCCTTTTTTATAAAATTCGCCCTATTTTTGACGAAAAATAAATATATCGCACTCAGTGTTAGTTCCAAGAGTATCGTTTGCCAAGATGGGTGATAGTAACAAAATGCGTCGGTTTTTATTTTTACAAGGTCCACATGGTCCATTTTTCCGGCAGTTATCCAGAATGTTGCGCAAAACCGGGGCCGACACGTTTCGCGTTGGCTTTAACAAGGGGGACGAAATATTCTGGGGGCGGGACAATTATATCCCCTTTCATCAGGATTTGGCCCAGTGGCCCGATCGATTTTCGGAAATCCTAGCCGAACATGAAATTTCAGATATTGTATTGTGTGGCGACACCCGTCCCATTCACAAACAGGCTATCGAAATTGCCAGGGCGCGCAACATTACGATCCACGTATTCGAAGAAGGCTATATGCGCCCCTATTGGATTACCTATGAACGCAATGGATCAAATGGCAATTCGCGTCTGATGGACATGTCGTTGGCCGATATGCAGCAGGCGTTGCAATTTTCCGATATGGACACGCCTATGCCCCCATCCCATTGGGGCGACACGCGGCAACATGTGTTTTACGGGGCCGCCTATCATTGGTTGGTGATGTTCGCGAACCGCAAATACCGGCATTTCAAATCCCACCGCCGTATTCCCGTACAGGCGGAATTTGCCTTGTATGTCAAACGACTGTTGATGATGCCATTCCACCACATCCAACGCCGCATAAAAACGCATCAAATTATTCATGGGGAATTCCCCTATCATTTGGTACTGTTACAGCTGGAACATGATGCATCATTCCAGATGCATTCGCCCTTTGACACGATGGCGGAATTTTTGGAACGTACCATCACCGCATTTGCACAAAACGCCCCCAGACATCATCACCTGGTGTTCAAGGCCCACCCACTAGAGGATGGGCGCGCGCAAATCCGCAAACACCTGACCCGATTGGCACAACGCCATGGGTTGGCAGATCGATTGCATTATGTGCGCGGGGGCAAGCTGGCACAAATGCTCGACCAAACACTCAGCGCGATCACCGTCAATTCCACGGCAGGGCAACAGGTGCTGTGGCGTGGCATTCCCTTGAAAATCTTTGGCCGCGCCGTTTATGGCAAACCTGAATTCGTATCGCGCCAAACGATTGACGATTTTTTCAAACGCCCCGACCGCCCGGACGCCAAAGCGTACCGTGATTATCGGCGTTTTTTGCTGGAAACATCACAGGTACCCGGCGGTTATTATTCGGCCAAGGGCCGGCGCCAGTTGATGCGTTTGGTCGTGGATATGATGCTGTCCGAACTGGACCCCTCTGACGCCCTGCACAATGGAACAGCCGCCCCCCGCCCCCAGTTGGCCATGATCCACAAAAGATAATGCCAAAACACTGGAAAAGCGATACAACTTATAATAAAGTATAAAAAACAACAACAAGACCCCGAGGTCAAAGCAGTGAAACCATCTTTGTTCAAAATGGCAACAACCCTTGCCCTTGCGTCCTCTCTAATTGCGCTGACGGGCTGTGGATTGCCCCGTACAGGGCCCACCAGATCGGAAATTTTTGCAGGCTCGATCCAGAAAGAGGGGGACGCCTATATCATCCCTGTGGATCGTAAGGTGACCGACATCGTGAAAACACAGCCATCGCTGGGATTTTCACAGGCCTTTCGGGACACGCGGATTTTAGGGTCTGACGTGATAAACCCTGGCGATACACTGGGCCTGACCATCTGGGAAAATGTGGACGAGGCATTGTTATCAAATGCCGCCAGCAATTTCACCAACCTGGAACAGGTGCAGGTCGATGGCGCGGGCTATATCTTTGTGCCCTATGCTGGCCGGATCAAGGCGTCGGGGAACACACCCGAACAGGTGCGCAAAATCATCACCGACAAATTGCAGGATCAAACCCCCGATCCCCAAGTTCAGGTCCGCCGCCTGGAAGGCGATGGATCAACCGTTTCGATGTTGGGGTCTGTCTCGGCACAGGGGGTCTATCCGATCCAGCGCCCAACCCGGACCCTATCGGCCATGATCGCGCGCGCGGGTGGTATCGCCATTTTGCCCGAGGTGGCCCAAATTACGGTTCATCGTGGCAGCCGCCGCGAACAGGTCTGGTTCCAAGATTTGTATCAGCATCCCAGCATGGACATTCCCCTGCGCAATGGCGACCGCATCCTGGTCGAGGCCGATACAAGATCATTCACCATATTGGGCGCGACCCAA
>CAJXSD010000019.1 GCA_913060475.1 uncultured Paracoccaceae bacterium | reverse complement strand
TCCTATCAGCGGCACCATTAGATAGGACTAAACCCGCGTCGGGCGAACATAACAAGCGCGAAAGTCCGTTTCGCAAAGTGGGGACGCCATGTCAGACAGCTGGCTGCTGGTTCAATACAAACCGAATTCACATCGTTTGGCGGTGACGAATTTGGAACGGCAGGGGTTTGATGTATTCCTACCCATGACCGAATTGACAAAACGCCAAGGCGCGCGGTTTGTGACGCGTATGACGCCGTTATTTCCGGGCTATCTCTTTGTTGCGGCGGATATGGGGGCGATGCAGTGGCGTAAAATTAACAGCACATTGGGGGTCAGCCGCATTGTGATGACACGCGACACGCCCAGTATTGTCCCAGACACATTGGTCCAATCCCTGAAATCGCGGTGTGACACGACGGGGAAAATTGTGCCAAGTACCGATTTCGCACCGGGGGACCGTGTGGAAATTGTGCACGGACCACTGTCTGAATTTGTAGGGACGGTCGAAAAAATTGATCCGCAACAACGCGTCTGGATCCTGCTTGAGATTATGGGACAAACGTCGCGGGTGCGTCTGGACCCCGATCAGTTGAACAAAGATTAACGCGCATATCTCTTGTTTTTATCACCCCATGCTCTACCCTACTAAAGGTAAGGAGAGAGCGATGTCATACGAAAACTTTGAAGATCCCTTTCACGGATGGGGTGCGGTTGCATCCAAATTTTGCATAGCCTTTGCCCTGATCGCGCCTAATCTGTTGTTTATGAAGGTAGCCTTGGGGTGGTTTTGACCCGTGGCCCAGAACCCAACTGATCTAGGGGAATATAAACTGCGATTGGTGATCGCCTGCCTGATTTTGGCTGGGGTCATTTATGCGTTTTTGCGCCACACACCATCAGGGCCCGCATTTTTTGAGATCATCATTTTTGGCGGAACATTCGCAGTGGGAACCATTGTCCATTCGATCATCAAACTGCGCCAAGCGCATCTGTCGCGCCAGAGCGACGCGGATCAACCTTAGGCCAAGATCATATCCAAATGCTGGGTCATATAGATGCGAAACCATGGGGTAAATTTTTCCGGGGCAGCATCCATCTGGCGCAAAATTTCATCAATGCTCAGCCATTGGGTGGCGTGAACCTCATGCGGGTTTGGTGTAATCTCGACCGATTGTGGCAAATTGGCGTGAAACACGGCGACCACCTCGTGTTCGATCAAACCATTTCCGACTTCGGCGCGATATTCAATTTCGCCCGCATAGGTTACAGATCGCAGATCCAGATTCAGTTCATCGCGCAGACGGCGCAGGGCGCAGATGTCATCTGCCTCTTGCCAATTGGGGTGGGTACAACAGGTGTTCGCCCATAACCCCGGCGTATGATATTTGTCGAATGCGCGCTGCTGGATCAATATACGATCGCCCGAAGTGACGAAAACCGACACCGCTTTGTGGCGCAGTCCCAGTTGATGCACCCTAAGTTTTTCGACAGGGGTCAATGTGCCATCCTGCCCCCATGCTGGAATATAAACCGTCATGTATAATTCACCGACACCAACCCCGTTAAATGGGCCAGATTTTTGAACGAAATTTTCGCATGCGCCAAGGCCCGCGTGCGCACCAGCTTTTTATTCATGTATGCCTCAAAGGTCAAACTTTGAACATCGCGGTCATGGCACAGGGATACAAACCGTTCGCGGCGGTTGTCAGACTTGTAATAGGCGCTTTGCATTGCGCCCAGCACGCGAAACACCATTCCGTGATCTTTGACAAACATCTTGCGCGCCAGTCGCAGGTGTTTTGGGTTGGCGGTCCGCAATGTTTTCAATGCCGCCTGCGCCGCGGCGCGGCCGCCATACATGGCATAAAAAATACCCTCGCCCGAACTGGGGGCCACGACACCAGCCGCATCCCCAGCCAAGACCAGATCGCGATCATTGTCCCATTTGTCCAGTGGCTTTAGGGGAATGGGCGCACCCTCTTTGCGCAGGGTGGCGCAGTGATCCAATCCAAATCGTTTGCGCAATTCGGCGGTGGCCTGTTTCAAATTGACGGATGTCACCTCGGTCCCCATGCCAACCGAAACCGTATCGCCATGGGGGAAAATCCACCCATAAAAATCGGGGGAAATGGCCCCATCATAAATGACGTCGCAGCGCAACGGGTGATAATCAGCGGTCCCCTGTTTCGGGGTTTCGATAATTTCGTGATAGGCCATGACATAGGGGGTCACGCCGCCGCCGGTAATTTCAGCCTGCGCCACGCTGGATCGCGCACCATCAGCACCAATAATCAATCTGGTGGACAACTGTTCCTGCTGCCCGGTTGCGCGATCTTTGTACACAACTTGGGGCGTGGGGCCCGAACGGTCCACCCGCAAAAACGTACCCGTTACGCGGGTTGCCCCTGCATCGGCCGCACGGTTGCGTAAAAAATTATCGAAATATTTGCGATCGACCATGCCGACAAAACCGTTTTCAATCGGAATATCAACGCGGCGATCGGTTGGCGACACCATGCGCGCCGTTTTGATTTTAGCCAACAATTGGCTGTCAGGAATATCAAAATCAGCAATCAATTTCGGCGGGATTGCACCGCCGCAGGGCTTGATCCGTTCTGAACGATCCATCAGCGCAACCTTGGCCCCTTGCAGGGCCAAATCATGGGCAGCCGTCGCGCCGCTAGGGCCACCACCGATTACGACAACGTCAAACATATCACTCTCCTGCCACTAGGGTTGTTGGTTGAATATTGCGCTGGATCACGCAGACCCGTGCCATTGATGCGGCGTATAGGAACAAGGCGGCTTCGCAAAAGAACACAATGGCAAAGGCATGCTGTGCCTCAAGCCCGACACCCCGCAAAAGATCCACGAAAATGGCACCCGTCAATCCGCCAATCGCTGCCGCGACCGCCTGTGCCGCGCCCCACAATCCCATGCGTGTTCCAACACGATCCCGTTTGCCCTGATCGGCCAGGGCCATCATTGACCCAATCGCCGATACCGCAAAAACACCGTTAAACACCCCCAAAAGCGCAACCGCGACGGACAGCGAAATGAACTGCGGAACATAGGCGCACGCGACAATCACCCCCAGTGACAGCGCAGACCCCAGACATCCCAAGATGACCCAAGATCGCAGTTCACCCCAACGCAGCCCCGTCGCCATAATACCGACAGCCAACATGCCGACAAAGACACCGCCATTCTGGACGCCCGACAGCGATGTGGATTGGCCAGGCGTAAATTCGAACACCAAGCCTGAATATGGCTCAAGGATCAGTTCCTGCATGAAATAGGCGACCATCGACAAAAACACGAAAATCGTGAAATTTCGCGCGGGCGGTTCGGCCCAAACCTCTTTTACGCCGGCGACGATGCCGGCGGATGGGGCGGGTTCAGACTGGGCCCGCAAACCGCGTTCCAAACGCCAAACCGCCGCCATTGTCACGATTACGGTGATTGCGCCAATGCTGGACACAATCACCATCAGTTTTTGGTGACTGTATGGATCCAGCAATGCCCCAACCGTACCTGCCGTTGCGGCAATGCCAAAAATCATCATCAACCAAGTGATGGTGGCTGCCGCCGCCCGACGGTGTGGCGCGGTAAAGCTGCCCAGCAGGGCCAAAACCGATGTGCCCGCTGCACCCACACCGAACCCAATTAACGTATAGGCGCACATCGATAGGATCAGACCAGCGGCAAATGAATGTTCAAACACCCCAATCGCAAGCGCGGCCAAAATGGCCCCAAGAACCAACAGCACCATGCCCGTATTCACCCAAAACGACCGCTTGCCGCCGATGTCAGATAAATATCCCCAATTGGGGCGGGTCAGTTGCACCCCATAATGCAGCGCGACCAGAAACCCTGGCAACAGCGCGGGCAGCGACAATTCCACCACCATCAACCGGTTTAGGGTCGATGTCATCAACACCACGACCGCACCGATACACATCTGGATCAATCCCAGCCGAACAATTGCAAACCAACTTAGTGTCATGGGATCCCCTTTCAAATCCAGCGCAGGCCAATCGCGCATATCATCATACCGCTGACAAACATGGAAACCCCTGTCGCATTATACCACGGGGCATAGCGTTTCGGATCGCGCAGCAGGCGCGCCATGGCCCACCATTGCCCCACAACCAATCCCGCAATCGCCAGGGGGACAACCACGTACCCCCATAGCGTGAACAAACCAATCACACCCAATTGGGGAACGGTCATCACAACACAGGCCACGCGCGCGGCACGTTCTGGGCCCAGCCGGACGGGCAAGGAATGGATGCCCATGGCGGTATCACCCTCTAATGCCTTGAAATCGTTTAGGGTCATGATGCCATGCGCACCGATGGCATAGAACAACGCAATGGCGACAATTTCCCATTGGGGAAATCCCTGCGCCATGACAGCGGCGCCAGTGAACCATGGCAAACCTTCGTAACACAGGCCAACCAAACCTGGGCCCCACCAGCCAGATTTTTTCAAACGGAACGGTTCCACCGAATAGGCCCAAGCCGCCAAGACACCGACGACCGTGGCATAGAACCCCCATGTGCCTAATACTGCACCGACGCCTAACGATAGCACCGACATGGCCAAGGCAATCCACAACCCCCAACGACCCGGCATGCGCCCCGACGGGATGGGGCGGTGGGGTTCGTTTATGGCATCGACATGGCGATCACACCAATCATTGGCCGCCTGACTCATACCGCAGACAATCGGTCCGCTTAGCAAAACACCCAAAATCACATAGCCCAGATGCGGCAAAACGGGTTCACCCGAGGACACGACACCACAGGCATAGGCCCACATCGGCGGAAACCATGTGACCGGCTTGATCAATTCAAGCATGGTCCGCGGACTAGGCACAATTGGGGTGTGTAATTTTTCCGTTACGCTCATACGTCAATTATTATTGACAGACTGGCGTAAAGCAAGAAAAAAGCGTTGCTATTCGTCGTTGCCCGAAATCAGGCCCAATTTGCGCAGCTTGACATAGAGGCTTTGACGCGACAGTCCCAACATTTCCGCGGCCGCTGCGCGATTATTGCTGGTCAATTCGATCGCGGTTTCGATGCAAATTTTTTCAATGATATCGGTTGTTTCCGAAACAATTTCTTTCAACGTGGCGCTGCCCACCAATTCCGATACCTTGGCCCCACTCTGCACTTCGTTGGGCATATCCGGCTGATTGCGCATTGTATCGGCACGCACGGCATCGCGAATAACAAAGGCAACGTAACCATGATCGACCCCATCAGGGCGGGAAATCGAAACCTCAACCCCGATGCGCCGGCCAAAGTCATTTTTCAACTTGGTCGAATAGACCCGCATCTGACCAGAGCGACGGACATTTTCCAGCATAACGGCCAAATCGATTTGACCCCGCGCCAGATAATCCACCAAGCTGCGCCCGCGAATAATGGAAAAATCAGGGACGTTGATCAGTTCCAGAAAGCTTTCGTTTGCGTATTGAATGACCCCATCAGCATTGGTGAACACAATGGCATCAGCGCCGTGGCTGTATAGGGACATCAAACCCGACATCAGCGCATTTTCCGCAGACTGCACTTTCTGTGACAATGTCAGTCGACACAAAATAATCCGCCGCCCCGAGGCACGATAGATAAAGGGCTGAATCATCGCCTGGGCCGTTTTTGCCCCGCCAGACAAATCGACATCCATGGGTGTTTTACTGACAGCAGCTGTAGACAGCGATTCAATGAATTCTTGCGGCGTTCCGCTATAATGCACCAAATCGGCGAAATTTCTGGACTTTAGGTCGCCGTCGGCCAGACCGAATAGCGCATGTGCGGATGGATTGGCATCCTCGATCCGACCATCCGAGGCCGAGATAAAAAATACAGGATCAACACCCGTTGCAAACAGCATCTTGTAATGCACATCCTGTTCGCGCCGTTGTTCATAGCTGCGTTCAATGGTCAGCTGTGCGTCCACCAATTGCTGCTGAATTTCGGACACGGCCCGTAAATCGCGCCCCAGCAACAATACATGCCCATCGTCCCCTAAACGATGCACGCTATAGCGCACAGGGAATTGCCATTTCGCCTGATCCTGGTGATTGATTTCAATGGAATGCATGATGGTCGCACCGGATTTGATCAAATCCAAGGCGTTGCGCAGTTTGGGCACGCTGTCGACGGACAAAAAATCCCATATTGGCTTGCCCTGCCAATGGGACAGGTTTCCAAAATTTTGTTCCGCCTCATTGACGAGGATACTGTGCACGATTTCTGTTTCAGACACCACCAACGCGATGTCGGATGCGGTCGCCAATATGTTACCCAGAAATTCCGGCTGGATCATGGGAATCGATCCAAGGTCCCACAACTTAGAATCTCTGGTCTGCATACGTCGTCCTAACCCTCTGTTTGGATGTTATCTTTCGCCGAAATGGAAACCAATTCAAGCACAGACAACACAACGTCCAAATCGTTCGAAACCAAATTCACTGGTAAACACGATAATTTTTCGGCATCAATTTCCAACATTTGACCACCGATCACGATCGGTAAATCCGCACCAAAAAAATGTCTAACTTTGTTTACACTATCAGTTAACGCAGGTAAAGCATGGATCCCAGCGCACGTAAACATAAGTGCGGAAAAATCCCCAGTTTGACATAGCTTCAAAACATCCTGCCATGTGGCATCGACGATCAATTTCACCTGCTGTTTGCGACGACATAACTGGTCTGCCAATACTTGGGCACCTAAAATATGTTGTTCACCACGACAGGCGACCAGCAAAATTGCGCCGCCGTCCTGGCCGGGGCAATCACGGGTCGATAGCCCTAGTTCTTTTAATATTTCGCCCAGACGCGCGGTTCCCAATGTCACTTGGGCAAAGTTTCGCAAATCGCGAGCCCATTCGTCACCCAATATGCGCGCAGCCATCGGAATGCAAAAATCAATGACCAGTTCCCGCGAACAGCCCCGACGGGTCAGGGCATCAATGACACCAATTTGATCATAATTTCGGGAAACAACTTGATTGGACATCCATTCCGCCGTTTGACGAACACGGCTGCGTTTTTCCGATGGGACCTGATGCAATAAATCAGACAGCACCAGCTGGGCAAAGTTTTTCATTTGCCTATCAACCCCGTTCTGACCGGGCGGTTTGGTGTTGTCGGATACCATTAATTCACTTTCAGAAACCACACTACTGATTAGGTTTCCATGCGCCTTGCGACTTTCGTTTTCCCGTATGTCTATTGTCCCAGACACACGGTTGCCTGTCAAACAGATTACACTTTCTCCAAATTCCAATTTGTCGTCCATCGTTCCAATTTCTCGTCCGTCAAAACAGAACGCGCACGCAGCGGCACACGCCCAACCGTCATTTTTGTAACTTATTTTTTACACATATTTTTCGTTTTGTGTAAGTTTTATTTGACACTCACAGGAATCCCGCCATACTTGAATTATAGCTAAATAGGGGACTTTGATGCCTCAAACCAACGGGGACATAACCAATCGGGGTGCATTATACACCCCAGAACAACGCCAGCGGCGTGATAATACGGTCTGGACAATTGTTCAGGGCATTTTGGCCCCTTTGCAATTTCTGGTCTTTATAATTTCCGCAGTTTTGGTTGTTCGGTATTTGACCACTGGCGCAGGGTACACTGCGGCCACGCTGTCGATTTTGGTAAAAACCGGGTTTTTGTATGCCATCATGGTCACCGGCGCGATTTGGGAAAAGGTCGTCTTTGGCCAATACCTGTTGGCCCCCGCCTTTTTCTGGGAAGACGTGGTCAGCTTTGTCGTGATCGCATTACACACCGCCTATCTTATTGCACTGTATTACAATTTACTTGGGCCAGATCAGTTGATGGTTTTGGCACTGGCGGCCTATGTCACCTATGCCATCAACGCGCTGCAATTCTTGTTAAAACTGCGCGCCGCACGCCTGCAATCCCAGCAAGAGGTGCAATATGTCTGATTTCCCAATCCTAAAACAGCGCGGCCAACACGAAGTTTTTTGCGGGTTAACCGCGATTCTGTGGCTGCACCGTAAAATGCAAGACGCATTTTTTCTGGTCGTCGGATCGCGGACCTGCGCGCATTTATTGCAAAGCGCGGCAGGCGTGATGATTTTTGCTGAACCCCGTTTTGGTACCATCATCCTAGAAGAAAGCGACCTGGCCGGCATGGCCGATATGCATGCCGAACTGGATCGTGAAATTGAACGCCTGCTGTCAAGAAGATCTGACATCAAGCGATTATTTCTGGTTGGGTCCTGCCCGTCCGAAGTCATTAAATTGGATCTGGATGTTGCGGCAAAACGTCTAACAAAAAAATTTAATAATTCGATCCAGGTGGCCAATTTTTCGGGTTCTGGCATCGAAACCACCTTTACTCAGGGCGAAGATGCCTGTCTTGAAACGGTGATTCGCGACCTGCCGACCGACGACACACAGCAATTGGTGGTCCTGGGCACGATGCCGGATGCCGTCGAAGATCAGATGAAAACATTGCTGTCTGATCTGGGGGTCGGACCGGTCAAAATCCTGCCAACCGCGGATCAACGGGCCACGTTCGGCGTTGGGGCGGGGACGCGATTTGCCTGTGTTCAACCATTTTTGGGCGCGGCCCATGATGCAATGGTCCAACGCGGTGCCACACATATTTCGGCCCCCTTTCCGTTTGGGGCGAATGGCACGACCGATTGGCTGTGGGCGATTGCCCAGACCTATGGCGTGGCGCGTGACCACTTTGACCGCGTAATCGCCGCGCCACTGGCCCGCGCGCACAAGGCGGTGGCCCATGCGAAATCGGTCTTGCAGGGGAAAACGGTCTTTTTCTTTCCTGACAGCCAATTGGAATTGCCGCTGGCCCGGTTTCTATCCCAAGAATGCGGTATGATCCTGACCGAGGTCGGCACACCCTATCTGCATGGGACATTGCTGCGCCCGGAGCTAGAGGCAATCGGCCCAATTGCATCGATCAGCGAAGGGCAGGATGTCGATCTGCAATTGGATCGTCATAGTGACATCAACCCCGATCTGACGGTCTGCGGATTGGGTCTGGCCAATCCGCTTGAGGCACAGGGAAAATCCACGAAATGGTCCATCGAATTGGTCTTTAGCCCTGTACATTTTTATGAACAGGCTGGTGATCTGGCGGCCCTCTTTGCCCGTCCACTGATCCGAAAAGGGTTGCTAACGAAAGAGGCCGCAGAATGAAACTGGCTGTCTGGACATACGAAGGCCCCCCCCATGTTGGTGCAATGCGTGCCGTCACGGGCATGCGCAAAACCCATTTGGTTTTGCACGCGCCGCAGGGCGACACCTATGCCGATTTGTTATTTACAATGATCGAACGCCGCAATCATCGGCCGCCTGTCACCTTTACCACATTTCAGGCGCGCGATTTGGGGTCTGATACGGCCAATCTGTTCAAACAGGCCTGCCTGGCCGCCTATGAACGCTATCAACCCGAATTGCTGATTGTTGGCGCGTCCTGTACGGCCGAATTGATCCAGGATGATCCGGGCGGCTTGGCCGAGGCATTGGGCCTGCCCATTCCCGTTGTTGCGCTGGAACTTCCCAGTTACCAACGCAAAGAAAACTTTGGCGCGGATGAAACCCTGTTTCAAATTGTCAAAGCGCTGGCCAACCCATGCCCCAAAACGGACCGCATCACCTGTAATCTGATCGGGCCGACCGCCTTGGGGTTTCGGCACCGTGATGATATCCGCGAACTGACCCAGTTGCTGTCCCAAATGGGCATCGGCATCAATGCAATTGCCCCCATGCACGCAGCGCCAGATGATATCAGACGGCTGGGGGCGGCACATTTTAACGTATTGATGTATCCCGAAACGGGTGAAACCGCCTGCCGCTGGATGGAAAAAAACCTTGGTCTGCCCTATACGAAAACCATTCCGATTGGCCTGCATGCGGTGTCTGATTTCATTCAGGAAATTCAGGGCTTGGTCGATTGTGATGCCCCCGATCTGACCACTGATATGCGTTCAGATTGGTACAGCGCGTCCGTAGACAGCAATTACCTGACGAAAAAACGGGTCTTTGTTTTCGGGGATGGCACACATGCCATGGCCGCCGCGCGGTTGGCCCGTGATGAAATGGGGTTTCAGGTGGTTGGACTGGGCTGTTACAACCGCGAACAGGCCCGCCCATTACGCGCCATGGCCCAATCGATGGGTGTGCCGGCCCTGATTTCGGATGATTACCTAGAAATCGAGGATCACATCAAACAGCTGGCACCGGAATTGATTTTGGGCACCCAAATGGAACGCCATATCGCAAAACGTCTGGGCATTCCCTGCGCCGTGATTTCCGCCCCCGTCCATGTTCAGGATTTCCCCGCACGGTATTCGCCGCAAATGGGGGTTGAGGGCGCGAATGTCATTTTTGACACTTGGGTCCATCCCCTGGTCATGGGGCTTGAGGAACATTTGTTACACATGTTCCGCGATGATTTCGAATTCAACGATGCCGCAGGGCCCAGCCATCATGGCGGTTCACATCAACCCGCACCCCAACATGATATTCCCGCAGACGCCCAGATCATCTGGTTGGATGCCGCTGAAAAGGAATTGAAAAAAATCCCGTTCTTTGTGCGCGGCAAGGCCCGCCGAAACACCGAAAAATTCGCCACGTCCAAAGGCCTGCAGGAAATTTCCATCGACACCCTCTATGAGGCCAAGGCGCATTATGCCCAATGATATGTCCCATATCACGCCGCAAACGCGGTATTCCATCGTCATTGTGACGCTGGATTCGCATTCTGTGCGCCCCTGCCTTGCGGCGTCGGAACGGATGCGGGCGGATTTTCCGGGCCTGTCGATTGAAATTTTCGCCGCCGCCGAATGGGGGGAACAGCCCGATAAACTGGCCGCCACAATCCGCGCGATTGAAACGGCCGATATCGTGATCGCAAATCTGCTGTTCCTTGAGGACCATGTAAAACCTATCCTGCCCGCCATGGAACAACGGCGCGATGCCTGTGATGCAATGATCGGCGTGATCTGTGATGCGGCCTTGGTCAAACTGACCAAAATGGGTGCGCTGGATATGAACAGCCCGCAAAGCGGTGCCTTGAAATTACTGAAAAAACTGCGCGGATCATCAAAACCCAACAGCGAAACGGGCGAAAGCAAAATGCGCATGCTGCGCCGGTTGCCCAAGATTTTGAAATTTATCCCGGGCAAGGCACAGGATCTGCGGTCGTGGTTTTTGATCATGCAATATTGGCTGGGCGGCACCGACGACAATGTCGAAGGAATGCTGCGCATGCTGCTGTCGCGCTATTGTTCGTTGAACGATTGGCGCGGCGGTGCGGTGGCCGACCCCAAGGTCTATCCCGATGTGGGTCTGTATCACCCTGATTTACCCGATCGGATCACGACCGAATTGTCGGACCTGCCAAATTACAAACCCGATCAGCCGACCATCGGCATATTACTGATGCGGTCCTATGTCCTAAGTGGGGACAGCGCGCATTATGATGCCGTCATTCGTCGGTTCGAACATATGGGATTGACCGTCATCCCTGCCTTTGCTGGTGGGTTAGATGGCCGGCCCGCGATTGCGCGATATTTCGAAACTGAAACCGGCGCGCGGATTGATACGCTGTTGTCCCTTACAGGGTTTTCGCTGGTGGGGGGCCCCGCCTATAACGACAGCACCGCGGCGGTGGCTGTTTTGAAAAAACTGGATCGCCCCTATATCGCGGCCCATCCGCTGGAATTCCAAACCTTGGCCCAATGGGCGGCATCGCCCCAAGGGTTGGGACCGATTGAAAATACGATGCTGGTGGCCCTGCCCGAATTGGATGGCGCAACCCTGCCCACGGTATTTGCAGGGCGCCATGGGGACGATGCCTGCACTGGCTGCGCCCATCGGTGTCATGTACCAAATGATCGGTCCATGCACCCCTGTTTTGAACGCATCGACACATTGGTTGCGCGGGTGGAAAAAATTGCGGCACTGCGCCACAAAACCAATGCAACGCGGCGCGTGGCAATCGTGTTATTTGGGTTCCCGCCCAACGCAGGGGCCGCAGGGACCGCCGCCTATCTGGATGTGTTCCAATCCCTGTTTAACACCCTGTCAGGCATGGCCGCCCAAGGCTACGACATCGATATGCCCGACAGTGTTGACGCATTGCGCGACATTGTGTTGAACGGTAATGCCAAAACATATGGCCAAGAGGCCAATGTCGCCGCCGAAGTCGACGCAAATACCATCGTCGCCCAAACCCCTTGGTTAGAAAAGATCGAAAAACAATGGGGACCTGCCCCCGGGCGGGACCAATCTGATGGGCGCAGTGTATTCGTGCTGGGCCATGATTTTGGCAATGTCTTTGTCGGGTTACAGCCGAAATTCGGGTATGAAGGCGACCCGATGCGGTTGCTGTTCGAAGGCGGGTTTGCCCCCACCCATGCCTTTAACACGTTTTACCAGTGGATCAGCGCAACGTATCAGGCAGATGTTGTTTTGCATTTCGGCATGCATGGCGCGTTGGAATTTATGCCCGGCAAACAGGCCGGGCCCAGCGCATCCGATTGGCCGGATCGGTTGATCGGCACCCTGCCCAATGTCTACCTTTATGCGGGGAACAACCCGTCCGAGGCCAGCCTAGCAAAACGGCGCAGCAATGCCACGATCATCACGCATCTAACGCCACCTGTTGTGCATGCAGGCCTTTACAAAGGTTTGGCAGACCTCAAAGACAGTTTAACCCAATGGCGCGGCCTGCCCAGCAATGACAGCCGCCGGGCCGATTTGGAACACCTGATCCGCGATCAGGCCGCCGCCGTCGATTTAGACGCGCGCGATATTGACACGCTTTGGCATCGCGTTTTGGAAACCGAAAACACCCTGATCCCCGAGGGGCTGCACATCGTTGGCCAGAAAAAATCAGCGGCCCAGTTGGACAGTTATCTGGATGTGATGGACATCGCCCAAGATGTCGATCGCGACAGCATCCGCGATACCCTGTCGCACGATCATGAAATTCCCTCGTTGATGCGGGCCTTGGCCGGACATTACATCGAACCCGTGGTTGGCGGCGATTTGATCCGCACACAGGATATTTTGCCAACGGGCCGAAATATCCACGCGTTCGATCCATTCCGGATGCCATCCGAATTTGCCTGCCGTCAGGGGGCCGCGCAGGCGCAGGCATTGCTGGACCGACACCAATCCATTCCGCGCACGGTTGCCTTGGTTTTGTGGGGGTCGGACAACATCAAATCCGACGGCAGCCCCATCGCCCAGGCCTTGGCATTGATCGGGGCAAAACCACGCTTTGACAGCTTTGGCCGTTTGGCGGGGGCCGACCTGATCCCATTGGACGAATTAGGGCGGCCACGGGTTGACGTCATCATGACCCTATCGGGAATTTTCCGCGATCTGTTACCGTTGCAAACCAAAATGCTGGCCCAAGCGGCGCTGAGCGCGGCACAGGCCGATGAACCCCTGAATATGAATTTCATCCGCGCACATGCCCTGCAATATGCGCAGGATATGGGGGTTGATCTGGAAACTGCGGCGCTGCGTGTTTTTTCGAATGCCGAGGGCGCCTATGGATCAAATGTAAATCAATTGGTTGACAGCTCGGCCTTTGGGTCCGAGGACGATTTGGCCGACGCCTATCAAGCCCGCAAAAGTTTCGCCTATGGCGTAAACGGCAAAGCTCAGCAAAACTCTGGCCTGCTGACCAAGGCGCTGGCAGATGTCGATGTTGCCTATCAAAATTTAGAGAGTGTAGAACTGGGGATCACCACGGTCGATCACTACTTTGACACCTTGGGTGGCATTTCGCGGGCGGTGAAACGCGCGCGTGGGGGCGATGACCCTGCGGTCTATATTTCCGATCATACCCGCGGCACGGGCAAGGTGCGCACATTGTCAGAACAATTGGATTTGGAAACCCGATCCCGCGCCCTGAACCCCAAGTTTTACGAAGCCCTGCTGTCCCACGGATCCGAAGGCGTCCGCCAGATCGAAGCGCAGCTGACAAATACCGTCGGCTGGTCAGCAACAACGGGGCAGGTGGAACCATGGGTTTACCAAAAAATCAGCGAAACATTCGTGTTGGATGACGCGATGTTGGACCGGATTGCCGCACTGAACCCAGTGGCCAGTTCCCGCATGGCCAATCGCCTGATCGAGGCCGGCGAACGTGATTACTGGTCCCCCGATCCCGAAACGATCGAACGCCTGCAACGCGCCGCAGATCGCCTAGAGGATCAGATAGAGGGGATCGCCGCACAATGACACAGCCCATTCAAACACAAGGACATGCAACATGACGCCACTGGATAAATCGCCCCCAGCATTGCGGGGCTTGGACGGCGCAGGATCAGTCCAAGTTCACCAAGACCCCCAAGATCAGATCGTCGGAACCAAGGTGTTTTCCGTCTATGGCAAAGGCGGCATCGGCAAATCCACCACCAGTTCGAACCTGTCTGCTGCATTTTCGAAACTGGGAAAACGGGTTTTGCAAATCGGATGTGACCCCAAACATGACAGCACATTCACACTGACGGGATCCTTGGTGCCAACAGTGAT
The DNA here is from genome assembly GCA_913060475.1 of uncultured Paracoccaceae bacterium. Lineage (GTDB taxonomy): Bacteria > Pseudomonadota > Alphaproteobacteria > Rhodobacterales > Rhodobacteraceae > CAJXSD01. Next base: position 33,916 of record CAJXSD010000019.1, on the reverse strand, counting down.
CGATATCCTAAAACAGGTCGATTTCCACCCCGAGGAACTGCGCCCCGAGGATTTCGTATTCGAAGGATACAACGGCGTGAAATGCGTCGAGGCCGGCGGCCCCCCAGCGGGAACAGGATGTGGCGGATATGTTGTTGGCCAAACGGTGAAATTGCTGAAACAGCATCACCTGTTGGATGACACCGATGTGGTTATTTTTGACGTCTTGGGCGATGTGGTCTGCGGCGGCTTTGCCGCACCTTTGCAGCATGCAGATCGCGCGCTGATCGTCACGGCAAACGATTTTGACAGCATCTATGCCATGAACCGCATTATTGCCGCTGTTCAAGCCAAATCAAACAACTACAAGGTGCGGCTGGCCGGTTGCGTCGCAAACCGGTCGCGTGAAACGGACGAGGTCGACAGATATTGCGCGACTGTCGGATTTAACCGCTTGGCGCATTTGCCCGATCTCGATGCAATCCGCAGGTCGCGGCTGAAAAAACGCACCCTGTTTGAAATGGACCCCGATGACGACATCGTGGCGGTACAGGCCGAATACATTCGTCTGGCGCAACATTTGTGGGATGGCACCGAACCCATGGCCCCCGCCCCACTAGAGGACCGCGACATCTTTGAATTACTGGGATTTGATTGATGCAATACGAACAAACCTTGGCCCGTGTCGAAACCTATTTCGATCAGACCGCGACCAAAACATGGGAACGGCTGACGTCTGATGCGCCCGTGTCGCGCATTCGCCAAACCGTACGCGAAGGGCGTGACCAAATGCGGGCGCGTTTGCTGTCGCGTCTGCCAAGTGATGTTGCAGGGCTGCGGATTTTGGATGCGGGCTGTGGGGCTGGGCAACTGACATTGGAATTGGCACAGCGCAGCGCACAGGTGACTGCCGTTGATATCAGCCCCGCCTTGATCGACATTGCACGCAAACGCATTCCAACGCAATTACATGACACCATCACATTTCAGGCCGGTGATCTGCTGAACCCAGATCTGGGTTCGTTTGATTACATCATCGGCATGGACAGCCTGATTTATTACAAACCCCCCGTTTTGGCCCAAACCCTGACCCAATTAAAACAACGCTGCACCGGCAGTATTTTGTTCACAGTTGCCCCAAAAACACCCCTGTTAATGGCGATGTGGTATGCAGGCAAACTGGCACCGCGCGGCGACAAATCGCCCGTCATGGTGCCGCAATCGGCGGCGCAATTATCGCGCCACCTGGGCAACGGCCATCGCCTGACCGACATTGGCCGCGTCCATCGCGGTTTTTACATTTCCCAAGCGCTTGAGGTGACCGCATGACCCAGCCAGCCAAAGCCCCAAGGATCAAGGCATTGACGCTGAATATGCTGCCCTTTGCGGATGCGGCCAGTCAGGGGTTGCCTTTGGCGCAATTATTGCGGCTATCGCTGTTTCAGGTGTCCGTGGGTATGGCATCGGTGATGTTACTGGGCACCCTAAACCGTGTGATGATTGTCGAACTAAGCGTGCCGGCGATGATTGTGGCGTTTATGATTGCGCTGCCCGTGCTGAGCGCACCGTTGCGCGCGGTGCTGGGGTTTCGATCAGACACATATCGTTCGGCCATTGGGTGGAAACGCATTCCCTATCTGTGGTTTGGATCGCTTTGGCAAATGGGCGGCTTGGCGATTATGCCGTTTAGCTTGATCGTGCTCTCTGGCGATCAAACGCTTGGCCCCGACTGGGCCGGCGAAGTGCTGGCGGCCTTGGCGTTTTTGATGACCGGATTTGGCATCCACATGACGCAAACGGCGGGATTGGCATTGGCCAGCGATCGCGCGGACGATGAAACACGGCCCCGCGTGGTGGCATTGTTGTACGTCATGTTCCTGGCAGGGATGGGCGTGTCATCACTGTTGATTGGTTGGCTGTTGTCGGATTTCACCAACCTGTGGCTAATCCGCGTGGTCCAAGGGGCCGCATTGGTCGGCATTTGCCTAAACGTCATTGCCCTGTGGAAACAGGAAAAAATGAACCCTATGACAACAGAACAACGCCAAGCACCGCGCCCAAAATTCACCGACGCCTGGCGCGATTTTGCCAGCGGCGGGTCCGCTGGGCGTTTGTTGGTTGTGGTGTTTGTGGGAACCATGGCGTTCAATATGCAGGACGTTTTATTGGAACCCTACGGCGGCGAAGTGCTGGGCCTAAGCGTTTCGGCAACCACATTGTTAACGGCAATGTGGGTGATGGGGGCACTGATCGGATTGTTTATCGCGGCCCGCAAACTGCGTGAATTGGGAAACCCTATGGCATTGGCAGCATGGGGTTTGGTCGCGGGATTGATCGCCTTTCCAATGGTGATTTTTGCAGGACCAATGGCATCAACCAGCCTGTTTTTTGCAGGCACATTTTTAATCGGACTAGGGTCGGGTTTATTCGCAGTCGCCACAATGACCAGCGCAATGACACTGCCCACAGACGGAACCGCAGGACGCGGTTTGGCACTGGGCGCGTGGGGTGCGGCACAGGCAACGGCGGCGGGGCTGTCGATTGCACTGGGCGGCACGGTGCGCGATTGGGTCAATACACATGCACTACAAGGGAATTTGGGACAGGCGCTGGCCACGCCTTCTACGGGATATTCGTTCGTTTATCACAGCGAAATCATCTTGCTGTTCGTGACACTTGCGGTGTTGGGGCCAATGGTCAAACGAACAGGCACATCGGTTGGTGGATCATCACATAACAGCAAGATTGGTCTTGCTGATTTTCCCACATGATCCACAGGCACAGGAAAGGAAACTGACATGACCGACGCATTTTTTGGAAACTTTGATCTGGCCAGCCTATCGCTTTGGTTGTTCTGGATATTTTTTGCACTGCTCATTTTTTACATCCAACGCGAAAACATGCGCGAAGGGTACCCAATGGAAAATGACGATGGCACCGAGGCCGCAAACCAAGGCCCGTTTCCATTGCCAGAGCCCAAAACATTCAAACTGCCCCATGGCCGCGGAGAAGTGACATTCCCCAACGGTCAACGGGAAAACCGCGATGTCGCCCTGCGCCAGACATCGAAATCAAATGGCTATCCGCTAGAACCCACGGGCGACCCGATGAAAGACGGCGTCGGCCCCGCGTCCTGGGCACCGCGTCGCGACGCACCTGAATTAGACGCGCGCGGGCATCCAAAAATTGTTCCGCTTAGCGGGTTGGATCAATTCCATGTCGGCTTTGGACGCGATCCACGCGATTTGCCCGTTGTCGCCGGTGATGGCGCGATTGTGGGCAGGGTCACCGACATGTGGGTGGATGAACCCGAACAATTGGTGCGGTATCTGGAATTTGTACTAGCCCCCGAATTTGGCGAAGGCACCCGTTTGGTCCCCATGACATTAGCGCGGATTCATTCAAACCGCGTCGCCGTCAAAAGCATCTTTGGTAAACATTTCAACGATGTTCCACGCCACCGCAATTCGAACCAAGTGACGCTGCTCGAAGAGGATAAAATCTCGGCCTACTACGGTGGCGGGACGCTTTATGCCTCGGCTGCGCGCCAAGAGCCACAGCTCTAAGAAAGGGACCCCATGTCACATGATGATTTTCAGATAGAACCCATCCCCGGTCTGCCCGAACACCTGCCCCAAGGCGAAGAAATCTTGTGGCAAGGGCGCCCAAATATTTGGGCCTTGACCAAGGATGCCCTGAATTTCAGATGGGTCATGGGGTACTTTGCCCTATTGGCGGGATGGCGGTTTGTGTCGGCCATCGACATGATGCCCGCCGCCCGTGCCGCCGCAATTTCAACCCCGTTTTTGATTATGGGCGCGATTGTCGGCGCATTGCTGATGATCACAGCCGTTATTCAGGCGCGATGCACGGTCTATACCATCACAAACAAACGTGTGGCGATGCGGATCGGGGCGGCATTAACGGTGACCTTGAACATCCCCTTTAGCCAGCTGGAAAACGCGGCCCTTGGCCTGACCAAACGGGGCCAAGGTAATATTGCCCTGATGACCAAGGGCGACACACGGTTTTCATTTCTGGTGCTCTGGCCCCATGCGCGCCCCTGGCAATTTGCCCGGACGCAACCCTGTTTGCGGGCCATCGATGACGCCCAACAGGTGGCCGACATTTTGGCCAGTGCGGCGCAATCCAGCATCACAAAACAAACTGTCAAAACGCAGGCAGCGCAGCCAGACTTTGCCCATTCTCACCCCCAAGCCAGCTGATCGGAACATCCATGACTGATACATCCCAAACCGCACATTCCGCCGAACTGATCCCCAAAGCTGCCCTGCGCGCATTGGTCGGATTGGTCATCGCGGTATTGGGCATTGTGTGCATCGCCGTTTGGTCAGGGCGCACCCCATCAGCGCAACCGACAGATGCACCCATATCCGCACAAATCCGCATTTTCATTTCCGCAAATATGAGCGGATCAGTCCGCGTTTTGGACATCAATGGCAGCGTGATCGCCGATTTGCCGCCAGAACAGGGCGGATTTATTTCCGGCGTTGGCCGCGTACTGGACCGCGAACGCAGCAAACGCAGTCTGGATCTGAACGGGCCAGTCGATGTGATCTGGCGCGATAATGGACGACTTTCAATCAGCGATCCCAGCACGGGCTGGACCGCTGATTTAATGGGCTTTGGCGCAGATAATGCCCGCGCCTTTGCCAAACTTGTAGCCACTGGAACCAAAGGAGCCTTAAATGGGAATATTAACGCGCTCGATTGAACATGCCCCTTGCACGGTAGAGATCAGTCACAAATTCGAAAGCCTGCACGCCCATGTTCGATTTAACAATGGGGCCGTCATCTATCCCGGTGACGAAGTCAAGGTCGAGGGACCCGAAATCATGGCCCCCTTTGGTGAAATTGTGACGGCCGATCGCGATGCAACCATCATACGCGCCAGCGCATTAGAACGGCTTTGGACCCGCATGACCGGCGATTTCGAAGTCATGGAGCTGTGCGAGTTTTCATTTTCAGAGGAGGTCACGCTATGAATATCCATTCCGCTGACGCCACCACCGCCGAAGAGGCCCTAAGCATCCAAGAGAAATTCGACAGCGAAACAGCCACCGCCGTTGCGATGCAGGATACATTACTGACCCCGCGGTTTTACACCACGAATTTCGATGAACTGGACGCAATCAACGTCGAACATATTCGTGACGAATGGGATCCACTGATTGCCCAGATGGTATCTGACCCGAACAAAGGACATTTCAAGAAAAATGCAGATTGGGATCAGGTTGATTGGGACGGAATGGACCCTGCACTGCGCAAGGAATTTATCGATTTCCTGATCAGTTCCTGCACCGCTGAATTTTCCGGCTGCGTGTTGTACAAAGAAATGAAACGGCGCGGATCAAACCATGAAATCACGCAGCTGTTTCAATTAATGGCCCGCGACGAAGCCCGCCATGCCGGTTTCATCAACGATGCCCTGCGCGAAGCGGGCGTTGCCGTAAACCTAGGGTTTTTGACGCAAAAGAAAAAATACACCTATTTCCGGCCCAAATTCATTTATTACGCCACATACCTGTCGGAAAAAATTGGCTATGCCCGGTATATCACCATTTTCCGGCATCTGGAAAAACATCCCGAACACCGGTTTCATCCCATCTTTAAATGGTTCCAAGAATGGTGCAATGACGAATTTTCACATGGCGAAGCCTTTGCCCTGCTGATGAAAACGGACCCGAAATTGACCCGTGGCCATAATGTATGGTGGATCAAATTTTTCCTAACGGCCGTCTATGCCACGATGTATGTGCGCGATCACCAACGCCCTGCATTCCATCAGGCCTTGGGCGTTGATACCGATTGGTATGCGCACGAGGTATTCACAAAAACATCTGAACTTAGCAAACAGATTTTCCCAATTACGCTGGATATTGATCATCCCAAATGGGTGCCCACCCTGCGCAAATTGCAGGCGGCGAATGTTGATTTGGCCAATGCGGAAAAATCGGGGGCCAAATTTGCGGCATTGGGCGCACGCCTGCGCGCGGCCAAGGCATTTGCAACGCTGTTTTTCATTCCGGCAAAACGGCATAATGTCCCTTCCCAAACCCGGCTAGAGCCCTGTTACTGATGCTGGAAAACTGGGGCATAGCGGCAACGATTGCGACCTTTGGCTGGTGGTTTTTCACTGGCGCCATTTTGGTCGTCATCCGGCTGTTTGACCCTGCGCCACTGGCACGGCGGGTTGGTTTATGTCTGGCCAGCTTGCCCGCCGTTTGTGTGGCGGGCCTGTTTTACAATTGGGCCATTTCCGCAGCGGACACACAACATGTCTATGCGGCGTTTTTCTGCGTCTTGGTATTTTGGGGCTGGATTGAAATCAGCTTTCTCAGCGGTGTGATCACCGGTCCCATAGGGTCAGAATGCCCCAGCGGCATTTCCGAATGGGAACGGTTTATTCGGGCCTGGGGCACGGTGGCCTATCACGAAATGCTGTTATTGGCGGCGGGCCTTGTGTTAACCTGGGTCACATGGGGCGCGGAAAACCGGTTTGGACTGTGGATATACTACATACTGTATTTTGCACGCATCAGTGCCAAACTGAACCTGTTTTTCGGGGTGCCGCGTATCAACATCGAATTTGTCCCACAGGCGATGCGGCATTTGACCAGCCATTTTCGCATTTCGTCGATCAACTGGTTTTTCCCCGTGTCGACATCAGGCCTGGCCTTTGCCTTGGCGTGTTGGTTGGAACGCCTTTATGCGGTGGACGCGATTGGTGATCAAATCGGTTTTGCACTGTTGTCAGCGATGACGGCACTGGCCCTGCTGGAACACTGGGTCATGGTGCTGCCTGTGCCTGACGCAAAACTGTGGCGGTGGATGCTGCCCGCCCCCAAGCACACAAAAAACAAATCATTCAAGAGGGAGGATTTCCATGGATTTTGATGTCATATTTCAAAGCCAACTTGACCAATTAAAACAGGACGGCAACTATCGTGTTTTCGCCGAGCTTGAGCGCGAGTGCGGGAAATACCCCCAAGCGCAAAGTTACTGCGATGCCTCGCCTGATAATGTGACGGTCTGGTGTTCCAATGATTATCTGGGCATGGGGCAACACCCCACCGTGATCAATGCCATGACCGAAACGTTGCAACGGACCGGCTGCGGCGCAGGCGGCACACGCAACATTTCGGGCAACACCCATGAACACCGCCTGCTGGAACGTGAATTGGCCGACCTGCACGGCAAAGAGGCTGCGTTGCTGTTTACCTCGGGCTATGTGTCGAATTGGGCGGCCCTTGGCACCTTGGGCGCCAAAATTCCGGGACTGGTGATTTTTTCAGATGCCCTAAACCATGCCAGCATGATCGAAGGCATCCGCCATTCGCGTGCCGAGAAAGTGATTTGGAACCACAATGATCCTGATGATCTGGATCGTAAATTGTCGCAATATGGGCCCGATGTGCCCAAATTGGTGGCCTTTGAATCGGTCTATTCGATGGATGGCGATATTTGCCCCATGGAACGCATTTTGGATGTGGCCGAAAAACACGGTGCCATGACCTATCTGGACGAAGTGCACGCCGTTGGGCTTTATGGCCCACGCGGCGGTGGCGTGTCCGAGGAATTGGGCCTGGCCCATCGGGTCACACTGATCGAGGGCACCTTGGGCAAGGCATTTGGCGTCATGGGCGGCTATATCACTGGATCAACGGCCTTGTGTGATTTTATCAGATCGTTTTCCAGCGGATTTATTTTCACAACTGCACTGCCCCCCGCGGTTGCCGCAGGCGCACGGGCCAGCGTCAGACATCTGAAAACATCACAGTTGGAACGCGAAAAACACAAACGCCAAGTGGCCAAATTACGCAAAGGTTTGGACCAAGCGGGCATTCCCCACATGATGAACGACAGCCACATCATCCCAGTCATGATCAAAGATCCCGTAAAATGCCGCGAACTGGCCGATATTTTGATGCGCGATTATGGCATATATGTGCAGCCCATCAATTATCCCACCGTCCCCAAGGGGACAGAACGTCTGCGGTTTACGCCGTCGCCTGTGCATACGGATCAAGATATCGAACACCTGATTTTCGCGATGACCGTGTTGTGGAAACAATGCGCAATCGCGCATGCGGTGGCGTAAATCCTGCGCCTAGCGCAGATCGCCAAAGGCCGCGTTCCAAACCAAATCGGGGGCCTCTTCTTGGATCAGGTGGCCCCCGCTGGGAATTTCGCTTAGCCGTGCATCGGGCAACCGATCGGCCCAATATTGGGATGTCTGCGGTGGCACCGTTCTGTCATGGGCAGCGGTGATAAAATGGATAGGCCGCGCCAGATTGGGCAAATCGGTGATAAATTCTCGGATGGACCAATCCGCCATCAATTGCAAAGTTCCCTCAATATGGTCGCGGTTTTCAAACAACCGTTGATAATATGCCATCTGCTGTGGGGGGACCTGAGATCCGGTTTGTTGCAAAATACGCTTGATCGCGTTCGGATCGCGGCCCAAATGCGCCAGAATACGCCCCACAAAGGGGGCCACAACCAAGGTCCGCGCCACCATGGGAAACAGGGATGCAAAGATCCCCGCAAATTCGGCAAAGGCCGCGTTCAGCGTTATAATATGTTCAATGCCCAACCGATTGCCCAAGGCAACGGCAATCGCGGCCCCCGCGGAATGCCCCAAAACATAATCCGGCATAAACGCCTGTTTGTCCAAAACATCACACACTCCATTGGTAATCGCAGGAATGGACGATTGCCCCAATCTTGGGCGGCGGGAAAATCCGTGGCCCGGCAGATCGATCATCAAAAACTCGGCCCGCCCCGCGGCAAAATCGACCAGAGGTTTCCAACTGTGGGTGGCCGCCCCCGTCCCGTGGATCAATAAAATTTTGGGACCTTGGCCAAGGCGCTGCACATGCCAATCATGTGCGGGGGTCGGCACAAATTGCGACACCTGTGAAAACGGCCAATCTTTGGGCACGGGTCCCATCATCAATCCGCCATTGTGTGCCGAATAACATCGGAAACGGACTGCGCATCAGCGCGCGGCAAGGGCAAATATTGACCCCCCATTTTATCCGCAATCTGATGCAATGCCGCGTTTGGACGGCGACCCACATCAATCATGATCGACGACACCCCCAATTGACGCGCAAATGCGGCCAAATGTGTGACATCGACCATTGCGCTGTCGCGATTTGCAGATCCATCCAGGGCGATATTGGCCTTGCCGTCGGTCAAGAACGCCAGTGTTGGCGTCCGTCCGTCCCGTTTCGATTTTTCGGCCAAATCTAGGGCGCATTTCATGCCAGATGCCAGCGGCGTCCCCCCGCCACCGGCAAAACCGGCCAATGTTTTTTTCGCCATGACCAAGGACCGCGTGGGGGGTAACAGCAATTCCGCCGCCTGCCCACGAAACCCAACCAAGGCGACATAATCGCGTTTCGCATAGGCATCGGCCAACATAATTTCGATTGCGCCCTTGGCCTCGGACAATCGGGCCAGCGCCGCAGAGCCCGATGCATCAACCCCAAAAATGACCACCCGTTCCGACGGCATTTCGTATTGTTTCACATGAATGTCGCTCGGGAAAATTATGAACTTGGCCGGTGCATCAGGCCGCGCGGCGCGGCGTATTTTTTGCCAAGGCGCCGCCGCGCGCAATGTGGCCAAAACATCGATCCGTTTGCCATATCCGGGTTTGCCCACCCGTGATGGTTTGGGCCGCCCCAAGGTATTGGAACGCTGCCGTTTGCCCGCACCCAACGTGCCGCGCCCTGCACCCATGCGGCCCAAACTGGTGTCCAACAGATTTTTTGGCAAATTCGCCTGAACGGCGGCAATCATCATATCCAGCAGGGGCGCGATATCATCGGCGGTCGCCGCACCCTCATCATGTGGGGTTGCGTCTGCTTGATTTGGTTGGTCTGGCGGCGGTGCTGTTTCGGGATCGGGGGATGGAATTTCGATCAACCGCGGTGCGACAACGGTCACGACAGCCGCCGTTATATCCGCGTCTGACGTCTGCGCACGCCCCTCTAACGCTGCTAATAATTTGGCAAACCGCACAGCAAACAAAGGCAGGCGCAGACTGGTGACACCCCCGCGTATGGCAAGTGTCACCAGCGCAGTGATCTGTGCGTCGGACACAATCACTTCAGCCCATCGCAAATCATGGGGGATATCGCGCAAACCATCCGCCGGATCGATCCCCACAGCATCGCTAAGATCCAGGAAAAACGCACATCGATCCGCTAGGTTGGTGGACACAGCTTCGTCATCTATCCCTTCGTCCCAGAGGATTAGGGGCGGACAATTGCCCGCATCCATGCGATTGGTCAAAATATGGATCACTGCGGCAGGGACGCGTTCTGCCATCGGCACATGCACCCATTTCGCGCCCTGCAACACACCAGTTGTATGCACCAAAACCCCCTGTTGCAGCGTTGCAATGGGGTCAATTCCGCCCAACAGGGCCGTGCGATCCATGGCCCCATGCACCCGCGTGCCATGACCAAATTCATCCCCCAGAAACACGCGTATCCGGTCCGACACAGGGCCAGAGCGCATGCGTAACACAACGCCACCAAACTGGTCCGGCCATCGGATTGCCGCCTGCAGGGCCAACCCCAAGGTATCGCGTGCCGCATGGCCCATCATTGCAACACAGCATCCAATGCGCGCTGCACGCGCGCGCCACTGCCCGCTTCGTCCAAGGGATCGCGCCGCAGCCGATGGCTGAGCGACATGGGTGCAATCTGTTGGATATGCGACAATGTTACGGCATCGCGACCCTGATACGCGGCCAAGGCACGCCCAGCCCGCAACAGCGCCAATTCACCCCGCAATCCATCGCTGCCTAATGTCATGCACAGTTTGGCACAAAATTCCAAAACATCTTCGGACACATCAATAAACGCAATTTGTTCACGCGCGACCGTAATCGCATCTTGGATAATCTGTTCTTGGGCTTGCCAGCTATGGCAAAATTGCGCGGGATCGGTATCAAATGCATCCCGTCTGCGAATGACGGTGACACGGTCGGAAACCGTGCTGGGGGATCCGACGTCCACCGATAACCCGAACCGGTCCAACAACTGGGGGCGCAGATCGCCCTCTTCTGGGTTGCCAGACCCGATTAGAACAAACTGCGCGGGATGTTTGATTGACATGCCTTCGCGTTCGACAACGTTTTCACCCGATTGCGCCACATCCAGCAGCAAATCCACGATGTGATCCTCGAGCAGGTTGATTTCGTCGATATATAAATACCCACGATTGGCCGCGGCCAGCAGGCCAGATTGAAACGCTTTCACGCCCTCCATCAGGGCGCGTTCAATATCCAGGGCACCTGTGACGCGGTCCTCGGACACGCCCAGGGGTAAATCCACAACGGGCGTCAAAACCTGCACCAACGTTCCATCCAGTTTCGGCGCCCAGTCAGGCACATCATCCAAACGGGCCGAATTGATTGGACACCCTTGGACCACGGATATTTTGGGCAATAACGCAGACAACCCCCGCACAGCGGTGGATTTGCCTGTGCCGCGATCCCCGAACACCAAAACGCCCCCGATTTTGGGATCAATCGCCGTTAAAATCATGGCCAGTTTCATGTCATCCTGACCAACGATCGCAGAAAATGGATAAACGTGTTTCATTTCAATTCCTTATCCCAAGGGATCACAACCACACCACGACCCGTTGGATCCAGTGATAGCAAACCTTGCATAGAGTTCTTCGGCAAACATATCCTGGGCCCTGACCCGGGAAATGGCCTCGGCATGGGCGCCGCACCCGCGGGCAAAGGCCGCCATGGGCGTCACATCCGGCCAAATCGAAAATGTCATTTGCTGAACAAATGGTTTTTCGCCCAGACCAATTTTGAAAATCATCTGCGTGTTTTGCCCAACCAAGGCTGACACCGATGGTTCCATTTTCCAAAATTTGGGGATGGCCCGCGGTTTCAATGTGGCCCGCGTCATCACCGCGATGGGCCCCGTGACAGGGGGATGGGACACCTGAAACGGTTCGCACCCCGACCATTGCCCCCGCGTGGCAAAGGGTGCCATAAAAACCGTATAAAATTCACTGGCACGCGCCCGATATCGGCCAAAAACACCCTGCGCCACACCCGCATCGGCGCTGGTGCGATCGGACCAAACACATAAAATCGCATAGACGCCCCAATTCGGATTGGGGGTAAATCCCTGCCCTGACCCCGATCCCAACAATTTCCAGAATGTCAAATTGCGCTGACGCCGCATCATAAATCGGGCAAACCCCATCATGGCAAAGGCCCAGACTTTGCCAGATAGGCTATCAAACCTGAAAAAACTGAGGGTTACAGTTTGAATCGGAACGCTCCTTATGGGGTTTGGCTGTTTCCAGTGAACCACAAAAAACAAGTGTTGTAAATTATAACTGACAGTCGTAGGCTGTTATTGTCATGAATATCTTACACACGATAGACGCTGATATTGCACCAGCACGTCATGCCGCCCGCGCGGTTGTGATTGGGGCAGGCTTGGGTGGGCTGTCTGCGGCGATGCGATTGGGGGCCAAGGGGTATCATGTAACGGTCATTGATAAACTGGACCGCTTGGGCGGGCGTGGATCATCGGTTACCCAAAACGGGCACCGGTTTGATTTGGGACCAACCATTTTGACCGTTCCGCAGGTCTTTGAAACCCTGTGGCGCGACTGTGGGCGCGATTTTCAGACTGATGTCGACACCATCGCATTAGACGTATTTTATGAAATCCGCTGGCCCGATGGCACCTGTTTCAAAATCTATAAAGACCACGCCAAAATGCTGGACGAGGTCACCCGCCTGTTCCCCCAAGACCTGGAAGGATACAAAGCGTTTTTGCGCGATTCCGAACAGCGCTATCATTTCGGGTTCGAAGGGTTGGGCCGCCGCCCCATGAACAAACTGGGCGACTTGATCAAGGAATTGCCCGGCTTTATCCGCTATCGCGCGGATCGGTCGGTTTATGCCCATGCGGCTGCGCGTGTCAAAAACCCGAAATTGCGCATGGCGCTGTCGTTCCACCCCCTGTTCATTGGGGGCGACCCTGTCAATGTCACCTCCATGTATATTCTGGTCAGTCACCTGGAAAAGGCATTTGGCGTTCATTACGTTATGGGCGGTGTTCAGGCCCTGGCCGATGCCATGGGCCGCGTGATTACCACCCAAGGGGGGCGGATCAGCCTAAACCAAACGGTCGATAAAATCGTAACGCAAGGCAACCGCGCGGCGGGTGTGATTTTGGACACAGGCCAACGGATAGACGCCGATGTTGTTGTGTCGAATGCTGACCCCTATTGGACATATTCGAAATTGTTGCGCGATGTTCCCAACAAACGCTGGAATGATGCCAAGCTGGACAAAACGCGTTGGTCAATGGGGTTGTTCGTCTGGTATTTCGGCACCAAAGGGACACGCGATTTATGGCCGGATGTGGGCCATCACACCATCCTGAATGGTCCCCGATATCGCGGATTGTTGCGCGATATTTTCCAAAAACAAAAACTGGCCAAAGATATGTCGATCTATCTGCATCGCCCATCGGTCAGTGACCCCACGGTTGCGCCTGCGGGCGATGATACATTCTATGCCCTGTCGCCTGTGCCGAACCTTGCAGGGCGCGATCCGGTTGACTGGGACAAACAGGCCGCGACCTATAAACAATCGGTTCTGGATGTTTTGCAACGCGATATCCTGCCTGGCCTCGGCCAGTATATTTCAACAGATTATGTCCTAACGCCGAAATGTTTTGAAACACGATACCTTAGCCCGCATGGGGCCGGTTTTTCACTGGAACCACGCATTTTTCAATCGGCATGGTTTCGCCCCCATAATATTAGCGAAGACATCGACAACCTGTATTTGGTCGGTGCCGGCACCCATCCCGGCGCAGGGATCCCCAGCGTTGTCACATCATCCGAGGTGTTGACCCAACTGGTCCCAGATGCCCACACCCTGACCCGAGGTTGCCATGACATATGAAACAGATCTGGAATACTGCCATGACGCAATCAAGCATGGGTCACTGTCGTTCCATGCAGCATCGAAATTACTGCCCCGCGATGTGCGCGAATCGTCACTGGCGCTTTATGCGTTTTGTCGGGTGGCGGACGACGAGGTGGATTTGAAACAGGACAAGGTCACAGCCGTCCAATCCCTGATTGATCGGGTGGATTGTGTGTATCGTGGCCAGCCCCGTAATCATCCCACCGACCGCGCCTTTGCCCATATTGTGGATCGCCACGACATGCCCCGCGCCCTGCCCGAAGCCTTATTAGAGGGGCTAGCATGGGACGCCATGGGGCACCGTTATGACAGTTTGAATGACCTCTATGGCTATAGCGCACGGGTGGCATCCGCGGTCGGGGTGATGATGTGCCGTATCATGAATGTGCGCGATCGCGACACATTGGCCCGCGCCTGCGATTTGGGGGTGGCGATGCAACTGACCAACATCGCCCGCGACATTGGCGAAGATGCCTTGGAACGCCGCCTTTATATTCCGCAGCAGTGGTTTCACGATGCAGGGCTGGACCCCGAGGCATTTTTGGACAACCCCCAACCACGGCAGGTCATTCGCCGCATGGCACGTCGCCTGTTGCGCGATGCGGACCGGTTATACATTCGATCGAACGCAGGCATTGCCGAATTACCCGTACGCGTCAGATTGGCCATTTTTGCAGCACGGTTCATTTATGCAGCAATTGGGGATGCCATATCGCAAAACGGATATGACAGCATCACACAGCGCGCCCGAACATCGCGCCTGACCAAGGGGCTGTTGGTCGCAAAATCCGCGATCTATACAGGGCATAGCCTGATTGGACCCAGCTGCGCGATGCGCTATGCGCCGCCCCTGTCGGAAACGGCATTTTTGGTGAATGCCGCCGCAGACCCCGCCCCCCAAACGAAATCATGGAGTGATCGGTTCTGCGACATCATGCTTGACCTAAAGGCACAGGACGTATCTGCATCACCAACCCCTTGACCCTATCCCAAAACTGTCTAGGTAGGACGTATGGATTGGACAATTTTCTTTATACTGTTAATCGCCAGCTTTGGCGCGGGGGCCACCGGGGCGTTGTTCCCGACAGGTGCGTGGTATGCGCAGCTGGATAAACCATCGTGGACACCGCGCAATTGGATGTTTCCTGTGGTCTGGACCACGTTGTATGTCTTGATGGCCTATGCCGGTGCGCGTGTCGCCCCCCAAGATGGTGGCGAAATCGCGCTGGCGTTATGGGCAATGCAAATTGCGTTCAACACACTTTGGACGCCCGTATTTTTTGGCCTGCGCCGGATGAAGGCGGGGTTGATCGTGCTATCGGCCCTATGGATCAGCGTATTTGCAATGACAGTGGCCATGTGGTCGGTCGATTGGATCGCGGGTCTTGTGATGGTGCCCTATGTCATTTGGGTCAGCATCGCGGGCGCATTGAATGCCAGCCTGATCAAACGCAATCCTGACGCGGCCTAATCGCCTGAAAATCGCCATGCTGCACGGCGCGGAACGCGCACCGCCAACATGGCCAAAACAATCGGATTGCGAAACCGCGTTAAATCCAGTGCCTCAAACACACCTTGGCTGGTTTGGCCGTCCAACGTGGTCTGAACCTCGGCACGGCTGTAAAATGGCGCGTCCAGCAAACTTTGGATTTGTTTGGGCTTTGCCCCCGCATCGCAGCGGGTTTCACGTTTGACCATCCAGCCACTGCGCGAAAATTTCACCGCATCGGGCGCAGTGTCGGACAGACGCACCTGCCCATCCAGATCACAATCCACTGCATAGGCGGCCGATGTTCCATCGCGATAGGTCAGATCGTAAAAACACTTGGTCCCCGATGACACGGGAAACCGCCCCCATGTCCAGTAATCAAAATCCTGCTCTAACGCGCGGGTGCCGAAATTTGCATCGAAATATCCATGCCCTTGCCATTGCCAACCGGGCCGATCCAGATCGACATATATGTCGCTGTTCGGGGCAAAGGGTCGCCAAACATGGGTGCCCGTCGGGGTCAGGGCCAGTTCAACATCGGTCATCCCCTTGGGGCGGATGGTAACGGTCCCCTGAATCCGCGACACCAAGGGCAGACTGCTGATTTCGTTGATATCGATGCGCAATTCCTGACGCGCGTCATCCCAATGAACCGACGATGGCCCCAATGTTAATGTATCTGCGGTCTGATGCAGCGCCGTATGCCCACGGTCGGTCATCGTAAACCGCCCCCCCGGACCATAGGTCGCCACATTCAAACACACATGATTTTGTGGCGATTTGCGCCCCGACCACCGATACCACGGCGAAAATACCGACCCGATAAACGCGATAATGGAAATGGCCCGCCCTGAAACCGGGTCTATGCCGTCGACATACCACCAGGCGTAACCGTTTGGCGGGACATCGATGTTGAAATTGGGGCGCCCGTGATCTTGGCGACCGCGTGCCGTGCGCAAAGCGTGACCATCGGCACCCCCGCCCCCGGATGGACCCCGCCGCCCACCAGATATAGGCCCGCGATCGGCGATTGGGTTTTCGGTTTTTTCAGGGCAGACAGCATCCCCGACGGGCTGGGCCCGTAAAGCGACCCGTCCGAGCCGGGAAAACGTGCCGCGAACTGCCGCGGTGTTGTCAGATTGCGCGTTTCGAACTGGGTTTGGAACGTGATCCCGAATTTGGCCAAACGGTTTAGGACTTTGTCGTTGCATTGTGAAAAATCCTCTTGACTAGGGGCCATCTGTGACGCGGGGGCCGCGTTCACGATCATTTCGAACCGTTCAGTATCCGGATAGGACATATTTTTTCCACGATCTTGTGCGCAGATGTAAACCGTTGGATCCGTTGGGAAAATGCCGCGCTTGATATCGCGAAATTCGGAATTGGTTTCATCGGCAAAAAAAACATTGTGATGGATCAAATCAGGTCCGGAATATTTCGCGGCAAATCCCCAAACATAGGCAGATAACGACCGCGCCATAGTCCGCTGGGAACCAGGGACGGCCGGCGTGCCGCCTGTCCCCAAATGCCCCAAGGCCAAGGCCTGAGGGTCGCCGTTGAACACCACAAAATTGGCGGCGATATATTCCCCATTATCCAGATAGACACCGCGCACTTTGTCATTGTGAACATCCAGTCGTTCAACCTGCGTATCATAGCTGAAATGAGCCCCACGGTTCACGGCCAGTTGTTCGATGGTACGGGCCAATTTCCCCATACCGCCCCGGATGGCCCAAACGCCACGCGCCTCGGCCTGCCAGACCAGTCCCAACATCGCAGGCGATGCCAGCGGCGATCCCCCGACATAGGTGGCGTATCTGCCAAACAACTGACCCAACTTGGGATTTGAAAACTGACCAGACAGATAGCCTGCCAATGTCTGATGGGGTCGCATTTTTTTAATCAACGAAGGTTGCTGCAAAACCACGCGGTTCATCGACCCCAAGGTCGGTTCAGGATTGCGCATCATCGGCGCGTCAAAAGCGTCGAACAAATCCGCGGTTTCGCGGTGAAATTTCGCGTATTCTTGCCGCGCCACAGACCCGAACACATCCTGGATTGCATCCAAATTCGAATCGTGGCGATCGAATAAATCCAGCGACGTTCCATCCGACCACCAATGGCGCACCAATATTTTCTGCCGCACCAGATCGATATAGTCGTCTAGATTTTCACCAACCGTATCAAACAAATCGCGAAAGACATGGACCAGGGTCAAAACCGTAGGCCCGATATCAACGGGCCCCGCCATCGATGGCACCTGACGTATTTTCCCGCCCGGGGCGCTGGCCTGTTCGATGACGCGTACGCGATACCCCAAATGGGACAGCTCTAACGCGGCGGCCAGACCGGCCATTCCGGCGCCTATGACAACCACATCTTTGCCCTGTCGATATCGCATGACTGAAATATTCATAAATAAAATATTTGACAGAAACGCAGTTTATGTCCAGTTTTATTTACATATGCCGCGAAAATTTTACTGAATCGAGGGTTAAAATGGGTATTCACGCGCGAATACAGGCGGAAATTGCGAAATCTGTCCAGTTTGATGGACATTCGCATATGCCAAACACCTTGGCCCAGGCGATGGAATACGCTGTGTTTCCGGGTGGGGCACGCATACGCCCGACGATTCTGCTGTCAGTTGCACTGGCCTGTGGCGATGACCAGCCCGATTTGACAGACGCGGCGGCCTGCGCCTTGGAATTGGTTCATTGTGCCAGCTTGGTCCATGATGATTTGCCCTGCTTTGACAATTCGGATATGCGTCGCGGCAAGCCAACGGTGCATCGTGCATTCGGGGAACCCATCGCGGTTTTGACAGGCGATAGTTTGATTATCAAAGCGTTTGAACACCTTGCCCTGCACTGCACAACATCACCAGACCGTGCCGGCCGCCTGATTGCGCATTTAGCCGAATACGCCGGCACCCCCAACGGGATTTGTGCAGGCCAAGCGTGGGAAAGCGAACCCAACATTGACCTTAGCGCCTATCACCGATCCAAAACAGGTGCCTTGTTCATTGCCGCCACGCAGATGGGCGCAATTGCAGCGGGGCAAAATGCCGATGAATGGTCCGACCTTGGCGCCTATATCGGCGAAGCATTCCAAGTTGCCGATGATTTGCGCGACGTCCTATGCACGACCGCGGAATTGGGCAAACCCATGGGACAGGACGCCATAAATAATCGCCCCAATGCCGTTGCCCAATTGGGCGTCGCAGGTGCGATGGAAAAACTGAACGACATTTTGGCCTGCGCGATTGCGTCAATCCCGGCCTGCCCAGGCGAACAGGCGCTGGCGAAAATGGTGCGCATGCAGGCTGACAGCATTATGCCATCCGCCGACATCGTACAACGCGCCTAAGGTGAAAGATGTCGCCGCATATCCCCGCCGAAAACCCAGCCTTAGGGATCGGTGGGATCGGCGCATTTTCAACCTGATCGCGGATCAATCCCTGCAAAACAGGTTGTCACGCCTGCCGATCATAAAACGCTTGGTCCGTCAGGACGGCGAGGCGGTGTTTGACATTATGATGGGGTTTATCAATTCCCAAGTGTTGATGGCGCTGGTCCGGCTGCACATCATCGACCACCTGGCCGATCAAAGCGCGGATTTCGCAGAACTGTCGGATCTGTGCGATGTCCCGCAGGATCGCATTGAAATCCTGTGTCGGGCCGGCGCGGCCCTGGGGTTGATGCATATCCGCAAAACCCGCGTTCGGCTCAGCCGCAAGGGCGCCGTTTTTGCCGCGGTTCCCGGATTGGCGCAGCTGGTCGATCATCACGAAATTCTGTACCAAGACCTGTCGCGTCCGCAGGATTTTTTCCGTGGCCTGACCCAACCGGACCTGGCCCGTTTCTGGCCCTATGTTTTCACCCAAGGCACCGATTTACCGGCCGACGATGCCAAACGGTATTCGCAACTGATGACCGACACCCAAAATCTGGTCGCGCATGATACATTGCACGGGCTTGACGTTGGACCTGCCAAATCATGGCTGGATGTGGGCGGCGGATCGGGGGCATTTGTGACCCATGTCGCACAGAAATTCCCGGGCCTGACCTGTGCCGTATTCGACATCGTGCCCCAATTATCCCCGGACGAATCGTTCGACCGGCATGTGGGGTCGTTCAAAACCGATGCCCTTCCCGCTGGCTATGATATTATTTCTGTGATCCGCGTCTTATACGACCACAGCGATACAACCATCCAGAATCTGTTAACCAAAATTTACACAGCTCTACCGATTGGGGGGCGAATTGTAATTTCTGAACCCATGTTGGGCACGCCAACCCCCAGTCGCGCGGGCGACGTGTATTTTGCGATCTATACCTTGGCGATGGAAACGGGCAAAACCAGAAATTCAGATCAAATTATTGATATAATGAATAAAATTGGATTTTCCGACATCAAGTTTTGCGCTGGAAATCGCCCATTTGTCACATCAATCATCACCGCGCGGAAAAAATAATTCCCGACAACTGTCAAAATAAATTGACAGTTAAGTGTGTAACGTTAAACTGACATAAAGAAAATAAACAACAGCCGGAGGATGAAAGGGGGTCCAAAATGGACACACACGCCATAGTGTTAACAGGCGCAAAAACCCTGTCATTGTCCCATGCAACTTTGACCAACCCTGTGGATGGCCAAGTTGTTGTCCGCGTTGAACATTCCGCAATTTCGACAGGCACCGAAAATCTGTTCTGGTCCGGCACAATGCCCCCCTTTCCCGGCATGGGATATCCGCTGATCCCTGGGTATGAGGCGATGGGCGAAATTGTTGAAACCCGTGGAATCACCCCATATCACGTGGGCGACTATGTGTTTGTGCCCGGTGCGAATTGTTACCAAGACGCCTTTGGCCTTTTTGGCGCAGCGTCGCGCCATTTGATTACGTCCCATGATCGGGTGTTAAAAATCGACAAAGCCATGGGGGATACCGGCGCGCTTTATGCTTTGGCCGCGACGGCGCGTCATGCGTTGGCGGGCGTGAACACAGGCCTGCCCGATTTGATCGTTGGCCATGGCGTGGTCGGTCGGCTGCTGGCGCGGTTGACCATTGCGGCAGGGGGCCCACCCCCAACCGTGTGGGACATCGATGAAACCCGACGCGATGGCGCGAACGGGGCCTATCGCGTGATACACCCCAATGATGACGGGAATGCATCCTATAAACACATCTATGATGCCTCGGGGCAGGGCGACATTGTAGATCAACTGATCGCGCGCCTATCCAAGGGGGGCGAATTGGTGTTGGCAGGGTTTTATCCAAACCGCATCGGATTCAATTTCGCCCCCGCCTTTATGAAAGAGGCACGGGTTCGCATTGCCGCCGAATGGACCAAATCGGACCTAACTGCGACCCAAGCCTTGGTCGACGCCGGCGCATTATCGCTGGACGGGTTGATCACCCACCGCGCACAGGCTGCCCAAGCGGCCCATGCCTATGAAACCGCATTCACGGATAAATCCTGCCTTAAAATGGCCCTAGACTGGAAAGATGTCGCATGAAAGATGATGTACCCAACCTGACCAGCTATTCCGACCGGTTGCGCGATGAGGCGAACACCGATTTGGCCGATGTGATTGCGGAACAATCCGAACCCACCAGCAAAACGCAAATCATCGCGATTTATGGCAAAGGGGGGATCGGCAAATCCTTTACGCTGGCGAATCTATCACACATGTTGGCCGAAATGGGCAAACGCGTGTTGTTGATCGGGTGCGATCCGAAATCTGACACCACATCGCTGTTGTTTGGTGGCAAAGCCTGCCCAACCATCATCGAAACATCCACCCGCAAAAAATTGTCGGGCGAACAGGTGGAAATTGGCGATGTCTGTTTCAAACGTGGCGGGGTGTTCGCCATGGAACTGGGCGGACCCGAGGTCGGCCGCGGTTGCGGTGGACGTGGCATCATTCACGGGTTTGAATTGCTGGAAAAACTAGGGTTCCATGATTGGGACTTTGACTATGTCCTGTTGGATTTCCTGGGCGATGTTGTCTGTGGCGGATTTGGCCTGCCCATCGCCCGCGATATGGCGCAAAAGGTGATCCTGGTCGGATCAAACGATCTGCAATCGCTGTATGTCGCCAACAACGTCTGTTCGGCCGTCGAATATTTCCGCAAATTGGGCGGCAATGTGGGTGTTGCTGGTTTGGTCATCAACAAAGATGATGGCACGGGCGAAGCGGCGGCCTTTGCCAAGGCGGCGGACATTCCCGTTCTGGCGTCGATCCCGCAAAATGATGATCTGCGTAAAAAATCGGCGAACTATCAGATTGTTGGCAGCAAATCCGGGCCATGGGGCCCGCTGTTTCAGGAACTGGCCCAAGCGGTCATGACAGCACCGCCCATTCGCCCCACCCCATTGGACCAAGACGGTTTATTGAACCTGTTCGACAGCAAAGATACCGGCGGCGATTTTGTTCTGGTCCCCGCCACGGATGCCGATATGCGCGGATCAAAATCCGCACCCAAACCGTCCCTAGAAATCATTTATGACGAGGTTTAGGAATGGGGCGCGAAATCACATACGACAACGCGGCTGATGTTCCAATCATCGCCCCTGAGCCAGCGGCTGACACATCGCCCACACCGGCGCCGAGTGGCGGCTGTGGATCCGTTGATCTGCGCAAGGCCAGCGGCACACAGGCCAACAACAGCGAAATGTTGGAACAGTTTGCCCGCGACTATCCGCAGGGACCCCATGACAAACCGCAATCCATGTGCCCTGCCTTTGGATCATTGCGCGTCGGCCTGCGGATGCGGCGTGTGGCCACCGTTTTATCGGGATCCGCCTGCTGTGTTTATGGGCTAAGTTTCGTCAGCCATTTCTATGGCGCGCGCCGGTCCGTTGGATATGTGCCCTTTGATTCAGAAACCTTGGTCACCGGACAGTTGTTCGAAGATATCGTGGCCGCCGCCCATGATCTGGCCGATCCAGATGCCTATGACGCGATTGTCATTACCAACCTATGCGTGCCCTCGGCCAGTGGCGTGCCGCTGCAATTGCTGCCCAAGGAAATCAATGGCGTCCGCATTATCGGCATTGATGTGCCCGGATTTGGCGTTCCCACCCATGCCGAGGCCAAGGATGTACTGGCATCTGCCATGCTGAAATACGCGATGGAAGAAGCAAAATCAGGCCCGGTCAAAGCCCCCAGTCGCGCACGGTCCGGCAAGCCTGCATTGGCATTGCTGGGCGAAATGTTCCCCGCCGATCCCGTGATGCTGGGGGCGATGCTGGGGCCACTGGGGCTAGAGGCTGGGCCAACCGTGCCCACCCGTGAATGGCGCGAATTATATGCCGCACTTGATTGTGCCGCCGTGGCCGCCGTTCATCCGTTTTACACCGCAACAACACGGGTTTTCGAATCTGCGGGTCGTCCGATCATTGGCAGCGCCCCAGTCGGTGCCGAGGGCACAGCCGCATGGTATGACAGCGTGGGCGATGTATTCGGCCTGCCACGGGCACAGGTGGATGCGGCGAAAAATGCCTTTATCCCCGCGATCCAAGGGGCCTTGGCCCAGAACAAAATCAACGGACGCATTACCCTGTCAGGATACGAAGGATCAGAACTGCTGGTCGCGCGCCTGTTGATCGAAAGCGGCGCAGATGTACCCTATGTCGGGACAGCCTGCCCCAAAACGCCACAATCTCAAGCAGATTTTGAGTGGTTGACCGCAAAGGGCGTCGCCGTAAAATTCCGCGCATCGCTTGAGGATGACCTAGCCGCGCTGGACCATTTCGAACCGGATTTGGCAATTGGAACGACACCGGTTGTGCAAAAGGCCAAGGAAAACCAGACCCCTGGCCTGTATTTCACCAACCTGATTTCCGCACGTCCCCTGATTGGGCCAGCGGGTGCCGGCAGCCTGACCGCCGTCGTCAATTCAGCCATCGCAAATTCTGACCGCATGTCGAAAATGCACAGCTTTTTCAGCGGTGTTGGCACGGGGGATACCGCCGGCCTGTGGGAAGGCAAACCCAACCTGCAACCACAATTCCGCGCCACACATCAGAAAAAATTGGACAAAGCCGCACGCGCCGCCAAAGCGCAGGAGATGATTTAGAAATGTTAGTCTATGACCACGACAGAGCCGGAGGATATTGGGGCGCAGTTTATGCATTCTGCGCGACCAAAGGCATTCAGGTCGTCATAGACGGGCCTGTTGGCTGCGAAAACCTGCCTGTGACCTCGGTGCTGCATTATACCGACGCCCTTCCTCCTCATGAATTGCCCATCGTTGTCACAGGCTTAGGAGAAGAGGAACTGGGCCGCGACGGGACCGAGGGCGCGATGAAACGCGCATGGGACACATTGGATCCAGCCTTGCCCGCGGTTGTGGTCACGGGATCGATTGCCGAAATGATCGGGGGTGGCGTGACGCCCCAAGGCACCAACATCCAACGGTTTCTGCCCCGCACCATCGACGAAGATCAGTGGCAAGCCGCCGATCGCGCCATGACATGGCTGTTTACCGAATTCGGCATGACCAAGGGCCGCATGCCCCCCGAGGCAAAGCGCGAGGCGGGCGCAAAACCCCGCGTCAACATTCTGGGCCCCATGTATGGCACCTTTAATATGCCCAGCGATCTGGCAGAAATTCGCCGTCTGGTCGAAGGCATCGGTGCCGAGGTCAACATGGTTATGCCACTGGGTACACATGTCGCGGAAATGCGTCAGCTGGTGAATGCAGATGTCAACATTTGTATGTACCGCGAATTCGGGCGTGGCCTGTGCGAAGTTTTGGGCAAACCATATCTGCAGGCCCCTATCGGTATGGACAGCACGACCAAGTTTCTGACCAAATTAGGTGACCTGTTGGGATTGGATCCAACGGATTTCATCGAAACGGAAAAACATTCGACGCTGAAACCCCTGTGGGATTTGTGGCGGTCGGTGACGCAAGATTTCTTTACCACGTCGAATTTCGCGATTGTGGCCAATGAAACCTATGCCCGCGGCATTCGGTATTTTCTGGAAACCGAAATGGGTCTGCCCTGCGCCTTTGCGGTGGCGCGCACGGCGGGGACAAAAACCAATGCGATGGAAATTCGCAATTTGATGGAACAAACACGCCCCCTGATCGTGTTTGGGTCAATCAACGAAAAAATTTATATGGCGGAACAATCGGGCGGGCATGGTCCCAAACCGTCGTTCATCCCCGCATCATTCCCCGGTGCCGCCATTCGGCGGGCCACAGGGACCCCGATGATGGGATATGCAGGCGCCACCTATTTGATCCAGGAAATCTGCAACGGGTTGTTCGACGCATTGTTCCACATCCTGCCATTGGGCAGTGAAATGGATGCAGGGCCCGCAACCCCGACAGAAACCGCAACGACATTACCATGGGACCCCGAGGCGCAAGCGATGTTGGATAAAATCGTTGCCCGCCATCCCATTTTAACCCGCATTTCCGCGGCAAAATCTCTGCGCGATGCAGCCGAAAAATCGGCACGCGACAGAGGCGACAATTCTGTTTTGGTCGACACCGTCATCGCATTGGATGACGCCAAGTTGGCCCGAACATAACCTAAGGAGGACGCAATGACAGATATCAGCGCAACCCCAACCAAACATCGCAGCCCAACACGGCGCAGTGCTGAATTCATTTTCTATTTCAGCCTGATTTTCGTGCTGGCCATCCCGTTTACAACGGTGGCTTGGGCCGTGGATGTGTTCCGCAGACATACCCTGTTTTTACATGGTCCTTTGGCCCGCGCATGGGCCGAAGCGGATCGCACCACACCACTCATTTTCTCGGTCCATTAATTTGGCACGAGGATCACGATCTGCTCTGTCGGCAGACAGAACAGGACCCGGTGGATTTGACCATCCGGACCCGGCCCCAGGGGAACTGCGGCGTCAGCGAAACGTTCCGGAGGAAAGTTTATGGCTGATAATACACACCTGTCATTCACAGGATTAACAGACGAGCAGGCGCAAGAGCTGCACTCAGTCTATATGAGCGGACTATGGCTATTTTCAGCAGTAGCAATCGTCGCCCATTTGGCAGTGTTTATCTGGCGTCCTTGGTTCTGAGGAGGAAGAAATGGCTAAATTTTATAAAATCTGGCTCGTTTTCGATCCGCGCCGCGTGTTCGTGGCTCAGGGGGTATTCCTCTTTTTGCTAGCAGCAATGATTCACCTCGTTCTGCTAAGCACAGATCATTACAACTGGTTTGAATTGGCCGCTCAATAACGCGCGTGTTCGCGTTTTTGACGACACATTTTTTCCAGTGCTCATCACACCTTGGCTACGGGCGGTTTTTCGGAACCGGCCGCAGCCCTTGCAAACATCCAAGCGGATCGCGGCAGCGATCGCACGACATGGAGAGAAGAGATGGCATTGCTCAGTTTCGAAAGAAAATATCGCGTCCGAGGCGGGACGTTAATCGGCGGCGATCTGTTCGACTTCTGGGTAGGACCATTTTACGTTGGTTTCTTCGGGGTCACGACAGCATTCTTTGCCTTATTAGGAACCATATTGATTTTCTGGGGCGCATCCCAGCAAGGGACATTTAACCCCTGGCTGATCAACATCGCCCCCCCTGACCTAAGTTATGGGTTAGGCATGGCCCCCCTGATGGAAGGCGGGCTGTGGCAGATCATTACAATGTGCGCAACCGGTGCCTTTATCAGCTGGGCCCTGCGCGAAGTTGAAATTTGTCGCAAACTTGGGATGGGGTATCATGTTCCCTTTGCCTTTAGCTTTGCGATTTTGGCCTATCTGACGTTGGTGGTGTTCCGCCCACTGTTAATGGGCGCATGGGGGCACGGGTTCCCCTATGGGATTTTCAGTCACCTTGATTGGGTATCCAACACTGGTTATGCCTATCTGCATTTCCATTATAACCCTGCACATATGTTGGCTGTGACGCTGTTTTTCACAACCACACTGGCACTGGCGCTGCATGGCGCATTGATCCTAAGTGCCGCAAACCCCGAAAAAGGCGAAGAAGCATTAGGCCCCGATCACGAAGATACGTTTTTCCGTGACTATATCGGGTATTCGATTGGCACCTTGGGGATCCACCGTCTTGGATTTCTGCTGGCAATCAATGCCGTATTCTTCTCTGCCGTCTGTATCATTATTTCTGGCCCCGTCTGGACCAAAGGCTGGCCTGAATGGTGGAATTGGTGGTTGGAACTGCCAATTTGGCCAAGCCAAGTGGGGATGTAACCATGATTGAATATCAAAACATATTAACCCAAGTCCAAGTCCGCGGCCCCGCCGAAATGGGGACCGACAACGAAAACAACATGATGTCCGAACGCATCGGCAAACCATGGTTTTCAACATTGGCCGGACTGATCGGCAACGCACAACTTGGCCCCGTTTATCTGGGCTGGACAGGTGTCATTTCACTGGCAACAGGTCTGTTGTGGTTCAACATCGTGGGTCTGAACATGCTAGCGCAGGTTGGCTGGTCGATCCCCGAATTCCTAAGACAGTTTTTCTGGCTGGCACTGGAACCACCCGGGCCAGAATGGGGACTGCGCATGCCACCGCTTGACCAAGGGGGATGGTATATAATCAGTTCACTGTTCCTGTTGGTTTCCGTCTGCACTTGGTGGCTGCGCAGTTACCTCTTGGCGCAACAACACAAAATGGGCAAACATGTGGCCTGGGCCTTTGCTGCTGCAATTTGGTTGTTCTTGGTTCTTGGCCTGATCCGTCCCATTCTGATGGGCAGCTGGTCCGAAGCGGTCCCATACGGAATATTCCCGCACCTGGACTGGACCACCGCGTTTTCCATTCGCTACGGCAACCTGTACTATAACCCATTCCACGCGCTTTCGATCGTGTTCCTATATGGGTCAGTTCTGTTGTTTGCGATGCATGGTGCAACCATTCTGGCGGTAACCCGCTATGGCGGCGACCGTGAATTGGAACAGATCTATGATCGCGGCACAGCCACGGAACGTGCGGCTCTGTTCTGGCGCTGGACCATGGGATTTAACGCAACGATGGAGGGCATTCACCGCTGGGCGTGGTGGTTTGCGGTCCTCTGTCCGATCACTGGCGGAATTGGCATTTTGTTAACTGGTACTGTGGTGGACAACTGGTTCATCTGGGCACAGGAACAT
This sequence comes from uncultured Paracoccaceae bacterium, assembly GCA_913060475.1. Taxonomy (GTDB): domain Bacteria; phylum Pseudomonadota; class Alphaproteobacteria; order Rhodobacterales; family Rhodobacteraceae; genus CAJXSD01. Next base: position 6,317 of record CAJXSD010000019.1, on the reverse strand, counting down.
TATTTCGCCCCAATGTATGACGGCTCATACGGATACGAAAACTACGGATCCTACGAAGCCTTCGTCGGTCAGGAGAAGTAACATGTTACCCAAATGGTTCGACAAGTGGAACAAAGAAAACCCCACAAACGTCTATGGCCCCGCCATGTTGGTGGGGGTCGCGGGGGCGGCTGTGTTCGCAGCCGCAGTCCTGATCAGCTATGGCCAGCCCTTTGCAACCGAAAGTTTGCAAACCGGCCCACGCGGAAATGGGATGTCTGTGACAGAATTCAAAACGGATCTGGCAACGCCGGATCCCGACATTGCAAATCTGATCGAAGATGAACCCTATATCCCCGAAGGTGGCGAAGCGTTAGCAGGCGATATCTATCAAAACGTCCAAGTTTTGGGTGATTTGACGGATGACAATTTTAACCGCCTGATGGCAGCCATGACCAACTGGGTCGCCCCCGATCAGGGATGCGCCTATTGTCATGGCGATGGCGATACAGAGACATATGGCGACGACACGCTTTATACCAAAGTGGTTGCACGCCGCATGATCGAAATGACGCAAAACATCAATGAAAACTGGGATGGTCACGTCAACGCCAATAAACAGGTTGGCGTGACCTGTAACACCTGTCACCGCGGGCAAAATGTCCCCAGTGACATTTGGTTCAAGGTCACACCCGTGAACGAAACTGTTGCAGGCTGGCCAGCGGTCCAAAACCGTGTCACGCCATTGTCGCAGTACACATCCCTGCCCTCTGACGCGCTTGAGGCCTATTTGGTGAATTATGAAACCATCGCGGTTCATGATTTGGAAAGCCGTGTTGACAATCAACCAGGTGATCCATTGATCCAACAAGCAGAACGCACCTATTCGTTGATGAATTACTTTGCCAATTCATTAGGTCGCAACTGTGTATTGTGCCACAATACGCGGGCGTTTTATGACGGATCACAGGTTACACCCCAATGGGGCACGGCCAGCATGGGCATTTCCATGGTCCAAGAGCTGAACAACGACTATCTGTTGCCGCTTGGCCCTGAATTGCCTGAAAACCGTCTAGGCCCACTGCATGGCGATGCCCCCAAAGTGGCCTGCAAAACATGCCACAAAGGGTATCAACAACCCCTGCAGGGCAGCAATGTGATCCAATACTGGCCAGAATTGGCCACAACAGGCGCGCCTGTTTATGAATAGCGGCCGTGGGATATCCCACGGTCCACAGTTCGACCCTTTTTCCCGGGGGTCGATCTCTGGGGCTTGCCATAGCCCCGGTTCCCTTCCTGTTGGCTGCAGGAGGAGGCGCCATGTCCGCACAGGGCATGGCGCCCTTTTTATCTGAAAGGATCCGCTATGCCTATCGTATCACAAAACCACAAACCTGTATTGGCAAAAATAAAATCGCCCAAGGACATGAAACATCTGTCTCTTGCGCAATTGCAGCAGTTGTCGGATGAATTGCGAAATGATGTGATCGAAATCGTGTCCCAAACGGGTGGGCATTTGGGGTCATCCTTAGGCGTCATTGAATTAACCGTCGCGCTGCACCACATATTTGACGCGCCACGCGACAAAATTATTTGGGATGTGGGGCATCAGTGTTATCCCCATAAAATATTGACTGGCCGCCGCCACCAAATGACGAAACTGCGCCAACTCGGGGGGCCAAGTGGTTTCACAAAACGATCTGAATCGCCCTATGATCCCTTTGGTGCAGCGCATAGTTCCACCTCTATTTCCGCCGCCCTCGGCTTTGCCGCAGCGCGTGATTTGGGCCAAGATGTGGGTGACACCGTGGCTGTGATTGGCGATGGATCCATTTCCGCCGGCATGGCCTATGAGGCATTAAACAACGCAGGCAGCGCGGGAAACCGGTTGTTTGTTGTTCTCAATGACAACGATATGTCCATCGCACCGCCGGTTGGGGCCATGTCGAAATATTTGTCGGGCTTGGATGGCAACACACCCCTGCACAAATTAAACGATCTGGCCCAAGACGTGGAAAACCTGCTGCCCAAACCACTGCGACTGGGGGCAAAACGCACGCGTGAAATCGTGACGGGCCGCCCAGACAAAGCGACCCTGTTCGAAGATTTAGGGTTCGACTATATCGGCCCAATCGACGGCCATGATATGGGCCAACTGTTGACTGCCCTGCGCCGCGCCCGCACACAGTCGCGCGGACCCGTTTTAATCCACGCCCTAACCCGCAAGGGCAAGGGGTACGCCCCCGCAGAAAACGCCGCCGATAAATATCACGGTGTGTCAAAATTCGACGTCGAAACCGGCAATCAATTTAAATCCCCCGCCAATGCGCCCAGCTATACCTCTGTCTTTGCCAAGGCATTGGTCGCCGAGGCACAGGCCGACCCAAGGGTGGTTGCCGTGACCGCCGCCATGCCATCCGGCACGGGCGTCGATAAATTGCAACAGATTGCCCCCAACCGCGTGTTTGATGTGGGGATCGCCGAACAACATGCCGTCACATTCGCGGCCGGCATGGCGGCAGGTGGGTTGAAACCATTTTGCGCGATTTATTCAACGTTTTTACAACGCGGTTATGATCAGATCGTCCATGATGTGGCGTTACAGGGCTTGCCTGTTCGGTTCGCCATTGACCGCGCGGGGCTGGTCGGGGCCGATGGCGCCACCCATGCGGGCAGTTTCGATATATCCTATCTGATCCCCCTGCCCGGATTTGTGGTCATGGCCGCCGCGGACGAAGCCGAATTGATGCACATGGTGGCAACGGCCGCCGCCTATGATGATGGACCCATCGCTTTTCGGTACCCACGCGGATCGGGACGTGGCTGTGAATTACCCGAAAAAGGCAGCGTTCTGCCCATCGGCAAGGGGCGCATCCTGTCCCATGGCGATGATGTCGCCATCCTGTCCCTAGGCGCGCATTTGGACCAAGCGGAACAGGCCAAGGTTATGCTGGCCGAACAGGGTATTTCCGTGACCATCGCGGACGCGCGATTTGCCAAACCCTTGGATACCGAATTGATTGATCGGTTGGTTCAAACGCATCAGGTTGTGATGACATTGGAACAGGGGGGCAGCGGCGGCTTTGGCGCGGCGGTGTTGGAATATCTGGCCCACAGCAATCAACTAGGCCAAGCGACATTGTTCCCCATGACCCTGCCCAACCGGTTCATCGACCAAGGCAGTGCAGAGGAAATGTATCACAACGCAGGCATGTCGGCGGCACAAATCAGCGATCGGCTGCAATCCCTGTTTTTGGCGCGGCACTCACATAATCGCGCCAATCAGGGCAGACAGGATGCGGGATAGGACACACTAAACCTTTTCTAAGGGGGGTGTTAGACTAAGTGTGTAAAAACCAAAACCCAAAACACACACGCGCAGGACATGACACCCGTCCATATCATATGGTTCAAACGTGATCTTAGCATCCATGACAACGCCGCCCTATCACAGGCGGCGCGCTCTGGTCCTGTTGTGCCACTGTATATCATGGAACCCGACCTATGGGCGCAACCCGATGTCAGTTATCGCCAATATGATTTTTTGTATCACAGCCTGCGCGATCTGAATGTTGAACTGTCCCGTCTGGGCGCACCGCTGGTGGTGCGTGTGGGCGATGCGATCACCGTGCTAGAGGCCCTGCGCCAAGCCCATCCAATCGCCGCGCTCTATTCCCACCAAGAAACCTGGAACATGTGGACCTATGCCCGCGATAAACGGGTGCTGGATTGGTGCAAACACCACAATATCACATGGCATGAACCGGTGCGCAACGGCGTGGTGCGGCGATTGAAATCGCGCGACGGTTGGGCCAGATCATGGCATACAACCATGTCCGCCCCCGTGATCGCACCCCCACACACCCTGTCTGGCCCCACCTTGCCATCGGACAAAATGCCCAAGGCCACCGTTTTGGAGTTAGACACCACCCAACCCACCACGCACCAAATTGCGGGGCGCCACGCCGCACAGGACACATTGAACAGTTTTCTGACCCAGCGGGGGCGGCAGTATCGATATGAAATGTCATCCCCCCGCACCGCAGACCACAGCTGTTCACGACTGTCGGCCTATCTGGCCTTTGGCACGCTGTCAATCCGCCAGGTGGCGCAGGCCACAACACAGGCGCGGCGTCACATCCGTGACATCGACCCGCAGCATGCGAAATCAATCGACAGTTTTTACAGTCGCCTGCATTGGCATTGCCATTTCATTCAAAAACTAGAGGATCAGCCAAATATCGAAACCACCAATCTGCACCCTGCCTTTCGCGGATTGGATCGGCACGGGCCCGAACATCCCCATTTCACGGCTTGGGCCACGGGGCGCACGGGCTATCCGTTTATCGATGCCTGTATGCGGTATCTTAATGAAACGGGGTGGCTGAATTTTCGGATGCGTGCAATGTTGGTCAGCTTTGCCAGTTATCACCTTTGGCTGGACTGGCGGGCCACATCGCACCATTTGGCGCGGCAATTTCTGGATTATGAACCCGGCATTCATTACAGTCAGGTGCAAATGCAATCTGGCACCACGGGGATCAATACCATCCGCATTTACAATCCCATCAAACAAAGCCAGGACCAAGACCCCAAAGGCCAGTTCATTCGCAAATGGGTCCCGGAACTGGCACAGGTTCGCGACGAACATATCCATGAACCCTGGCTTTATCCTGATTTTCCGGATGGCTATGTTTTGCCCATTGTGGACGAAAAACAGGCGCGCAAATTTGCCGCCGACACGATACACCATTTGAAAAAGTCCTATCAAAACGATCCCAGCACGCGGTCCATCCTGATCCGACACGCCAGCCGCAATTCACCAGATCGCCGCCCAGCCAAGCCGAAAAAACAGAAATCAGACCCGCGTCAGCTGGACCTGTTCTGATTTAATCGTTGTCGTTTAATCCCGCGCCTGCGCCCGCTGTGCGTGATTGTTCTGTTGCGGGAACGGTCGTGCGCAGACCATAGGCCTTAAGCTGATCAAACGCCATAGGATCAATGGGAATACGCGTCCAAGGCGGCGTGACCCCATCGAATGGTTCGCAATTGGTCAATTCCAGACGCAGGGTGCCCTGCGCCATCATGGGGGCATCAACGGTCACGGGCAGTGCCCCATGATACACCCGCACCGCGGCCCCCAACTGCCGCGACAAACGCGCGGCAAAGGGCAACAAGAACACAGGCGCATGAACCACGCCCAGCGCCCGATGCCCATCATGCACCGCAGTCTGCGCCAAATCGCACAGCGCCGCGCCAGCACAAACCGGGCACAGCGGATCGCGATCCGCATTATCGCCAAGGTCCGCGATTTGGCGGGGTACAGTGATGGTCCCCTGTTCATAGGCGGCCAATAGATCACACAAGGCGGACGAGGCATCGACACCCATTGCGGCCAATTCGGCCAAAGCCCAGCCGAATTCCTCGGCATGACCCCAATCATAGCCCGCACCGCGCGCGGCCTTTTCGCCCAGACTGGCCCATTCATTTTGACTGAGTAAAATTGGATCAGAGCCGCACATCAAAATTTCCAATATCAGTTGGATAAGGCAGCCCAGCAAACAAACTGATCCGGACCCATTTATCAGATCGCGGATCAAATCGGCTGGCCCCGAAATAGGCCAATTTGTAGCGCATCATATCAATCGGTAAAATGTCATCCGCCAACAGATTTTCGCGAATTTCACCATAGTCACAGCCCTGAACCGATTGAATACGGCGCACGATTTGACGGTGCTGCGGATGGGATAACAGAACTTCGGCAATACTCAGCGATGCGGGCATGTCGCACAGCTGATCCCACAATTGCGACACCTGCCACGCAATTCCCAACGGGTTTTCGCGGTCGCTGCCATCCTCGGTATGACGGGACCCTAGTCGGGGTTCCAATTTTTCCTCGGACACATACCAAAACCGCGCCGTCCCCGATTGCGCTTTGAAATCATAGGCCAAGGCCCAGTCATAGGCCGACGCAATTATGTCGCGTAACTGCTGAACCGTTTGGGTCCCTTGGATCGCAGGGGCCACAGTTTCGGGAAAGCTGAGGCAGTCGGCTAGACCATCGACCACATCGCCATGCGGCTCTAGCATCAGGGACAAAACCGCCTCTTGTCCTTCGCAGGATAAATGGTCGCTGGCCCAGCGCCACAGATCATCCCAAGGGCGGGCCGTTTGTGTAGTTGGCCAAGTGTCTAAAAACACCGACACAGCCGCCAAATCACGCCGCAACTGCGGCAGTTTGTCGACCATATAGGGCGATTCAGATGACCAATGTTCAGCGTTATGAATGGCGTCCCGTAGGGCTTGGTGCAAATGGTCCCGCTGTTGGTCGGTCACAT